>DASRGZ010000045.1:0-5775 GCA_035650735.1 Chthonomonadaceae bacterium
GGAACTGGATGGACAGGATTAGAGAAAGAGGGAGAAAGGCTTGGCCGTGCGGTGGAAATCCAGTTAATCTCGTTAATCCCGTCTGATTTTCTCTTGGTCTTTCTCCGTGACTCCTCCGTGTCTCCGTGCCTCTAGCGCAGCAGGTGGTTTATATTCTCTTCTAGCGGGCGGCTTTGGCGGCGTCGGCGACGGCGCGGGCCACCTTCAGGTTGGCGTTGACGGCGTCCCAATCTATCACCTGGAAGAAGGCGTCAATGTATTTGCCGCGATTGCGCCCGAAGTCAATGAAGTAGGCGTGCTCGTAGACATCCAGGCCCAGGATGGGCGTGGCGTCCCAGACCGGGAACATATTCTGGGCGTCGCCGATGTAGTTGAAAAGGCTGCCGTCGCTATGGTCGAGGGCCAGCCAGGCCCAGCCGCGCCCGGCCAGGCCCGTCGCCTTGAGATCGGCTTTCCAGTTGTCGTAGGAGCCGAAGGCGGCGTTGATGGCCTCGGCGACGGGGCCATCCGGCGCGCCGCCCTTGCCGCCCAGATGGTTGAAGTAGAGCTCGTGGTTTTTGACCCCGCCGAGCGCAAAGGTGTATTCCACCTTCAACTCGCGGATGTCGCTGTACGTCTGGTTGGCTTTGGTCGGGTCGGGAACGCCGAGGCCGGCCAGCTTGCCGCGTATCTCGTTGACCTTGGCGACGTAGCCCTTGTAGAGCTCGTAATGCTCCTCATGGGTCTTGCGGCTAATGCCCGCCCCGGCGGTGTTAAAGACCTTCTCCGGCAGGGGCATGGCATTAATGGTGAGCGGCGTGCTGCCTTTGGCCGGCGTATCCTGGGGCGCAAGGAGCTCGGCGGCATTGGCCGATTCGATGCCGGTAACGGCGGCGAGCGCGGTCGCTCCCGTCACGGCGCCAAGGGTCAGAAATCGGCGGCGATCCATCCTGGGCGCGTTCGATTCGTGGTTCATTGGTCCAATCTCCTTCCTGGGTGGCTTGGTGGCGCGCGGCAGGGCGCGCCGGTCTATTCCATCTCGGCAGGCTCGACGGCAGTGCCGACGGTGCGGTCGGAGCGCATGGCTTCGCGCAGGCGCCGCAGGACGCGGCCCGCGATCTCGTCGAAGCGCAGTTCGTCGGTGAGCAGGCGCGTGGCCGTGCGGGTCGCGCCGGGCCGCTTGACGCCATGCTTATAGCAGAAGCCCGGCCACTGATAGAAGAACTTGGCGAACTTGAGCGCCGCATCGAAATTGGCGCGGAATTCGGCGGCGATGGCCTTTGTGTAGCCGGCGCTATTGTCCTCCAGAAGGCAGCGGGCGGCGATCTTTCCGCTCTTGAGGGCATGAAGGATGCCATCGCCAAAGCAGGGATTGATCAGTCCCGCCGCGTCGCCGGCCAGCAGCACGCGGTTATCGCGGGTTTGCAGCGTATCCAGGCCGTTCCAGATGGGCAGCGGATGGGCATAATAGCGGAGCTCGTCGGGGCGCCGGGGCACGCCGAGCGCCTCCAGATAGCCGTGAATGGCCCGATGCAGTTCCGCGCGCACCGTGTTGCCGCCGCTTTCGGCCTCCTTGTGCGGACGGAACACGCCCGCGCCGACGTTGAGATGGTCGGCTTTGGGGAAGACCCAGGCGTAGCCGCGCCGCACCGCGCCGTACTCCAGGTGGCAGACATCCCGGCGCAGCTCGGGATGCCCCTCGCCCCAGGTATGGGGCACCTCCGCTTCGATGGCGATAGCCAGCGCGCGGCTGCGGCGCAGGTGAAACGACCGGGCAACGATGCCGTTCGCGCCGTCCGCGCCGATCAGCCTGTCCGCCGTCGCCTCCCACGTGCCCGCTTTACCCTCCGCCCGAACGCGCACCCGCCGACCGTTCTCCACCTCCACGCACGTCAGCGGCAGGCCGTCGCGCAGATCGGCGCCGGCGCGGGCGGCGCGTTGGGCCAGCGCGTTATCGAAGACCGAGCGGCGCACCATCCAGAGCGAGCGCGGGCGCTCCGGATCGTCTTCCTCCAGGTTCATCGGCGCTATGTATGGATCGGCGAAGTGAAAGGTATGACGCATGTAGCGCGTATCGGACTCGACAAAGGCGTTCGGGGGTAGGTCGGACAATTCTTCGAGCGCCAGTAGCCGCCCGACGGTCATGGGCATGCCGCCGCCGCAGGTCTTATGACGCGGCAAGGTCTGCTTTTCGAGGAGGGCGACTTTCGCGCCGGCCCGCGCCAACTCAAAGGTCGCCGCATTGCCTGCCGGTCCTGCGCCCACGACAACCACATCGTAATGCTGCATTCGCTTTCCTATTTCACGCAAAGGGATTAAGCTTCAGGTAATTATAGCACACGGGCTTCCGGAAAACCTGCTTTATCGGTAGAATGGGCGGGAGGCGCGGGCGCCTCCACCCACTCCCAGACGCACACGCCGCTGCCGCGCGGGTCCTGCCAGGCCAGGCGCCACTGAGATGCATACTCGCGCAGATAGGGATCAAGATAGGTATGGCTATGCGCCCAATCCCAGGCGTCTTCCAGAATGTAGCGCACACGGCCCCGGCGAACGTACCAGGCTTGCGCGCGCGGCTTCTCGGCAGGCTCGATCTGGACGGTCGGGTGGCCGCTATACAGATGCACGAGGTATTGCGGTCGTCCCATGACGACGGCGTTGAAGGGCGCGTTGCGTCGGAGCCAGTCGCAGGCGGCGTAGAAGCCACCCTCCTCCGGCGTGCGCCCTAGCGCATAGCCGTGCGTCGTCACGGATCGCTCCGCCCGGATGGCGGCGGCATGGACGTGGCCGAAATAGGCCAGCAGCAACAGCGCCCCTACCCCTTGCGCCAGGCGCGTCGGAAGCGTTCCGCTCTGTTTTTGAAGCCAGTGCGAGGCCCGCTCCACGCCCAGGTAGAGGTAGAGAATGAAAAACGGCAGCAGGGGAATCAGGAAGCGGGGGTTGCGCCAGGGCCACATCGCTGCAAACAGCCAGAACAGCGCCGTGAACGCGCCGGAGAGAATCAGCCCACGCCGCCAGCCCTCCCCAAAGCCTATCAGGATAAGCAGGGTCAGCGGGACGGCCACGAGATAGAACAGGTAGAACCAGGGGGTGCCCAGACTCATGCTGTTGAGGAGGGCGCGCGGGATCATGCCGGTATAGGCGCTCATCCCGTGGTAAGCGCGCGAGGCCAGATCATGGGCGGTGAAGTCAATGCGTCCCGCGCCGGGCCGCATCGGGTCGCGCAGGAAGAACTGATCGGCGTAGGTGCTGTACCGGATTTCGGGATGGCGCAGGATGATGCGCCGATTGCGTAGCTGCCAGCCGCCCACGACCGCCAGCGCCACGAGCAGGGCCGCCACGCCCCACTTCCATCCGTACCGCCGCCAGAGCCAAACGATCTCGACGAGCAGGAGCGCGACCGCCGCCGTGCGCACCAGGAACGCCGCCGCCGCGTACAGCAGCGAGAGCGCGGGCCGCACCCAGCGGGTTCCTAACCCCCCGTCCCCCTTCCCTACCAGCTCGTTCCTCGCTAGGGAGGGGAGTGCCCCGGCTTCTGCCGGCCCTTCTCCCTTGGAGGGAGAAGGGCCGGGGATGAGGGTAGATAAGGCAGAGCCGAACAACCTGGAAGGGGAGCCGCTCCCCTCTCCTTTAGAAGGAGAGGGGTCGGGGGTGAGGTCTTTAGTCGCCGTAGGGTGACTTCGTGCCTTGGTTGCCGCGAATTCATTCGCCCGCTTCCCGCCATCCTCTATTAGCACGACCGAAGCCAGGCACAGGAACAGGAACGGTATCTCCGACATCACCTCATTGGCGAAGGCGATGAGGGCGGGGCAGAGGGCGGCGGTGAGCAGGGCGGCGGCGCGGTAGGCGAAGGGCAGGCGGGCGCGCTCCAGTAGAACAGAGAGCAGGGGCAACGCAGCGATGAGCAGCGCAACCTGAGTGAGCTTGACCAGCAGCACGACGCCGCCCGGCTCGCGCCCGGTCGCCAGCAGCCAGAAGGCGATGAGGGCCGGAAAGCCAGGCGGATAGAGCGTATCCAGGGGACGGCGCGCGTCGTTGAGCAGGCGCAGGTCGCCGGTTTTCGCCAGCGACTCGCCCAGCACCATGTAACGGCCTGCATCGTCAGCCGGGTTCAAAAACGGAGTGACCTGCGCCGCCCATAACCCCAGAATGAGCGCCGCGCAGGCCAGGATCAGAGTTAGCCGTAAACGACTGCGAATGAACGCAAATACATCCTTCATGAAAACTTGTTCATAGCCCGCTGCTTTGCGATTTTCGGGAATTCACCAATCCATCACGGAGCCGTCGGCGCGGCGCGTAACCGGAAGATAGGCGCGCTCATAGGGGTATTTGGCCGCCGCTTCCTCGTTAATATCTGTGCCCAGGCCGGGCGTGTCGGCGACCTGCAGGTAGCCGTCCTTGAACGTCGGAGCGCCGGGCATCACCTCATGGACGACCTCCGGGAAGAATACCATCTCCTGCACGCCGAAGTTGGGAATAGCGATGTCGAGATGGACATTGGCGGCGTGGGTCATGGGGGCGATATCGCCGGGGCCGTGCCAGGCCGTCTGCACGTAGTAGCATTCGGCCAGGGCGGCGATCTTTCGGGCCTCCGTAATGCCGCCGATATGCCCCAGGTCGCAGCGAATGAAATCGATCAACTGCTCGGTGATAAGCGGCAGGCACTCCCATTTGGTATGGAAAAGCTCGCCCATCGCAAGGGGAGTGGTGGCGTGGTGACGTATCAGGCGGAAGCTCTCCTTATGCTCCGGGCGCAGCGGGTCTTCCAGGAAGAAGAGGTGATACGGCTCCAACTCCTTTGCCAGCCGCGCCGCCTGGATGGGCGTCAGGCGTTCGTGGACATCATGGAACAGTTCGATCTCGTCGCCGAGTTTGTCGCGCAGGTGGGCGAACAGCTTGGGGATGGTGCGCAGATAGGGCGATGGCTCCCAGGTCTCCACGTAGGGCATCGGCCCACCGTCGCCCCAGGAGGAAGGTAAATCCTGGTTGGCGCTGAGCGCCGGGTCGGTTTCGATAACCTGCTCTTTGACCTCCGACGGCGGGGCATTTCCCGGCCTCCAACGCGCGGTGGCCGCCTCCTTGCCGCCGCCCGCGCCGTAGGTGCCGACGTTGCCGGGAATGGCGACCTGCGCCCGCACGACCTTGAAGCCCCGCTCCATGAACCGACGCGCATTGTCCTCAACCTCGATAAAGTCCCTGCCGCCCGCATGGGTGTAGGCCAGCGCGCCGTGGCGGGTCTTGCCGCCGAGCAGCGAGTAGACCGGCAGGCCCGCCCGTTTGCCCTTGATGTCCCAGAGCGCCGTATCTACCCCCGCCAGCGCCGTCATCAGCACCGGGCCGCCGCGCCAGTAGGCGCCGCGAAACAGCGATTGCCAGATGTCCTCAATGCGGTCGGGGTCGCGCCCGATCAGCAGCGGGCCGATATGCTCTTTGAGGGCAGCGGCGACGGCCAGCTCGCGCCCGTTGAGCGTGGCGTCGCCCACCCCGTAGAGGCCCGGCTCGTCGGTCAGTATCTTGACGATCACGTAGTTGCGGCCCGGACAGGTGACAATCGTGCGGACTTCGGTGATTTTCATGACTGCGCGCTCCTGGGAGGTTTGCGGGTTGGTTCCCCATCTGCCGCGCCAATTCCTGCCGGGTTTCATGCGGCCCTCACTGCCTGTCCCGGCAGGCTAAACCCTGCCGCTGTGGGGCGCTGCCAGGGGCGGCGCTGCGCTCGCTCGACTGCCAGGGACGCCGCTCAACGGTTCGCGGCTCTGCCTGGCGATCTCCGCCTAGCCAGGCCCGCTGACTGCCAGG
>DASRGZ010000046.1:0-26503 GCA_035650735.1 Chthonomonadaceae bacterium
CCGGCTGTTCCACAATGAGGGAGGCAAGCGGTTTGTGGAGGTGACGGGGCAGGCGGGGGTGGGAGACGGGGGCTGGAGCACGAGCGCGGCCTGGCTGGACTACGACAACGACGGCAAGCTCGACCTGTTTGTCTGCCACTACCTGAAATGGTCGCCGCAGACCGACATTCCCTGCACCGCCAAAGGATTTAAGTCCTATTGTCGTCCGCAGGAGTATCGCGGAGAATCGTGTCGCCTGTTCCATAACGAGGGCGGCGGGCGCTTCCGGGATGTGACGCGCCAGGCGGGGCTCTGGAACGAGAGCGCCAAAGCCCTGGGCGTCTTAACGGTGGATCTGGACGGGGATGGCCGGCAGGATCTCGTCGTCGCCAACGACATGGAGCCTAACTTCGTCTACCATAACAACGGCAACGGGACGTTTACGGAGGTAGGCTTTCAGACGGGGATTTCTTTCGATGAGAGTGGGAGAGCGCGCGCCGGCATGGGCATTGATGCGGCGGACGTCAACAATGACGGCACGCTGGGCTTGGCTGTCGGCAATTTCAGCTTCGAGGGCCTGGGCTTCTACCTCATTGCAGGCGCGCCGCCCTATAGCGACCGCGCCAAACAGGCCGGCCTCTATGCGCCGAGTTATCCCTACGTGACCTTCGGCCTCTTCTTCGCCGATTTTGACAACGACGGCTGGCAGGACCTCTTTATCACCAACGGCCATATCGAGGATACGGTCTCGCTCTCCAGCCCCGGCCAGACCTACCCGCAGCCCTGCATCCTGTTTCGCAACCTCGGCAACGGCGCCTTCGCGGATGTCAGCCGCGAAGCCGGCGCGGCGGTGACGCAGCCGCTTGTGGGGCGCGGGGCCTGCCGTGCCGACTTCGATAACGATGGCAGGCCGGACATTCTGCTGATCCCCAACGTCGGCGCACCTCGCCTGCTCCATAACGAAACCCCAACGCGCAATCACTGGCTCACCGTTCGGCTTATCGGCACCAGGAGCAACCGCAACGCTTACGGCGCCAGGGTGGTGGTCAAGGTGGGCGGAAGGACGCAGACGGCCTACGCGCATAGCGGCTCCAGCTACCTGTCGGCGAGCGATGCGCGCCTTGCTTTCGGGCTGGGCGCGGCGGCCAGGGTAGACAGCGTGGCCGTGCGCTGGCCGAGCGGCCGCCGACAGGAGTGGACGAATCTGGCCCCGGATCGCATCTATCAACTGATCGAAGGGGCGGCAGAGGCCAGGCCGCAGAGCGTCACCCTGGCGCACTCGCGCGAATAAGCTGCGCCCGGCCCTGAAGGACCGGGCTGTGGAAGACAAGCCCCCTGAAGGGGGCTACCCTTCCCTCTGGTAGCCTCGGAAGGGGGCTCACTCACCTCTGGCAGCCCCATTGATGGGGCTTGCCGTCCGCAGCCCACTCGTTTACGGGTGGGCGGCCAGACTGAGGAGCCCTGCACTCTACTCGTGTGTGGCCCCGGCAGCGGCGCGCTGAGGGAGGGTCATCTCCACGACTGGCTTGCCGTCTCGCTCCCTCCAGACGCCGCACGGCCCGCCGTGCTCGCTGACGTCCAGCGTGACTTCCGAGCCGTCCATTCGCAGGACCGGGTGATAGTACTGGGCTACCTTCTCCGCATCGCCGACAATGTAGTGCCCGATCAGCGCGCGGCGGAACCGATCCCGACTGGTATTGGGGTAGCTGCCGTGGATGACGGAGCCGTTAAAGAACAGGACGTCACCCGGCTCCATAATTATTGGCGCGACCTCCATCCCTTCCGGCACCGGCACCGTAATATCGGTAAAGCTAATCTGCGTATCTGCCGGCTGCGTACAGAGGACGGGCAGGTTCTGGCTTCCCTTCACGATCTGCATGCAGCCGTTCTCCTCATCGCAGCGATCCAGGGCCATCCAGGCCGCCATGCAGGTTCCCGGCTGCACCCGCAGATAGAACTGGTCCTGGTGCAATGCCTGCCCGCGCGCGCCCGCCGGTTTAAAGTAGAGCATGGTCTGAACGGCATACGGCGCCACGCCCAGCAGTTCCGTCAGGCACGCGCCGATGCGCGGGTCCAGCATCCAGCGCAGGCTGATCTCATCCCAGCGATGCATATGGATCATGCGCGGGTAGCGCTTCAGCGGGTCCTCGCTCGTCGGATCGACGCCATGAAAATCGCCCGGATAGGCGCCCGCGTGCCGCATCCGCATGAAATGCTCGCCCAAGGTTTCCACTTCGTTCTGCGAGAAGAGAGAGGGCACGACCAGATATCCGTCGCGCGCGTAGTCTTCCCGTTGTCTGGCACTCAGCATAGTGTTCTCCTGGTGGAAGATGGAAGAATGGCAGCGTTCTTTTCGCCAATGACCTGCCGTTCCCCTGCTGCCGGAGGCATAGCAGAGTCCTGCCGTTTTCCTTTCGGGCGGCTAATGACCTTTGACCATCTAATCGGGTAGTTCTGAGACAGAAAAACTAGCCCATTAGAAAATCAAAGGTCATCAGCCGCAGCAACAAGGGCACAAAACCTGCCTTCGCAGGTTCGTTTCTCCCTCTCTGCCGGAGGCAGAGCCGGATCGGACTCTCAGGGTGCTATCGATTCTATACGAATCTGGGCATGGACAACGTTGGCATAGAGCCTGCGGCGCTTTAAATCGAGCGTCAGCCCTTCCCAGGTGCAGGGCATGCCCTGAAAGGTGCCGGTCGCCGTCTCTGGACAGCGGATCACTTGATCTTTCAAGGACCAGAATACGCGCTCGGCCTGTATCGCGCCGTCCTTGAAGGTGCCACGAACGCCGCCCAGGCATTCGACCGTGCGCTCATCGGGGTCATAGCGCACCTGATTGGCAGAGAGCTGCACATCTTTGAGCGTGACCTGCGCGCCCGAGGGGCCCAGGATTCGACGTTCCGGGCGGCGCGTGCGCCGGTTGATCAGGTCTAGGATGGTCAGCGACTCGGCGCGCAGGCGGTCCCCGGCGCGCGTCTGGAAATCCACGCCACCCTCCAGCTTGAACTGCCACCGCACTTCGTAGAGCGGCCTCAGATCCGCAGGAATTGGGTCCAGCAGCCCGACGGCATATCGTCCGCGCCGGGCATGAAACGTGGCGGTCGGCGGCTCGCCTCTGGCGAGAGCAGAGCCATCCGGCGGAGAGGGTATACTATTCCCGGAGGGAAGCGCGGTCGGCCCTTCTCCAGAGTCGGCCTCCGGCGGAGGCTGGTAGAGTTTGCCGTTGCGAATGTCGCTGATGGTCGCGCTCTGAATGCTGGTGAGCGCAGCGCCCGGCAGACGTTCTAGGTCAATGCGCCCGGCCCACAGCGACCAGGTCTTGTGCCCGCGCACATAGTTTTCAAACGGCGTGCTCTCCAGCCGGACGGCGACCGTTCGCGCGGCGGTGTAGGCGGCGTGCGGCCAGGTATCGGCGGTCGAATTGGCCCAGCGGTAGGCCAGGTAAAGCCCGACGGCAAGGCCCAACAGCGCGGCCCCGCCGAGCGCCCGAAGCAGGAGAGAGCGCGCGCGGGAGGGCTCTTTCATATATACAACCCAACGGCAGGCATCTTAACGCGGACAAGCATATTCGTCGGCCCGGACAGAACAGACCCGTCTCCTGAACAAGCGAGACGGGTCCAAGCGGAGCGCGGTCTTTCTGGCATGCCGGAAAGACCGGAGATAGATCTATTATGCCACGCGATCAGGGCGTAGGGCAAGGGCCGGGAGTGGGGGGTGTTTCGTTCTTGTTCCAGAGGCGGATATCGGCGAGCGCGACCTGGCCTGCCTGCAACGTTGGCAGCGAAGCGTCGCAGGGGCCGCCGCCGGGGCCGATGCCAGGGCCGTACCACACGCCCTGATACATGAAATAGTCCCCGTAATTTGCATCGTTGCTGACGACCCGGAACTTCTTGGCCGTCAGCGGTACGCCAGGGCGATTGAATTTGCCATCGGTTGTGCTCGTCGGGGCCGAAAGGCCGGTACCTACGACCTCAATTGTGGCGCTCGGAAACTCTACCGTACCGTCGGGTCGAGTGATCCCTACCACTCTGCCCGTCAGGGTAGCGGTTCCGGCCTGGCCTCCGCCACCACCGCCCCCGCCGCCGAGGCCGCCACCGCCCCCGCCACCACCGCCACCGCAACCACTCAGAGCCAGGGAGACTGTCAGCACCAACAAGAGAGCAAGAGAAAATCGGAAGTGGGGGGGGTTCCAGAGCACCCATCTCCTCATAAAGACCTTCCTCCTCGATAGAATCATCGCTTTTGGGGGCCTTGCGACTCAGGTATTTGGGGGTAACTTGGGCTATTATACACATTCCGAGTGGAACGCGCAAGCATTTTTTCTGACCGACTGGCATAATCGGGCAGAGAAATTTGAATCGGACCTATTCAGGCGGCAACGCCGCTTCTCTACGGATTAAAATAGCCGACTTGACTGTTCGCATGTCTGCTTTTTTCATGCCAGGCGGGGAGCGTAGCGCTTCTGAAGTTTGGTTGGAAATTGAGGATGGAATGGAACGGCAGGAGTTACTTTCAGAACGTGAGGCGGCGCTCCTCAGCGCACGGGAGCGGAGCTTCGATGCCCTGGCGGCGGAGGCCCAGGCCTGCGCGCGCTGTCCGCGACTGGCCGAGCGTGTCGCTGTGCTAAGCCGCGACAACGGCAGCCTGAGGCCGCGCGTCGTCTTTGTGGCGGAGGCTCCGGGCCGCAAGGGAGGCGACCGCACCCGCGTCCCGATGCAGGGAGACGACTCTGGCCGGCATTTCCGCTGGCTCATGGAGCAGGCGGGACTGCGCCCACAGGAGGTCTTTATCACTAACGCCGTGCTCTGCAATCCCCGCAAGCCCACCGGCGCCAACGACAGGCCGACCTCCGCCGAGATAGCCAACTGCTCCGATTTCCTGCGACGCCAATTGGACCTGCTGCAACCAGAACTGGTCGTCAGCGTGGGCGCGGTGGCGCTGGAGGCCCTGGGCCGCCTGGAGCCGCACGGACTGCGCCTGGCTGCCGACGTGGGCCGCTGTGTCGCCTGGCGGGGAACCCAACTTATCCCCGTCTACCATCCCAGCCCGCAGGTGGTCATCTCCCGGCGCTCGCTGGCCGAGCAGGCCGCCGATTGGCAGTCCATCCGCCAGGCCCTCTCCCTTCCCGGCGCTTGAACCGTAAGCTGCGGCTCTGGCTTCTTTTTCAGGCTTCTAGAAGCACAGCCCCGCCCGCGTTATGCTGGTGTATCTCTTTGATGTCGGCTTTCCACTGCTGCATATCGCGCGTGAACGCCAGCACTTGCTTGCCAATTTCGATAATCTGTTTGCCCATGCGCTAGGCTGTCGTCCGCAGCGCATCAACTTGTACGCGCAAACTGGATAGAACGGCATCCGTGTGCTCGGTGATTATCTTCGACTCGGCTTTCAAACGATCAATCTCAGCTTGAACTTGCTGCATCAGGTTGTTGAGATGTCTTATCTCCGCAAGCATCTGCTCGATGGGCGAGAGTATGGTCTGTTCTGGGGACAAGGACAGAAGTTGAGGTGTCTTATCTCCGCAAGCATCTGCTCGATGACCGCTTCTATCTCGGCATCAGTCTGAGATGAAGTAAGATCTGCCATAATGCCTACCTCCCGTTGGTCCCTGCACCTTCAAGGAGATTATCGCCTCGCGGTTGGCGTTGACCATTCCGGTAATTATCTGTGAGTTAGAACGCAGTGTAGGCCACCTATATGATGGATGTATGGATACCCAACTCGCACAAGCCAGGTTTGACAGTCAGGAAGGGCGCGACAGCTTAAACATGCCGTGCTGTACCAAACCGCCATCCACCTGATGCGGCCATCTGCCCTGGCGGCAAACCACCTTCCCCGATCTATTGCGAGATGATAGCCTCAAAGCCGGCGTCCTTCAGACGCTGTAGGGCCGATTCCGCGCTGCGCCGGTGCCGGAACACCCCGTTCTGTACCCGGTAGAGTCTTTGCCCGTCCGCCGTCCTGTAGGCGCGGATATGAATGGAGAAACCTTTGTCGCGGGCCGGTTGGGCTACTTGCTCCGCCTTCTCGCGCGTGGCGAAGACGCCAAGCTGCACACGGTAAGGTCCCGAACTGGCAGCAGCGTGATCTCCGGTGCTGTCGCGGTTTGGAGAGGAGCTTACATCGCCACTGACGGACCCAGCAGGCGTATCCGCTGCGCCCGCAGTCGTTCCCGTCTCCTTATCGAGAGAGGAAGGCGTTTGGGATACGTTCAGCTCGGAGGTCTGCGCGCGGCGTCGCTGGCGGGAGTGTGGGGCGTTCTCGCCATGGTCCGAGGCGGAGGGCGTTAGGTTGGCAAAGGGACTGCGCGTTGTCTCCTCGCTGTTTTGTGATGCATCCGTCTGGCTCGGGCCGCTATCCAGCGAGTCGGGCTGCTGCACCAGCGGCTTGTTCTCATCCACTGGATCAATGCTGGGGCCGGGCGTATTGGCGTGTGTGGAGGTGGTAGGCGCAGCCGTAGCGCTTTTTGGCGAATTGCCGGTGGAGGAGGTCGCGCCGGGCGTCGCCGTGCCGGAAGACGTCACAGCCGGGGAAGCACTCGCTGCATTTGAGGCGCTGCTGCTGCCGGAAGTCGTAGGGACAACGCTGCTGTTGTTGGTCTCCTCCAGGTGCTGATTGAACGGCAGCAGCCGCGCCAGAACAAAGAAGCCCAGCGCAAAGCTCAGCGCGATCAGGCCAAACATCAACACAAATCCACGCAGCCATCCTGTGCGGCTGCTGCGGACAGACCGGTAGGCCGGGTAACTCTCGCGATTTCGCACTCCCATCGTTCTCTCTTTCCTGCTGAAATTGCGTACAGTCTACCTATTTACGCTCCCCTTGTCAAGCGGTATCCCGGCGTCACAGGGCCACCGCCGAGCAAGGAGGAAAAGAGCAGGAGCCTTTCCGGCCGCAAGCAAAAGGGACTGTCAGCAGCAGCCAACAGTCCCTTTCCCTTTCCGCTTACATCCCGCGCCCACTCACCCCACAGGCTCTAGTCGTGGGAGTGAGCGCGGCGGTCCCTCTATAGACGTGTGAGGTCAGCTCACCAACTCGCGCAGGCGGCGATTGCGCGTGCGCTTGCGCAGCTTCGTCAGCGCCGAGGACTCGATCTGGCGCACGCGCTCGCGGGTCACCTCCAGAGCGCGCCCGACCTCTTCCAGCGTGCGCGGCTCCTCGCCATCGAGCCCGTAGCGCAGCAAGATGACCTCCCGCTCCCGCTGGGTCAGCTCCTCCAGCGCGGCCATGAGCTCGTCGCGCAGCGCCCCGCGCGTCGCCTCGGCCATCGGGTTCTGCGCCTCAGTGGCCGGGATCAGATCGGCCAGGCGGCTTTCGCCCTCTTCGCCGATAGGCATCTCCAGCGACAGCGGTTCCACTGCGCCGCGCAGGAGCTCGCTCAGGCGCTCCTCGCTCATCTTCATGGCGGCGGCCAGCTCGGCGCGGGTCGGCGCGCGTCCCAGGCGCTCCCGCAGCGTGCCGCGTGCTCGGTTGATCTTGCCCAGCGTATCGGTGACGTGGACCGGCAGGCGGATGAGCCGGGCCTGATCCGCAATGGCGCGGCTGATGGCGCGGCGGATCCACCAGATGGCGTAGGTGCTGAACCGATAGCCCTTGCGATAGTTAAAGCGCTCCACGGCGCGGATCAGGCCGATGGTGCCTTCCTGCATCAGGTCCTCAATCGGCATCCCGTGCCCCAGATATCGACGTGCGACGGAGGCCACCAGGCGCAGGTTGGCCGCGATCAGCCTCTCTTTGGCTTCCCGCGCCTCCTCGGGGTTGCGCGGGTTTTCCATGCGCCGCGCCAGCGCGATCTCCTGCTCGTGCGTCAGCAGCGAGACGCGGCCCGCGCGCCGCAGCCAAGCCTGGGTGCTCTCTTCGAGCTCGGCGCTCGGCTCTAGCTCCTCCAGCGTCGGCTCGACCTCCAGGATCGGGGTCGGCGGCCTATCTACCACCGCGATGCCGCTGGCCTCGATCTCCTCCATCAGCGCTTCGATGGAATCCGGATCCAAATCTTCGTTATGACTGAGGGCGTCCGCGAGGTCGCGGTCCGTCAAATAGCCTTGCTCCCGACCCCGTACCCGCAGGCGCTCCAGTGTTTCCTTCATTTGCGCGGGCATCGCGCCCTCCTCTCTCTTCCCATTCGAGTTACCATCATCCGCACCGCCCGTATTAGCACCTCTCTGCGCGGCGGCTTCAGCTCTCCGGCAAGCCACTTTCGGGCGCAATGAAAAAGATGCATCTTTACCATTATGGCCAATGTCTGCCGTAACTGGAGGCCGAACAGCGCCCTCTCTCCGGTACACTCTATGACAAGGAAATACGAGCAAAAGGTTCAAATCATCGCCGAATTGGCCCTCGGATCGCAAAAAAAGCCCCCGGCAAGCGACCGGAGGACAAGAGAGGAAGGCCCAGAGGGGGCTTCACCGGCTCTGTCTGTGGTTGGTCTCCTGCTTGCCGGACAGTGGCGAGGCGGCGGTTTCCTTTCTGGCTCCGTTTTGTCGCTACATATAATACGCAGCGATAGGCCGTTTCAACGCCGAAAAGGAGAGGTTTTTCCTCAAAGGAAGGGCAGTTCTACACCCTATACCCTACCCCCTACACCCTATACGGTTTCCCTTGCCGGAAGCGGCCAGTTTTAGCCTTCTTCGAACGGCTGGTCGGTCAGTCGTGCCCACTGCATCCGCTTGATATTGAAGCTGTCGTAGCTGTTCGTACTGCGGCAGAACGCGCTAACAAAGTCGCCGACGACCACGTGCGGCTCGATGAGGCGGCGTGTGGCGACGGGATCGCTTTGCCGCTTATAGGCGATCTCGACACAGCGGCGATTCTGGGCCGCCTGCGCCATCAGCACGCCTATCTGGGTCCTGTCATGGGTGCCGTTTGCGGGCGCGCGCTCTTCCGCCGTGACTGGAGGCGTGGGCGCGCTCGGAGCGGGCCGGGTGGCCGTATCCCAGGGCTTGCTGTCCTCCTGGGCGATCCGTTCCCAATCTAGGCTGTCGGCGGCAGCGGACGCGGCGCGCGTTTTGCGCGGGGCAGGCAGCGTGAACGCCTTCGCTACGGCCGCAGAGCGCGCCGCTTTGCGGGCCTTGGGCGCATCGTCGGAGACGGGCAGATACCCGGCCTTGCGTAGCTCGCGCAGCACCTTTTCGATGTCGTCGGCCTGGATCAGGGCCACCGTGTCGCTCAGAGCGCGCACGAAGTAGGGTTTGAGCTCACGGCGGGCCTGCAACTCCTGGAGCAGCAGCGGCGAGTCGACCTGCAAATACATCTGGGCCGTGCCGATGTGGATATGGCCGTGCTTATCGGCGACCTCGTTAATCAGGTACTCGATGTTCTGCGGGATGCCGGTGCGCGCCGACGTCTGCAGGAACGAGAGAAGCTCTCGGGGCGTCTTCCCGGAATCCAGGGCGTTGCGGATCGACTCGCGCGTCAGCCGTACCGTGTTGCCGGCCCCGCCCTTGGCGGGCGCTTCCGTCAGCGTCAGCAGTTGGAACAGCGTGGACGGCTCCAGATAGGGCGGCACGAAGATCTCCGCGTTGGCCTGTACGATGAACTTGTCCTCGCGCGGCTCCTCCGGGGGCGCTTCCGTCTCCGGCGCTCCCAGGAGATAGGCGCCCAGCGGCGTGAGGCGATAGGCGTTGGCGTCCGGCTCGGCAGGCTTCTGCACCGCTTTGCCGCGCGCCATCGCAGCCGTCGGCTGCGCCGGGGCCGACGCGCCGCCCAGGCCGCCGGATGTCGGCCCCGGCGCTTCCGTCCGGCCCAGCTCCGCCAGGCCCAGCCAGTAAAGACATTCGCCTACCAGCCGCCGCACGAACATCGCCGGAGAGGCCACCAGATCCGGCCCCATGACGGCGCTCTGCGCCAGCAGCAGAGGATGCCGGAAGGCCAGCACGTCGGTCAGCGAGCTGATGTCCACGAAGGCGTCTTTGGGCGCGGAGGCCAGCAGGGCCAGCGTGGCCTGACGCATCTGCAAGACCTTCTCCTCCGGGCGATAGTCGTCGGCCTTGAGCAGAGGGTCATTGTACATCTCGGCCCAGACCATGCCGGTGCGCCAGGCTTCAAACAGCGCGCGCACCTGAGTCGTCATGTCGGCATGGAGCCAGGCTTGGCCGCGCTCGGTTAGCGTGTAGACCGCTCTCTCTCCCTGCGGCGCGATAAGTTGCGCCTGGCGGCAGAGGGCGTAGATAAAGGCGGCGTACCGCTCCTCCGGCAGGCTGAGGGAGCGCGCCGCGTTCTTCAGGTTGGTCTTGTGAATGTGGCCGGTATTGGTGCGGACGGCCTCCTGCGTGGCGACGTAGGCCAGCAGGCTCACGGCGTCGCGTATCAGTGTGCTATGATGGGTACGGGTCGCGGGCGGCTCCGTCAGCGGCACCGGCGCCTCCAGCGCGCGCGTCCAGAAGGCGGTGTTGACGTCGCCGGTCAAGGTGCGCAGCAGATCGCCGGGCAGCACCAGATAGAGGTTGAACGCATAGCCGTGCGAGACGACGTACAGGATGCCCCGCGCCAGCAGATGGTCCACGGCGTTGCGCTCGCGTCCCTGCTTCCAGCGGTTCTGCCAGTCGTAGCGGAAGAAGTCGTCCGTGCGCCCACCCAGCACGGCTGTCGCCACGTCGAGCGGCGTGGCCCAGCCGCCCACCTGGATCAGGTACTCCAGGACAGCGACCTCCTCCTCATCCAGCGGGTTGTTGAGGGCCTGGGGTAGATCGCTCTGCAATAGATGGCCGCGAATGGCCTCGATGATCTGGTTTTTCGAGCCTGGCTCGCGCCCGAGCGCCAGGTTAAAATAGATGCGCTTGAGGGCCGGCATATCGTAGGCGTTCAGGCAGCGCGTCAGCGAGTAGCGGTCGGGCAGTGAGGCGGGAATATGCGGGCGCACGGCGTCCGGCAGGAAGACGTTGCCGTTAGACAGGCGGAAGGCCAGGCCCAGGACTTCCAGGCGGGCCACTACGCCGGCCAGCGCCTCTGAAAGCGAGGAGCCACCAGCCGCCGCCACTACGCACTCCCAGGGTACCTCCGCGCCGCCCTCCAGGGAGAGCATGAGCTGCAACAGGCGCAGCTCGCGGGCGTTGCACTGGGTGATGGTCTTGGCAATGGAAGCCGCTTTGCTCAGCTCGCCTGCCAGGAATTGCACTAACTGACGTTTGCTGGGAGTAAGCGAGAACTTGGTGAGCGCCACATCCCGCGTCTGCACCAGGGCGCGCAGGCGCTCGGTCGGCAGTCCATAAAGCGCCTCAGCCAGCGATGCCATATTTGCCGTCTCCTATCTTCCCACACCGCAAAACTGCGCGCCCTGACGCCGCCTGGCATCAGGGATCGCAGCCTGCCACGCAAAAAGCCCTGCCAAATGCAGAGCAAAACGAATTATTGTAGCATAATTCTGGAGCCGGCGTTTCATATTCACAGCAATTGCTTCACACGGAGCTTGACTTCTCGGGCTGGCAAGCGGTCTGCGTAGATTACCTCCATCTCCGTTTAAGGGGCTGCCTGCCAGAACTTCAGTTCGTAATAGATGTTGACCAGGGTCGCCCCGTTGCCCTTCCGAGCGCCCGCGAACTTAAACATCGGCTGCTCGCAGTTGGTGCCCTGCATATAGCCAAAACTCCCAGTCTTCGCCCGTGCTTCCATCCTAGAAGTGACTGTACCATCGTAATAGCCGAGAATTGACGAGACGTGGATGTCGGGGTAGCCCGTTCGCCAGCGCACCATGAACATGCCGCTGTCACAGCCGTTCATCGTGGCGGGGAAGTTTGGGATTCCTGCCCATCCTCCGCCCTTGAAGACGCGCAGGCTCCCCCGACAAGAGAAAGGCTTGCCCCAGAAATCCCTGTTGCCCTCAGAACGGAACCCGCTCAAGGTGCGGGGGAAGGCTGGGATCATATCGCTGGAGCGCGCCAGGTGCACACCTCGTTTTTCGGGCCAGGGTGGTCTGCCAGACGAGGGCGTAGGACTTCCTACCTGGATAAACATAACAGCCGCTATGCCAGCAGTAATGGCAGTGAGTGTCTTGGCTCTTCGCGCCATAAGTTCTCCTTTCTCGGACGATGCGCTTCTCTCGCCGCTTGATCTGCTTGAGCTTGCGTCTCTTGCCCTGTTTCTGCAACCGCTTACGAAGGCGGCTGTATTTCTTATGGAGCGGCCTGTCTTGCACCGTTTGTCCCTACCGTATTTTCTGAGTATTTGGTTGGCTATAGCTGATTTGAGTTGCAGATGCTTGACGCGCTTGGAGGAAGGCCTACCCCGATGGCGGATGGCGAATTCGGCCACCTGCCGGGCGCGGGAGAGTTCAGAGGAGAAGTCCCGCTCATGCCGCATTGTGTAGGTCAGGATCATAGACGTGTCTTTTGATCTTGAATGGAGGCTTGCAGCACACAAGCATTTTATCGGCAAGCGTGTTGTTTGTCAACCTAAATCCACACACGCCACAAAGCGTAGAAATGCATTGGGAGCAGCAGGGGACCATCCCTCTACCCCGAAAGCGCGTAGGCTTTTCGTCCTCCTGCACCCCTGGATTCTGTACCACCTCCTTGTTGCCACCCGATTAGGATAAAGGGGCTTGACGAAGCTGGCGGAAAATGTTAACATAAGGCCCAGAAAGGCGCGCAACCTTCTCCGAACCGTGTTCTCCCCCCTTCCCCCCAAACGTAGGCGCGTGACGACGCGGCATGGATCTTCGTACCCGACAGGGAAGGCGTGAACAAGGCCAACGCATTCAGCGAGCCGTCGAACGCGCCGGCCTCTCCGTAGAGGAGCTGGCCGGGCGCATCGGTTGTTCACGCGCCCTGATCTATCAATACCTCTCCGGCACCACCCTGGCCCAGCCGGATCGCCTACAACAGATCGCCAGGGAGTGCGACGTTCCCCTGACCTATTTCTACAGCGAAGCCCCCGAGGCCGACCCAACCGCGGCGCCCACCGAAGGACGCGAGGGACAGAGCCTTGCCCCGCCCATCGAAGTCACCGCGCGGCTCAGCGATAGCCTGCGGGCCTTCCAGGAGCTAGCCGCCGCGCAGGAGAGCCCGCCCGACTATCGCGCCTTGGCCGCCACCTGCGAGCGCATTCTGTCCCTGGCTGCCCAATTAGGCGACCGGGCCGCGCAGGCCCGCGCCCAACTGCGCCTGGGCAACGCCCTCCTGGGCATCGCCGACTATCCCCGCGCCGCCGATGCCCTGGCCCGCGCCGTCGCCCTGGCCGTCGAAGTCGGCGCGACCGAGAGCGAGACCTCGGCGCGGCAGAGCCTGGGCAAGGCGCTCGTCGCGCTGGGCCGCGCCAACGAAGCCTGGGAGCAGTTCGCCCGCATCGCTCGGGGGCCGGATTTCGCCGGGCGCTGGCAGGGCACGCTCTCGCTGGGCTGCATCCATGAGATGCGCGGCGAGTACCGGCAGGCCATGCAGCGCTTTGATGAGGCCGCCGCCATCCTCGAAGAGAGCGAAGCCAACGGCCTGGCCAGCCCGCAGGCCGTCGCCATCGGCCTGCTCTATGTCAATGCCAATCGTACCAACGTCTATCTAGATGAGGGCGATTTTCAGGGCGCGCGCCCACTGGCTGAGAAGTGCCTGGTGGATGCCGAGAGCCTGGGCATCGCCGAACAGCACCTCGAAGCGTACCTGAACCTGGCCTGGTGCGACTTCTACCTGGGACGCTGGGACGGCGCCTATCGCAGCCTGACGACCATGCTCCAGTTGGCCCGCTTTGTCGGCGACCAGGGACGCGAGACGCTGGCGCGCGCCTGGCTGGGCATCTTCCTGGCGGCGGCGGGCGACCACGATACCGCTATCGCCCACGGTAAGGATGCGCTGGCGATGGCCCTCTCGCGGGGCGACCGCCGCGCCGAGCTTTACGCCCAACTGGCTCTGGCCGATGCCTATACCGGCGCGACGCGCCGCGATAGCGAGGCCCGCTATCATACCAATCAGGCGCTGGCCGTGGCGACCGCCCTGCGCCACGACCGGGATGAGATCGAATGCCGTCTGCGCCTGGCCCGCTTGAGCGCGCAAATAGACGACCTGCCGGAACTGCGCGAGGCTGCCGCTCGCGCCCTGCACCTATCGCAGCGCCTGGGGGCGCGGCACCTGGAGAGCCTGGCGCGCTTCTGGCTGGCGGAATCGCTGCGCCGTGTCCCCCTGGCGGAGGCAGAAGCGCACCGGAATGGTTCGCCCGCAGCGGATAAGAATGCGGATAAGGCCGTCGCGACGGCGCTGGCCCACTCGCGCCAGGAGGCCGCTGCCGCCCTACAAGTTGCCGAAGAGCTGGGCCTTGTGGAGCCGCGCTGGCGGACGCACGCTTGCCTGGCGCAGCTAGCCATGCAAGAGGGCTCGGATGATCTCGGAGCCGAGGCGGGCCTGCGGGCCGCCGTCTCCGTGCTGGAGGCCCTGCGCGCAGCGCTGCGAGAGGCAGGAATTCCCGATACGCTCCTGGAAAATGAGGAGTGCGCCGCCGTCTATGCGCATCTGGCGCGGCTGCTGCGACGGAGCGGGCGCGAGGAGGAGGCGGAGGCTTTCCTCGATCAGGCGGGCTGGCCGCCTCTGCTCGTCCAGCTTGCCGCTTCGACCGATGCGGCCACCGACCTCCCGTGAGGAGTGCCATGACGTCCGGCAATGCAAGACAAGACACCGCCGCTCCTTCCCGCCCGCAGAGGGAACCGGGAAAGCGGCAAAGCGGACAGAACCAGGCATCTATTTTGCCCTCTTCCCTCTTGCTGCGAGCGGCCCTGTGGCTGGCCCTGTGGGTTGTGCTGATACAGGCGCTCGGCTGCGGTAACGGCATCAATGGCATCAGCGGCGGCAGTATCCCCACCGGCGGATCGCGCCTCACGGGCCGGGCCGTCACCGCAGAAGACCCGCGCGTGCCGATCTCCAATGCGACGGTTAGCGTGCAGACGACCGTTCCCGGCCAGGCCCCGCAGACGCTCCAGGTCACGACCGACGCGGAAGGTAATTTCGCCTTCCCGCAGGTGCCCACCGGCAGCGTGAACAGCCGTGTGCAGGTCACGGTGCGCGCCCCCGATTCCCTCTTCCGCCCGCTAGCGCTCTCGTTCCTGCTGACCAATCAGCGGCCTGCGACCCTGATCGCCGCCCTGCCGGCCTCCTCGTTTGACGTGGCTCGCGGCACTTCCGTCACCATCATGCCGCCGGCAGCTAGCGTCCATGTAGGGGATACGATTGTGTTCACGGCGCAGGTGCGTGACCGCGCAGGCAACGTTCTGCCCATCATGCCGTCCCTGCTTTTCGACGGCGATTTCGGCACGCTCAATTCCGACGGCACGTTCACCGGCACCGGCACCGGCACCGGCAGCATCGTCGCCTACTGGTATGGCGGCATCACCTCCGCCGCGCAGGTCACTTCCAACGAAACGACGCCGTCCTCTCCGCCGCCGCCCCCACCGGTGTTCCCACCGGAAAAACCCATTACGAAATAGAGACGACGCCGTAAACAGGCCGGACGGTTAATCCGCCCGGCCTGCGTTTTTGCTGCCCCTTTCCCCTCCGGCCTGTGATATAATAGCTCTGCAAGCCGGGGATTTTCGATGCCCGGCTCTCACTTAACCCTGTGCAGCGTTCTTCCCCTTTTGGGTTAGAGACCTCACCCCGGCCTGCGGCCACCCCTCTCCTCCTAAAGGAGAGGGGAGCGGCCCCCACCCCCTTCCCCTCCCCAAGAACAGGGGAGGGGAGAGCAAGGGCAGTCAGGCCCCTCTCCTTACGAAGGAGAGGGATGGCCGCAGGCCGGGGTGAGGTTAGAGGCCGCAAATGAGGAAGGACGAAGATAGGTTGGCAAGGCGATGCAAAGAGATTTGGATGTACTGGTAATTGGGGCGGGGCACGCGGGCTGCGAGGCGGCGCTGGCGGCGGCGCGTATGGGCTGCCGCACGGCAGTCGCCACGCTGAACCTGGATCGCATCGGACATCTACCCTGCAACTGCTCCATCGGCGGGCCGGCCAAGGGGCATCTGGCGCGCGAGGTGGATGCGCTCGGCGGCGAGATGGGCCGCAACACCGACCGCGCGCTCACGCACATCCGCTACGTCGGCACCGGCAAAGGCCCGGCGGTCCAGACGCTGCGCGCCCACGCCGACAAGGAGCTCTATCCGCAAGCCATGCGCGCCGTCCTGGAGACCACGCCCAACCTGACCGTCTTGCAGGCCGCCGTCGAAGACCTCCTCATCGAAAAGGATGAAGGCGGAAGGCGCAAGGATGAACAAAACAATGGCTCTTCTTCATCCTTCATCCCTCATCCTTCATCCTTTATCACGGGCGTTCGTCTGGCCGATGGCACTGAGATCGCCGCGCGCACGGTCGTCGTGACCACAGGAACGTTCCTCAACGGCCTGATGCACTGCGGCACGACGCAGACTCCGGGCGGTCGGCACGGCGAGGTGCGCAGCGTGGGGCTGTCGGCGGCTCTGGAGCGGCTTGGCTTCCGCCTGGGACGCTTCAAGACCGGCACGACGCCCCGCATAGATAAGCGCACGGTGGACTTCGACGCCACCGAAATTGTCCCTTCGGAGGACTGCCCGCCGTTCTCCTTTATGAACGAAGTCCTGGAGCCGCCGCGCCCGCTATTGCCCTGCTGGCAGACGCACACCAATACGACCACGCACGCCATCATTCGGGAGAACCTACATCTCTCCGCGATGTACGGCGGGCGCATCGTCGGCATCGGGCCGCGCTACTGCCCCAGCATTGAGGACAAAGTGGTGCGCTTTGCCGAGAAGGAGTCGCATCCCGTCTTTCTGGAGCAGGAGACCTGGGACGGCGTCTCGCTCTACGTGCAGGGCATGTCCACGAGCCTGCCCGCCGAGGTGCAGATCGCATTTCTGCGCACGCTGCCGGGGCTGGAGAAAGTGGAGATGCTGCGCCCCGGCTACGCCGTCGAGTACGATATGGTCTACCCCGACCAACTGCACCCGACGCTGGAGACGAAGCAGGTCGGCGGCCTCTTCCTGGCTGGTCAGATCAACGGCACGAGCGGCTACGAGGAGGCGGCGGCGCAGGGCATCGTGGCGGGCATCAATGCGGCCTTGAAGGCGCAGGGCCGTCCGCCTCTGGTGCTGGAGCGGCAGGGCAGCTATATCGGCGTGCTGATTGACGACCTGGTGACGAAGGGCGTGAGCGACCCCTACCGGATGCTGACCTCGCGGGCTGAGTACCGCCTGCTGCTGCGTCATGACAACGCCGACCTGCGCCTGACGCCCATCGGGCGCGAGGTGGGCCTGGTCTCCGACAAGCGGTGGGAGAAGTTCACGGCCAAGCGTGAGGCCATCGCTCAGGAGACGCGCCGCTTCGCCACAACCTATATCCACGCCCGCGATAGCGCTCGCCTGGAGGCCCTAGGCACAGCCCCGATTGGCGACGGCAAGGTGTCTCTGCTCTCGCTGCTGCGCCGTCCGGAACTGACGCACGCGGCCCTGAGCGCGCTCGCCGCCGAACTCGATCCGGCCAGCACGCCCGCCGAGCCGGTATCGCGCGCCGTCGCCGAGCAGGTGGAGATCCAGACCAAGTACGAGGGCTATATCCAGCGGCAGGGCGCGCAGGTGGAGCAATTTGCCAGGATGGAAGCGGTCGAAATCCCAGAGGATATTGACTACGCAGCCGTGCGCTCCCTCTCCCATGAGGGCCGGGAGAAGCTGACGAAAATCCGCCCGCGCTCGCTCGGTCAGGCGGCGCGCATTCCCGGCCTGCGCCCCGGCGATGTCCAGATTCTCTTTATCCATCTGGAGCAACGCCGCCGCAGCCAGAGCGCCAATCCAGCGGAGCAAGCGGAGATCACGGCCTTCGCCTGAGCGCTTTACCGGGTAACCGCACGTTCCAGGGCCTCTGGTTGCAGGAGAATCGGCGGGGCCGATGAAGAGTGTAGGGTCAACGCCGGAAATGGAGGAGTCCTGCCATGCGCCTGCCAACCGGAACCGTCACCTTCCTCTTCACCGACATCGAGGGCAGCACGAAACTCTGGGAGCAATACCCGGAAGCCATGCGCCAAGCCCTGGCCCGCCACGACGCCCTGCTCCGAGAAACCATAGAACAGCAGAACGGCCACGTCTTCAAAACCATCGGGGATGCCTTCTGCGCTGCCTTCGCCACCGCTCCGGAGGCGCTTGCGGCTGCCCTCGCCGCCCAACGCGCTCTTCTGGCCGGATCCTGGCCTGGCGACCTCTGCCTGCGTGTGCGCATAGCCCTGCATACCGGAGCGGTCGAACACCGGGATGGGGACTACTTTGGTCCTCCCCTCAACCGGGTGGCTCGCCTGCTGGCTATCGGACATGGAGGGCAGGTTCTGCTCTCCCAGGCCACGCGTGACCTGCTGCCTCCTGATGCCCCACTGACGGACAAGGGCAGCCATCGCCTCAAGGACTTGCAGCAGCCGGAGCACGTCTTCCAACTCGTTGCCCCTGACTTGCCCTCCGAGTTCCCGCCCCTGCGCTCTCTGCGCAATACCAACCTGCCTGTCCAGACGACCTCCTTCATCGGCAGAGAACAGGAGATAGCCCAACTCAAGACGCTGTTCCCCTCTACCCGTTTGCTCACGCTCACCGGAGCCGGCGGCTGTGGCAAGACCCGTCTCGCCTTGCAGGTGGCCGCCGATGTCCTGGAAGAGTATCCGGATGGGGTCTGGTTAGTGGAGTTGGCCGCTCTCTCCGAGGGCAGCCTGGTGCCGCAGAGTGTGGCCTCGGCCCTGGGGCTTCGAGAGGAGCCAGGCCGCTCCCTGACCGAGACCATCACGGAGTTTGCGCGCTCCAAGACGCTTCTGCTCCTTTTGGACAATTGCGAGCATCTGGTGGCCGACTGTGCCCACCTGGCCGATACCCTCCTGCGCGCCTGCCCCAACCTCAGGATAGTAGCCACTAGCCGCCAACCGCTCAACATTCCCGGAGAGATGGTCTGGCGAGTTCCGTCTCTGGGACAGCCCGACCCCCACACCCTGCCCCTGGCTGAGAAGGATCTGGCGGCTGTGCTGCTGGATTACGACGCTGTGCGCCTGTTTGTGGAGCGAGCCAGGGCACATCGCTCGGACTTTGCGCTCACTCGGCAGAATGGACCTGCGGTGGCGGCAGTGTGTCACCGATTGGATGGCATCCCACTGGCTCTGGAGTTGGCGGCTGCGCGTGTGCGTGCTCTTTCGGTCGAGCAGATGGAGGCTCGGCTTAGCGACCGGTTCCGCCTGCTCACCGGAGGCAGCCGCACCGCCCTGCCCCGTCAACAGACCTTGCGTGCCCTCATTGACTGGAGCTATGACTTACTAACTCAGCAAGAGAGGACCCTACTTCATAGGCTCTCGGTGTTTGCCGGGGGGGCCACTCTGGAAGCCTGCGAACAGGTCTGCTCTGGAGGAGAAGTCGAAGAGTGGGAAGTGCTGGATCTGTTGACCTCGCTGGTGGATAAGTCGTTGGTGGTCTACGAGGAGAGAGAAGGAACCGCCCGCTATCGGCTACTGGAAACTATCCGGGAGTACGCTCGCCAGAAATTAGCCGAGGCAGAGGAAGCAAAGGGTGTCCAGGCTAAGCACCGGGACTACTTCCTGTCTGTAGCAGAGGAGGCAAAACAGAAGCTGAGAGGTCCGGAGCAGGCCGAGTGGCTGGAGCGGTTGGAGAATGAGCATGATAACCTGCGGGCTGCCCTGGATTACTGCCAGCAACAGGCGGAGGGCACGGAGGCAGGGCTGCGTTTGGCAGGAGCGTTGCAGGAGTTCTGGTGGACACATGGGCATCTGAGCGAGGGAAGGGAGCGTCTGGCTCAGGTGCTGGAGCGAACGACGGGTTCTGAGCCGAGCAAGGCATGGGCATGTGCCTTGTATGCAGCAGGTGTCCTGGCAAGAATGCAAGGCGACTATACAACAGCTCGGTTGTTTCTGGAGCAGAGCCTGGCTCTTCAACGGGAACTGGACAACAAGCTCGACATTGCTTGTTCGCTGAGCGAGCTAGGCACTGTGGCAAAGGTGCAGGGCGACTACGCTGCGGCACGGGCACTGCAAGAAGAGAGCCTGGCTCTCCGGAGGGAACTGGGAGATAAGGTAGGCATTGCAGTTTCGCTGGGCAACCTGGGCAATGTGGCAAAGGGGCAGGGCGACTACACGGCGGCCCGGTCGTTTCAGGAGCAAAGCCTGGCTCTCCGGAGGGAACTGGGAGATAAGGTAGGCATGGCCATTTCGCTCAACAACCTGGGCAATGTGGCCCGTGACCAGGGTGACTCTGCTATGGCACGATTACTCTATGAAGAGAGCCTAGCTATCGCGCGGGAACTAGGCGATAAGCGAAGCATTGCCATTTCGCTGATCAACCTGGGGCCGCTCCTGTGCGACCAGGGTGACTATCTTGCTGCTCGCAAGTCCCTGGCTGAGTGCCTGATCCTCTGCCGTGAGTTGGGGGAGAGATATGTTACCCCTTATGCCCTAGAAGCCTTCGCTGCACTGGCCCATGCTCAGCAGCAGCCGGAACGGGCCATTCGGCTCTCTGGCGCGGCACAGGCGCTGCGCGATGCTATTGGCGCTCCTCTGCCACCGAACGAACACGCAGAGTACGACCGTATCCAAGCCGACCTGCGGGCCACGCTCGGTGAGGATGGCTACCAGGCGGGCCTTAACGTGGGCCGCGCGCTCTCGCTGGAACAGGCCATCGCGTATGCGCTGGAGGAGGAATAGCCCTGAGCCTGCATCCAACTCTACATCGGCATCAAGGAGCGTCCGGGGAGGGCGGCGGTTCGGAGAGTTCCGACGGGCCGCTCACTAGGACCGCCTGCGTGCGCTTCTCCTTGCCGACCGTCAGCGTCACCGTATAGAGGCCGGGCTTGACGAAGCGCTGTTCCCCGAAACGCCGGGGTCTCTCGCTCTCCTTCTGCCGCAGGTCCCAGCGCAGGCGGTTGATCCCCGGATACCGCTCGCCGTCTAATTCCGCCACCGACTTTCCACCGGCGTCCGTGATGGCGACATGCGGCGGCTTCTCCGCCAGCGACTTCAGCCAGTAGACGATCTCAACTCCGTCCGGCGGGTTCTGCGCCCGGAACTCCCGCCCGCCATCAAAGAAGCCAAACGTAGGCAGGAATTCGCGCGCAGGCGCGATGGGGAAGAGGGCGATCTCCACGTCGCGCATCTGCGGGGTCAGCGCCTCCATCGGGGCGATGTTGTCCAGCACATAGAGGCTGCGCCCGTGCGTGGCGGCGACCAGCGCGTGATCGCGGGGCTGGATCGCCAGGTCGTTGACGGCCACCGTCGGCAGGCCGTTGTCGAGCTTGTGCCAGTGGCCGCCCCGGTCGAAGGAGACGAACGCCCCGAACTCCGTGCCGATGAAGAGCAGATCGGGGTTGATCGGGTCTTCCCGCAGCGCTTTGACCGGGCCGCGCGGCGGCAGGTCCGAGACGATGGATTGCCAGGTCTGGCCGAAGTCCTCCGTCACGAAGAGGTAGGGCGCGAAATCATCATCGCGGTGCCCGTCAATGGCGACGTAGGCGCGTCCGGGAACAAAGTGCGAGGCTTCCACGCGCGTCACGTAGTAGTCGCGCACCTTCGCGGGCAGCTTCTCCGTGACATTGGCCCAGGTTGCGCCCTCATCCTGGGTCACCTGCACGTTGCCGTCGTCCGTGCCCACCCAGATCACACCCTGCTGGCGCGACGACGCGGAAATCGTGACGATGGTGCCGTAGGTCTCCGCCCCGGAGCCGCCTGCCGTGATGCGCGCGCCGTTCTGCTTCGAGAGGTCCGGGCTGATGGCCGTCCACTCGTCGCCGTTTTTGGTAAACTTGAACAGCCGGTTGCCGCCCATGTAGAGCACCGTGCGGTCAAAGGCGCACAGGCACAGCGGCGTGTTCCAGTTGAAGCGATAGCTGGGCGTGCCCTCCGGCGCCTCCGGGTGCAGATACTTGCGCTTGTTGGTGCGGCGGTCAATCCGCTCCACAGCGCCGCCCTGCGATTCGGCATAGACGATATCCAGGTCTACCGGGTCAGGGACAACATAGAACCCGTCGCCGCCGGTCAGGAAGACCCAATCGGGGTTGGTGGGGCCGTGCGTGGATTGGAGCGCGCTGGGTCCGGCCCAGCAGGCGTTATCTTGCAAGCCGCCATAGACCCAAAAGGGCATGCGCGAGTCCACGCTTACCTCATAGAACTCGCCCATCGGGAAGTTGTTAAGAAAGTCCCACGCTTTCGCGCGGTCATAGCTGGCATAGAGTCCGCCGTCGGTGCCCAGCAGCAGGTGCTCCGGACGCGCGGGATCGATCCAGAGCGCGTGCAGGTCTGAATGTACCCCCCGCGAACCCTCTTCCTTGAACGTCTTGCCGCCATCTTCTGAGATAGAGAGCTCGAAGCCGAGCACATAGACCCGATCCGGATTGGTCGGGTCCACGCGGATCTGGCCGAAATAGAAGCCGCGCGGCGCGGTGCTGTTGACGCGCTTCCAGGTCTCGCCGGCATCGTCTGAGCGAAACACGCCACCATGCTTGCTCTCGGTATCGAACAGGCTGCGGCTGCCGCCCTCCTGCGATTCGATGAGGGCATAGACGATATTCGGCTTGCTGCGGCAGACGCTGATGCCGATGCGTCCGAGCGGGCCGGTCGGCAGGCCGTTCGTCAGCTTCTTCCAGGTCTTGCCGCCGTCGCCGGACTTATACAGGCCGGAGCCGGGGCCGATGCCCTCAAAGCCCCAGGGCGTGCGCCGCCGCTGGTAGAGCGCCGCATAGACGACGCCGCTGCCCGGCGCGCCCAGCGCCACATCAATCGCGCCCGTGTCCGCATTGAGCGCCAGACTCGGCTGCCAGGTCTTGCCGCCATCGGTCGTCTTGAAGACGCCCCGCTCTTTGTTTGGCCCCCAGAGGTGCCCCGCCGCCGCCACATACACGACGTTGGGATCGTTCGGGTCAATGACGATGCGCCCTATCTCCTGGCTGTCCTTCAGCCCCATGTTCTTCCAGGTCGCGCCACCGTCGGTGGACTTATAGACCCCATCGCCCCAGGAGGAGCTATTGCGCCCGTTGGCCTCTCCGGTGCCCACCCAGACAATCTTCGGGTCGGAGGGCGCTACCGCGACCGCCCCCACCGAGGCGACCGCCTCTTTATCGAAGACCGGCGTGAAGGTGACGCCGTTGTTGGTCGTCTTGATCAGGCCACCGGTCGCCAGCGCCACATAAAAGGTATAGGGGTTCTTCTCCTCTACGGCGATGTCGGCGACGCGCCCGCCCATAACGGAGGGACCGAGACTGCGCCAGTTCGCCAGCTTGAGTATCTCGGTTTGCAGGTCGGGCGTCTTTTCTCCGCCGAAGGCCGGAGACGCGATCAGTATGGCGGCAAGGAGAAGAGTCAGCAGGGCGAGCGAGGCAGGAGCGCGCCAGGAGAGCAAGAACATAGCGGCAGGACATCCTTTCCATCGGAAGGTCGATCTCTTGCCGCTATGGTTCGCCTGCTCCCCCGGCAATTCCTACTCGATTCCCGGCAGGCTAAACCCTGCCGCTGTGGGGCGCAAAGCGCCCGTCGCCCACCTGCGTGGGCGAGACTCTCTGCCTACTTAGGCAGCAAGGTCGTCCACAGAGAGGGAGGGCGGCGATCCTAGTATCTTACCGAATCCTCTGCCTGCGCAGGCAGGCAGCAGGCCGTAGGCCCCACAGCGGCAGGGTTTAGCCTGCCGGAATGGGGTTAGGTCCAGCAAGGCCAGGAAGCTAATCGTCGTCGGGAGAGAAGCGGCGGGCCGGGAAGGGCTGCCCCGGCTTGCGATTGTGCCAGACGGCGCGGGCGACGGTGGCGGCGTCGGCACGATCCAGGCCCGACCAGTCGAGGCGAGCACAGGCCAGGGCCAGGCGGCGCGCTTCGCCTTGCAGGGCGCGCGCAGGCGGATTCATCTCATCGAGCGGAATCCGGTTAGCCAGATGCGCATAGGGGCGCAAGTCCGGCTGGTCGGTGAAGCAGGCGGTCATCGGCAGGGCGGTGCGGTCGAAGCGGTTCATGGCGGGCAGGCCGAGAACGAGCTCGATAGTGCGCACCAGGGAGGTGTGGTTGTAGGGCGCGCTGACGAGCGTGCCGCGCCGGGTGTAGGGCGAGATGCAGAAGGCGACGGTGCGGTGGCCGTCCACGTGGTCCACGGCAGCCTGCGAGTCGTCCTCAATGACGAGAATGAGCGTATCTTTCCAGAAGCGCGATTGCGAGATGCCTTCCACGATGCGGCCCAGGGCCAGGTCGTTATCGGCGACGGAGGCGCGCGGTGTCGGCATACCCGGCTGGGTGCCGCTGGTATGGTCACAGGGCAGCAGGAGCAGGCAGAGCGCGGGCATACGGCCCGCCTTTTCGAAGTCGGCCAGGTCAGCCAGGAACTGGTCGGCCCGCCACTGGTCGGGAACCTCAATCGGCCAGCCGATGTAGCGGGGATGTAGGAAGGGCCGCAGCGCCTGATTGTCGGTTTGGGCCGTGACGGTGAATTCGTGGGTTCCGGCCTTGTAATCTTTCCAGAAGTTGCTCCAGGTCAGCCGCCCGCCCGTCACCTTCGGATGGTTGACGAACTCGCCGTAGACGCGCACGCCCAGACCGCGCCTGGCGACTGCGTTCCAGAGAAACCCGGCGGGCGAGTAGGCCAGGGGGTCGCCGCCATCATAAGGGTAACTGCGGATATACGCGGCATAGCTCTGCTCGCTATAGGCGTTGGCGAGCGCCTCATCGCACCACTGATGGCCGTCGGCGGAGTTCGTGCCGCTGGTATAGGTGTTGTCCAGGAGCACGAACTGCCGGGCCAGCGCGTGATGGTTGGGCGTGACGGCTTCGCCATAGAGATTGAGCGCCCTGTCACCGTTGCCTTCCGGCATATCGCCCAGGATGGCGTCGTAGGTCTGGTTCTCCTTGATGATATAGACGACGTGCTTGAAGACCGAAGGCTCCCCGACGCGCTCCGGCACGGGCGCAGGAGCCATTCCGGGCCGTGCGGGCAGCTCGGCTCCCCAGCGGTTACTGGCAGCGACCTGGCGGCTCAGGGCGGGCAGATCGGCACGGGCTTCCGGGGAGATAATCTGGAGCGTGCCGACGCTATCATGGACGTACCAGCGGTTGTCCTGGACGCCTTCGGGCCGCGCGCCCAGCCCCTTCGCGCTGGCGACGTAGAGCTGGCCGTCACGCTCGGCGATAGCGATGGGAAACCAGCCGGTCGGCAGGTAGCCGGCGACGGTCGGCTGCGGCTCCAGGGCGATGACAGCGATGGCATTGCCGCCGCCGCAGGCCGCATAGAGCGTTTTGCCGTCGGTGGAAAGGGCGAGCGCGGTCGGCATCTGGCCGAAGCCGGGGTCGTCCGGCGGGCGAACGGAGAGCGTGTGCGTGATGCGCCGCTGTTGCGTGTCCAGGAAGGAGATAGTATCGTCGTCCGAGTTGGCGACATAGAGGGTACGCCCGTCGGCGGAGAGGGCCAGGCCGGAGGGCTGTCGCCCGACTTGAATTTCGACACTATTCTCTCCCCGGCCCGATTCCGTAGCGGGAGCGGAAGCCAGACGCTCGGTAGCGAGGATGGAGAGGCTGCCGCGCAGGGCGGCGTCCGTTCCGGGGTCGGTGCGCACCGGCGTTCCCGCCGAGGGCGCGGTATGCTTGTCGCTGGGATCGGCGCGGCGTCCGCCCCGGTTGGCGACGTAGAGCGTGTGGCCCTCCGGCGAGAGCAGCAGGCGATAGGGCGCCACGCCGACCGGCACGGTGGCGAGGAGCTTGGCCTCCGGGAGCTTGAGCACGGCGACGGCGTTGCGGGTGCCGAGGGCGACATAGAGCCGCTGCCCGTCCGGGGAGACAGCGAGGCCGTTGGGCTGCGGATTGCCCGCTCCCGCACCCGGCGCAAAGCTATCCTGCCGCTTCCACTGCGGCCCGTCTTTCACAATGCGATAGACGCGCCCGTCCTGCCCGGAGGCAAAGAGGGTCTGGCCATCGGGCGCCCAGGCGAGGCCGAGCGCGCCCGCGCCTAGTTCCACCGCTCCGATCTGGACGCCCTCGGAGGAGAAGAAGAGCACGCCCACCTTACCGTTGGTGGTCAGCGCGGCCAGCGTCTGGCCGTCGGGCGAGAGTGCGATATCTTTGGGCCTGGCTCTTTCAAGACGCCGCACCAGGCCGATAGGTGTCACGATCTGGTTGCTGGGCACGAGCCAGCCGCCCTCCGGCTGCTCCCCCAGCGTGCGGCGCGCGGGCGTCGGCGTCACCTGCCCCCCTGTCCTGGCGAGGATAAGCAGCAGGGCCAACAGCAAGACAGCAAAGCAAAGACGAGCGGGCTTCATATGTTACCTCCGAATTCAAAAACCCGTAATCGTGACAGCGACAAAAGTGCCTGGATTGGTGGAAACACCTTCGTGAGCGACTGCGATATTTCCCGGCTAGCCGAAAAACCAGGCTCCAGGCATCGCAGGCTTATCCAGAAAGCCTGTGCGGCAGGCGGCGCAAATCACCGAGGCTGACCTGTTCGCACAGTCCAGTACCGTGCTCAACGCACATCACGGAGGAGACCACACACCATGGGATTGCAGATCAACACCAACGTGTCCGCCCTGGGCGCCCTGCACAACCTGCAAAACGTCAGCAACGCCGTCAGCAGCAGCATTGAGAAACTCTCGACCGGACTGCGCAT
>DASRGZ010000047.1:0-4176 GCA_035650735.1 Chthonomonadaceae bacterium
GCCGGCCTGTTACTTATCTCGTATGCCGGCCATATCGGCGGCGTGCTTGTGTATGGGGAGTAGTCAAGTACGGCGAACCGGATATTTACCGAATCAGGCCGTCAATGCGAATTACACCTGGGAAGAATCACCATGGCGCCGAGCACTTTCCATCCTGATATTAAGCAGATTCTGGAGGATTTGAGCGATCCAGCCGCCTATTCTCATCCCGTCGTTAGCGTCCGGACCATTCAAACCCATGTCTCTTGCGTCTTTCTGACAGGCGACTATGCCTACAAGGTCAAGAAGCCGGTAGATTTCGGCTTTTTGAACTACAGTACGCTGGAATTGCGCAAGCACTACTGCGGGCAAGAACTCCTGTTGAACAGACGCTTGTGCCCGGAAATCTACCTAGAAATCGTGCCCTTAACGCTAAGGGATGGACGAGTGTGCGTTGGTGGTGAGGGCGTGCCCGTAGAATGGGCGGTTCGTATGCGCCAACTGCAGGACCGGGCGATGCTCTCCGCATGCCTGGTGGATGCCTATGAGCGTGCGACAGAAGACCGGAGCCTCCGGGACGTATTGCCGTTTTATCAAGCCTACCGTGCCTGCGTGCGCGGCAACATCGCTCTGCTTGCAGCCGCCGAGACAGAGGTTCCCGCCTCCGAACGCCAGAGGCAGCGAGAGATCGCAGAAGCCGCCTATGATATAGCCTGGTGCTATAGCAGACGACATCAGAGGCCAGCGCTGCTAATTACGGTGGGGTTCTCTGGATCGGGCAAATCGCTGCTGGCGCGGGAACTCTGCCGACGTCTGCCCGCCGTGCTGATCTCGTCAGATACGGTGCGCAAAGAACTGGCCGGGGTTGCCCTTACGGCACGGCTCAAAGCGGAGCACTATACCGTTTCGCAGCGTGGTGTGGTGTATGAGGAGATACGGCGCAGAGCGTACAGGCATCTCCAGCGCGGCGAGCATGTCCTCCTGGATGCGACCTTTCTCTCGGCACGAGAGCGCAATGCGGTTTCAGAACTGGCTCAGAAGTATGGGGCGGAGTTCTGGCTGCTCGAATGTCGGTGCCCCGACCCGATAATACGACAGCGGCTTCGGTCACGCAGCGCGCACCCCGGCGCCTCCGATGCAGACTTAGCGGTGTATGAGAAGCAGCGCCTCTGCCAGGAGCCGGTCGTGCCGCCGGCATTCGTGGACCAGGAGCGCAGCAGGCATCTCATCGTTCACACCGATCAGCCAGTGGGCGCTGCCGCGCATACGGTCGTCACCCACTTCAACGCAATAACGGGGTTCCCCGCTAGAGCCGCGCTATAGTTTCTGCCACTCAGATTTGCCGGATGTGAACTCGGCAGGAGACGAGAGTTATCATGAGCAGATTGATGCAAGAGATGTGCGCGAACGGTCTGGTCCTCACCGACGGCGCGTGGGGAACGCAGTTACAGGTACGCGGCCTGCTCGTCGGGGAATACCCGGAAATCTGGAATCTGCTGCGGCCGGATTACGTGGAAGCCGTGGCTCATGCCTATGTAGAGGCGGGCAGCCAGGTCATCCTGACCAATACCTTTGGGGCCAATTCCCTGACTCTGGCCCGGCACGACCTGGCCGACCGGACAGCCGAGATCAACCGCAAAGGCGTGGAAATATCCCGATGCGCCGCCAACGGGCAGGCGAAAGTCTTTGCTTTGATGGGACCGACCGGGCAGGTGCTGGGGAGGGGCGTGGTTTCGCAAGCGCAGGTATTCTTCGCCTTCAGAGAGCAGGCAGAGGCGCTGGCGGAAGGCGGGGCGGATGCCATCGTGATCGAGACTATGAGCGATCTGGCGGAGGCGGAACTGGCAGTGGCAGCAGCCCGCACGACTGGCCTGCCTGTCATTGCCGGCATGGTCTACGGCGCAGGCCGCAACGGCGACCGCACGATAATGGGTGTTACCCCGGAGCAGGCCGCGGAAAGATTGGCTGCTGCCGGAGCGGACGGGATAGGCGCCAACTGCGGAGAGAGCGCGGCGAGGCTGCTGCCGATCTGTGTGCGGCTGCGCGCCGCCACGTCTCTGCCTCTCTGGCTCAAGCCCGATGCCGGACGCCCACACCTGTTAGAAACTTGAGGCGGTTGTTGCTTCCCTCAACGGCCCCGTTGCTCCAGGGCAACGACAATCCGGCTTCGACAGCCGCCTGATCTTGCTTGAGACTGAGCGCGAAACCGCGCAAGGGAGCGTTCTCGCTGGACAGGGCATCTTGCAGCCATTGACGAAGGGCTTCAGCCTGATCGGTTCGCGGACTCTGGCGGATCATTGCCAGAAAGCGTTGCGCCAGTCCGAAAGCGGCACGGAAGGGTTCACACACTTCGGACAGACGGTCCAGAAGGGCTTGCTGGCATTCTGTGCGCTCGGTCTCTCGACGCAGTGTCCACATCGCCACTTGCCTCTGCGAGACTTTCTCGCGGGCAGGTGCGTTGGTGGAAGGCTGACGCAACGTATGCAGGTATTCCCGCACCAGCGTATGTCGGCCCTGGTAGCCGCGTTCCTGGATCTCCTTGTAGAGCGCGGCGGCATTATGACAGCCTTTCTGCCAGCGCTGCTGCAAATAGGCGGTGAAAGCATCTATTCGGCAGGGATGCGGGGCGCGCTCTTTGCGTTCCGGGAACGTGGTCGCATAGGCAAAGGTACGCACGGTTTTGGGCGACAAGTCCAGATGGCGAGCGATGGCGCTGATGTTCCAGCCTTGAGCAAAGAGGGCGCGCACTTCCTGATAGCGTTCGAGCCGACATTGACGCCGACAGAACTTTTCCTGAGCCAGACGCGCTTGCTGGTGGCTCAGCGGGATAATGGGCGGCGGAACGGAGAGAGACGAACGCTCATTTTCTGTTCCCTCGGTTTCGGCGGGAGTGGGAGGAGCCGTCGCCTGTTTGAGCAAGGTGCGCTTGTCTTCCAGCAACCGTTCCAGCGCCTGCCCCAGGTTCTTGACCAGATGCCATCTGTCTGTCACCTGCTTGGCCTCGGGAGCGCCCTGACGGATGCCGCTGGCGTAGGCTTCGGCGCGGTCGCGGCTGACAATCTCGACACCAGGATGCGTCTTGAGCCAGTCGGCCAGGGTTTCGGGCGTTCGGTCAGGCAGCAAATCCACCACGCAATGGTGTTCCAGATCGTAGAGGATCGTACCATAGCGATGGCCGCGTCGAAACGCCCAATCGTCTACGCCCAGTACGCGCGGAGTGGCAAAGTCAGGAGGCGATGCAGTGCGTTCCAGGCGTAACAGCGTGGTGGCGCTGGCGGGCATCCGCAGATGACAGCCCAGGCGCACTCCGGACGACTGCCCACGGCCTGCGCGATCCGGGTCTGGGCCTGTTTGAGTCGGTTGGTTCGCTGCGCATAGGCCATCGTGAGTTGCGGCAGCCGTTCACAGAAGAGGCGACGCGGACACATTGCATTGCCACAGAAGAAGCGGCGCGCACTAATTTTCAACGAGACTTCCAGTTCTCCGCAGGGCAGATCGGCCAGCGTGCGCCAATAGCGGCTATGCACCCGACGCGAAGGCACTTGACACAAGGGGCAAGCCGCAGACCGCGAAACACTTACCAGGATAAAACAGGCCGGTTCATTAGGGTCCAGTTCTTCCGTGCGAAGCAGACGTACGCCCGTAGGAAGTGGGATAGAGAGAGCCATTTTGCCCCTCCCGAAGTAGGTAGATTTACTTCGAGAGTTCAGAGAGCAAAGAGGATTTTCCCACAATGGCGTTTCCAGAAAACGCTCAAGCGAGCGGGCGGGCGTCATCAAACCTGGCGCAGAGCCAGGAAAATTCCAAATTTGCCAATCATTTTTATCCCAAATGTGGAACCGGATACCCCAGGGAGGAGGCATCCGGTTTCTTCTATTCGTTTCCCTGCTCAGAGCCATCGGCGCTAAGCGCGGCGGCGGAAGCGTGTGGTAATGCGCCCGACGCCGTTTCTGAGACGGCCCCAGAGCGAGGTAGTCAGGATGTCGTCGAAGATCGAATAGAAGACCGGCGTCGCCAGCAAGGTCAGCAGCAGCGAGAGCGTCTGCCCGCCGATGACCGTAAAGCCAATGCTGCGGTTGGTCGCCGCGCCCGTGCCGCTGGAGAGGACCAGCGGGATCATGCCCGCGACAAAGGCAATCGTGGTCATCAGAATGGGGCGCAGGCGGTCCCGGTTGGCCGTGATGATGGCATCGTAGC
>DASRGZ010000048.1:0-23870 GCA_035650735.1 Chthonomonadaceae bacterium
GCGATCGGCCAGACCTTCAACCCGCGTAACCGGGCTGTTCTGGTCGCGTTGCTGCGCGGCCTGATCAATCCGACGGAGCTGGCGCGCGAGGCTCGCGCTCTGAACGACTGGCTGGCTGCCAACCGGCATTAAGCGCGCCGAACAAACCCTCGGGCGCCGATCCTCTTATGCCCGCCGCCACACGCGGTCCCACCATCCTGGTTTCTTCCGCTCCTCTGCGGGCGCAGCCGGTATTTCTACGCTCGGTTCCGGACTCTGCGCTGCGGCGGGCGTTTCGCCTGCCGGCGCTTCCTTCTCCGCGCCTGGCTCGGGAGCTTCTTCTGGCTCCGAAGTTTCGGCGGGCTGGTCGGCACGCATACGTGCCAACTCCATGAGCACCGACTCCGCGCCCTGGCGCACCGCTGCCTCTGGCGCATCAAGCATCTGCTGGCATAACTCGGCTATGTCCGGAAGCGCGTACTCCAGATGAAGGTTGGCGTCACGGTAGTTCACAGCGCGCAGCGCCTGCACTATCTGGAGCTTCTGGGCCGCCGTGAGGTAGTCGGCGCTCAGGACTTTGTGCGCCAGCGTGTGGGCATCGCCCAGCCCGGCTAAGAGCTCCGCGGCGCGGGAGCGTTCCTCCCACTCTCCGGAGACCACTGCCTGGCTCAATCGCGGCACGGCGCGCAGATCGCCCATCTCCCCCAGGGCGACAGCAGCATAGTAGCTGGCAGCCGGGTCCCCTTCCTCCAGCGTCTGCAACAATGCTGCCACGGCGGGCGCACCGATCTCAACCAGGGCGACCGCCGCCCACGAGCGAACAAACTTGTCTTGATCTGTCAGGGCGCGGATCAAGGGCCCTACCGCGCGCTCCTCTCGAAGCTTGCCCAACTCGTAGGCAGCGCGCGAGCGCACGTCTCTGCGGGGGTCTTCCAACGCCTGGATCAAGTCCTCGATAGGGTCCGATTGCGGAGTATTCATGGGCGAACACCTCCGACTGAAAGCATCTTCTTTGCCTAGCCGCGCGCAGGCTCGGCCATGTGCCCGTCGTTAGCCCGCACCTTTCCCGATCCCCAGGTTCCGGGCGTGAAAGGCGATAGCTTCCTGAACGTGGGTGTCCCAGTAGGCCCAGTCATGCGCGCCGGGGAACTCGGCGTATTCGTGCGGGTAGCCGATCTGATCCAGGTAGGCGTGCAGTGCGCGGTTGTCCTCGATCAGGAAGTCTTCCGTGCCGCAATCAATGCGCAGGGCGGGCCGTTTCTCCGAAGCCAGCTTCTCGGCCAGGGCGAAGATGTCGTCCGGGCCGCCGACCGGATTTTCGCCGACGATGCGGCGGAACTCCGTGTTCCAAGGGTTCTCAGAATCGGGCGGCAGTGGCCTGTGGGCAAAGCAGAGCGCCCCCGAATGGCTGACGGCGGAGCAAAAGAGATCGGGATACTTCAGCGCCAGCTTGGCCGCGCCGTAGCCGCCCATCGAAAGCCCGCCGATGCAGCGGCCCTCGCGCGCCGCCTTTGTGTGAAACATCTTATCCACGTAGTTGACCAGGTCGCGGACAATGGCCGTCTCCCACGCCATGCCCTCTTTCGCGTCGCAATAGAAGCCCCGTCCGCCGTCGGGCATCACCACGATCAGCGGCAAATCCTGGACGTAGCGCTCGATGCTGGTGCGCCGCTGCCAGATGGTGTGGTCGTCGGAGAGGCCGTGCAGCAGGTAGAACGTGGCGAACGGCCCTTCGTGATCGCCTTCCGGCAGGATAATATCGGCGGCAGTCGCCTTCTGCAGCGCCTTGCTGAAGTACTTCAATTCACAAAAAGCCATCTCGAAACGTTGCCTCCTTGAATTCAAAAAGCTCTACCCTATCCTGCCTGGGAGCAACCGCTTGATCGCCCATCCCGCCGTGTTTTTGCGTCTTCCCGTTGCTCGCCCAAAACACTAGGCTGTCCCCTCGCCTGCTTCTTCTTCCTGGGCAGCGGCCCGCAACAGTTCCTGGGGCGGTGTGGGAGCGGCATCCTGCGCCGCCCGCAAGCTGGTTCGCAGCCACTGAAGCAGTTGGGTCCACATGAATTGTTTCTTTCTTCCAGCGGGCGCAATAGAGGTGGCGATCCTGAAAGCAGAGGCTTCCAGGTCGCCACCGTGGAATCACCGCAGGGCAGGCAGGCTTCTAACGCTCAGGACTGGGTGGGCGTGCCGCCAGCCGGGCGCGACGCGGCAACAGCGGCAGGATAAGTGCCGAGGGCCGGCTGTTCGCCGCCATCGTCCGCAGCGCTCAGAGCGGCGGTCGTCTCCGCAGCCGGCAGGGAGGAGGCCGACGGAGCGGCGGTCTCTGCTTTCGTCTCCTCTGCCTTGGAATTAGCGCGCTTTGCCATCTCGATAAACGGGGTCAGCAGGTCAATCGGCACGGGCAGAATGGTCATGCTGCTGCGCTCCGAGGCGATCTCGCGCATGGATTGCAGGTAGCGCAGTTGCAGCGCCGCCGGCTCCTTGCTCATCGTGGCTGCCGCCTGTGTCAACCGCTGCGCCGCCTGGTACTCGCCTTCGGCATTGATGACCTTGGCCCGCTTGTCGCGCTCGGCCTCGGCCTGCGCCGCCATCGCCCGCTTCATCGTCTCCGGCAGCGAGACATCGCGCACCTCGACGGCCGTGACCTTGACGCCATAGGGTTCCGTCTGCTGATCAATCACGTCCTGGAGATGCTGGTTGATGCGCTCACGTTGCGAGAGCAATTCGTCCAGTTCCGCTTGGCCGATGGTGCTGCGCAGGGTGGTCTGGGCGATGAGCGAGGTCGTGCGCATGTAGTTCTCGATGTTGAGAATGGCCGCGCGCGGGTCTACCACATAGAACAGCACGATGGCGTCCACCGTCACCGGCACATTGTCGCGGGTCATCATCTCCTGGCGCGGCACGTCGAGGGTGACGATGCGCGTATCTACCCGGTAGGCGCGGTCAATCCCGAAGGGCAGCAGGAAGATCGGCCCCGGCCCGGTCATGCGCTGGAACTTGCCAAGCCGCAGCACGACGGCGCGCTCCCAGTTCGCCAGCACCTTAAACGTCGAAGAGACAAAGATCACGGCGAACATCGCCGCAATAGCCGCGTAAATCCACTCCATTTTGGGCCTCCTTCGTACCCACATCCCGTGAGAACATCCAGGGCGCTTTCTGACGACGTCACTACACAGTTCGGCAGGCTCCAGGCAGTTTCCTATCACCGAGAGAGGACTTTCATAATACATTACGGTAAGCGGCTGTGACGGGTGTCAGAGGGTGGTGCATTGCCGGCACGCATGGCGTTTGCCCGGAAGCAAAGGAGCAACAACAAACCCCTCTTCCTTCGCGTGGAAGAGGGGCCGGGTATGAAGACCGTGTTGCCGCCTGTCCGCTGCAAGCCATTGTCAGGCCGATTGCCTATGCACGGTGTAAGGCTGGATGAGTACTTCCGCTGGAATGCCTAAACCGTTGTGTAGGCGGCGGATCATCTCAATCGTTAGGGCACGCCGTCGGTTCAGCACCTCGGCTACACGGGCACGGCTGCCAAGGTAAGGTTCCAGGTCACGGCGTGTCAGGCCCCGACTTTCTAAGTGATAGAGCAAGGCTTCGATAGGATCGGGAGGGAGAACCGGATAGTGCTTGCGTTCGTAGGCTTCCACCAGCGTTGTCAACACTTCCAGACGGTCGCCCTCGGGAGTGTCGGGTTGAGCTTCAAAGAGAGCCTCAATCTCCTTTAACACCTGCTCATACTCGGCTTCTGTTTTGATGGGGCGTAGGGACATCGCCAACTCCTCAAATGGTTTCTGCATCTATCTGCTCAGAGGTCGTCTTGCCCTTAACGAGGAATGAAATATTTTGGTTGGCGAGCGCTTCCAGAGCGGCCTCAGGCACCAGATGCTCTCCAGACTTTAACACGCGACCGGAAAAACGGCCTAGCAGGAAGGCCAGAGCGCGCTTCTCCGTATCGCGGTCGGGAAACGTGATTGTTACCATATCAAGTTATCCTTATCTCAGGCCGTTGTTTTTGTCCTGGCCTGCGGGTGGAGATCTACCTGAGGCGCGTCCGGCGTATACAGCCACGAACTGCCCCATAACGGTCGGCAGCATAACTCAGATCCGTAACTCCTCGTTCTCTCGCTTGAGAGCCTTCATCCAGAGTGAATAGACGGCTGGTAAAGCCGTAGATGCGTTCCAGCATGGCTAGAGCCATCCCCTTGATGGAAGCGAACATTGTCTCTGTCTCTGCTTGAAGTGCCTGCGTTTCCGCCTTAAGTGTTGCAATCTCCTTCTGATCGCGCTTCATTTGCGCCAGAGCCTGGTCAATCTCAGCGAAAAGCTGCAAGATGGCTCCGTCCACGTCGGCAGGCAGTTGAGCCGCAGAGGCAGAAGGAACAGTATCGTTCATGGCTTCGGTCCTCCTCTTCTCATTATATCATAACTCACTGCCTGGACCGCCCTGGTTGTTCGGATACAGGTCACTGCCCATGTCGAGAACGCCTAACAATCCCAAAATGGTCCTGCCGCCTCGCCGGATAATGGCTGGAACTTTCCTTCGGGTCACTTTTGCCTCTTTAGCACCGTATAATTTACCGACAGCCATATTCTTGCAGGAAATGCATTCTCTCTGTCGAAAATAGCGCCTGTTACGATTTGGTTCTGCCGCACGCGCCCGCGGAGGTCGTCATGCCTGCTGTTTCCTCAGGCCGCACTCTGCCGACCGGAACCGTCACCTTTCTCTTCACCGATATTGAGGGCAGCACCCAACTCTGGGAACAACGCCCGGAGGCTATGAGTGCGGCCCTGGCCCATCATGACGCCCTCCTGAATCACGCTATCGAAGACCATAACGGCTCTGTCTTCAAAAAGGGAGGCGATGCCTTCTGCGCCGTCTTTGCGACCGCTTCCGAAGCGCTGGCGGCGGCTCTGGCGGCGCAGATCGCCCTGCACCATCCCCAGGCGCAGGCTGCTTCCGCCGATACGGGCCTGACCTTACGGGTACGCATGGCCCTGCACACGGGCACGGCGGAACAGCGCGACGAGGACTACTTCGGCCCCGCGCTCAATCGGGTCGCACGCCTGTTGGCTGCCGGGCATGGCGGGCAGGTGCTCGTTTCAGAAGCCACGCAAGGGCTGGTTCAGGGTTCCTTGCCGTCCGGGGCCAGCCTGAAAGACCTGGGCGAACATCGGCTCAAAGACCTGGAGCGCGCCGAGCGGATTTTTCAACTGCTGCACCCCGACCTACCCGCCGACTTCCCCCCACTCCGCTCGCTGGATGCGTTCCGGCATAACCTACCCATACAGTTGACCAGTTTCATCGGGCGGGAAACGGAAATCCTCAATATCAAAAAGCGACTCAAAGCAAAACGAATGCTGACGCTGACGGGTATCGGCGGTTGTGGCAAGACGCGCCTGGCCCTTCAGGTCGCCGCCGAGGTCGTGGAAGAGTATCCGGATGGCGTCTGGCTGGTGGAGTTGGCGGCGCTGACCGATCCGACGCTCGTGCCGCAGCAGGTCGCCACGGTGCTTGGAGTGAAGGAAGCGCCGGGCCGTCCGTTGCCGGATACGCTGGCGGAAGCCCTCAAGCCCCGGCATATGCTGCTACTGCTGGACAATTGCGAGCATCTGAAAGAGGCGTGCTCCCTGCTGGCGGATACCTTGCTGCGCGCTGCTCCCGGTTTACAGATCCTTGCCACCAGCCGGGCGGTACTGAGCGTACCGGGAGAGACTACCTACCGCGTGCCCTGCCTGGATATTCCGCCCGATCCTGAGCAATTGCCCTCTCTCGACACGTTCAGGGAATACGAGGCAGTACGCCTGTTTGTCGAACATGCCACTTCCGTAGAGCCTACTTTTGCCATTACCGCGCAGAACGCGCCTGCGCTGGCACGCATCTGCCAGCTTCTGGACGGCATTCCGCTGGCCATCGAATTAGCGGCATCGCGCGTGCGCGCCCTGCCGGTGGAACGGATCGCCCAACGCCTGGAGCATCACTTTGATCTGCTCTCGCACGGCGCTTTCAGGGCGCTGCCCCGCCAGAAGACCCTGCGCGCGACCATAGATTGGAGCTATAACCTGCTCGACGAGCCGGAACGCACTCTGCTGCGCGGCCTGGCCGTGTTTGCAGGCGGGTGGTCGCTGGAAGCGGCGGAGGCCGTTTGCGCGGGCGAGAGAATCGAGGATTGGCAGGTGCTGGACTTGCTGACGCAATTAGTGGACGAGTCGCTGGTGATCTATCAGGAGCAGGCAGGACGTGAGCGCTATCGCCTACTGGAGACCGTACGCAAATATGCTCTGGACAAGCTAGAAGCGGCAGGCGAAGCCGACCAGGTGCGCAGCCGCCATCTGGAGTATTTCCTGGGCCTGGCCGAAGAAGCAGAATCGAAACTCCGCGGCCCAGAGCAAGCCGACTGGCTCAAGCGGCTGGAATCCGAACACGACAATCTGCGGGCGGCGCTGAAGTGGCCTGTCCATAGCGAGATGCGCCTGCGCCTGGCGAGCGCGCTCTGGCGGTTCTGGGCGACACACGGCTATTTCAGCGAGGGGCGCAGTTGGCTGGAAGGCGCGCTCTCTCGCAGCGAAGGCATCTCAGAGAGCGTGCGCGCCAAGGCCCTTAACGGCGCAGGCGTCCTCGCCACCAGGCAGGCAGACCATGCTACGGCGCGTTCGTTATTAGAACAGAGTCTGGCGATACGCCGCCAACTGGAGGATATTCGCGGCGTCGCCGAGGCACTCAACAATTTGGGAATTGTGCTGCGTGATCAAGGCGACTACGCAGCCGCTCAAGCTTGCTATGAGGAGAGCCTGGCAAAGTGCCGAACGCAGGACGATAAGTGGATGCTAGCAGCCGTGCTCAATAATATGGGTTCTCTGGCACTCGACCAGCACGAGTATACACAGGCGCGTTCCTGCTATGAAGAGAGCTTGGCCTTCTATAAAGAACTGGGCGATACCGTCAATATCGCAAGCACTTCCAACAATCTAGCGGTTATCACCTTTGGACTTGGAGACTACGCCCAAGCACGTCGTTTTTTTCAGCAAAGCCTGGCTTCGTTTCGTGAGCTAGGAAACAGATGGGCCGAAGCGATCACGTTGACCAATCTGGCTAGCGCTGTGATGAAGCTGGACGAGCCGTGTGCAGCAGAGTCGCTTTTCCTGGAAAGTCTCCGTATACGGTCTGCCGTGGGAGATAAAAGTGGTATGGCCTATCCGCTTATGGGTCTGGCAAACGTGGCGGAAATTCAGAAGGACTATCCGCGTGCCGTGCAACTGCTGGCTGCCGCTGAAACCGTCCGCGATACCTTTGGTGTTGTCCTCTCTCCTTCTCAATGGGCAGAGTATATCCAGGAATGGGAAGCCTTACGCGCTAAGCTGACCGAGGAGGATTTTAAGACGAGTTGGGAGCGAGGAAAAGCAATGACACTCGAAGAAATCCTTTCATTGGCATCTCAGAACACGAACAAGGCATAGTTCACGTGACGATGGATAGCATACTGAAGGAGGAGCAGCCATGCGTTTCCAGACGACAGCCAGGACTTTTGTCCGGTCCCGAAGTTTCCTTTTGCTGCTATTAGCTTCTATCCTTGTGCTTGTTGGGTTCGCTGTCTATGCCAAGCCACCTACGCCTAAAACTTCGCATAAGAAGCTCGTACAATCTAGAACTCGCAATAAACGGCGTAGATTTGCCAGACTAGTGCCGCCTGTTATTCCGCTTCAAACTATTCCTATCTCCGTTAAGCGGAGCGGTCCGGTACTACGTGCAGCAGATGACGACGAGGACCCAGATGTGCATAAGAGGACCGGAGCAATCTATAGTATCAATATTCTGTCCTCTTCGATGGATCCTAACAATAAGTCCGTGGTGGTCGCCTTTGATACGGTAGACTGCACGCTCGCAGCCGTTCAAGGTGGAAACTGTACAGTTCATCAAATCGGGAATGATTGGGTGTTGACGGTTAGTCGAATAAACCCCAATAAGCCAGTAACCAACATAAAGTTCAAACTTACACCAACAGCAACAGCAACAGAACCTGCAACCCTCTATGTCGTCGGCAAACGTGATTTTGTCTACGCTAGCATTTCCTTCAGAGCGATGAACTAATTGATTGCCTGTCCGAGTAAGCCTACAGCCTGCACCTGATGTAGTGTCCAGTCCTGTTTATACCAGGGCTGGACGTTCTTGGGGTTGAAACCAGTCGACTCGCCTCGGAGGAATGCGTCTCCTCTCTGTGGAAAAGGGACCCAAAGCCACCCCACAGAAAGGAATCGCGCCCCATGCCTGAGGACATCCGCTTCGATACCTACTACCCGTATGCCGAACTCACCGAGCGCCTGCAAAGCCTGGTCGCCGCCCATCCCAACCTGCTGGGCATCGAAAGCATCGGTAAGAGCTATGAGGGGCGCGATGTCTGGTGCGTGACCGCCACTAACTTCGCCACCGGCCCCGCCGAGGAGAAGCCTGCCTTCTGGACCGACGGCAACATCCACGCCACCGAAGTCTCGGCCTCCTCGGCCTGCCTCTACCTGCTGCACAAGCTCGCCACGCAGTACGGCCAGGATGCCGACGTGACTCGCGCGCTGGATACCCGCGCCTTCTATGTCGTGCCGCGCGTCAACCCGGACGGCGCGGAGCTCTACTTTGCCGAAAAGCCCAGGTATATCCGCTCCAGCACGCGGCCCTACCCCTACGACGAGGAGCCGCTGGAAGGCTTGAAGCAGGAGGACATAGATGGCGACGGGCGGCTGCTCCAGATGCGCATCCAAGACCCGAACGGCCCCTGGAAGCCGCATCCCGAACACCCACGCCTGCTGGTGCGCCGCGACCCCACCGAGACGGGCGGAACCTACTACCGCCTGCTGCCCGAAGGCATCCTGGAGAACTGGGACGGCCTCACGCTCACCGTGCAGCGCAACAAGGAGGGCCTGGACCTCAATCGCAACTTCCCGGCCCACTGGCGGCAGGAGCATGAGCAGCACGGTGCAGGGCCGTTTCCCGGCAGCGAGCCGGAGGTCTACAACCTGGTGAAGTTCATCACCGCGCACCCGAACATCACCGGCGGCATCACCTTCCATACCTACAGCGGCGTGCTGCTCCGGCCCTACGGCACGCAGGCCGACGATACCATGCCCGCCGAAGACCTCTGGACGTTCCAGGCCATCGGCAAGAAGGGCACCGAGATCACCGGCTACCCCAACGTCAGCGTCTTCCATGACTTCCGCTACCACCCGAAAGAGGTCATCACCGGCGTCTTTGACGACTGGATGTACGACCACCTGGGCGTTTACGCCTGGACGGTCGAGATCTGGTCGCCGCAGCGGCAGGCGGGCCTGACGGAAGGCTTTGACGGCAACACCAAGCCAGGCTCCTTCAAATTCATTGACTGGTACCGTGACCATCCCATCGAAGACGACCTGAAGTTGCTGGAGTGGGCGGATAAAGATCTGGACGGCCAGGGGTACGTGGAGTGGTATCCCTTCGAGCACCCGCAGCTTGGCCCGGTGGAACTGGGCGGCTGGAATGCGCTCTACGCCTTTCGCAACCCGCCCCCACCGTTTTTGGAGAAAGAGATCGCGCCGCTGGCCGATTGGGTTCTCTGGCACGCCCTGATCTCTCCCAAGCTGGAGATTTACCGGGCGGAGGCGGAGCCGCTGGGCGATGGAACGTATCTGGTGCGGCTGGTCGTGGACAATACGGGGTGGCTGCCGACCTATATCAGCAAGAAGGCGCTGGAAAAGAAGGTCGTGCGGGAGGTCGTGGCCGAGATCGAGTTGCCTGAGGGCGCGACCCTGGAGAGCGGCAAGGCGCGCGTAGAGATCGGCCAGTTGGAGGGTCGCGCCTATAAAAGCCCCACGCCCTACGGCTGGGCCGCCGACCCAACCGCCGAGCGCGCCAAAGTCGAGTGGGTCCTCCGCGCGCAGCCGGGAGGCACGGTTAAGCTCACCGCCCGCCACGAGCGCGCCGGAACCATCCGGGCCGAGGTGCCCTTGCGCTAAGAGTGTCTACGGTAATTGCTGGCAGCCCACCCCTAAAGGGATGGGCTGTGTCGCTAGGCGGAGGCGCGAACCGTTGAGCGCCGATCCTTGCAGTCGGCAAGCCCGCTCAAGCGGGCTGCCAGAGGTTGGTTTGTCCTCTTCAGGGGTTACCAGAAGGGAGAGCCCCCTTCAGGGGGCTTGCCGCCTACAGCCCGGTCCTTTAGGGCCGGGCGCAGTCCGGCCCTCGCTATTGTTGAGAGCGCCGGTATGAGGATAGCGTTCTAGGCCGGCTCAAAGAGAGCGGCTAAATTGCCTGTGGTGGCCCAGGCTTTCTCAAAACTGGAGCGTGGAATGCTTTGATTCGGCCCCTGATAGGGATGAGGATCATGGACGGCAACGTCAGGGTCATCTATCCTCACGACCACAACGGCATGACCGCAATCATAGCTCCAAGAAGGCAGCGGCCCTGTTTGCAAAAAGACGATGGGCACGCAATTACCGGCCAGGGAAACCGTCAAGTCGGCTAGATCGCAAGGGCCAATGGTCAGGCGGAGAGGGCGTTGGGCGCGGACGGCCAGCTTCGTCGCCAGGCGGGCCACATTGGCTGCCGGGGTTTCCAGCAGTGGCTTAGTCTCCAAAATCCGCCGCAGCTCTTTTTCTTGCATACGGACGCCGTAGTGTTCCAGCATCATCCGCGCGCAGGCAGGCACGCACGAGTAGTCCTTCTCCTGCGGATAGTAGGGTATCACTAGCCTCGCAGACTGCGGCAATTGGCTCGTATCTCCTTTAGCGTGTTTCTGCTTAGCTTTAGCTCACCCGTCTCGGCATTGACGCGAATCGTGCCGACCTCCATCGGACGATAATCATGCATTCGCGAGGTCAGAAGGACAGGCACCATCCAATCCGCTTCGCCCTCAGAATGCACCGGTTCGCCGGCGCGCAACTGGTTGCCGAGCGCCAGAATCAGAAATTGAGTCACTCTGGTCTGTATGGCGGCGACTTCGTTATTCGGCTGTGGATTCCTTGACCCTTCGGTTGGCATTCTGCTCTTCCCTTTACAGGCCCATTTCCAGGCCCTCCTGTTGCAAGGCCTTTCGGTATTGTTCCGCTTCTCCAGTTACGTCTACGAGCCTTAAATCCGCAAAGTTCACGGAGGCGGCCATTCCCGGCGGAAGCAAGCTGCCGATCCTGGTATTGCCTCCGAATGCAGGCCCTGACAACTCTTCTAGCCTGTCTTGATACCGCTTCAGAATCTGGGACAGGTAATCCTTTTTGATTTTATCTCGCTCCGAAGCCAGGTACTCCGGGTCCGTCTCAAGGAGCGCGTTGCCCTGGCCCCACAGGTTCAACGCCTCGCCTTTGATCTGACCTTTGCGCTTCGTCCCGGCTATATACAATTTATCCAGCTTGCTCAGGGCTTCTCGATACCTGTGGCACCAGGTCGCCTGCGAATTGACGCCGCGATGGGGATCGAGAGAGATACGATAGATCACATAGGTGTAGGGAACAGACTTGCCATCGTAGCGAAGCTGGTCTCCTTCGACCGTCAGTTTCGTATCCTCGATCTGGTCCAGCCGATCATTATCGTCGGAGGCGGAGATTAAAATCAGCCAGCCGCTGCACAGCGCGTTCCCCGCGCCGGCACTATTAGGAGCCGCCGCGCCGGTGGCGGGCGCGCCGCCGTTCGCGTCAGGCCCCTGGCTGAGTATCCCGGAATAGGTCGCCTCCAGCCGCTTTGTGGCGGCGTCGCCGCTGAACAACTTCTTGACTAGGCGCGTGACGGTTACGATCTCGCCGAGCGCGGCGGGAGCGAGCTGCAAGGGCTTGCGGAACTCGTCGCTGTTAAGCATATCCAGCGCCGCTTGGAGCCCATCGCTTTGAATCGCGGCTATCTCCGCACGAAGCTCCAGTCCATCCGCATCGGCGGGCAGTTTTACGGCAATATTTCGGCCAATCGGCAGGTGAAAAGGATGTCCGACTCTAATTCTGCTGGTGTCTTGAATGGTAGCGGCGGTAACGGGATTGTTGCCGTGTTGATGAATCACTTCGGATTTCAAGGTGATCCGGTCGCTGCCTCCAAAACGCCTTTGCCACCAATTACCGCTTGTGTGGTATTGAGCCGCCTGCAGCACAATGCTGACATAGCCGCTCATTTTCCTTATCTGGTGGGCCGCCGCGTCATCCGTGCCCGCTGCCGATTTCCAGATTCGTCTTGTGCCTAGCATTCCCAACCTCCAGGTCCTCCAGGGAAAGCGTAGCTTACGATGGGATTCTTGTCGGCCTCGCCTGGAAAGGGTTGTGACCAAAAGCCTCCAGGGAAAGCGTAGCTTACGATGGGATACCGTTGCCGAATTCATTTGGGCCATCTCAACATGAGACTTCACTGTCTGCTTTGAGATAGACGCACAAACTCGAACTCCAACCGATTTTGAATTCAGCAACGGTATCCGATGGTTTTTGAATCATAACATAGAGTTCGCCCGCCGTCAAGATTGGCTGATGCGGCAGGCTAAACCCTGCCGCTGTGGGGCGCTGCCAGGGTCGGCGCTGCAATGGTTCGCGCCACTGCCAGGGTCGGGCCTGCAATGGACTGCCAGGGTCGGCAGGGTTAGGGCCCCTGCCTCCGCCTTGCCACAGCCCTCCGCCTTGCGACACCTAGCGAGGCCCGCTGCCTGCCTGCGCAGGCAGAAGACCCGGTAAGAATATCAAAGGTTATTAGCCGCTCTATGGGATTTGAAGGAGCAAAGCATGGGCCGTTCCCTCCTCGACAGAGTAAGCCAGGTCGCGCTGTTGTGCGCGCTGATGCTGGGCATCCTGGGGCCGCTCCGGGCGCAGAGCGCCGAGGAGCCGCCGAATTCGCTGATGATGAAGACCGACCTGCTGGTTGTGACGGCGCACCCGGACGACGAGGGCATGATGGCGGCGACGATGGCCCGCTATGCCGATCAGGGCAAGGTCGTTTCGCTGGTTACCTGCACGCACGGCGAGGGCGGCGGCAACGGCACGGGCAAGGAGTATGGGGTTTCGCTGGGCATCATCCGCGAGGCGGAGCTGCGCCGCTGCCTGGGGATGCTGGGCGTGAAGTACCTCTACTTCCTCAACCAGCCGGACTGGGCCTATACCGAGAGCGTGCAGGCGACGCTGGCCCGCTGGGGCCATGATGAATCGCTCAAGCGGCTGGTGCGCCTGGTCCGCATTCTGCGCCCGGAAGTCGTCTGTACGATGGACCCGGCGCCGGTCGGGGGACAGCACGGGCACCATCAGGCGGCGGGACGCCTGGCGACGGAAGCGTTTGAGGCGGCGGCCAACCCGCAAGCCTTCCCGGAACTCATCCATGAGGAGGGGCTTTCTCCCTGGCGTATCCGCAAGCTCTACTGGGTCACTTACGGCGAGAGCGCCTCCCTCAAGCTCCCGACCGACGGCGTGGCGCAGGGAGCGCTGGCCAGCGCCTCTCCTGGCAAGACCTATGCGCAGATCGCCCTGGACGCTGAAAGCAGTCACCGCAGCCAGGGCTTCGATAAGTTTCTGGCCATGATGGCGCAGCCCGGCCAGCGCCCGCCCACGCGGCCTGAGAGCTTCCTGCTGGTCAAGTCGCGCGTGCCCGTCAACCCGGCAGCCGAGAAAGACCTGTTCGACGGCATCGCGGGCGCGAACGTGGAGAGCCAGGAGGCGCAGCACGATATTCTGGCCGCCTCCCTGACGCCGGCAAACGCGGGGCCATCCTCTGCGCCGCCCGTCGAGGCACGGATTCAGCCGAGCCAGCCCGTCCGCAACTACCGCGATTGGCTTGCCGCCAACGGCATCGCCCGGCTGATGGCCCGCCTGCCCGCGCACGTTCCGGTCACGCAGGGCGCCGCTTCACCCGTCGTCGTGGAGGTCATCAACCACACGGATACCGCTCAGGCGGGCCAGGTCGCGCTCCAGGCGCCCGCAGGCTGGAACGTGGACGCCGCCACAAAGCCCTATCAGGTGGGGCCGCACGGCACGGCAGCTATCCCCTTCCGCATCGCCGTTCCTGCCGACGCCAAAACGCAGAGCTACGACGTGATCGCCCGCATCGCCGGCGCGTCGGAGACCGCTGGCGATATCGGCCAGCTTGACTCGCTGCCGCAACTGGTCGTTGCGAAGTTGGGGCATTCTCTGCCGGTAGATGCCGATGTGACCAAGTGGGAGCGGGCGGGCGTGCAGCCGATGGCTATCCCGCCGACCAACCTGGTCCAGGGCGAGGTCAAAGGGCCGCAGGAATGCAGTGGGCGCTTCTTTGTCGGCTATACGCCGGAGGGGCTTCAGGTGCTGGTAGACGTGACGGATAACACTGTCGTTGCCAACATCGCTCCTGACGATATTCGCGGCCACTGGCGCACCACCAGTACCGAAATCTGCATTGACCCGACCCCGCGCTCCGAGAACACCTTCGGCGCTTTCAAGCTCGGCATCTTCCCGCAGGACATTACCGGCCACGTCCGCGCCGCCCGCGACGCCGACGCCAACCCCGGCCCGGTGGAGGAAAAGGACCCCGGCATTCAACTTGCCTCCCAAAGGACCCCGACCGGCTATATCGTGGAGGCTCGCATTCCCTGGACGTCGCTGGGCAGCAGGCCAGCCTTCCACCCCCATTCGGGCCGTCCTCTGGGCTTTAACGTGATTCTCTACCATGCGGGGAAGAAGGAGGCGCGCGTCGGGGAGGACGTGGGCAAATCGCGCCTGGCCTGGTCGTTCTGGCCGGGCGTGCCGGGCCGGCCCATCGTCTGGGGCACCGCCATTTTGCAATAACTCGCCCGGCAGGCTAAACCCTGCCGCTAGGGGGCGCACAGCGCCCGTCGCCCACCTACGTGGGCGAAACGTTCTGCCTGCGCAGGCAGGCAGCGGGCCTCGCTAGGTGTCGCAAGGCGGAGGCAGGGGCCGTAACCCTGCCGACCCTGGCAGTCCATTGCAGGCCCGCCCCTGGCAGCCTCAGCAGGCCTCGCTAGGCGGAGGCGCAAACCATTGCAGCGCCGCCCCTTGCAGCGCCCCACAGCGGCAGGGTTTAGCCTGCCGCATTAACCAGAGAGGAGAAGCTTGAACATGCCGAAACGGTATATTCTGTGCATCGGGGCGCACCCCGACGATAACGAACTGAGCGTGGGCGGCACGGCGGCGAAGCTGCGGGCGCGCGGCGACGAGGTACGGTTCGTCTCCGTGACCAACGGCGACAAGGGACATTTCTATGAGGAGTACAAGGCCGACCCCTCGAAGCTGGCAGCGCGCCGCCAGCAGGAGGCGCAGAACGCGGCGGCGGTCATCGGGGCCAGCTATCAGACGCTCGGCGTGCACGATGGCGAAGTCTACGTGGACCTGCCGACCACCGAGGCGATGGTCCGCTGCATCCGCTCCTTCGGCGAGCCGGGCAAAGGGCCGGATCTGGTGCTGCTCAACCGTCCGGTGGACTATCACCGCGACCACCGCTATACCGCCCAGCTCGTCCTGGACGCGACCTATATGCTGACCGTGCCGCTGATGTGCCCCGACACGCGCCACCTCGACCGGATGCCCGTCTTCGCCTACTGGTACGACGATTTCCGCGACCTCGTCCCCTTCCGCGCCGACATTGCCGTTCCCATTGATGATGTAATAGAGCAGAAGATTGACATGGCCTGCGCGCATGTCTCGCAGGTGTTCGAGTGGCTGCCCTACAACGCCGGAAGGCTCGATCAAGTTCCGCCGGAAAGCGACCGGTCAGGCCGTCGTGAGATGATCGCCAAAAACGTCCGGACGCGCGGAGAGCACCGCCGCAACCAGGTGAGCCAGACGCTGGCGGAGTGGTTTGGCTCGATTGATGCCCGCTACGCCGAAGCCTTCCAGATTTGCGAGTACGGGCGCATTCCCGACAGAGGCGAACTGCGCGAACTCTTCCCTATGACCTGGATAGCCTGACAACTCCCCTACGGAGCGCCGGGCATTGAAAATACCTGGCTCAGGGCAGATAGATCCCACCCCCGGCCCCTCTCCTTCGCAAGGAGGGGGGAGCGGCCCCCACCCCCTGTCCCACTGCCAGGGTCGGCGCTCAACGGTTCGCGCCTCCGCCTGGCGATCCCCAAGAACAGGGACGGGGGGACCCGGCTTCTCATCGCCCCTCTCCTTGTGAAGGAGAGGGGATTAGGGGGTGAGGTCTGTTTCCCCCTCTCCCGCAGCGTGGCTCGCCAGGCGGAGGGCTGTGGCCAGGTGTGGCTAGGCGGAGGCACGGGCCTCGCAAGGCAGAGGGCCCAACCATGGCAGACCCGACCCTGGCAGTAGGCCGGGGTGAGGTCAGCGTCCGCCAGGACGCTTGGCCGTAGGTCACATAGACGGGTCATTCATGGCCCGTCTGTCTGGAAGCGGACTGCCTAGCTTTGCCTCCGCCCCAGGCTTTCTGTGCCCATACGTCCATGGCATCGTACTTGTCCTCCCAGGTCGTGTACATTGCGCCCACGATGCCGGGAATGCCTCTGGTGTTGCGAAGCCACTGGGCAATGGCGGAGCCGTCTTCATCGCCATCATAGTAACCGGAAAGGATCTGCCTGAGTCCTCGGTCGGCGAAGAACCGGCAGTTCTTGCCCATCAGGCTGCCATACCAGTTGACGATGCCGATGCCCTTATCCAACCCCTTCCAGGAGCCTTTGAGGGAGCCGTTCACCGCGTAATAATGATCTACCGCGTTATGGTAGGGGTCAAACATATCGCTCCAGACCCATATCTCCGCATCCGGGCGAATCTTGCGGATGATCTGAGCCGCCTTGTGGACGTTCCAGGCCAGCAGTTGGCCGGGCGTCATGTGCTTGCTCTGGCAGAGAGCGCACTGGTTGATCACCCGCAGCTCGTCGTGGGACATGAAGAAGGCCGCCGGGTGGAGCAGCGCGTTGGCCCGCCGGACCTCTTCCTCCCAGTCGGCGAAAATTTTCGGCTCGCTCAGGCAGCTTGTCACCCGATCCTCGTAGATGATGAGGGGATGATAGTAGCTCACCCGCAGCCGCTCGCCCTCGGCAATGCGCGTGTTGGCGGTCAGCTTGATGGCCGGCGGCGTGTGATAGGCGTGCCACGGGTGCAGTTGGGGATCGATGATCGGCTCGTAGTCGCGCCCTTCCTGGTAGGTCGTGCCGTTCTCCCCGCGCACCGTGACCGGACACCCAGGCCGGCGCAGCACGTTGACCAAGCCGATCTCCTCGACGTTGAGATCGTCCCACCACAGCTTCCCTTCCTTGCCGGACCAGGAGCCGAGGTAGAGCATGGCGTCGGTATGGTCGAGGCTGTTGAAAACCAGGTCGTAGTGCGTCCAGTCCTGCGTCCGCTCGGTGTGGAAGGTCTGGAAGCTGATGCCATTCTGCGAGTCGGCGGTGAGCACCTTGACTTCGGGCTCGACTCCGGCGAGGTTTTCGGATTTGACCCAGAAAGAGATGCGGTACTGGCGATACGGCTGAAGCTTGAGAGGCTGGGCAAGACGGCAGTGCTGATACTGGTTTTTCCCGATGTTCTCCATGCGCAGCGAAGTCTTACCGCTATGGGTAACCTCGTGATCGGCGAAGGTGGTTACGCCCTCATCATCCTGGAGCGACCAGCCGTTGAAGTGGTTGCCGGTCACGTTCTCAAAATCGCCGTTGATCACCCGGGTCGGGTTATCAGGCTGGAAGGTGGCCGTTCCGTCGTGGGCGACAAACAGGGCATCCCTGGAGAGCACGCCCTCGACGTAGTTGCGATCATGGGCGCCGCCCATGACGATGACGATCAGATCGAGGCCGTATTTGCGCGCGGCCTGCCGCAGTTGGGCCGCTTTGGACGCCGCAATGTTGTACGAGAAGGCGACCCCATTGTACCCGTCCGCCTTTGCGCGGGGAAAGCGGGCGATCATGCGATCTACTTCCTTTGGATCGCTCATATCCCGCCACACGAAGAGCCAACGCTTTTGCAGGCCCGGCTGCGACCTGGCGGCGGTCGGCCTGGAAGTCGGTTTCGGCGCGGCCCATGCGCCGCCGAAGAGGAGTGCGCTCATAAGCAAGACAAGCAGCCCCTTGAGCGCGGTACGTAGAGGAATCATGCCGTACCTACCTGAAGGTGGAATTGGCACGGAGAGGCCCGTGCCTGTAGCCTGAAGGCCGGTTTGCTGATTCCGCACTACTTCTCCAGACTCCTGCCTGAAGGAGATAATTCTGAAGCTGCAAATCGCTCTTAGCCGCTGCTGCCGGAGGGGGTGCTATGGCTCAGCACCAGGAATTCAGTGTGAGCCACATCACGGCTCAGCGCCGTATTCTCTATCGAAAGGGGCTGTCCGACAGCGCGGCCCGTCCTTCCTGGAGGTCAACTATGAGCCAGCGGATGCACATTCGCGTTCGGGGCCGGGTACAGGGGGTTTCCTTTCGGGCCTACACGCAGCAGGTGGCCGCTTCCCTGGGCGTGCGGGGCTATGTCCGCAACCTGGCCAACGGGGATGTGGAGATAGTTGCCGAGGGAGAAACCCAACAACTTGAACGACTGCTTGCATGGGCACGCCGGGGACCGCCCGCCGCCGAGGTAGAGGAAGTCCAGGTGGAACGGAGCGAGCCGACCAACGCCTTCCGGGACTTCGCCATCCGCTACTGAGCGCGCGGAAATTCTCTGTTTGCTCCGGTCTGGGGGCTGGCAGCAGAGATCCAGGTGGCGGCTTGAGGAAGCGCAAACGCCCGCTGTGAACGCCATTGGGCACTCTACAGCGGGCGTTCGGTTCAGAGCAACGGCCCGTGCGAGACTCTACCTGGCAAGGCCCGCGCCTCGCTCAGTGAGACCAGACCGATGCCTTCATGGTCCACAGGCTGTGCGGGTACTTCTGGCTGAGCTCTGTGGCGACCTGGCCCAGTACCGTGTGGTCACTTGTTGCCTTGTAGTGGCTGACGCCCCGCCAGTAGATCGCCTCTGGGACGCAGAGCGCATCCGAGTAGCGTTGGACTATCTCCGCGTACCGTCGCTCCGCCTCGTCCCACTGCTTGGCCATAAACGCCACGCGCGCCAGGCCCATTTCCAGTTCGGCCCGGAACGCCTGCCTGGGCAGGTAGCCCTCGATCCGCCTCCTTTCCACGCCTTTCGGGTCCATGACGAGCACGGTCGGCGTCCAGTTCACATCGAAGCGATGGAAGAGAGCCGGGTGCTCCTTGATGTTGACGGTGAAGGGAACAAAGTTCTCGTTGATAAAATTCGCTGTCGCCTCGTCGCCATAGGATTCGGCTTCCAGCCGAACGCATCCGCCTCAGGCGGGAGCGGCGCTGAAGTCCAGGAGAACGGACTTGTTGCCCGACCTGGCCTCGGCAAGCGCCTCATCCACATTTTGCCTCCATTGCACTGCCATTGTCGTGATCCTCCTTGTGTCGGCTAAGTGTTCGGTTAGAGTTCACAATGGATGGTTGCTCCTAAAAGATACGGGGCCTTATTCGAAGCGTTCCCATGGATGGCCCACTCTGGCAATCTAGCTATGGACGACGTTGCTTTGGGCCACATTGCTCCATAGGCAGGCTTGATTGATGACTCTGAGAGAATTCTAAGATGGCTATAATGACTTTCTGTGATAGATTCATTCTGATTGATTTGCTACTTCAGAGACAGAATGCAAAAGAGCAAAGCAAGCGAAGTGAACCTTTAGGGCCTGGAGGCGTACCGGACCGATCCCAAACTACAGGAGGATGCCATGAGTAAGCCTATCGTCCGTCTGGCTGCCGGGGCTCCGCTGGGATGCGCTGTGGTTGGTGCCCTCACACGGGCGGACAACATACAAAAAGACCTGCGCACTGGCTGGACCTGGGATTTCTCTGCGGAGAATTCCGACCTCGTCGCCACGGGCCGCAACCCTTACTTTAGCCTCGAACCCGGCTCTGTCGCGGTGCTGGAAGACGGAGATATGCACCTTACTATCACGGTCACGGATCAGACCAAAGTAGTTGATGGAGTTGTGTGTCGCGTAGTCGAGGACAAGGAGAGCAAAGGCGGCAAAGTGAGCGAGGTCTCGCACAACTACTTTGCTCTCAGCAGGCGGACCAACAGTATTTAACCCAAGTTGCTACCTAGGAACACGTTTGAGAGAGAATCGCTCTGGAAACCGGCTTTTGCATCACCGTTTGCCTTCTCGAAGAGGCAAGGTAGCAACTTGAGTTATTTACTATTTCGGGGAAGATGTGGGTGGCGCCTGGCTCTCGGGCGCGAAGGGAGCCCATTTTGGCCTGATGATGCCGGGTCTGCCCCTGGTCAGAGCCAGATTTTACCAGGAAATGGCTCCCGGTGTAGCGATGGACCGTTGTGAAATCGTGAGTGTCGGGGAGACGGTAAAGACTCCGGCGGGCGAGTTCAAGAACTGCTTGAAAACCGAGGAGACGACTCCGTTGGAGCCGAATACCAAAGAGTACAAATACTACGCCCCGGGCGTCGGCCTGGTGCAAGAAGGATCGCTGAAGCTGGTCAAGTACGTCAAGCCCGAAGATGCTAGGAAGTAGAGTTGGCCGGTTCTGGAAGAAGAATGGAGGTTGACATCCATGAGCGCTCGATCCCCGCGAAGTTCTGCTTTCACCCTCATCGAACTGCTCATCGTCATCGCGGTTATCGCCATTCTCGCAGCCCTTCTGTTCCCGGTCTTCTCGCGCGCTCGTGATAAGGCGCGGCAAGCCTCCTGCATGTCCAACGAAAAACAGATCGCGCTGGCAGCCGCCCTCTACATCCAGGACTATGACGAGCGCTACCCGTTAGGCCATGTTCCCGTCGCGGACCCCCTGACTACGTTCGATGGAGGTGGCGATTATGAACCTCATTTCATCGAGCTACTGCGTCCCTATATCAAGAACAGCCGGAACCAGGGCGTGTGGCGCTGGCCCAGTGATCCCTCGCCTCGACTCAACAAGGAAGGCGACCATACGGAATTCCACGTCTCCTATTCAGTGAATGGCTGGTTTGAATACGGGCAGCCGATAGCTCAGGTGGAGACGCCTGCCGCCAAGGTGTATGTAGTCGAGCCTACCGATGATGACCATTTCCACTGGTGGGAAATGGGACGCAAAAAGTGAGCGATCCCTTTCCTTCTGTGGAGGAACTGCCTGTGAAGTTACTGACCGAGCAGGTGGCGAGGACCCGCCACAGTGACGGAGCCAACTACTTGTTTGCAGACTGGCATGTGAAGTGGGCGCACTTTTCAACGCTGTGGGGAACAACTCGCGACACCAATGCCTTCTGGCCCTGACGGGCCTTCTTTCGCCGCCATGAACATTCTCATCGTGGAAGATGAATCGGGAGTCGCACGCTTGCTCAAGCAGGCAGTCAGCGAAGCCGGATATGACACAGAAACTGTTGATGACGGATGGGCCGCCGTGGAGAGAGCCTCCACAGGACAGTTTGATCTCATTCTATTGGATGTCATGCTGCCGGGAATAGACGGCTATACTGTCTGCCGGCGACTAAGACAGGCGCACCTGCTTACTCCCATTCTCATCATAACTGCGAAAGATACGGAGGCGGATAAGATCGAGGGATTGGATAGCGGAGCGGACGACTATATCGTAAAGCCGTTTCAATTGGGCGAACTGCTGGCCCGAATACGCGCGCTCTTACGCCGCAGCACCTTGCCCTCTACGTCGCTGCGCATTGCCGACCTCACGCTTGATCCCGTTACCCGCCAGGCTTCGCGAGGCGGCAAGACGATCTATCTGTCCTCTACCGAATATACTTTGTTGGAGTACCTGATGCGTCATGCAGGCCATGTACTCAGGCGCGAGGATATTCTGCAGCACGTCTGGCAGTACGACTTTGGAGGCAACGACAACGTGCTGGACGTGTACATCAGCTACCTGCGCGCTAAGATAGACAAGGGCCGCGCACCGGCTCTCATCCACACGGTGCGGGGCGTCGGCTTTCGTATGGGCGAGTAGGAGTCGGCCATGCCTCTGAACTCCATACGCAGCCGCATGACGCTGGCGTTTGCGTGCTCCACGGCACTGCTGATGTTCTTAGCCTGTGGCGTCCTGACCTGGTATGCCTGGCACGCAGCGGAGCAGAATGCGCGTACCCTTCTGCTGGCGGCCACTCAGAAAATCTATGATGATCTCACCGACGATGAGCATCAAGTGCCTGTTTTCGCCCTTGTAGGTGAAGAAGAGGAGATGTTGGGGCCTAACAACATGGCTCTGCTCGTTGTAGACGCGCGAGGCCATGTCATTGCTCAGTCCCGACGCGACATTCCGGCCTGGCCCCACCCTCGGCAGGACGACTGGCGGCTGCAAACTTTGCCTTTCGGCTCCTATACCATTGTCATTGGGCTTCCCTGGCGCGCAACCGGGCAGGCGCTCTACCATCAAGCGATTCTCTTGTTCCTCCTGAGCCTCGTCGTCACCATAGCCGCCGCTTTGGGAGCCTGGCTGCTGGTAGGGCGCACGCTCTCCCCCATTACGGCCTTGTCGAGGCAGGCGCAAACCGCTTCCGCAGAAAATCTGCATCTCCGGCTCAATGCGCCCTCTGAGGACGCCGAGATCGCCGAATTGGTCTCTACGCTGAACGGACTACTCAGACGCATCGCAGATACCGTTGCGGTAAAAGAGCGGTTTCATGCGGCAGCTTCCCATGAATTGCGTACGCCTCTGCAAGTCCTGTCAGGCCATCTTGAATTAGCCTTAAATCGAGAGCGCTCTAACGAGGAATATCGCCGGTTTATTGAGGAAGCGAACACTCATTCGCAGAGGCTGGTTGCCCTGACGCGCGATCTTCTGCTTCTCCATCAACTGGATTCGGCCCAACCCACCCTAAAAACGGAGGTCCACCTGGCAGACATCTGCGAGCGCGTCCTGAGATCGCTAACTCCCTTGATCCGGGAACGCGCTCTCCACATGCATACGGAGTTACCAGAGGACGCGATTATCGAAGCCGCGCCCACCCATGCCGAGATGTTGGTGCGCAACCTGATGGAAAACGCAGTGAAATACGCGACGCCAGGGGGCCATATCCGCATCTGTCTGTGGACCTGCCCAGACCGAATGGAACTTACCATCTACAATGAATGTGCGCCTTTGGCGTCAAGAGACCTCGACAGATTGTTTGAGCCGTTCTATCGCCCGGATGCAGCGCGCAACTCCGATACAGGTGGCACAGGCTTGGGCCTGGCGATCTGTAAAGCCATTGCTGAGGCCAACGGATGGAAATTAACGCTGCGGCAAGCGCAGGGCGGTATAGAAGCCTCCGTTGTGTTGAGCGTCCCTTCAGAACAAACGCAGACTCAATCAGAAACCCGGTATTGACGACACCCGGATCGAATTGGGCAGCCCTTCAGAACAAACGTAGACCCCTGCGAACACAAAGGAGGACAGAGAAAGAATAGACCACAGCACAAGCAAGCCAAAATGAAGCGCATTATGTCTTCAACATGGACCCAGAAAGGGAAGATTACGATGAGACGATTCCTTTGCTTTCTAGTGGGAATGGGATGGGTGCTTTCGAGCGGAAGCGCCTTATTAGCGCAGGAGACACCGGGGTACCACCAGATCGGCAAACTCACTCTCGGCGGCATGGGCTTTTGGGACTACCTGACGTGCGATAGCGCCGCCCATCGGCTCTATGTTACGCACGGCACGCACGTAATGGTACTAGATACGCTCAAAGAGGCGGTCGTCGGAGACATCCCCAACACGCCGGGCGTACATGGCGTGGCGATTGCCCCCAGGCTGCATCGCGGGTTTATCAGCAATGGAGGCGATAATACGGTCACCGTCTTTGATACGAAGAGCCTCAAGGAGATAGAGCGCGTCCCTGTCGGAACGCGCCCGGATGCCATCCTCTTCGATCCTGCTTCAAATCGCGTGTTCACCTTTAATGGCGGCAGCCACGACGCCACCGCCATTGACGCGGCCAGCACGAAGGTCGTAGGGACCGTTCCCCTGGAGGGTCGCCCGGAGTTCGCCGTCGCCGACGGCAAGGGAGAGGTCTTCGTCAAT
>DASRGZ010000049.1:0-30482 GCA_035650735.1 Chthonomonadaceae bacterium
GGCGGCGGTGCCGGTCACTCCGGCCACGCCCAGCCGTGAAGCCAGCGCCCTGGCAAAGCCTTCGACCTCGCTGGCGCGCACCGGCTCCCGGTGGTCGGCCATGGCGCCGGTAATGGTAGGCGTGCTCTCCACCACGTACAGGCGGTTCATGGCCGCGTTGGCGGGCTGATCGGGGGCGATGTCCTTGCTGCGAATGCGCCGCCGGGAGGCAAAATCGCGGGCGTAGCGGACGCTGCCGGGCATGGTCAACAGGAAATCGGCGTCGAGGGAGACGATCCGGTCCGCCTTATCGAAGCGGTAGATCGTGTTAACCGGACGGCCAAAGGTCAGCATCGCGCCGTTGTGGGCGTTGTCGCGCGCCATCGGCTCGTACTGGTGCCACTTGGCGGCGGGGAACTGGCGGCGCAGCGCATCCAGTTGGTCTCTGAGCGTCGGCGAGATCACCGTCTCGGTCAGGATCCGCAGGCCCGCGCCGCCGCTGGCGCGCTGGGTGGCGAGCGCCGTGATCGCGTCGCGCAGGAACGCATCCCAGGAGCTGATCTCGTTGGCCACGCGGACGTTGCTGAGCACTGTCTGCGCGCGGTCGGGATCGTAGAGGTCCAGGACGGAAGCCTGCGCAAAGGCGTTGGTGGCCCCGAGCGAGTTGGGATGGTCGGGGTTGCCCTCCACCTTGGTAGGACGGCCCTCGTTGTCGCGCACCAGCAGGCCGATGGCGTCCCCACTGAGCGGCATCACCGTCGCGTAGTATTGCGGTCGGCCCAGCACGCGGTCCTCAGGCTCCTTGACGTAGGGCACGATCTTTTCCTGGGGCAGATAACGGCATCCCGACAGGCCGGCCATCGCCAGCGAGGCGCCCATCAGGGTCAGGAACTGTCGCCGGTCCAGTTGCAGCAGCGTGGACCGGTTGGGAAACTCGTCCTCCAGAAACTTCTGGAATTCAGGGGTTTCGGCCAGTTCTTCCAGGCTGCGCCAGTACTGGGGGCCCTGCTTGCTGGCAAGGCGCTCCCGGAGGGCCGCAATATCCATAGGTTGTCCGTTTTGATTGTCCATCATACTTCACACCTGCCCGCCATTCGGAAGACGCAACCGCTCGTCAGCGATGACATACCCAGCAGTCGGTAAGCTGGGCCTTGTTGACATGGTATTTTGCCAGGAGCCGCCTGCCCTCTTCGAGTTCTGCCGGCGTGCGCTGGTAATCTCCGCCTTCGGCCAGGGCCGCCTCTTCGGGGGTCAATTCCTCGCCACGCTGGAGCTTGCGGTAGAGAGTGAACTCCTGCGTGTTATCCCGCACGTAGTTTTCCGGGTGGCGGTGGCAGTTCAGACACCAGGCCATGAAGAACGGCTTCCCCTTGTACATCAACTGCATCGTCTGCACCGGCCCGTGGCAGTAGTTGCAGTTGATGCCCCGATTGACGTGAATGCTGTGATTGAAATAGACGAACTCCGGCACTTTATTGAGCCGGTTCCAGCCGGTTTCACCGTAGGCGTTGCGGATCGGGGTGTTGGTGGCGTAGCTGTCGCGGATCGGTTCCAGAAGGGGACTGTTGGTCCAGATCTGAGAGTGGCAGGACATACAGGTATGTACCGGGGGAACGCCAGCGTTAGCGGATTTCTCGACGTTGGTATGGCAGTACCGGCAGTCAATGCCGAGCTCATTGACATGGTGCTCGTGGCTAAAGGGCACGGGCTGGTCTACAGGGACCTTGGCTTTGGTGCCGTAGGAGGAGCGGGTAATTGCGGAGGCGACTCCGATGAGGGCCACGGGAAAAATCAGGCCGCAGAGCACACTCACCCTGGAGACCGTGTTCATGCTGGGATGGAAAACCTGAGCCATCGACGCACTCCATCTAGAAACATCAGTATAGTGAAGGGCGCTTGCATCGGAACGACAGGCGGGCTATTTTGTGCTTTTTTTCACGAGCCAACCCAGAGACACACAGCACGGTGAGCCTCTGTTGTCAGAGTACTCTGGTTTGGCTTATCAAGTCAAGCATCTGGCTATAACTTGGTTGACTCCCTGCCTGCAATCCGTTCGTTACTCCCCGGCTTGCGCGCCTCTAGACCCATCAAGCCGACGAACAGCCTGTATTATGACACAAGCCGCCCGCTTAAAGCAAGCATAGGCCGATATTTTTACCTGGCACCCGGCACGGTATTAAAGCCAAAGCCGCCTATCCACGGCCATCATCAGAAACAGCAGCGCCAGATAGACCATCGAGTAATGGAACAGAGCGACCGCGTGCGGGCGGTCGGGCTGCTGGTAGAGCTGGAGGCTGCGCAGCAGCAGCACCGCGTTGAGCAGCACGGCGGCGCCAAAATAGAGCCAGTGAACCTCACCCTGCGCCAGAGGCAATACCGAGATCACGGCGGTCAGGATGGCGTAGAGGCCGATCTGCATCACCGTGATCCGCTCGCCCAGCACCACCGGCAGCATCGGAATGCCGGCGCGGGCGTAATCGTCCTTGATTAAGAGGGCCAGCGCCCAGAAATGCACCGGCGTCCAGACAAAGATAATGGCGAACAGATACCAGGCCAGGGGACTCAGGTGCCCGGTCACGGCGGCATAGCCCACCAGCGGCGGGAAGGAGCCTGCCGCCCCACCGATGACGATGTTGTGCCAGGTGCGCCGCTTGAGCACCAGCGTGTAGATGATGACGTAGAAGACCAGCCCGGCCAGCGCCAGCATCGCCGCCAGCAGGTTCGCCGCGCCCCACAGCAGCGTGAACGAGCCGACCGCCAGCGCAAAGGCAAAGCAGAGCGCGCTGCGGGAGGAGATGTTCTGCGTCACGGTCGGGCGGCGCGCCGTCCGCTGCATTCGCCCATCAATGTCCCGGTCTATGACCATGTTGATGGCGTTGGCCGCGCCCGCCGCCATATAGCCGCCGACGGCGACCGCCAGCAGCAGCCACAGGCCCGGTCGTCCCGCGATGAACATGGCTGTCAGCGTGGTAAACAGGAGCAGGCTGATGACGCGCGGCTTGGTCAGCGCCAGGTAGTCCTTCCAGGAGGCTACGCCGGCCCCGGCGTGGTGCGAGACGGCCTCGTCGGGAACCGGTTCCCCACCCCCGATCTCGACCTGCGGCACGTCCTCGGCCAGCGCCGTCGCCGCCACCAGCACCAGGTTGATCCAGAGCAGGTAGGCAAACAGCAGGTGAACCAGCTGCATCCAGACCGGCGCCAGCAGCTTGACGTTGAGCAGGCCCAGGCTGATCTCGACCAGAAACAGCGCGCCGATGCCCCGCGCAAACCGGCGCGTGAGCGGCGAGGGCCGCAGGTAGCTGACCAGCCCCGCGATCAGCAGCAGGTAGAGGCCGACCGACATCGCGATCAGCGGGTGCAGGGGACGCAGCCGCACCAGGAAGTGGGCGGTCGGCGAGAAGTCCTGCCGCAGCCCCTCGATCACGCTGCTGGAGGGGAAGAGCGTATCGCCCAGGGCGGTCACGGCCCCGCTGACGCCCAGCACCAGCGCGCCCAGCAGGCCCAGCCCCAGCGCCCAGAGCACCGCGCCCTGCCCGCGCAGCCGCAGCCCGCGCACGCCCGAGCTCCACAGGGCCGTCAGCGTCAGCGAGGCCAGCAGCAGGAACGTGTTGATCAGGTGCGCCGAGATCGCCACGGCCCGATAGGCCGAGGCGTTGTGCTCGACCAGCTTATAGAGGACCAGCCCGGCCCCAATTAACGATTCGGTGAAGGTAAAGAGCAGAATGAGCTTAATGCCAGCGCGCACCGGATGCCCTTTGGGGTAGGCGCGAAACGCCCAGACGGCCAGCCATGCCGCCAGGAGAATGGCTAATCCAACGGAGAGACGGTGAGTAAACTCGATCAGGGTTTTGATTTGTTCCGGCCTAGGCACCACCTCGCCGTTGCAGAGCGGCCAGTGGTTGCCGCACCCGGCCCCGGAGCCGGTAGCCCGGACATAAGCGCCCCAGAGACTGACGCCGACATTGTAAATCAGCAGGCTCCAGGCGCCATATTGGAACCGCGTTCTGTTCATGGTATCTCCATGACGGCTCCCCATCTGGTAAACCAGGGGGCTTTCGGGGATTTGCGCCCATGCTGTGCCGCCTCACAGCGAATGGGTTATGCTGGCATCATTGTACCCCACAGTCCCGGATTTTCGTGCGGCAGCCAGAGCAAGCGCCTCTTCTTCTCATCGTTAATGTGCTCGGTTGGCATAAGGAGAGGGAAAATCGGCTGATGCGTTAGCCCTGGCGGGAGCAGGGCGCGTTCTCCGTTGGGCTGGCCAGGGTTCGCCGCTACCCAGCCGACTTGCGAGCATCTTGCCTACTTTACGTAGCGCGCTCCAAACCGTTCCCGCCTTCGGGGAAAGCGAAATCGGAGAACAATGAAAGGCAGAGAGCCGTCAAAATGAGGAGCCTTAGAATTAAAACAGGGTACGAGTGCTGTATTCTCCATTCGATGAATACACTCTTCGTATAGCTTGCTAATATTCCTGGTGGCTCCCTTGATGAGTCGAGATAGAAGAACGCCGAACAAAGCCTGCTTTGCGCGGCAGTTCCATCTCAAATAGGCTAACAGGGAGCCGCTGGGGTTCATAGGGGATCGGGAGGCAGCTTTCCGCCTGCTAGGCCTTTGGCACGCCTGGATTTTTGCACGGCTGACTTTTCCGTATACCGAGCAAACTGCCCCGATGCTTATTGAATGTAGGATATGGAACAGACTGCGGGGATTATGATAGATCGGCCTCTGAGAATTCTGATTGCTGACGACGATGAGCGGGCTCGTAGGGCCGCGCATCAGGCACTGCGTGCCGCCGGAATACAGGCCGAAATTCAGGAGGCCCCGGATTGCGCTTCGACGTTGGCGGCGCTCCGGCGGCAGGCGTTCGATTGCGCCTGCCTGGATTACCAGTTCCCGGATGGCGATGGAGCGTTGGTGCTGCGTGAGGTGCGGAAGGCAGAGATACACATACCTATTATTATGCTGATCGGGAATAGAGAGGAATTGCGGGCGGTCGAGTGGATGAAGGCAGGCGCCTCGGACTATCTTCCCAAGTCCCGGCTCACCCCGGAGAGCCTGGCCCAGAGCCTGCGCAGCGTCCTGCGCCTCCATGAGGCCCAGATGCGGGCCCGGCAGGCGGAGGAGGCCCTGCGCGCCAATAGGCAGTGGCTTTCTACCATCCTGCGCAGTATCGGTAATGCCGTGATCGCTACCGACACCGTGGAACGGGTCCTCTTTATGAACCCGATGGCTGAAACGCTGACGGGCTGGAAACAGCAGGAGGCGGTGGGCAGGCCCCTGCGCGAGGTTTTTGTAATCCTCTCCGAGAAGACTCGCGTGCGGATCGAGACGCCGATAACGCGGATGCTGCGTGACGGCAGCCATATCAAGATAGACGAGCCCGTTCTCCTGGTGGCCCGCAACGGCACGGAAACGCCGATTGAGGGCAGCGGCACGCCCGTCTGCAATGAGAACAGGGAAAGCATCGGGGTCGCGCTTATCTTTCGCGACATCAGCGGCGACAAAGCGGCCGAAGCGGCGCTCCTGAAGCAGCGGGGCGACCTCGCGGCTCTGAACGCGCGTCTGATAGCGGAAGTGCAGGAGACCCAACATCGCGTCAAGAACAACCTGCATCTCCTCTCGTCTATCGTAGAGATGCAGACGATGAAGGGCCGCGACAGTGTTCCGGTTCAGGATCTCAAGCAGGTAGCCCGGCACATCCACAGCCTGGCCTTTGTCCACGACATCCTGACTCAGCAGGCCCGGGAGGGCTGCCACGAACACTATATCTCGTCCCTGGCGATTATGGAGCGCCTACAGCCGATTCTCCAATCGCAGGCGGGCAGCCGACGGCTGCGGTTCGATATGGAGGACGTGCGCCTGTCGGCGCGGCAGGGCACGGCGTTCCCCATCGTGCTGACCGAGCTGGTCAGCAACGCCCTCAAGTATGGGAAAAGCGAGGTTCTCGTCCGGTTGGCTGCCAAGGGCGCGAGCGCCGCCATGCTGGAAGTTTGCGACGATGGGCCGGGCTTCCCCACCTCTTTTGACCCGGCGCGCGATGCCAATTCCGGCCTGGAACTGGTGCAGTATCTGAGCCGCTGGAACCTGGGAGGGCAGGTGGAGTATCAAAACCGGCCTGGCGGCGGCGCGCGGGTGCACATCACCCTGCCCCTGCCTCAGTGAATGCTTCGCTTACTGCTCCTGCCTGCGGCAGGCTAAACCCTGCCGCTGTGGGGCGCAAAGCGCCCGTCGCCCACCTACGTGGGCGAGGCTTTCTGCCTGCGTAAGCAGGCAGCAGGGCTACCCATAGAGAGGGATGGGGACGATCCGGGGCTCATTAGATCCTCTGCCCGCGTAGGTAGGCAGCAGGCCTCGCTCGGCGGAGGGTTGTCGCAAGGCGGAGCCGTGTCGCAAGGTGTCGCAAGGCGGAGGCAAGGGCCGTAACCTTGCCGCCCCTGGCAGTGGGGCGAACCATGGCAGCCCCGACCCTGGCAGTCCATTGCAGCGCCGACCCTTGCAGTAGGCCCCACAGCGGCAGGGTTTAGCCTGCCGGATAAGCCCCCCACTCCCCGATATAGAGCACCTCCTCTTCCAGCCGCACGCCAAAACGCTCCCAGACGCGCGCCTTGACCGTTTCGGCCACCTGGCGGATGTCGGCGGCGGTGGCGCAGCCCAGATTGACAATGAAATTAGCGTGCTTGGGCGAGATGGCCGCCCCGCCGATGGTCAGCCCCTTGCAGCCGCAGGCTTCGGAAAGATAGGCGGTGGGCACGACGCCGGCCTGCTTCATCGGCTCCGGCAGGTTGGGCAGGCTCTCGGCCAGCGCGCGGTCGTAGACGTTCTTGAAGAAGCTGCCCGCCGATGGCAGCCAGGGCTGCTTGCGGATGCGCTGCACCTGAATATCGCGGGCTTTGAGGCGGATCTGGGCCTTGGGCGCGGGCGTCAGGCGCAGGGTCACGCCGATTAACGTCGCCGGGCGGCTGACCGAACGGCGCAGGCGGCTGTCCCGATAGGAGAACTCCATCCATTCGGGCGAGACCCGCTTGCGCACGCCGCCCTCCACCGCCTCGACCTCCACCACCAGGTCACAGATATTGGCCCGATAGGCGCCCGCGTTGGAGACCAGAGCGCCCCCCACCGTCCCCGGAATGCCGACGGCGAACTCCAGGCCGGAGAGGCCGGCCTCCATCGTCTTGACGAAGAGGCGCATGAAGTTGTACCCGGCATCCACGCGGGTCAAGGGGCCGATCTGGGCCTGCTGGCAGGCGTTACGGAGAACCAGGCCGCGCACGCCCGCATCGCTGACACAGACGTTGCTGCCCTCGCCCAGGATAAAGTGAGGCAGGTCGAAACTCTGCGCTAAGGCGGCGATTTCGGCCAGGGCGTCCGCGTCGGTGGCGTTATAAAAGTAGTCGGCGGGGCCGCCCACGCGCAGCGTCGTGTAGCAGCGCAGCGGCTCCTGGCGGCGCATGGCGGCGCGGATGGAGGGAGAGAGCAGCGGCAGAGCCTCCGCCCAGGTCTGCGGCGGCGTGGAAAGCGTTTGGCTGGTTTGCATATTGCCCTAGTGTAGCACGTGCAGGAAAGCCGGTCAAGATAGGCTTCCGGTTAGAGCCGAATCTTCTGCCTACCCATTGTGGGGTCGGGGGAACAGGCTGCCCACGCCGGCCCCCACGCAGGCGCCCAGGAAGGCCGGAATCAGCGCCAGGAAGGTAGCAAACACGTTGGGCTGGACTGGATAAGGGGGCCTGTATCCGACCGCAAGGGCCAGGCCATGGAGCAGAGGGATCCCCCCGCCGATGAGAGCGCCCCAGAGCCACGCCCCTTTCGGCCAGAGTATCCCCATGAGACCCGTAAAGACCAGGATGCACAGGACCGCAGGCTGCACCTCGCGCGCGTTCAGGTCTACCAGACCTGCTGCCAGCCCCAATAGGATAGCCAGGGATATTGGCAAGAGTGTTATCTGGAGATTGCGCAACGGTTTGCTCCTTTCTGCCTCTCTTCATCCGGCAGGATTTTGACCAGTATCTGGCGACCTTCGCGGGGGCCATCGAACTCGCAGAAGGCCACATCCTGCCAGCGGCCCAGATGCAGCCGGCCTCCCTGAATATCGAGCACGACGGATTGATTGGTCAGCAACTGGCGCACGTGGCTTGGCGCGTTAAAGCGATCTTCCACGCAGGCCCCGCTAGGATGGAGGGCGCAGGTGTGCTTATAGCGGTGCCCATCGCTCTCCACCCAGGCCATCAGGACATCCAGGAAATCCTCGCAGAGGTTGGGCTCGCTTGTCTCCTGCACCATCAAGCCCAGGGTTGTGTGCATCGAGTAGGCCAGGAGCGTGCCGTTGTCCACGCCGCTCTGCGCGATCAGCGCATTCAGCTCCGGCGTGATAGTCCGTATTTGCGAGCGGGCCGTCGTATCATAGGTTAAGATGCGCTTAAACATGATGCTTGTATCCTTCCTTTCCAGAGGAGTATCGTGATGGGCGCACGCCGCCACCTTAGTTGCATTGATAGCTAACCGCCCTGCGTGCCTCCGCAAGCCGGGCTGTAAACTACTCTACCGCGGCGCCGGTCCGCCAGGCTTCCCTCTGTGCGGGCCGCAGGAGCCGGAGCGAGAGCACCAGGAGCGCCGGCATAGCGACCAGCACCGGAAACCAGACGGGGCCGTACCAGGCTAGGGGAATCAGAAAATAGATGTCCGTATCCAGCAGGCTGCGCGGAAAGCCGATCCAGAGGGCGAGGTAGAGATAGTAGGTCAAATCCCAGACGGCAAAGGTAAAGCCGAACAGGCCCCATCTCTCGCGCTGGCTGCGCCCTGCCGCCCAGGCGGCGCTGAACAGCAGCAAAAGGGTGGCGGCTTCCCGCGTAAGCTCGATCTGTAGGACTCCCTGCCGCGCCAGCTCCCTTAGAATTCCTGCCGAATGGAACGCCAGCCCACGCGCCGTCCAGATCTCCCGGTAATCGAGGCCAGGCGCCATTCCGGTCGCCCGACGCAAATAGATCACCGTGACTGCCTCCAGGCAACCGAAGGCCGCTGCGAAGATCACCCACCAGCAGAGTCGCGGCCCAGGCAAGGCCCGCTCTGCACGTTCTACCCTGTTTGTTTCCGCCACTATCTTCCTCACGGGTCTATTACCGTAAGAGTCAACTGCCGCTGCCTGAGGGCGCACGGCTTGCATTTCCTCGTAATACGAGAAAGAGGACTTACCATCACGGGAAAGTACTTTGCCCAGCAAAGTATCTTGCGCCTATTGTACGCTAGAACGCTGTTGCGTGTCAAGAACTTTTTCTTGCCGCTTGCAACAGAGGAAAAAAGAGACGGGCCGTCTCATCGGATGGCAAGCGCAACCGCACCGACCACTGCGCCCCCCAGTATCAGCCAGGCAGAGTTGACCTTAAAGCGCAGCAGCAAGACAGCACTGAGGATGGCAAGCACGACGGTTAGAGCGTCGCGGAGCGCATCACGGCCTAATTGCCAGGTTATCGCGGCCATCAGAGCCAGAGCCGCCACATTCACCCCATCGAGAAAGGCGGCGGCCAGCGCGGTCTGGCGCAGCCGGGGAAGAATCCGTGCGCTTAGGGCGACAAAGAGAAAGGCGGGCAGGAACATCCCCAACGTGGCGACAAACGCGCCCTTCGGCCCTGCCATCACGTACCCGATGAAGGTCGCCGTCGTGAACACCGGCCCCGGCGTTACCTGCCCTACTGCAACGGCATCGAGGAGCTGCGCGGAGGTCAGCCACCCACGCTGCGTCACCAGTTCCGAGCGGAGAAAGGCCAGCAGGACGTAGCCGCTGCCGTAGACGACCGAGCCGAGCTTGAGGAAGACGAGAAAGAGGAGCGGCATATCCTGACGCTGGGAACCTACCGCGTACCTGCCGAGCAGCCAGGGAGCGACCGCCAAGACGGAGAGGGCGAGCAACAGGCCGAGCAAAGGCGTAAGTCCCTCCATTTGTCGCTCGACCAGCCACTTCTCGCCAACCAGAACCAGCCCTGCGCCAAACAGTATCAGCAGCGGACTGACGCCCGCGAACGCGGCGACCGCCGCCACCAATCCGACGCCGACCAGAAACCGTGTCTTGAGCGCGGTCTTGCCCAATCCCCAGAGAGCCTGCACGATGACAGCGATCACGACCGGCTTGACCCCGTAGAGGACGCCCAGCACGGCGGGCAGGCGACCGAACCGCACGTAGGCCCAGGCAATCAGGGAGACGAGGAGCGCGGCAGGCAGAATGAAGCACGTTCCGGCCAGTATCAGTCCTGCCCAGCGCGCCCGCAGGAAGCCGATGTAGATGGCAACCTCGGTCGAGCTAGGGCCGGGAATGAGGTTGGCGGCCCCGATGAGGTCAAGGAATTGCGCTTCCGTCAGCCACTTTCTGCGTTCCACCACCTCCTGACGCATGAGCGCAATATGCGCGGCTGGACCACCGAAGGCCGTGAGGCCCAGCCGCAGGAACAGGGCCGCTAACTCCCATAGGGAGGTGACTTCCTGCGCGGAGTAAGCTTTCGCTTCTTCACGTTGCACGCCTGGTCGCGGCATAGCTTACCCTATTGGCCGGTATGCGAACGCAAGAGCGCCGAGAACAGCGCCGCCACCCGTTGCCCGACCATCTCCTGGAAGACCTCACGCCCAACGGAGTGCGCGTGCTTCAGATGGGAATTCAACCACTCAAAACGCGGCGTTTCGCGCGAGCTGAGGCGGTGGGTCAGCTCTTCGGGCAGCGCGGCGGCGATATCGGTGATGGCAGCGCAGGCATCCAGGACGATGTCTTCGCCGTCCCAGTAGGCCACTTGACCGCGCGGCATCCCGGCATCCAGCAGCGGCGGGCCGCCATGCCGTTCACACAGATACCACCGATACCACGCTTCCGGGCGTAAGCGTCCGCCCGTGATCTCCTGAACCATCCTCTCGGCGCAATAAGCGGCCTCCCGCTCCACCAGATGTTTGCGCGGCATATCCTCCTTGCTCATAGGCCCGCCTTTCTTGTCTACATTCCTGGCGCTATGATGATGATTGCCCGTCGGCGCCTGTTCTTTCCGGCGCTCCCTCGCGTTCCAGCCGTTCCAGGAATGCCTCGATCAACTCGGCATCCTGGCGCAGCCTCGCTTTCCACAGGTTACGCTCGCGTCCCGGCGGCATCCTGGCCAGCGCCCGTCCCAGGCGGCCCAGCCATTCGCGCTCGTCCGGCTCCATCTCCTCCAGACTGGCCGCTTCCGTAAGGGCCGATGGGGGCTTGGGAGCGGGCCGCATCTCCGCTTCCTCCGGCACAAACCCGGCCAGAAGCAGCAGCCGGTTGGCATCCTCGCCCAGGCCGCGCGCAAAGCGGCGGATCGTCTCCGGAGTGCGCGCATTGCCCTTGGCCAGCTCACCAATCGTCGCCGGGGACAGCCCGGTCAGCCGCTCCGCCTGACGATAGGACATTCGCTTGCCATTGACACCGTGACGCTCCAGGATCTCGTTAATTGCCCTCTGCAAAGCCGGGCGTGCTTGTGCCATCGAAGCAGGGCCTCCGATCCCATGCCGACGCTCGCCGCCGCAGAACAGGCCGACGTATCGCGATTATAACATATCGCCGGGGGTGCCGCAAGCTGTCAAATCCGGCAGGCGGCAAAGGGAAAAGCTCCACGTCGGGCATACTGCGCTGTTCCTTCTTCTTCCTTCCGTCATTATCCCTAAACGGAGCGGCAAAGGAGAATCTTCCAAGCCCGGCGTAATTAGGGGCAGTCCTACCGTACACGATGAGATAGAAGAGGCGAAAGAGGCGGAGCGAGTTGCAGGCAAATTTCGTCTATCATGGCCTGTTTTTGGCGCTGGTGGCGGCGCTGATGCTGGCTGCCGTCAACCGCTGGGCGCGCACTCCAGAGACGCACCCGGAGCGTGGGGCGCGCGGTGCTATGGCCTGCCTGCTGGCTGTGGCGCTGATCGGCCATATCGGCGTGCTGGCGCGTAATCGCTTCCCGGAGGGGTCGCCCGGCTTCTGGCTGGGCACCGCCGCGCTCCTGCCGGTGGCCGGAGCCGCGCTCTTTCTGATCGGGAGCCTGCTGCACTTTTATCGCCGTTCCCATTCCGTTCCTGGACGCCCGCCGATGGCAAGCAAAGCGTCGTCCTCGCCTGAGACACAAAGCACGCTGCCGCAGGCCCCCACTACCGCCGTGCCGCGCCCGCAAACGCCGCCTGCCTCCGAGACGCAGCCCGATAAGCAATGAAATACGCAGATACCTGGGAAACCTCCGCATGGCGAGCCAACGGCAGCAAAGCCGAGAACACCCGACAGGCGCCTGCAGCCTCCCCGGCGCCAGTCCGGCTGCCGTTCTGGGTGATGGCTCTGGCGTTGGTTCTCCTTTCGATGCTGCTGTTGGCTGGCGGATTGGCGGGCGGCGAGGTGAGCGATGATCACGATCTGCTGCACTCCCCCGCAACGCGCGGCTGTGACACGAACCCTGCCGCGTGCTTCCTGCACCCCCAGTTTGGCCTGTACTATCGGCCTCTGATGGCGGCGTCGTTTGCCCTTGGGGTCGCCGCGCACGGCACACGCCCGTTGCTCTTCCATATCGAGAACCTGATCCTGCACGCCGCCGACGTTGCGCTGGTCTTCTGGCTGTTCCGGCTGTGGTTCCGGCGGGAGGCGCCTGCGCTGTTGGCGGGCCTGCTCTTCGCCCTGCATCCGCTGCATGTCGGGGCTACCGCCTTTATCGGCGGGCGCACGGACGGCCTGGCCCTGTTCTTTGCGGCCTGGTTTGCCATTGGACTGCTGCGCGCGCGGCAGGCAGAGGAGAGCGCAGACGCCTCCCGAAGGATGCGTTGGGGCTGGCTTATCGTATCACTGCTCGGCTTTACCGGAGCCGTCTTTAGCAAGGAGCAATGCCTCCCTCTCGTGCTGCTCGTTCCCCTGTTCTGGCAGTACGCTATCGCCCGCACCTCCGGCCCCCTCCTTCTAAAGGAAAGGAGAGAGGAGAAGCCTTGTTCTCCCCTCATCCCCGTCCCTTCTCCCTCCAAGGGAGAAGGGAGACGAGAAGCCAACATTATCCCTGCCTGCGTAGGCAGGCAGAGGGCCGCAGGCCCCACAGCGGCAGGGTTTAGTCTGCCGGATGGGGGGTTAGGTCCACCGAGTCAGGGACAGATTCGGGGGAGTCGTTGGGAAGCCTGGATGCTGCTCTACGGCGTTCCTGTCCTCCTCTACCTCGCCGCAGCGCGCCGCCTCGTTCCGGCGAGCGCCTTCGCCCCTGTGCCCTGGAGCGCCGCGCTGCATACGGAAATGGTCGGGCGCACGATCTGGTACTACGCGAAAGTCCTGGGCTTTCCGACCGTCGGCGCTCTGCATCTGTCCACGCTCGGCCCCTGGGAGACGCCGCAGCGGACCGTCGCCCTGCTCGGCGCGCTCTGCGGCGGGCTCTGGCTGGCGCTGCTCTGGCGACTCTGGCCGAACCGTACGCTGCGCGCGCTGGCGCTCTGGACGATGCTGACTCTGCTTCCCTGTCTGAACCTGATCCAGGTTCCCTCCCAGCCTATTGCCTCGTACCGCGCCCTGCTGCCGCTGCTGGGCCTGGCGGGGCTGGCCGGATATGGCTTTGCCGCAGCATGGCCATTCTGGCGTCTTCCGGACTGCGCGCGCCCTCCAGGGGCGCATCCCTCCCTTCGGATCACGCGCGGCGGCAGGCCGCAGACGAGCGCGGGAAAGCGTGAGGTGATGGCAACGCTTGCCGGATGCCTGCTGCTCGGTTTTACCTGGGTGACGCTGGCGGATGTTCCTAACTGGCGCAGCGACCTGACCCTCATGCGCGTCGAGTTCACGGCAGACCCGAACTTCCTCCCGGCTCTGGCCGGGCTGGCAAACGCCTTGCACGAGAACGGACAGAACGCCGAGGCGCTGGCCGCCTACGACCGCGCTCTGGAATGGCTGCTGCCGGGAACGCGCACGGAAGCCGAGCGTGCCGCGCTAGGCCGCTCCCCGGCAACACAAAGGCGCCTTCAGAGCGCTAGCGGCCCGCACTGGAACCTTGCGGAGTTCATCACCGTCATGGCACGCGGGCGCGGCGGCGTGCGGCAGGCGCTCGGAATGTGGGAAGGGGCGGCAGAAGATTATCGCTTAGCGCTCGCCTTCCAGCCCGAAGACGATATGGTACGGGATGCGCTGGCGGCCTGCTATCTCGCGCAGGGAAACCTCGCCGCCGCCGAAGCGCTGCTGCGTGATCTGGCCGCCCGCGCGCCCAGCGCCTACCGCCTGGCGCAATTAGGCTATATCTACGCCCGGCAGGGCCGATGGGCGCAATCCCGCAGCGTGCTGGAACTAGCTCAGGCACGTTTCCCTCGCGATCCGATCACCCTGGCAAGCCGTCCGCTTTATGAGGAGACAATGCGACAGGCCAGCGACTCTTTTTGGCGCGATAAATAGAACCATTTGCTTGTTGACAAATATTATCCACTATGCTACACTCTTAACCATACTCCTGCTGTTGTGCGCTAAGAGAAAGAAGCAACATGGCTATCCTTGTGGACCCGGTCTCCATTGAACCGATGCGGCGCACCGATCTTGAAGCCGTCCACCGCATAGACAAACGCTGCTATCCGACGCCCTGGCTGCCCACCGCCTATCTGACGGAGCTCTCTAACCGCGCCGCTTGTTATCTGGTGGCCCGAATCGGCCAGGAGGTCGTCGGCTTTGGAGGCCAGTGGGTTATCGCCGACGAGGCCCATATCACCACCCTGGCCGTAGACCCGGACCACCGACGCCGCAAGATCGGGGAGCGCCTGCTGCTGGCTCTGCTGGAAGAGGCGATACTGCAAGGCGCCTCTCGCGCCACCCTGGAGGTGCGTGAGGGCAATCGCGTCGCCCAGGGCCTTTATCGCAAGTACGGCTTCCGGGAGGCCGCTATCCGCAAGAACTACTACACGGACAACGGCGAGAACGCGATTGTCATGTGGGCCGATGAGATCAATTCTTCCGACTACCAGCAACGCCTGCGCGAGCTCCGTCACCAGCTCTATGAGGCCTATCAGGAGCAGCGCCTGCGCTAGAGAAAAACCTCAACAGGATGAACAGGATTTGGCAGGATTAGGTAATCGCTCCCAACGGTGTGGACGTACCTCCTCAGCAGCAGGCTGCGTGAGATTGATCCACACGGCTGGGAGTGTCTACCCAGGATTAAACAGGATCTCTAAAACCCACCCAACCAACCGAATACCTATGCCTCTGAACTTCAAATTGACTACAAGGCTTCTATCTCTAGCTCTTGTCTTCATCCTGTAAATCCTGAAAAATCCTGTTCATCCTGTTGAAAGGTAGTTTGTGGACCGACCTTCTGGGCGTAATCCCCTCTTGACGGCAAGCTACTTGTCGTGTAAACTATAGAGGCGCGTTCGCGGGAGTAGCTTAATGGTAAAGCTCCTGCCTTCCAAGCAGGTGACGCGAGTTCGATTCTCGTCTCCCGCTTCCATGAATGCCTCCGTAGCTCAGCGGATAGAGCATCCGCCTTCTAAGCGGACGGTCGCAAGTTCGATCCTTGCCGGAGGCGCGGCCTTCTCATTGGGCATCTTCAAACTACAGACTCTAACCCGCCAGATAAAAGAACAAAGGCTCTAAGTCGGCAGCTTCATCACTTCGATCACACAGAGGAGAAGAGAGATGAAGCTGTCCGACGTTATGAACGATTACCTGGCATCCCTCAAGCACGAACAGGGCGCGGCCCGCTCCACATGCAACTGCTACGCCTCCTGGCTGCACCATTTCCACCGCTGGCTTACACTCAACGGCTATGGTGACGACCCCGATCTGGATGCCTTCAACACCCCCGTACTGCGGAAGTTCCTGTACTACCTATCCGGTGAACGCAAGCAGCGCCCGCGCACGATCAGAGGCGCGTTCTTGCCCTTAAAAGGATTGGCCCGGTTCCTCCTCTCCAACGGCGTTCTCGTAGAAAACCCGGTGGCCTCGATCCAGTTGCCCAAGAAGGATGCCGCCGTAAGGCTGACCGTCTCAGATGAAGAGGTGCGTGCCCTGCTGGACGGCTGCGAAAAGCAGCGCAATCCCAAGCAGGTTGCCCTGGCCCGCGCCCTCTTTCACGTGCTGATCTATGGCGGGCTGCGCCGCCAAGAACTGCTAGACCTGCGCCTGGGTGATGTAGATGCGAAGGAGGGCCGTATCTACATCCGGTCGGGCAAGGGTTCCAAAAGCCGCACGATCTACGTCCCTGCCGCCTGTATCCACGCCGTTCAGGAGTGGTTGACCTTCCGCCCGAAGGACTGCCTGCATAACTTCTTGTTCGCTTTTGACAGGCGACGACGGCTGCACGGCAACGGCCTGATGACTATCTTCGAGGCGGTCACGGCGGCGGCTGGACTACGCGGAGCGCCCAACGTCCGCCCCCATGCGCTGAGACATTGGCGCGCGACCGACCTGTTGAAGTCGGGTGCAGATTTGCGTTCCATCCAGGCGTTTCTCGGCCATGCGGCCCTCTCGGTCACGCAGGCGTATCTGCACACGGACGAAGAACGCTGCCGTGCGCTGGCTGACCTGTCGGCGCTACAGCAGCCCCAGGCAAAATCGGTATCGGCTCTCGCGCCGAACCTTACCGTCGTGGGGCAGCAACCAGAACGTCAGCTAGAGCGGCGTCGGCGCATCCCGCGCTAGGCTTTAGGCGGGTAGACGAAAAGCCCCAGGGGTCACTCTTCTGGGGCTTGTGCTTGTGCCAGCGTATCGGTCAGCTTGACCGGGAATGGTTGCGAGGCTCATTGCGTAGTATAAATAGATACCAACGGGAGGAATAGGACACTTTGCGCACAAAGAAGACACTGTTGACCATCCGAGAGACGATGGAGAAACTGAGCGTGAGCAGAAGCACCCTGCATCGCTTAGCGGCGAGTGGCGAGTTGCCCTGCTGCCACATCGGGCGGGCAGTGCGCTTTCACAAGGATGTCATAGACAGCTTCCTCGGACGGCTGATGCAGCAAGAGGCTGAGCAGAAAAGCTGACATCCCCGAAACAGTGGAACAAATGGAACAAATCAGGGCAAATAAACGACGTATCATTGAGACACATTCAGACCTCTGGTGAGACCACCAGCGTCGCTCCTACACCACAAATCGCACCCCGAAGTGCGATTTCCTCATGCCCCGATGCAAAAACGTTTTTCCGTATGGGTCATCCTGTGATATAGCGTCCCTGCTATGCCATCAGCGACCTTTGGTTGCTGAGTTTCTGTTAATGGGCGAAAATGACGATGGCCCATTCACTGTTACCAGCAGTGAATGGGCCAAAGATGGAGTGTGTGGTATACCCAACTCCTGCCTCGATTGGAGACGTGGCAGGAGTTATTATATCACACACGCTATGTTTCGTCAATTCCGCCCGCCTCTATTTGGCAGGTGAGATGACATTTTTTGCCTTCCCGCCGTCCCCGCAATGCGCGGGGCGTTTCGGGGCGCTGTCGCATATCTCACCAGCCGCGACAAGCGCCCTTTTTTTTACAAGGGCGCGGCGGAGAAACAAAACACGTGTGTGATCAAACAACCGTTTGCAAACTGTGTGATGATGAGACGGGCGCGCTGGTGCGCGTCACGTTCGGGCGTTGGCGGCTGTATGGCGTCATCGTTTTTGCCACATTCAACGGTATTGGTATCAGTTGGCCCCGGCGCGTTTACGACCAGGCGCGCAACCGCTGGAGGATGATTGATACCGTTCCGCCTGATGTTCTCCAGGCGGCGGAGAGGGCGCTGCGCGGAGAGGGAGGGTTGGCGTAATGGTGCCCTCCATCCCCTGCAACCCCGACGCCCTCCCCCACGAGATGCGCAGCTATCCGCAGTGGGTGTGCTGGAAGCTGCTGCCGCCTGAGAAGGAGGGCGACAAGCCGCGTAAAATCCCTTACAATCCCCGAACCGGCAAATGCGCCGACCCCTCCGATCCCTCAACCGGAGGGACGTTTGCCGATGCCGTCGCCGCTTACCGGCGCGGAGGCTACGCCGGGGTCGGCTTCATCTTCGGCCCCGACGATCCCTTCATCGGCGGTGATATTGACGCCTGCCGCGATCCCCAGAACGGCCAGATCACCCTGGAAGCCCAGGCTTTCATTATCCTGGCCGACACCTATACCGAGGTCAGCCCAAGCGGCACCGGCGTCAAGTTCATCGGCAAGGGCCAGAAGATCGGCCCGGCCTGCAAGCGCGGCAACTTCGAGATGTACGACAAGGGGCGATTCTTCACCCTCACCGGCTGCCATGTCCCTGGCACGCCCATGACCACAGAGGTGAGGCAGGAGGAGTTCGCCGGGCTGTACCACGCCTGGTTCCCGCAGGAGGAGAAGCCGGAGAAACCGCCTCGACAGCCGCATACCACACCCCCCTGTGACCTTCTGCCCGATGACGGCGCGCTGCTGGAGAAAATCCGGCAAAGCGGCCAGGGGGCCAAGTTCTGCGCCCTCTTCGACCAGGGCGATCTTTCTGGCTACGGCAACGACGCAAGCCGGGCGGATGCGGCGCTCTGCTGTATCCTGGCCTATTGGACGCAGAAAGATGCCGAGCGCATGGATCGCCTCTTCCGGCGCTCGACGCTTATGCGCGACAAGTGGGACGAGAGACGCGGCACCCAGACCTACGGCCAGCGCACGATCCAGAATGCGATTGAGAGAACGACGCGCGTTTATGAGCCAGGAGTCAAGTCCGATGAGGCTGTCGGGGCAGGTGAAGACGCCCTGCCCACGCCGGAACCGCCTGCCGAGGAACCGGCCAGCGCGTTGACTAAAGAGGCATGGCTGAAGCGGGGCAAGCGGCTGCACGCCTGGTTGAACGAATGCAAGGAGACCTTCTATTGGCTGGCGGCGGACTGGTATAACGCCAAAGTCAAGAATCTGCCTTTTGGGCAGCGGGATAAATACGTGCGGACGATTTTCGGCGATGTCCTGGCCCGGCAGATACACAATTGGGCCACTGTCGCCACGCACTGGGCGGAAGAAGAGCGCCAATACGACTTGCCGTTCTGGCTGCATACCGAACTGGCAACGCAGCCGCAGGAGAAGCGGACGCAGTACATGGAGGCGTTCCGTAAATCCGGCTTCCGGCGTGAGGAGTTACGCGCCTGGTTGGGCATCAAGCCATTGCAGAAGCGGCGGAAATGGTGGCAGATCGTTAAGCAGGATGTGCCCGACTCGATTGGAGTGAAGTTGGCGATGGCGCTGGAGTGCGACCCGGCCAAAACGCTGAAGCGGCTGGAAGTGGCCCTGGGCCTGAATGTCTACGACCCCGACGCCGCGCCCATTGAGTACCAGACGGACACAGAGTTGGTGGGGGAGGCGCAGGCCCATGTCGGCGGCCTGGCGCAAGCGTGCGCAGAGGCTCAAAACGCGGCAAAAACGGGCTTAGCGAACGTCCATATACTGGACGCCCAAAACGGCGATTTTGAGATGGAAAACGCCTCAAATCCGGCTTCTAATTTTCACGCCGGCGTGAAAATTGACGCCTCAGAACAGGCTCCTCCAGCAACGCAAAAAACACCGTATATACCCCCCTGTGATCACATATATAAGGAAACTTCCCCCCGCGTGGAGGCCGACCCTTTCGGCGATGATACGGATGACACTCCGCCCGCCACACCCTCGCCACCGATCCCTGGCCCTCCGCCACCGCCCTCGGTGGGGATCGTCGTGACGTTGACGAATGAGCAGCTAGAACGCGCCGAAAAGTTCGCCCAGGAGCGCAAACGCGGTCACGACCACTGCCGCCGTCGTGTTGAGGATAAGGGCAGCGACCAAGCCAACCTCCAGGCCGACCGGGTTGGCATGAAGGCGGAGGTGGGCCTGGTGGAATCCCTTGAGGCCAACGACCTGCATCCCGAAGGCTGGATACCTCTGGCTGACCATGCCCCCAATGGGCCGGATTTCGCTCTCGCCGGGACGCCGTTTAATGTCAAGTGCGCTCGCCCCGGCTCCCGCTTCATCTACGTCAATGAGGCGCAAAGGCTGAGGCAGGAGGGCAAGGGGGGGTATTGCTGGCCGGTTGCCCTTCTGGATGAGCACCGCCTCCTCCTCTATAAGCCCGTTCCCTGGGCAGAGGTCGCCAAGTGGACGCTGATTACCGGCAGGGGCAGTTCGCCGTTCCGCTCCGTAGAACTCGACAAGCTGGAACCCCTCTGCAATCTGGCTGACATCCGGGCGCTGCTCCACCGCGCCGACGACGCTAACCAGGATGCGTTGCCCTCGCCCCCTACTGAGGCTGATGGCGATCCACGCACCGCCGATGTCCCTGGTGATACATCCGGCGATGTTCACGATGGCGGCGATGGTGAGGAGGAGGCCGAACCCTGCGTCTACTGCCAGCAAGGGCGTGCGATCTATCCGCGCGGCTCCTGCGCACCCACGATCTGCGCCGGTTGTTGGGCGGATCGCCAAGAGAGCAACGCCCGTGAGCGGGCCGACAACGCGGAGGAGCGGCAGACGACCTTACCCACTGATGGCACAGAGGACGCTTACGAAGGGGCAGATGATGGCCCCTTCTCCTGGGCGGGCCTCATCGAAGAAGGGACTGAACCGTCCCGGCCTGTACCCCGCGTGCCCAAGATCAAGCGCCTGGAAATCGCATGGCGCTCTGGCTCGCGCAACAAGGCCAGGACATCCCTGACGCCCCGATGACACGCTCAGGGCCGTGCCGCGACGCACGCCCAACCTTTCGTGTGAAGGCAGGCCATGATGCCTTCCGGCGTTCGCAGGAGACGCTGGTGATCTTTGCCTAATCCACATTCTGCGTGGTGGCATCCAGATGTTGGCTATCTCTATGAATGCGGTGTAAATGGGCCAATGCGATATTGCCGGATACGTGAAAAAGCCTTGATCTCAATTAAGTCAATTGTTGGATCGCCGCCTAAATCTCTGGCCGTGTCCATGTCCTTCTGCAAGACATGGACGATGCCAACACCATCAACTTGATACTCACCCGGCTCCTCAACGTCTCCGAGATCACTCCAACGGCACTGCATAAGCTACCTCCTTTTTGTGCTCGACAGTTATCCCAACCGACGACTACCGTTGCTTCTCTAGAGACGACGCTGCAACCAGGCAGAAAGTGTCGCGCCGCTCGGCAAGTTTTTTTCGGGATTATGGCAGCCACACAAAAGCCCTGCCTCTCTGTAGACCAGAGGCCGGGCATTCGCCATCATTAACAGCGTTGATCATTGGGTTCCCGCTCAGCGGTGTTCCTACAAACAAGCCCTGCTCTGTGCTGTGCGAGCAGGGCTTGTTTGTCTATGGTTGGCTGCCTCAGTGCGGCTCTTGATAGGAATAAAGGCGTTCTGGCAGATAGGGAGGGAACCTCCCTGTCAGGCTTCTCGTCTCTAAGCAAATTCTGGGCAAGGAACCGCCATGCAGTCAACCGGAAAAGTCTCTAGCCGGTGTCCTAACTGTGGCCGACAGCTTCGACGATGGGCCTGGCGCTGCTATGCCTGCCCCTGGAAAAGACGGCTGTCTCCCCTGCTGCTCACCTTACTGGCCGTGCTGGTCTGGCTGCTGGTGGCCCTGATACACCATCGCTAAGCCCCTATAACCTCCTAACCGTGCTCAGCCATCACAGACAGGATTGCCAGGGCTTCCTACTGCTTGCGCATTATTTCTCAAATTAGCGGAACGTTTTCTGCCAGCCCACGTCTTCTGCCTGAGTTCTGAGACAGAGGCTTTCTTTGGAAGCACTCTGCCGGAAACTGAAACACACAAAGGGAAATCAATGGACATCTTAGACACTCAACCCAAGACCATGCCCCGCACTGACCATCGCGAAGGGCCGGTGGCGCGCACGATTGAACAACAGACGGCCAAGCTGCCCTCGGATACCTTCCTCTGGGCTGCTTTAGGCTCGATTGGCGTCTCCCTTATCTTCAAGATGATGGACAAGGATGAGACGGCCAACTTCATCGGTCAGTGGGCACCCACCCTTCTGGTTCTGGGTCTCTATAACAAGCTGGTCAAGCTGGAAGGCTCGGAGGGGGCCTAAACGGTTGGCCTCCTGCGCGTTCTCAGCATTCCTGGGGCACAGGGCCGATTCTGAGGGCGCGCACTGGAATGCATTCCTGCTGCCTGGAGCGAGGGCTGGAAGTCTGTGTCTCCAGCCCTCGCTCTTTGGAATAAGTCCACCTGGAAGATGCCGGGGGCGCTATGGGTTTCCTTTGCCGGTGGCAAGCATGTGAGGGAACCGAGGAGGCCGCGTTCCCGTCATAGCGAGGCCATCATCGTCCATGATGGTACCAGGGAGGCATAGCCCCGGACGGCTTTCTGCCTCCCTGCTCATTCAGCCCCCGTCCGTGCCTATCGCTAAACCCGTTAAGCACACTCCGCCTACTCCATCCGTCAGGCGACCTTGCCCGACTCCTTCGCGCTGCCGCGCGTCTCTTGCAACTCTTCATCGGTTTCTCCGTTTCGATAGCTATCTGCGCCAACTGATTACGTGCGCAGGCCCCTGAGAAAGTGCAGACACCGCCTGCACAATTTGACCCCTTGACCTCGGTTAAGCCCCTCCTACCCCCCCCCTCCTGTGTTCGCCTTCTGAGGCTGCTAGAAGGAGTCGCGCGACTCCTTGTTACGCTGGCTCCCGCCCGGCATAAAGATAGGCAGAAGAGGCAACGGTCTCTTTGTTACCGTGATCGGGAGGTCAAATATGCAGACGCAAGCACCGCAGAAGCTGCTGCTCGACATTGAGACGGCGGCAGAGAAGCTGTCTCTGAGCCGCAGCCACGTCTATCGGCTGGTAGCCGAAGGGCGGCTGCCGGTGGTGGTCATCGGCAGGAATCGCCGCATCCCGGCGATGGCGCTGGAACAATTCGTCGAGGAACGGTTGCAACCCAGTCGGGAGGTCAAGTAGATGAGCATGGCAACTTTGCTTCAAAACGATGCCAAAGCCACCGATGCCGTACTTGCCGCGCAAGCAAAATGCCAGCGTGTCCGCTACGACGTGGAGGACGCACTGCGAACCGGTGACGCCTCGGCTCTTGCCGCCGTCCGAAACCGCATTGGCGCTGATTGCTTGCATTTTGCCATTGCCAACACCCGCCAGGAGGTCGCCGGTATCGGCTTCGACCGCCGATCTGCTCTACGCGGGCTGCCGTCAGCAAGCCAGCGGATGGATACCCCGCTTACAGTGTGACCTGGAGATGGTAGAGGCCGCTGTCACCAGAGCAAGACGGGCTAGGGCCGTCCTCTTGGCCTGGCTGGAGAGCAACCTGCCCTACTGGCTCGGTGATGCTGACAGCCTGCGCCCGGTGGACGGCAAGAAGGTTTACTACCAGCCGATTGGCGGCGGGCCAGCGCAGCCGGTGGGCGACGCCAACGCGGCTCTTGCAGATTGGGTTCTACGCGGAGGGCCGACCTGGCTTGCCCGATAACTTATGGAGGATAGACACAAATGAGCAGATTTGACCAAGCCTACAAACGCTTCAAAGAGCGCAAGAAGCTAGAGAAAGCGGCGGCTATGCAGAAAGCCCTCACGTCCGCGCCTCCGCCCTCCCCCTACGTGCCGCGCCAGCAAGCGACCCACTTGATGGATCGCCTTGTCAAGCTGCGCGAGAGCGGCCAGCAGGTACCTTTCGACAGCCGGGACGTGCAGCAGGCAAACGCAGGCTGGTTGACGCGCGAACGCTATACGCATCTTGATGGCCTGGCGAAAGCGTTGGGCGGCTAGGCGAGTAAGGAGGCCAAAAACTTGACTAATTTTGACGCTTCCCGCCCTGGCCCGAAGCTGCCTCCTGCTGCCAGGAAGTTGATCCGGCAGCGCCTCATCGCCGGAGACAGCAACGATCAGATACAGGCGGCGCTGGAGAAAGAGGGCTATCCGCGCGTCTCCCGGCAGGCGCTCCACCGCTATCGCCAGTCGCGCAAGGTGCAGGAGGCCCTGGCTATGATGGACATAGAGAGCGTGCAGTGCGGGTTGGCCCTGCGCGCACGGCGCATCATGGCGTTGGCGCAGCACGCCCAAGATTTGTGGCAGCGCATGACCGGCAGGGTGGTAGGCTTTGAGGACATGCCCCGCCTGCCCGCCGATAAACTGAGCCTCGTTCTGCTTGGCCGCGAGTTTCGCGCTACCCTGGAGGCTATCTCCAAGCTGGTGGACACCCCTGCGGCACGTCCTGGACTCTTCTCGGCATCGTCCACGCCCGCCGACGAAGCGCCCGATACCATAGAACCCGCCCTGGATCGCACCTTCGTCATCGGGCAGCTTAACGACGCGCTGGAGAAATTTTTGGAAAGACACGAGCGGGAGCAGGCGCAGGCGCAAGAGCAGGCCGGGGGCGAAGGCTGATGCTCTCCTACCGCCCTGTCCGGCGCTTTCTTGTGCTCATCAAGGCCATCCAACCGCCCTCGGCCAGCCCGCCAGGAGAATACATTCACAGGCGTGTCGGCGGTCGGATTTACTTCACCAACGAGGGCGAAAGCCTCTTCCGGCCTCTCTTTCAAGGAACGGGGGCCTTTGTCCCTGCCCGCTCCGTCGTTGCATGGCAAAACATCCTCCAGAACCTTCTGGAGCAGCCAGCCATGCAGGCCGACCTAATCACCGCAGGCCGGATGCGCCGCCTGTATGATGCCATCGAGGCGGCGCATCGGCACACTGGGCACCAGGGCATTACCCTGATCATGCCCGATACGCGCCTGAAGGAAATCAAAAACACCGTTAGGCATGAGGGCATCCATTTGGCCCTCTGGCAGCTTCGAGAGGCAGAGGCCGAGCATCGGCAGATGATGACGGCCCTGCACGATCATTTGCAAGCGCATCCCCTGATGCCCAAAGTCACGACCAAGCTAAGGGATGTCGGGTATCCCGACAATCCTTTCACTCTGGCCCATGAGACCGCCGCTTACGTGGGTGGCGGCGAGCATCGCCTGTTAGGGTTGACCGACGAGGAGGGCGAGCAGTTGCGCCGTCATCTAGTGGTCGGGCTGCACCAACTCGTGGGCGATCCCGATAAGGTCTACCGCCTCTTTACTCACAGCATCGGCCCACCGAAGGAGACTATTCATGAGTACAGACAAAACCCGGAAGCCTTCATTGCCGCCGCTCAGCCCGGAGCAGCGCCGGTTGGCCGCCTGGAACCTGCGGGCGCTAGTGCTGGCCTACAAGCTGAGCGGGCCAGCGGGCTACGACCGGGCGCACAGTCATCTGTTCCCCCATCGGACTGACCCCAGGGCGGACAGCGAGAAACACTAAACAAGAACAAAAGGGAGGAGGGACGATGAACACGAGAACCGCACAGACGACCGTTCATATCTACACGGATGAGGACGGCAACGAGGGCTTCCTGCCGGAAGAGGGCGACATCCAGGAGGCCCGCCGGGTGATCGCTGAGTTGCGCCAAGAGGCCCAAGCCATCCCGGAGACCACAGAGAAGGACAGGTCGCGCAAGCAGAGAGCCTTGCGGTGGATAGCGGCAGGAGAGAGGATGCTTGTCTCCATGCAGGCCACGCGAGACCGCTGGCTGCCCCATGCGGTGGAGTTGACCTTCACGCTGAAACTGCCCACCCAGGAGGCGTTGGAGGCGGCGATCCGGGCCTCCACCTGGACAAGCCGGGACGGCTCCTTAACCTGTGTAGACGACCTGGCGCTCTCGCAGCGCCTTCTTCCTCACTCCCTTGCGAACATGACCCCGGAGGAGGTCGAGGGTCTGGACTATCCTCTGGGTTGCGTCCTCTGGCAGCGGCTGCGGCGTCTCCTGCCCACCATCACCCCGCTTCTGCCCCAGGACGCCGTGTAGAACCATCACAGAGGAGGATATACGCATGTCCAGCATTCGCCAGATCAAAGTTACGTTGACTATCTTCGCCGACGAGCGCACCGGCGCGGAGTACATCTTGCCCGACGAGGCGGATTTCGCCGAAGAGGAGGCCCGCCTGGAGGCGCTGGAGGCCGAGGCCAACGGCTGGCTGGCCTCCAAGCACAAGCCGACCCAGGCCAGGGGCAAGGCGCAGATGGAGGCCGTCGAAGGGATGCGGGCCGCCTTAGCCCGCCAGAGGGCCACGCGGGAGAGGCTGCTGCCCCATGCCCAGAAGCGCACCTTCATTCTCAAAAAGCCCAACTACGGCGCTTACCTGGAGGCCGAGAACGCCGCCAAGCAGCTTAACCAGGAAACCGGCGACGTGACGGTTGACCAGAGCCTGCTGATGCAGCACCTACTCCCGACCTCTATCGAGGGCATGACCCCGGCGGAGGTCAACGACCTGGCCCCCAACGTCGTCCGCCATCTGTGGGGCAAGTTGTACGGGGCCATCTGGCCGGATCGAGGCCGCCTCCCTTTCTCGTGCTGGCCGTCCGAGACGCCCTTGACGGACGGCTAAACAACTACGACCGCCTGCTCTACGAGGCCCAGGTCTACCTGGTGTGGCGGCAGACAGGGCAGTTGCCAGCGGCTACTATCTACGACCTGCCCTGCGATCTGGTCTTGACGCTCTCGGCCATCCACAGCGACGTTGAGGCTGAGGGTGCCGAGCACGCGGCCCGACAGGATTAGAACGTAGGCAGCTTGCCCTGGCTGGCTGCCTCTGGTGTCAGGCCAAAGCCGAAGTAAGCGATCAAAAACACCAGGATGCCAATGGCAAGAATGATCCAAAAGGTAAGCATGGCGCTTTTGGGAGTAGCGCGTCCATAGCGCCGATCTGCATTGTAGAGGTAGGCATCCAGCGCCAGCCTCTCCAGGTTGTCTTTGCCGGGATCGTGCTGCTGTCCATCCAACATATCCGTTCTCCTTCTGCTCGCTTATGGTGAGAGTCTAACACAAATGCCACCTAATAATCAACTCAATAACACAATTAGAGACGCGATAAACGACCTGACGGATTCAGCGGCAGAGTTTCGCCGCCTGCGTGATACGCTCCGCACCATCAACGACCGTTTCGGCGGGGCCAGGTCTTCTGATCCCCTCTCCTACAGCGCCGTGCCCACCGCCTCCAATGGGGGCATACGCGGCGACATCGCCGCCTGGCAGCAGTACGACGTGCAGCGGGTCGTTGGCGAACAGGTCTCCCGACTCTTCGTGGGTATCACCGATGTCTATCTCACCCAAATGCGCCAGATAGCTGCCTCCCCATCACTCTCCACCATGCAGATGGCCGCGATTCAGTCGCAGGCGACAGGCGGCTACTACGGCGCGACCTTACCGGCCATTGGGACGGCAGTGGGCGCAGGAATCGGGGCGCTGTTGGGGAATCCGTTCTATGGAGCCGCTGCCGGTAATGCGCTTGGCAGCCTCGCCGGGGGCTACCTTAACAATATCTACAACTACCAGGCTACCATCCAGCAGCAGCTAGGTGTCAGCCAGCAGCTTGCCTCTCAGATCGGTTATCTGCGCGGCAGCACAGGGGCGGGCGTCCTGGGCCAAGCCTACTTCAATGCAACTCTCGCCCGCCAGCCTATCGCCAATCAGGTCGGCGATCTCTACGCCCTGGCTATCTCCAACCCTGTGTTCCGAAGCCTCCCGCCCGACGCCTTCACGCAGTTGTACGCTGCGACCGCAAGCGCTGACTTCCCCGAAGGCAATCCGGGCCTGATGGCCCTGCGCTTGCAGGGGGGCCTCTCCATTGCGCAGCTTTATCCCCAGCACCAGGGCGGCACGGATGCCTACCAGCGGTTTCTGGGTTCTGCCCGCATCCGTACCGATCCGAACCCGGAGTCGCCGGAGGACTGGTGGGCCAAAACCCTGGGTCATGGGCGTAGAAATCTTGTGCCAGGTGGGACGTGGGAGAAAGTGCGCGCCTATGACATCGCCCACTACTATCCCCGCACCATACAGGTCTCCGAGCGCGTGCCCGGCGACTACGACCCCTACATGGCCGCTCTCTTCGGCGACACCACCGCCTTCAACCAGGCGCTAAGCGACTTCCCCGCTCAGGCCCAGGCCCTCGGCTTAGCACGCGAGGAGTACGTCATGCAGGGGCAGATGACCGCCCTGACCGCTAGGATCGCCGGTGCCGACGTAGCTTCGTACCAGGCCCTCCTGGCGGGCGGCACCAACCTACAGGGCCTGCGCCAAGCCGGGGCCTATGCCCTCTCGGAGTTGAACCTGTCGGCTCAGGCCCCATTGGCCCGCTTGCAGAACCTCCAGCGCCGGTTCAATCCCAACAACCTGCCCCTGCAAGAGTTGGCCCTGACCAATCCCACCGCCGCCAACGCCCTCGCCGAGGCGCAGCAGGAGTACGGCGGACGGCAGATGGCCGCCGCCCTGTTTGGCCGTGAGAACACCTTCCAGCAGATCGGCATGGTACAAACCCACCTCCAAGCCATCGGTATCAAGGGTGAAGTCGGGGTGCAGCAGGCCCTCTTCGGCGGCAACCTGGAGACTATCGCCGGAGCCTATCAGCAGCAAGTCCTCAACGCCCAACAGGCCCAAGCCTCCTACCTGGCCCTCTCCAAGCTGCCGGGGCTGTCGGAGGCCCAGAGGGAGTTGTACGGCGGGCTGGCGGGTCAGGCAGGCTACCAGGCCAATACTCTGCTCCCGATGACCGGCGAGTTAAGCCGCTTCTCGCTGGTGCAGTCGGGGATCGAGGCGCAGCGGGCCTACGCCGGGGCGCAGGTGGCTTATGGGGCCGCTTATGGCACGGCAGGGGCCGTCTACCAGGGCCACCAGGGCGAGATCGCCGCCTTGCAGCAAGACCTTTCCAACCTCTGGCAGACCATCACCTCCGGCAAGTTGGGCGCGCAGGAGTTGAACCGAGCCTGGGCGCAACTCAACGACACTCAGAGGCGGCTGGTGGAGTCCAGCGCCCGCGCGGTAGACGAGTACAACCGCATCCAGAACACGGTGGCCGACCTGGGGCGGGGCATCACCGGCACGCGAGCCGAACGGGCCTTCCTGACCGGCAGGGGAGGGATAGAGGGGTTAGGCTACGTGCAGGCCGACATCGGCGCGGCCAGGGAGGTCGCCAGCACCCGCTACCAGTCCTTGCTCAATGTCTACAACGACATCAAGCAGAACAACCCCGGCCTCACCGACGCGGAGATACTTAAGAACCCGCGTTACCTGGAGGCGCTTCACCAGTACGAGCAGGCGCAGACGGGGGTGGCGGCCTCTATTCTAAACCAAGCCAGCGTGCCCTTTGCCGCTGGTGAGGAGAACCGCTACCGGCAGGCCCAGTTTACCGCCGATGTCCTGCAATCTCTGCCGGGCGCTTACGGCAACCTGCGGGGGGCGCTCCAGGGCGTGTATACCGGCAGCCAGAACCGGGTAGCGCAGCTTCAGCAGATGAAGGCGCAGGCGCTGGAAGGGATCACCGATCCGGGCCAGCGCGACGAGATCGCCCTGCGCTTCGATGAGCGTATCCGCCAGGAGACCATGACGGGCGTGCGCGCGTTCAATCAGCTTAGCTACGGGTGGGAGGCACGGCTCATCAGCAACGTCATGGGCGCGTCTGGTAACTTCTCCGGCGTCGGCAACCGCTTCTCCTACATGGCCTCGGTCTTAGGCGGCGTGACCAATCCCCACTTTGGCGCAAACGCCTCGCAGCTTCCCTTCTTCTTAGAGCAGGCCGGATACGCGGGTTCTCTCGCAGGCGCTACCGGCACGCCCCAGGGCTTTGCGGCGACGGCCTTAGCGGGTCAGGGCCAGCGCCAGATGCCGGTGCAGGAGCATCATATCACCGTCACGCTGGAGTGGCCGGATGGCAGCCAGGCCGGGCAATTCACCCTCAACACGGGCAAGGGCGGCGGCAACGTCATGGGCCAGTTTGAGGACATGGCCAACCGCTTCGTCCTCCAGAACCAGGGGAACAATTAACCAAGCTATCGCACCGACCTGTCGCTGAGGCTCTTCTCTCCTTCCCCTCTCCGGCAGGCGCAGAAAAGGCCCGGAAGGTTCCCTCCTCCCTCCGGGCCTTACTGTCATGGATGATATAGTCACAGTGATGGGGCGGGGGATGGGCTTGATGGGCAAGTCGGCGGGTTGAGTTTGAGAAGCGGCTTGGGATGCTGCTTTGCCAGGTTTCTTGCTGTTTTGCTTCTTGCCGGATCGCTTCTTGGCAGGCTGTTTTCGGCCTTTGGTGTCCGTGCGAGTTTCGGTGTTCGGAATTTCCGAACGTCGCACCATATCCTGTCTAATGGTCTCTACCGTATGGTCATCCACCTGAAACGCTTTAGCGATTTGCAGATTGGGTTTATCCGGCGTCTCTCTAAGCTGTGCTGCAATCAACTCCCGCCTCTGTTCCCGCGTCAAGTGCCTACGGTTGAGGTTGAGATTGCGGATGTGCAGCCGATGCTCTGCTTCAGTACACAGGAGAAAGGCCCGGTAGCCAAAACCAACTACCGGGCCTTTGTGCTCTACGGATCGGTTTGCTTCTCTGCGGCTCCCTTCCTGGCTTTGCCCTTCTTCTGTGTCGGTACGTCGGTGGCTTGTTCGGCCTTTGGTCTGCCGCGCCGCACCCAGTCCGCCGTGACCTCGCAGAACGTCTTGACTCCGGGCAAACAGGCGTAGTCGCGGCAGTGGGGGCTTTGGCAGAGAGGGCAGGTGAATAACGACAAATAGATTTCCGCCCAAACGACAATTAGAACTCCCGCTGGCTTGCAGCGAATAGACTTGTTCC
>DASRGZ010000050.1:0-22596 GCA_035650735.1 Chthonomonadaceae bacterium
GCATTGCCTCAACGAAGGATTACCTATTCCAGTTCTGTTGAGCATACGGAGACTTTGCCCCGACAGAAAAAGTGTACGGTAGTGAAAAGCCAATGAAACGTCTAGGGCTTCATATGCGTTAATGGAATAGAAGATCAAACTATCAAGATGCATGGCCGCACGGGGCCGGAGAGCAAAAGGACACAAACGCATGAATGAGAACTTACCGACATGGGCACAGACGGCTACTCTGCGCGGGCAGGCCATAGACGATGGGGAGCACTTCCGCACGTCGCGCCGTCTGCTGCTGGTGGCGACGCTGGTAACACTCGCCCTCTGGTTCGTCCCCTATTCCAACTACCTGCTCTACCCGCTGCGGCTGTTTATTATCTTCATCCATGAGAGCGGCCACGCTCTGGCGGCGCTGTTGGTGGGCGGCAGCGTGGCTTCTCTTACAGTCGCGCCCAACGGCAGCGGCGTCACGCAGACCCTCATCGCGCCCTGGGCGCGCTGGCTGGTCTATTCCGGGGGTTATTTAGGCACCGCCCTCTTTGGCGCGGTCTTGCTGCAAGTGGGGCGGCTGGCGCGGTGGCGCAGCGCGGGGCGCACAGTGCTCTACACGATTGCGTTCGTCCTGCTTGCCCTCACGCTGCTCTGGGCGTGGCGCAGCCCCTTCACCCTGATCACCGGCCTGGCACTGGCAGCAGTGATGTGGGCGCTGGCGCGCTATACCTCGCCGCAAGCCGCCAACTTCGCCGCCGCCTTCCTGGCCGTGCAGTGCAGCCTGAACGCGCTCGGCGACCTGAGCGACCTGTTCGCCATCACGACCCATAATCTCGGCGATAGTGACGCCAAGTTCATGGCCGACGCCTATCTGCTTCCACCCACCTTCTGGGCGGTGCTGTGGGCGGCGATGGCCGTCCTCCTCCTGGCCGTCTCGCTGCGCAGCTACTGGCGCGCTACCGCCGCACGCCGCCTGCCGGGCGGATAGTGCGGCGGCAACAGGGGCACGATGATGGGAAGCAGGGACACACGCAACCGCAGAAAATCGGCGGACGAAGCCCGCGTCTGTCAGCATTGCGGCGCGCTGGTCTACGGCGATAGCCGGGCGTGCCCGCAATGCGGCAAATTCCCCGTCCGCCTCCACTGCTGCCCGAAGTGCGGCTTTATCTCGCCCGGAGACGCCGCCCGCTGCGAGCGCTGCGGACGGGTCTTCGAACCCAACGGCGACTACCTCTAACAATACAGGGTGTAGGGTGTAGGGGGTAGGGGGTAGGGAAGGGCGCAGGCGCGGGGTTATTCGGTCTGACTTAAACTTTGCAGCAGCGCCGTCAGCATCCGGCCTTCCTCCTCGCATAGTGCCAGGATCGCCTCCACCTCCGCCTCTTCCGCTAATTGTACTCGAATTGAGAGCAGCAGGTGCGTCTCCAATTCCTTGAGACTGCCATTAGCAACGCGAACGAACTGTACATATTCCGTCCGATGTCCGCGTCCGTAGCCTTCGGCGATGTTGGCAGGAATAGCAGAGGCGGCACGCCGTATCTGGCTGGTCATGCTGTAGAGTTCTTCGCGTGGAAAGTCGCGTGTCAGATGGTAGCACAGTTCAGCAATCCGCATCCCATTCTGCCAGACCCTCAGTTCCCGATACGATTGCAGTCTCACTCGTCCCCTCCCGCTTCCACTGCTTTTCCCTACACCCTAAACCCCACACCCTACACCCTGCCGTTTACGCGTTCTGCGTCATCTTGGCTTTGTCGGCAGCCTGGGCGTTCTTTCGGGCCTCCTCGCGCGCTGCCGCCATCTCTTCGACGGTCTTGGTGTGCAGGCGGGCCATGCCTTTGAATCCCTCCAGCGTCTTGACCCGCGTGCCGTTCCGCTCGGCCTCTTCCAGACGGGCTTTCGCCTTCGCAATCTCGCCCTTCGCTTGGTACTGCGGCAGCCATTGCGCCTGCGCCACCAGCATCTCGTCGGTCATCTGCCAGACCTCTTCGGGATCGCAGACCGCTCCCACCAGCGGGTCATGCAGCATCGCCTGCTTGAGAAGCGTCACATCGCCATGCACTGCCGCCTCCATGCCCATCCTCTGGACATTGATGGAGGCCGAGCAGGTGGCCGCGCACGCCAGAGGCAGGTCGCCGACGACGGGGATATTGATGCCGGTTCTATCCACGTAGCCGGGGACTTCGATAATGCAGCCCTGCGGGACATTGGTAATGATGCCGGTGTTGACGACGTTGAAGTGACCGCGATAGGTGCGTCCGGTCTCCAGGGCCTCGATGATGTAGGAGCCGTGCTCCTCGCTGCGGCGGTCGGGGGTGAACCTGGGCGGGGCTTCCTGGAGCCAGTTGGGAAAGTCGGTTTCGAACCAGTTGCGCCCTTCCGTGCAGACGCGCAAGTAGCCGCCCGTCTCGCCGTTGATCCAGGAGGAGAGGTCAATCCACTTGTTGATCTCGTCCAGGCGCTTGCGATACCAGGGTAGGTACTCGCTCAGGTGGCCGTTGCTCTCGGTGCTGTAGTAGCCGAAGCGCTTGAGCACGTCAATGCGCACCTTCTCAGTCTGCGGGAAGTGCGGATGCGCCATGAACAGGTCATAGAGGCGGGGGATGAGGTCTATGCCGCGCCAAACGGCTTGGATGCACCAGGTCTGGTGGTTGATGCCGGCGAAGACGAAATCAATATCCTTGCGGTGGACTCCCTCGTCCGGGCCGATCAGCCCCTCCTGCCTGGCCCAGTGCTCGACGCAGGAGGCGATCTGCCACTGCGCGCCCTGGACGCCGTGACAGAGGCCGACGGTCTTGACGCCGCCGTATTTGTTGCAGGCCCAGGTCAGCATCGCCATCGGGTTCGAGTAGTTCAAAAACAGCGCCCCCGGCTTGGCAACCTCGCGGATGTCCTTGCAGAAGTCGAGCAAGGCCGCGATGCCCCGCTGCGCGTACATGATGCCGCCCGCGCAGATGGTGTCGCCGACGCACTGGTCAATGCCGTACTTGAGCGGGATGTCAATATCCAGAGCGAACGCATCCAGGCCGCCCTGCCGGATCATGCAAATCACATAGTCGCTATCGGCGATGGCGGCGCGGCGGTCGGTCGTGGCTTCGACTTTCGCGGGCAGGTTGTTGCCGGCGATGTCGCGCCTCGCCAACTGCGTGACCATGTCCAGGTTGCGCTGGCTGATGTCGGTGAAGGCAAAGGTGGTGTCGGCGAACTCGGGCACGGTCAAGAGGTCGGCCATCAGGCGGCGCGTAAAGCCGATGGAACCGGCCCCGATCATGGCAATACGAAGAGGCATAGCGTAACGTCTCCTTGTGGTCAGATTCGGACAAGGAGAGATTAGTGAGGGGTAGCGCGGAGTCCTGCGTTGCAAGAAGGCAGCGATCCGATAGGTGGAAGCGCCATAATGGGCACTTGCCTTCCATGCTCAGGTTCTGTGCTTTGCTACGGCAGCGTGTCTATCTCTAGAAACAGGCTACCCGTTGTCGCATCATCCTTCACAGCAACAGTGATATTATTCGGACTTCCACTGGTGTTTCTCTCTGGCATCTCTCGTTTCGCGGTCGAGGCAGATGTGGTCTCCTGTCTATCTTCTTCAGCGCGTCGCAGGATGCGCTGCACCAGTTCAGAAACATCTGACGATGCGATGGAAACCTCAGAAGCGGCAGCGACCGGAGCAATTTCCATCTCTCTCAGGCGGGCGAAGACTGGTTCCATCGCGGCGTCGGGATCGCGGAAAAACGCGCTGCCCCGAATACGGGCAAATGTCCAGCCGAGCCGCTCCAGCAATGCCTGACGCGCTATGTCGTCGGCCAGCTTCTCCACCGGATGGTAGCGGTCGCCATCGCATTCGACGGCAAGCCGCTTCTTGCCATCGTCCACAACCATGTCGAGGCGATATCGCCCGACCTCCCACTGTGGCGTTACGCGGTAGCCTGCCAGTATCAAACGGCGGATTACCTCGCGCTCGAATGGCGACTCAGCGCGGGCTTCCACCTCTTCAATGCGACGCGCCAGAGCGTTCGGGTCAAGCGCGTGTTCAATCAGGCGGCGGCGAATATCTCCGGGCTTGAGGTCCACATCATGCTGCAGAGAATAGACGATCCACAACTGGTCACGGGCACGGCTTGTTGCGACGTTGTACCGCTTCTTCCACATTCCGTTCTGCTGGACATCATCGCGCAGGCGCAACTGGCTACTCTGCGGGCTGTCCACCATTGAAAGGAAAATGACATCCCGCTCGTCGCCCTGGAATTGCGGCGGCGTGCCGCACATCACCCGGCGGCGTGCGTACTCGTCGGGCGAAAGTCGCCGCCGCAGTTTTTCATCTATGCGCCGTGCCTGTTCCTCGCCCACCAACGAGATAACTCCAAATGTTGCGTCGGCGTACTCACTCTGTTTCGTCGCTGCAACGAGCAGTGAGACGATGGTATCTGCCTCCGCCTCGTTGACTTCGCCGCGTGTGATTCCATTCTCCACTCGATAGGGGATAATGGCGGGACGGCGCGGCACACCAGACATATCTCGCAGGGGTTGTATCCTGCCATTGTAGCAGAGCGCGTTGCTGAAACGGATAATCTCCGGGGCACAGCGAAAATGCTCCGTCAGGCAGATGTGGCCGCCGAATGACTCCAGCGCAATGTCGTAGAGAGAACGCTGACCATCGTAAAGGATGGCGTTGGGAATGCCCTGAAGGTGTTCGGCAATCAGATGCTCAACACGCTCCAGCTTCTCGCCGACGGCATCTGGGCTGACCTGCTCATTGTCGCCAACGATAACCGCCGAATGCGCCATATAAAGCGGAATCAGTCCTATGGCGTCCGCTTGGCTCGCCTCGTCAATAATCACGACATCAAAGCGCGTTGTCTGCGGATCGAAGTTCTCCACCACGCGGCTGAGCGGCATTACCCAGACGGGAACCGCACTACGGCACGCCTGCATCTTGTCGCGCGCCTCCCGTTGCAGCCGCGTCGCCCGCTTGCCCGTCCCTTTGCCTATCTTTTTAACCAGATGCAGCCAGCCTATCAACGCCGAACGTTGCGGGAGGGAAGTGCGGCGTATTTGCGCGGCCCAGGCGCGATGCTCCACTAGTTCCGCCGTTGTGTCGCGCAATTCCCGATCCAGCCGTTCGCGTTCCTGCTCCAGTTCTTCCGGCGTCATGCGGTCGCGACGTTCTAGTTCCTCCAGCAGTTGCCGCCATTCCCAGGCGCGTTCGGCATCACCGGGCGGTTGCGGGGCATTATGCGGCACAACACGCTCTCGCAGGGCGGCAGCCCAGCCAGGAGCCGCTGTTTCCAGTCGGCGCAGGAGTTCAAGGCGACGCACATACCCTTCACGCCGCGCGATTAGGTCGGCAAGGCAGCGATAGGCGAACCGATAGGCATCAGCATCAAACGTAGTGAGGGCGCGTATCAGATCGAAAACACCAACTCTCTGTGCCTCCGCGCCATAGGCTTCCAACGGCGAGACCCATTGCCGAACGCGACTCTCAATGATCGAAACGCGGGTCTGCGCTTCGCGAGAGGCAAGCTGTTCCATTAGGGCAGGGACGACGCGGCGCAACAGATCTTCCACGCTGTCGGGCGATGCGGTGGCGGGCGGTAACGATTGCCGAAAGCGATCCCACACGAAACCGAGTTCTGCCAGCGCTCGCATGACCGGCTCCCATCGTGCGGGATACCAGCGAAGCCGCCGTTTCAGAATAGGAATATAGCGGGTGCAGAAATGCTCCGGCGTCTCCGGCGTTTGCGTGAGCGAAGGGCCACCAATAGATGCGACCTGTCGTTCCCACCGACGCGTGAGTTCTTGCCGCCGTGTTGCGGCGTAAGCGACAGCCTGCAACGCCTGAAAGTCCTCTATACTCTCCGGCTTGCGCCCTTTGACGGTAGTGCTTTGCAGAAGTTGCTTCCAGGCCGGTTTCGTCAATAGCACGAGGAATGAGAGTCGCCCTCCCTTTTGCAAATGAGCGCAGATAGCATCGAGAAGACCTATTTGCTCTTCCTGCGGCAGAGCGACGTTCAGGACGGGATCGCGCTCCAGAAGGGCCTGTTCAGCGCGAAGTCCGGCCTCTGCGGTCTGCTCTATCAGAGCGAAGAGGTCGTCCCAGAGGCGGCGGCGTTCAGCGTTCCTGCCCGCCTCCATCACCGCATACTCCCATGCTTCCGCGCTATTTAGCAAGTCATTTTCGGTCGTGATATGCGCGTTTAGGCGGCGCAAGGTCTCCGTATCAGCGTCCGTGGCGGGATGCATCCAAAGCGCTGCGTGAGCCTTCTGTGCCTGCGGCAGCAGCATGGCGCGTTCTTCGCAGAGCCGCTGCCATTCGTCGGGCGTTGGAAGCGTTTGGAGATTGGGCAGGCCGCTGGAGAGAGCGCGTTCTTCGTCGGCTTCAAGATGTGTGTTTCCGGCATAAAGTTCGGCCAGTTCCCCGGCGGAGATCGGCAGAACGGCTCCGGGCGTCAGCGGGCCGGGAATCCAATCGTGCTGCCCACGTCCCTGCATCACGCGACGGGCGGCCTCCGCAGGAGAAAACTCTCTGCCACCAATGACCAGGCTGCGATATTCGTTCCCACGCGCTTTGAGGAGGGCATTTTCCAATTGCAGAAAGCGTTCACACAGGGCTTTGCGGTGCGATGCAAGGCGACCTGCCTCGGCTTCCAGATGCTCAGCACTGCTGTTTGCCAGTCGTTCCACAATCGCGCCGACCGAGTCCTCTAATTGGCTGCGACCGGCAGAATCGCTCTCCAGCACGCTAACGCAGAGCGGCTGCAACGGAGCGACAACTTGATCGCGCAGAACGCGGAGGGCTTTGGCCGTGTGACTTGTGACCAAAACGGTTTTGCCCTGCGCGAGCAGATGCCCAATAAGGTTGGCAATGGTGTGCGTTTTGCCCGTTCCGGGCGGCCCCTGCACCAGCACATAGCCGTGCTGCGCGAGACGTTCGGCGATCTGTAGCTGTTCCCTGTTGGCGGGTTTGCTAAGAAGGACATCCGGGCGCTGATAGGCGGAACCTGATAACGTGTTGGCCCAGCTAGCCGAAGGCCTCGCTCCAACATCGTCGGGGGCAGATTGAGCGTCAATGCCTGCGATACGGAGCAGCGAGACCGGTAGTTCAGGGTTTGTGGCAAGATGCGCCTGAATAGAGTCGAGCGCTGTTGCGAATCCGGTAATGCGATTCCGAATAAAGAGCAGCGGGGCGCGTCCGATATGGGGGTGTGGAGGGAAGCCAGAGGGCAGTTCGTCAACAAACTTGCCTCCCGAAGAGAGCCGAGCCGCCAGTGCCCGCAGAAAGCCGGATGTGTCGTCGCCCCCAAGGGGAGAGAAGCCTCCCTCTTCCAGTTCTCGGCGAATGGCGGCGATGACGCCACCTTCAACATCGCCCATGGTCTGGAAAAGCGCGGTGTAGAATTCCGTGGGGTGCTCGGTCAGGCGTAGGGTGAACGCCGGAATATCAGGCTGAAAATCGAGTTGAAGTCGTCGAATGAGTACCGGGTGACACACATTGCCGTCGGGGCGTCCCCAGTTGAGCAGGCCATCGCCAAGCACGATCTCCAACCGTTCAGCTTCGCGCTGAAGCGTGCCATATATTTCGTAGAGTCGCTCGAAGAGACGGAGCGTATCGTGGGCTGGTCGTTCCGCTTCCTGCCAGAGCCGACGCTGATGCTGCCATGCAGCGAAGGCAGCGACACGCCGGGGATCATCTTCAAAACGGGCTTCAACATATTCGCCGGTTACATTCCGAAGAGAGCGTTGGGGTTGAAACTGCGCTTCGGCGTTAATATCTTCCCATCCGGGCTGGAGCCAGCCGGCGATTTCTACTGGAGGAGAGGGAACGGGCTTTGGATCAGGACGTTGGACGCGCAACACGATTTCATTCGAGAGGCGAGTACTCTTCTCCGTAGATTCAACATCGTCGTCAGTTCCGTTGTCGCCGTTTTGCGTGCTGGCAATATAGAGACAGGGATGTTCTGGTAGTTCATGAAACCATAAGTCGAAAGGGTATTCCTTGATGTCTCGATGAATGGGGTTACGCGCCTGATGAAGTGCTTGTAGAAAACGGAATAGTTGTGTAACGCGCTGTCTGCCTGCTTCGTAGGTAGGAGGGGTATCCATGCGCCGTGTTCCTCGTATGTATTAATGCAAGTTTTCTTCGGCGGGGAAGCGGGGAATTCCTGCGTAAGTTAGGGACTTTGTTCTGGCCGTCGGGCGCAAGGTGAAGCACACTCAGGGAACGTTGCTGGCGCACTCGGCGCAGATGGTATCCAGCGCGCCCAGCCGCTAGATTTTAGCGTTTGGAGTGAGGTGTCCCGTGCCTGCTGCTGGAGCAGGTAGTCGCAAATTTCGGTTTGCAGTTCCTGGATGCGGTGTTGGTAACTTTCCGAGACGAGCGGGATCAGCGCCGGCTCCGTCTCTTGCAAGTGCAGACGCATCGCTTCCAGCATCCCCTTGAAGCTGGCTAGCTGATGCAGCGCGAGATCGAACTGTTCCTGATTGGCGATCATAGCCATACCTCCGCCGCGCCTTTCGGCAGCCAGTAGTCATTACGAAACGGGGGCAATGGCACGCGATTGCTTCTACAACAGTTTACGGCGCGTTCTTAGCCTGAAGCCACAAAAGCGAGAGCCATTCCGCCAGATCCACCAGTCCTTGCGCCTCCTCCCGTTCGCTTTCGGTCAACATAATCCCGGCGTCTTGCCTATCCAGCAACTCCTGAAGGCGGCGGTGAAGTCCTTCCGGCAAGCGAAACTCCTCCCATCCGACAGGCATCGCAATTTCAACAATAATCGGGGATAGCCTTTATCGCTCTCCTTTGCGTCTATTATAGCATAGCAGGACAGTCAAGCGAGCGGCAAAACTTGGAGGATAAACTGTAGAGAGTAAGGCGCGCGGATCAGTAACGGGGTGCGTGGTTACTGTTGGGAGAATTTTTGGAGGGCTGCCGCCAATTGGGGAAGAAGGAGGGCGGCAGTGACCGGCTTGAAGACATACCCGCACGTGCCTAACTTTTGCGCTTCTTGCTGGTATTCTTCATCCGAAAAGGCGGTCAGCATCACGATACAGACGCGGTAGTGTTGGAGAATACGCCGCGAGGCTTCCAGACCATCCATGATAGGCATCCGAATATCCATTAACACCACGTCCGGTTTCTTCTCTAGGACGACCTCGACAGCCTCCCGACCATTGGCCGCCAGTCCCACCACCTTCATGCCCGCCGACTGGAGAATGCGGCGTAACTGAAGCTGGGTCACGCCCTCATCTTCGACGATAACGGCGCGCTTCTCCTTAAGACGAGAGACACTTTCCTCGTTAGGCTGAGGGGTGTTGTGGAAAGCCTTGCCCGAAGGTCGGCATTCCTCTGTCATCGCTGCAGCGGGTAGCATTAACCTAGCCTCAAAAAGAAGTCCTTACAGCGCAGAGCCTGGTAAGCCAAACAGGACGCGTACCCTGGCCCCGCCTTGTGCCCGGTTCTCGCAGAGGACTTGTCCGGCTAAATCGGTACGCACCAGGCTCTCGACCAGTTCCAAGCCGGTGTTAGCCGAGGCGACCGGATCAAAATTTGCTGGAAAGCCCGGCCCATCATCGCAGACCTCTAAGACCGCCTGTCCATCCTGAACCGAGAAACTCACTTCCGCGCTGTTCTTGCCATGCTTGAGCGCGTTGGAAACAAGCTCATTCAGGACCAGCGCCAGCGAAATGCACTGTTTGGAGGCAATCTCCACATCGGCGATCTCGAAGCGCACCGTCTGTTTCCAGGCGGTCTGTTGCAGCATAGGCACAAGCTTATCTAAGACGGCTTTGGTCGAGATACGCTGCTCATCCTCGGTTTCCTTGAGGCTTTTGGTAAGCAGGTCATGCACAATGGCCAGGGTGCAGACATAGGACTTTAAACGCTCAAACTCCTCCAAAGGAATAGCTTGATCCACCTTGTATTCCAGGGCCTGCATTTCAATCATGGCAGCAATGATCTGGAGATTATTCTTGACGCGGTGATGCGTCTCGGTCATCGCCCGCTTCAGACGCGCATTCAACGCCTCCAGTTGTCGCTGCTGCTGCTTGGCCTGGGTGATGTCCCTGGCAATTGTGGAAGCCCCGACGACCTTACCATAGCTGTCTTTGATGGGGGAGATGGTCACAGACACATCAATGTACCTGCCATCCTTGCGTACCCGCACCGATTCGAAATGATCGATCCGTTCGCCGCGCCGCAGCCTGGCCAGGATTTCATCCTCTTCTTGATAGCGATCCGGCGGAAAGACAATGAGCTTGGGCCTGCCGATGGCCTCCTCTGCCGTGTAGCCGAAAATACGCTCGGCCCCTTTGTTCCAGGAGGTGATAATGCCTTCCAGGGTCTTGCCGATGATCGCATCGTCCGAAGAGTCGACAATGGCGGCCAGTCGCTGCTGGACTATCTCTGTCTCCCTGAGGTAGGTGACATCGCGGGTAAAGCAGCGCGTGTAAAGGAACTTCCCGTCTTCTACGTAGGCATTGGAGTGAACCAGCACGTGCTTGATCGAGCCGTCTTTGCAGCGCATTCTCGCCGGGCAGTTGTAGAGGGGCTCACCGCACCGCAGTTTTGCTAGCATTCCCTCAAGGACATCTTGGTCTACATGGAACTCGGAAATATGGTGGCCGATATACTCTTCCGGCTGGTATCCGAGCAATTCCAGTTCGGCTCTATTAGCCCACTGGATGATTCCATCCGGGCCGACTTTGTGGATGCCCTCCAGGGCGTTGTCAAAGAAGTCGGCAAGCTCGCGCTCGCGTTGGGAAAGCGCCTTCTCGACTTCCTTGCGGTAGGCGACTTCGGCTTCAAGGGCCCTGGCCTTCTGTTGCAGGTGAGCAATTTCGCGCAGCCGCTCGTCGGGGTCGGGGAGCGCAACATAGCTTTCTGCCGGAATGACGCGGGAGTGCTGCGTACAAATGTGGGTGAACGGCACGGTATGCGCGGTACCGCCGAAGCCATCCATGGAATACGCACAGAACAGACAGAAGGTCTGGGTGTTGGCCAGCTCATTCCAGAGCTCTTCTAAGCGGATCGCCGCCGCCTCATTGCCTTCCGACCAGAGCAGCGCTACCATCTCCCCGAAGGCGCGTACCCGCCTGCCTCCTTCGGCAGCCTGGACTACCACACGGCCCACCGTATCCTGGAAGCAGCGCGGTTCCGGCATCCCCTCGTACATGAAACTCGCCAGGGTTTCCGCCGCATCCAGCGCCACATACTGTCCCTGCGCCCGCGCGGTGACTAGGTCAAGGCCATGCGTCTTCAGCTTTGCCTCTATCCCCACGCGGTGCGCGGACGTGGCGATAACGATACAGCCCTCCCCCTTCTCAAGGCCCGCCGCGATGAAGCTGCTCACCGCGTCCACAAGAGAGGCATCGCTCTCGTAAAACTGGACAAAGTGATCGGAGGGTTTCATCCCCTGCCAATCCAAAGCCGGCGCGGACATACCGTTTTTGCCGTGTGGGTCTTCCAACGGCTCAGCATACTGGCCAGTATCGGGCCTCAGGTTCATTGTGGATCGTCTCCTAACGCGACCAGAGTTAGATGACGGCTTGTGAAGGGAGGGAGAATAAGCCTTCTCTTCTGGAGTGGGTAGCGCAGCATCCTTCCTCAGCAGTATGCCATCAACAAAGTACAAAAGTACGATGAGTTCCCTGCTTAGAGTTCAGACGCATGTGCAGTTGGATTGGTTCCCCCAGAGTACAGCCTCTAAGAAATGACTCCATACCGTTGGTTAATTCCCAATTTCGGGGCACACACCAAATGGCAAACGCTTGAGGGAAGGTTTGACCCGGAGGAATACGTTCTTCCCATCAATAAAATGCAGAAGGTGTAATCGTCAGCCGCGCCAGCGAAGGAGGGCTCCCTTGCCGACCCGACCTCACGGCGAAGGAGGAATCAAGCGGCGAAGAGAGCGGCGACAGGCAACGTCAGACCGGGCAGCGTGGCCGATTGGAGCGTCTCACTGCCTGAGTAGGTGGCGACCGTTTCGGCGCGTTCCAGGATTAAGCGCAGCACTTCAACCTTCTGGGTATTCGTATGGACACCCCAGCACTCCTGCACGCCCACGGCGCGGTAGTCGGCGAGCTTGCCTTCCAGAACGCGGCCTGTATCGCTGGGCGAAAGGACCTCCACCACCAGTTCCGGCGCGGTGGTAAGCGGAGCCGGATCGGTATCCTTCCCGCACTGCGCCAGCCGTTCGTTGCTGATGAACAGCACATCGGGCTGGCGGATGCGCAGCGGAGCACGTCGGATGAGTATGTCACTGGGAGCGATAATTGTTTTGCCGCTATGCGTCCGGCGCTCATAGGCGTGCAATTGCTCCGCTAGGTTCAGTAATATCCCTTGATGTCGCCTGGTTGGATTGGGCATGAAGATGCGCTCTCCATCTATAATCTCATACCGCCGATTGATCTCCCCTTCCGCCATATACTGCTCATAGGTAAGCGGTGGTGAGGTGGTTTGTGCTGCTGTAGCCATTGCTTTCCTCCTGATTGCGCAGGTAAATGCGCCCCGGTTGGGCCTATTATAACATACTCGGAGATTAGAGGGCAAAAAGGGGAATATCATGGGGATAAACAGATGAACGCTACCGTGATCCTTTTGAGCTTCGCCTTGCTGCTGGCGAGCCTTGCCGGCGTGCTCGCCGCCGAGACGCACGCTCGACCGGACTGGCTGGTGACGCCGATGCGGGAGCCGGCCCGGCTCCTGGAGCATCCGGAGAGGAACGAGGTCGTCCTTGACAACGGCCTGATCCGCCGGACGTTTCGCACGGCCCCCAACTTTGCCACCATCGGCTACGCCAACCTGATGACGGGCGCCACCCTCCTGCGCGGCGTGAAGCCAGAGGCTATTCTGGAACTGGACGGCAAGCGGTACGAGGTCGGCGGTCTTAAGGGCCAGCCCGATTATGCCTATCTCGATCCGGCGTGGCTGGAGCAGATGACGTCCAGTCCGGAGGCGTTCCAGTTCGCGGGCTACCGCATCGGCAAGCCGGAGGCGCGCTATCCCTGGAAACGGGAGCGTCACGCCGAGGGCCGTCCCTGGCCCCCGCACGGCGTCGCGCTCACCGTAGATTTCCGGCCCCCGGAAAGCCTCCGCGCCGCCCACGACGGCCTACGCGTCTCCCTTCACTACGAACTCTATGACGGCATTCCCGCGCTGGCAAAATGGGTGACGGTCACCAACGGCAGCGGCAGAGAAGTGACCCTGGACGCCCTGGAGAGCGAGATACTGGCGGTCAACGAGCAGGAGAAGCGCCGCCTGCATGTCGAGAGCGACTACGCCTTCTTTATCGCCGGAACCGGCCCGCCTGCTCTCCATACGACCTTCTGGGGGCCGGATCAGGAGTACACCACCCAGATAGACTATGACTACCAGTTGCCGGTGCTGCTGACGGAGAAATACCCGCTGGGGCCGGGCGTGCGTCTCCGGCCCGGCGAAACGTTCGAGTCTTTCCGCGCCTTTGAGCTGCTCTACGACAGCGACGACCGGGAGCGGCAGGGATTGGCCCGACGCCGCCTGTATCGCACGCTCGCGCCGCAGGTGACGGAGAACCCAATCTTCATGCACGTGCGCAGCGCCGACCCGGCTGCCGTCCGGCTGGCGATAGACCAATGCGCGGAGGTCGGCTTCGAGATGGTCATCCTGACCTTCGGCAGCGGGTTCAACGTCGAGAGCGAAGACCCGGCCTACATCGCCCGGATGAAGGCGCTGGCCGACTACGCCCGCAGCAAGGGCATCGAGCTTGGCGGCTACACTCTGATGTGCGCCTCGCGGGACGTGGGGCCGGAAAACGATTGCATCGCCCCGGAGACGGGCAAGCCGGGCAGCAAGTTCGGGCAGAGTGCCTGCCTGGCAAGCGAATGGGCCGACGGCTACTTCCGCCGCGTCCTGAACTTCCTGGACGCGACCGGCATGAAGGTCATCGAGACAGATGGGCCGTACCACGGCGACGTCTGCGCCTCCACCACCCATAAGCACCATCGCGGCCTGGCCGACTCGCAGCGGCGGCAGTGGCAGGCGTGCGCGAACTTCTACCACGAGTGCCGTCAGCGCGGCATCTACATCAACACGCCGGATTGGTACTACCTTGCCGGCAGCAATAAGTGCGCGATGGGCTACCGGGAGACCAACTTCAGCCTGCCCCGCTGGCGGCAGATACTCATCGCGCGCCAGAACATCTATGATGGCACGTTCGAGAAGGCGCCTAGCATGGGCTGGATGTTCGTGCCGCTGGTGGAGTATCACGGCGGCGGTGCGGCGGCGACGCTCGAACCGCTCTCCGAGCATCTGGCCGAGTACGAGTGGCACCTGGCGCAGAACTTCGGCAGCGGCGTCATGGCGGCCTATCGTGGCCCGCGCCTCTACGATACCCCCCAGACCCGATCCGTCGTCAAGAAGTGGGTGGACTTCTACAAGCGACACCGCCCGATTTTAGATTCGGACATCCTTCACGTTCGCCGTCCCGACGGGCAGGGGCTAGACTGCATTCTCCACGCCAATTCCCAGACGAAAGAGCGCGGCCTGGCCCTGGTCTACAACCCCACCGACCAGGAGATAACGACGACCCTGACGCTGCCGCTCTACTATACCGGCCTGACGGAGACGGCGCGCATTCGCCAGCAGGATGGCCCGCCGCAGGTGTACCGGCTCGACCGGGAGTACAACATAGCGGTGCCGATCAAGGTCGCAGCCAAATCCATCACCTGGCTCGTGGTCGAATGAAAGGTCTACTTAAACCTCCTCTCCGGAACCGGGCCGTGAGATTGACCGAAGCGATAGCTCAAGGCGAGACTTCACTGCAAATTTGTATATATTTTTTCTGGTGGGTCGGGCGATCTTGAGGTTGCGTTTGGGCGCAGGCTTTGGTATAATGAGGGTGCATATAGCGCGCGGCGTTGAGAGCCGGGCCAGGCGCAGCGGCAGGCTGACGAACCGTGTCAGAGCCGGAAGGCAGCAGCACTAAGTTTGACCTCCCGTGTGCGTTCTGCCAACCCGGCTCTGAGCGTCGCGCAATTCGTAAGGGGAGTAGGGAATAGGGAGCGGGCAGTAGGGATCAATCCCCACCCTACTCCCTATTCCCTACTTCCTACTCCCCTCTGACTATGGCTTACGTCGCCCTCTATCGCAAATACCGCTCGCAAAGCTTCGGCGAACTGATGGGGCAGGAACAGGTGACGCGCACCCTGCAAAATGCCCTCAAGACCGGACGGGTCGCGCACGCCTACCTGTTTCACGGTGCGCGCGGCTGCGGCAAGACCTCTACCGCCCGCCTGCTCGCCCGTGCCCTCAACTGCATTGCCCAGGATGGTCCTACCCCGGAGCCCTGTGGAGAATGTCGCCTGTGCGTCAGCATCCGCGATGGCGCCTGTATGGACGTCGTTGAGATGGATGCCGCCTCTGAGACGGGCATTGACGATGTGCGGGATAAGATCATTGAGAACGTCCAATACGCGCCTGGCGAGGCCCGCTACAAGGTCTACATCATTGACGAGGTCCATGACCTCTCGGCCAAGGCCTTCGACGCCCTGCTCAAGACCCTGGAGGAGCCGCCCCCGCACGTCGTCTTCGTGCTGGCCACCACCGAAATCCACAAGGTCCCCATCACCATCCGCTCCCGCTGCCAGTTATACCCCTTCAAGCGCGGCACCTTGCAGGACCTTGCGGCGGCAGTGCAGCGCGTGCTGGAGGCGGAGGGCCACACCGCCGAGCCGGAGGCCATCCAGGCCATTGCCCGCAGCGCGGAAGGCTCCTGGCGCGACGCGCTCTCCCTGCTGGAGCAGGTGCTTGCCTATTCGGACGGGCACGTGACCGCCGAGACGGTACATCAGGCCATCGGCACGGTCGGATTTGAGACGCTGGCGCGGGTGACGGAGACGCTGGCGCGCGGCAACTGGGACGAGACGCTGGCCGTCGCCGCCGAACTGATTGATAGCGGCAAGGACGTGCGCCAATTGCTGACCGCCCTCTCCGGCCACCTGCGCGACCTGATGCTGATTTCAGCGGGCGCAAAGCGGGCGGCAGCACAGGAGTTGGGCGAGGAGCGCCTGGCGCTGCTGACGCCCCAGGCGGCCCTCTTCGATCCGCCGACCCTGCTGGCGATGATGGGCATCCTCGCCGAGAAAGAGAAGGAGATTCGCTTCACGAACCAGCACCGCTGGCTGCTGGAGCGCACGCTACTGGCCTTAATGCCGGCCAATCAGGGAGCGCCCGTTAATAATACCGATCTGGCAGTTGAGCGGGCAAGCGCCATCTCTGCCCCGGTGCCGCAGGCTGCCGCCCCACGGCCTCTAGCCGCCACACCGACATTCGTACCTAAGCCGCCGGTCCCGGAGGTGTCTCCGGTCAAAGAAACACCCTTTATCGCGGCGGAAGAGGACGAAAGCGATCTGGCGGAGGAGCCGGTAGAGATAGCGAGCGCCAAGCCTGATCTTGCGCCTGCGCCCTCCCTGACCGTCACTCCTCCCCCTGCCGCGCCCGTTGGGGAACCGCTGCCGTCCGGTAAGCCAGCAGAGGCCGCCCCGACGCCCGCGCCCGCCAGCGCAGCCCGCTTCGCCGAGGACGTGACGCTGGAGGTTGTGCAGCGCGCCTGGCCGCGCATCCTCAGGTTAATCAAACAGAAAAGTCCCGCCGGGGTCATTCACCTGGAAAAAGCCCAGGTCGTCGCCTTGCAGGGTAAGACCATTGTCCTGGCCTTCTCCGACTCGTTTGCCCGGGACCGCATTCAGAACAAACCCAAAGGGCGAGAGCTGGTCGAAGAGAAGATCAACGAGGGGCTGAACAGCGAGGGCTACAGGATACGCTGCGAACTGCTGGGGCAGAATATCGCGGAAGCGGCGGCTGCGCCTGCAGCCACAGCCTCAGCTTCGGCCCCCCCCGCGACGGGAATGCCGACGCTGCTGGAAGCGCCTCCCGCTCTCACCGGCCCGACGCGTATCGCCGACTTTGAAGCGCCTGCTGCGCTGGAGCCGACTCCTGCCACGTACAACGGCAATGGCACGCATGGCGACGCCCCCGTGGAGCCGCCGCCCTCCATTACCACCCAGCAACCGCAGGACCAATCCCCTCCGCCGGGCAAGAGCCTGCTGACGGAGACGCTGGAGCTTTTCGGCGGCGAGGTTGTCAGATCGGAAAGGATGGCTAACGATGCCTAAGAAGATTCTGGCAGTAGACGATGAACCCCACATCCGGCGTATTGTGCAGGTGGCTCTGCAGCGCGCTGGCTACACGGTGATGACCGCCTCCAATGGCATTGAGGCGTTGGAAATGACGGCGACCAAGCCCGACCTGATTATCCTGGACGTGAATATGCCCTATATGGATGGCTTTGAGGTGCTCAAAAACCTGAAAGAGAACCCCAACACCAGCACTATTCCTGTTATCATGTTGACGGCGGAGTCCGAGGATCAGGACGTCATGCGCGGCTGGGAGCAAGGCGCGGACAGCTACCTTACCAAGCCCTTCTACGAGATCGAATTGGTTCAGTTCGTCAAGCGTGTGCTCGGCCCTCCCACGACGGAATAGCGGCAGCCATGATAGAGAGCCAGGCATGCGTATTATGCTCTACCTCATTTGCGGAGGAAGTAAATGGCGGAAAAAGTAGAGGAAGCGCAGGAAGTTAAAGTGCAGCGTCCCAAGCGCGCGAAGCTGACGGCGGAGGAGTCGCTAAAGCGGATGGAAGCCTTTCCTGAACGGAAGGAGCAGATCCTTGCCGCTGTCCGAGGCCGCCACGCGGAGTAAAGAGATTCGGCAAAGGCAGCCAACCGATGGCAAAGCGTATCCTGGTTGTGGACGATGAGCGCCATATTGCGCGGCTTGTGCAGGTCAACCTGGAACGCGCCGGATACGTGGCTGTCACGGCAACAGAGAGCCAGGAGGCTTTGCGCCTGGCAGAGACAGAGCGGCCCGATCTCATCATTCTAGACGCGGTGTGGCTGCATAGAGACGACTACGCGTTTCTGCTCCAGTTGCGCAAAAACCCGAACACGCGTCCTATTCCCATCTTGATGCTTTCGCCGAAGAGACAGGATCGCCCGGAGGATTGCGTCTATCGCGGCTGGACCGGGAGCGGGGTAGCAGCCCATCTCTTCAAGCCCTTCTCGGCGCAGGATTTAATCAGCCTCGTAGAACGTATTTTAGAGAGTAGTCCAGGCGAGTTTAGAGGAGATAATCACATGGCACGGTTTGGCGGTATGCCCGGCGGCTTCGGCGGGCTTGGCGATATGAAGAAGCTGATGGAGCGAGCGCAGAAGATGCAGGAAGACGCGGCCCGGCTCCAGGAAGAGCTCGGCACGGCGCGCTATGAGGCCAACGCGGGCGGAGGCATGGTCTCGGCGACGGTAGACGGGCACGGCCATCTAGTCGAAATTAAGATCAATCCGGTGGTCGTAGACCCCGACGACGTAGAGATGCTGGAAGACCTCATTATCACGGCGGTCAAGGAAGCCGCCGGAAAAGCGGAGGCCGAGCAGAAGGCCCGCCTGGAGTCTATCACGGGCGGCCTGGAAGGGCTGAACCTGCCCCCCGGCCTGATCTAGGAAGTGACGATGTTACACTATGCGAAACCGCTGGCCCGGCTGGTCGCCGAGTTAGAACGGCTGCCGGGCATCGGCCCTAAGTCGGCCCAGCGTATGGCCTTTCACATCCTGCGGCAGCCGCAGGAGGAGGCGAAGCAGCTGGCGGAGGCGATCCTCTCGGTCAAAGAGTCGATCCGTCTGTGCAAGGAGTGCGCCAACTTCACCGATCAGGAGCTATGCGAGATCTGCCGCGACCCCAAGCGGGACCGCACGCTGATGTGCGTCGTAGCCGAGACGCGCGACCTGATCGCCATGGAAAAGACCAACGAATACAAGGGACTGTATCACGTCCTGCAGGGCCTCATCTCGCCGATGGACAACATCGGCCCGGAACTGCTGAAAATACGGGAGCTGTTCCCGCGCGTCGCCAACGGCGTCAAGGAGGTCATCCTGGCCCTGAACCCGACGACCGAAGGCCAGACGACAGCCCTGTTCCTGGCGCAGCGCCTCAAGCCGCTCGGCGTCAAGGTAACCCAGATCGCCCACGGCCTGCCCGCCGGCGGCGATTTAGACTACGCCGACCAGGCGACGCTGATCTCGGCCCTGCAGTGGCGTCGCGAAATTCCGTAATAAACCACCCGCTAACGCTAGAGCCACAGAAACACAGAGGAAAAGCAAAAGAGAGGAAGACAAACACCCTTTGGACAGGATGAACAGGATTTACAGGATTAGAGAAAGAGAGAGAAGCCCTGTGTTACTGCGTGGTAGAAATCCGGTTAATCCCGTTAATCCTGTCTAAAACTTTTGTCTTTTGGCTTTGGCAATCCCTCCCAACGGTGTGGACGTATCTCCTCAGCAGCAGGCTGCGTGAGATTGATCCACACGGCTGGGAGTGTCTACCTTGGCTTTTCTTTCTCTTTAGTATTTTCCCCGTGACTCTGTGCCTCTAGCGTTAGCGGGTGGTTCCATGTCTTTCGGGTATAATAGGTTTGAAGTTAAGAGAGCGCAAGGAGATCGGGTAATGAGTGATTATGAAGCGCAGAAGTCCACCTGGCGCACTAAGGTTGGCCTGGCGGAGATGCTCAAGGGCGGCGTCATCATGGATGTGGTGACTCCTGAGCAGGCCATCATTGCCGAGGAGGCCGGCGCGGTAGCCGTCATGGCGCTGGAGCGTGTGCCAGCCGATATTCGCAAGGAGGGCGGCGTAGCCCGGATGTCCGACCCCAAGATGATCAAAGAGATCATGGACGCCGTCACCATTCCAGTGATGGCCAAGTGCCGCATCGGGCATTTCGTAGAAGCGCAAATCCTGGAGGCGCTCGGCGTGGACTACGTGGACGAGAGCGAAGTGCTGACTCCGGCAGACGAGGAGAACCACGTCAACAAGCACGCCTTCAAGGTGCCGTTTGTCTGCGGCTGCCGTGATCTGGGCGAGGCGCTGCGGCGTATCGGCGAGGGCGCGGCCATGATCCGCACCAAAGGCGAGGCGGGCACGGGCAACATCGTGGAAGCGGTACGCCACATGCGCACGGTAATGCGCGAGATTCGCCGACTGCAATCGCTGCGCGAGGACGAATTGATGGTGGCGGCGAAGGAGCTGCGCGCGCCCTATGACCTGGTGGTCGAGGTGCATAAGACGGGCAAGCTGCCGGTACCCAATTTCTCAGCGGGCGGCATTGCCACCCCGGCGGACGCGGCCCTGATGATGCAGTTGGGCGCAGAAGCCGTCTTTGTCGGCTCGGGCATCTTCAAATCCTCCGATCCGAAGACGCGCGCCCGCGCCATCGTGGATGCCACCACGCACTATAACGACCCGGCGCTCCTGGCCGAGTACTCCCTGGGCCTGGGCGAGTGCATGCCCAGCCTGGATGTGCGCACGATGGCCGAGTCCGAGCGCATGGCGGTTCGCGGCTGGTAGCCTTCCGCCTGTGGCCTAAATTCGGTGGGCCGATTGTTGCTGTAGAGTGCTATCGCTTGCTCTAGTAGGAAGTCACTCTGCGCGACAACCGGCCCATTTGCATGAGTCAGGGTTGTTTCGATGCAATGCGTACCTACCGATCAGGAAACCACTGTCTATGACGCGCCCACACAAACAACCGCCTCGCGCCGACACCGCGCCTTCTGAGCAGGAAACCCCGCCCCCCACTGCCGGTTATCAGGAACCGCACGCGCCGCAAGAGCCGACGGAGGCCCAGAGCCAAAACGGCCTGGATGTCCGAGAGCGCCTGTTGGCCATCATCACCGGAACGCTAAATCCCTCTCTGCGTGCGTTGCTGGAGGAACTTGTCCGCCGCTCCATCGAGGAGGAAGAGGCTCGCGTGATCTCCAGAGGGACGATAGAACATATCGCCAATTCTGAAGTCTACGCCATTGACTACGACATCCACCTCCGTTATCGATTCACGGCAGGACAGGCGCCCGTAGAACGCCGTAGTGACGAAAGCTAAGGAGCCCGTAGCGGCCCTTCCGGTTTTTGCCGACTTATTCCGGGAGGGATAAGGCCAACGGCAGCAGAATAGAAAATGGAATCCCGAAGTTTAGGGAAGGAAAGGAAAGCGTTCGCTCTATGAAAGCTGTATTGACACGGGGCCTTTGGGCTGCCTGGCCCAATCGGGCCTGGCGCGGCTGGCTGATGACGGGGCTGTTGCTGGGGATCAGCGCGGCCTCCCTCCCTATCCAGGCCCAGATAACCAGAGCGCCCGGAACACACGCAAAGAAGCCACCGATGAATATCCAGAAGAAAGGTTGGGAGCTCGTCTTTCACGACGAGTTCGACGGCGATAAGCTCGATACGCGCAAGTGGATCGACTCCTATCCCGATAACGAGCGCACCCACAGCAACAACGAGCAGCAATACTACGCGCCGGACGGCTACGAGGTTAAGGACGGGTATCTGCGGTTCATAGCGGAGAAGCGCGCTATGGGCGGCATGCCCTACACGTCCGGCATGATCTCGTCTTATGGCAAGTTCTCCCAAAAGTACGGCTGGTTTGAGATTCGGGCGCGATTCCCTAAAGGGAAGGGCTATTGGCCCGCCTTCTGGCTCCTGCCGGAGACGAAAGACTGGCCGCCGGAGATAGATGTGCTGGAAATCCTCGGCCACGAGCCCAATAAGGTCTACATGACCAATCACTGGAAAAACGCCAACGGCGAGCACGAGGGCAAGGGCGACTCCTTCACCGGCCCCGACTTTTCCGCCGATTTCCACACGTTTGCCGTAGACTGGGAGCCTACGGAGATTATCTGGTACGTGGATGGCGTGGAGCGCTACCGAACCACCCAGCACGTGCCTGCCGAGCCCATGTATATTTTGGCGAACCTGGCCGTCGGCGGGGACTGGCCCGGCAACCCGGACGAGACGACCCCCTTCCCCGGCTACATGGACATTGATTACATCCGCGTGTACCAGAAAGCCAACTCCCGCCCCGCCGCACGCTAAGGACAAAGCGTGCCGGTGCGCTCAGGCTTCGTCGGTGAAACGCGTTCGCTACCCCAAACTCTTCCGGTTTTATCTGGTGTTGTGCCCTTATCAATGCGGTTCCAGAGAGACCTGAAGGGAGATTAACAATGAGACATGGAGTTTGTCTGCTGGCAGGGATCGGCTTGCTCTTTACCTGCGGCATCACGCTCTCGGCGCCGGAAACCGCCAACTACCACCAGATCAAGAAGATCGCTGTGGGTGGGGAAGGCGGCTGGGATTACCTCACCATTGACGGCCCAGCGCATCGTCTCTATATCACCCGTTTCAATCGCGTCACCGTCCTGGATGTAGATAAGGACGTTGTCGTGGGCGAGATCGCCAATACCCCCGGCGTTCATGGGGTCGCCCTTGTCCCAAAACTGCGGCGCGGGTTTACCAGCAATGGAGGCGATAATACGGTCACCGTCTTCGACCTCAACACGCTCAAGGAAATGCAGCGCGTGCCGGTCGGCACCCGCCCCGACGCCATCATTTTCGACCCGGCGACTAATCGCGTGTTCACCTTTAATGGCGGCAGCCACGACGCCACCGCCATTGACGCGGCCAGCACGAAGGTCGTAGGGACCGTTCCCCTGGAGGGTCGCCCGGAGTTCGCCGTCGCCGACGGCAAGGGAGAGGTCTTCGTCAAT
>DASRGZ010000051.1:0-2553 GCA_035650735.1 Chthonomonadaceae bacterium
CGGGTGGAGGAACCAGCCGGCATGATACGATCCCGCGATCTGCAATGCGGTCAGCCCACTGTCGGCAGCCCATCCCATCACCCTCTCTACGCCCTCATCGGCCAGGTCCCAGGCGTACATCCACAAGCCAGCATACATACCCCTTCCCTCCTATGGATGCTTCTCCGCCAAGTATAAGACTTCTCCGGCGGGATGTCAATGGGAAATCCCGCCCAAACCGTTGGAAAGTCCGGTCCGTCGCGCTATAATGTTAGCCATGAATCAGCAGATACCTACTCATGGAAAGAGCGGTCAGAGCGACGTGCCGATCAGCAAGGCGGATTACGAGGTGCTTGCGGCCTTTCGCTATGCGCTTCGTCAATTTCTGCACGCAAGCGAGCAGCGGGCGCAGGCCGTCGGCCTGACCAATCAGCAGTTCCTGACTCTGCTGGCCATCAAAGGCTTTCCCGGACGGGATTACGTCACCATGGGAGAGTTAGCCGAACGCCTGCAGATTCGCCATCATAGCGCGGTGGGCCTGGTGGATCGGCTGACGGCTCTGGGCGCGGTGGTGCGCCAGCCTGCCCCCGCCGACCGGCGGCAGGTCTATGTCATGCTGACCCCGCGCGGCGAGGAGATGCTGGAGAAGCTGGTCCAGGCCAACCGACGACAATTGCGCCATATTGAGCCGCAGCTCAATCTGCTGCTCGAACTCCTTACGGCGGACGCCGACAGCCAGGTGCCAGCCGCAGAAGCCAAGCCTGTTTTTTGGGAACATACTCCTCCGCCTGCCCCGTCTGAAGGTTAGCCTATCGCTGCACGATAGACATCCCAGGCACGCCTGGAATGTCTCAACGGCCCCCAGCGTTTTGATTCTCCGGTAGCAAAGGCGGAACCCTTCATGGCGCGGGTTTTTCCTCCCTACACCAATACGCTTGCCAGAGCCGGTCTTTTTGGCGTTTTTGCCGGGCCGGTAGTCGCCTTTCTGGTGCTCACCGGCATTAACTGGTCGCCCTACGTGACCGAGGTGGGCGTTCCCCGCGACCAGCCGGTACCGTTCAGTCACCAGCATCACGTCGCCGGCCTCGGGCTCGACTGCCGTTACTGCCATACCACCGTCGAGGACTCTTCCTTCGCCAATATCCCGCCCGTCCATACCTGCATGACCTGCCACTCCCAGATCTGGAAGGATGCTCCCGTCCTGGAGCCGATCCGGGAGAGCTACCGCACGGGCGTGCCCGTGCAATGGACGCGAGTCTACGATTTGCCGGATTTTGTCTATTTCAATCACTCTATCCATGTCAACAAGGGGATTGGCTGCGTTACCTGCCACGGCCCTATTGACCAGATGCCTATGACCCGGCGGGCCAATCCGCTCTGGATGTCCTGGTGCCTGAACTGCCACCGCCATCCGGAACAGTTCGTCCGGCCCCGTGAGGCGGTCTTCGATATGAACTGGCACCCCAAAGACCAGAGCGCGCTGGGCAAGAGGCTGGTCGCGGCCTATCACATTCGCCATCTGACGGACTGTTACACATGCCACCGCTAACGCCCCTGGATCCAGACCAAGCGCCGCTGGATATCGCCGCAGTGCGCGCCCGCCTGGCCGCCGCCAAAGGCCAGCCCTACTGGCGCAGCCTGGAGGAGATCGCATCCTCCGATGCGTTCCAGGACTTTCTGCGCCGCGAGTTCCCGCGCCAGGCGGCAGCGATGATGCCCGCCATGGATCGCCGCAGCTTCCTGACGCTGCTGGGCGCGTCGCTGGCGCTGGCCGGCCTCTCCGGCTGCACCGTCCGACAGCCGCCGGAAACAATCGTGCCCTACGTGGAGCCACCGGAGGGTATCACGCCGGGCAAGCCTCTCTTCTTTGCGACGGCGGTACCGCAGAGCGGCTACGCCGTCGGGGCACTGGTCAAAAGCCGCGAGGGACGCCCCATCAAGATCGAGGGCAATCCCGACCATCCCGCCAGCCTCGGCGCCACCGACGCGATCATGCAGGCGACGCTGCTGACCCTCTACGATCCCGACCGCTCGCAGGGCATCGTCTACCAGGGCCAGCCCGATACCTGGGATTCCTTCCTGGCCGTGATGACCGGGCAGCTAGGGGCAGAGCGCGCCGGCGGCGGCGCGGGCCTGCGAATCCTGACGGAAACGGTGACTTCGCCGACCCTGGTCGCCCAGCTGCGCGCCCTGCGCGCTCAATTCCCGGCGGCGACGTTTCATCAGTACGACCCCATCGGGCGGGATAACGTCGTCATCGGGGCGCGAATGGCCTTCGGAACCGATGCGCACACGCTCTATCGGTTCGACAGGGCAGAGGTGATCGTCTCCCTGGATGGGGATTTCCTGCTCACCCTTCCCAACCACGTCCGCTACGCCCGCGATTTTGCGCAGGGACGGCGAGTACGCCAGGGCGCGACGCGCATGAACCGTCTGTACGTGGTGGAGAGCACGCCTACCATTACCGGCGCCATGGCCGACCACCGGGAGCCGGTGCGCGCCAGCGAGGTCGAAGGCTTTGCCAGGGCGCTGGCTTCACGGCTGGGCGTGGCCGGAGTGACCGGCACCGCCGCC
>DASRGZ010000052.1:0-48121 GCA_035650735.1 Chthonomonadaceae bacterium
GCCGCCCTCTAGCCGGGTATTTTCCATGCCCGGCACGGATCGGAGGTTTTCAACCCCCGGCTCCAGGGCCTAACGGCCAAGCGACTGCAAGGGACGCCGCTCAACGGTTCGCGGCTCGGCCTTGCGACTAGCGGACGCCCCGTAAAGCCCGGTGTTCCGTCCGCAGTCGCAAGGCAAAGGCACGCGTGTCGCGAGGCGGAGGCGCCGACCCTGGCAGTGGTAGCGCCGTCCCTTGCAGTCGGTTGGCGGCAGGGCCGCCTACCAGACGGGTACTTTCCGTGCCCGGCCCGAGAGGGATTCAGACGGAAAACCTGAGGGAGGTCGAGGAGGAAAGGTATCGTGCCGCTGGCTTCTACTCTGGAGATATTGCGCCGCGCCCGGCGCGAAGGCTACGCCGTTGCCGGTTTTGAGCCGTATAACATAGAACAGATCCAGGCGGTGATCGAGACGGCGGAGGAAGAGCGCGCGCCGGTACTGATCCAGCTCTGGGCGGAAGTCATTCAGACATGGGGCGTGGAGGCGCTGGTCGGCATCGTGCGCGAGGCCGCCGGACGCGCGCAGGCGCCCGTCGGGCTGCACCTGGACCACGCCACCGACGACGCGCTGATTGATGTCGCCCTCGCCGCCGGATTTACCTCAGTCATGTTCGACGGCTCGACGCTGCCGCTGGAGGAGAATATCGCGCGCACGCGGGCGGTCGTGGCGCGGGCACATGCGCGCGGCGTCCCCGTCGAGGCGGAGCTGGGCCTGATCGGCCATCTTCAGCCGCAGGACGACGTGGAGGCCGTCATGGAGCAGGTCACCCGCCTGCTGACCGACGTGCCCACGGCCGTGCGCTTTGTCCGCGAGACGGGGCTGGATGTCCTGGCCCCCGCCGTCGGCACGATCCACGGCTGCCGGCTGCCGGTGGCCCGCGTGGATATTGCGCGCATCGCCGCCCTCGCCGAGGCGACCGGCGTGCCCCTGGCGCTCCACGGAGGCAGCGGTGTCGGCGATAGGGTCATCCAGGAGGCGATCCGCGCGGGCATCGCCAAAGTAAACATAGATACGGAAGTCCGGACGGTAACTATTGCGGCGCTCAAGGAGGCCGTCGCCCACATCGGCACGACCGGGGCGCCCATCTTTATGGATTTCGCCGCCTACCCACGCGCGGTCAAGGCGGCCACCAAAGAGGCCGTACGCCACCGCCTGCGTATGGTGGGTGCTAGCGGCAAAGCCTGAAGGAGAAGCCCTCACCCCCGGCCCCTCGTGTAGGGAGTAGGGTATAGGGTGTAGGGTCGCCTGCCCTCACCCCCTAACCCCACTGCAAGGGTCGGCGCTCAACGGTTCGCGCCTCCGCCTTGCGAGCCCCGGCGCTGCGGGAGAGGGGAGAGCAGAAGCCAGGGTTTTCCTCTGCCCACGTCGGTGTCGCAAGGCGGAGGGCCGAATTATTGCAGGCCCGACCCTGGCAGTCAGCGGGCCTGGCTAGGCGGAGGTTCCCAACCGTTGAGGAACCGACCCTAGCAGAGCCCCACAGCGGCAGGGTTTAGCCCATAACTGTTGAATGCTCGCCTGCTAACTGACGTTGTTGCGCCCTATTGACAGACGTTGTACCCGAAGCAGAGCGGTTATTGATGGCAAGCATTGAATTTTCTGCTGTCGGTAACACTCAAGGACAGACAACAGCGCGCTACGAGCGAACGGCCATTCAACGAGTATGGGGGTTAGCCTGCCGCTATAGGGGGTTAGGTCAGAAGACGGCGAAAGGACAGGGATCATGGAGGATCATCCGCTGCTGGTGTTTGCGATAGAGCGGGCGGCGCCTCCGCTGCGCGCCCTGCGCGATGCGCTGCAAGCGGCGGGCTACCCGGCGGGCATCGGCGTCGGCACCGTGGGCGAGGCAACCGAGGAACAGCTTGACAGCACGGATTGGGAGGCGGCTTTCATTCGCTGGACCGAGCCTAACCCCCATGAGGTGGCACTGGTGGAGCGTGCCCTCTGCGAGCGTGAGGAGGAGGCCGCCAACGCCGTGGCGCAGGCGCTGCGCCTGGTCGCCAATTACCCCGAATCCGCCGGCAGGCTGATTGTCGCAGATCACCTGCGGCGCATCCAGGCCGTCTATGCCTGGCAGCTCTACGACCCGCTCCTGGCCGATGAGGACCACCCGGCCTGGGAGGCGCTGGATGTGGCGCTGCGCACCCTCGCCCAGCAAAGCGATGGCATCATCTACGCCCAGGCGGAAGGCTTTTATGATGCCGACGGCGAAATGCTGCTCCTGGAGGCAGGGGACGAGATAGAGCTTGGAAATTGGGAGGAAGAGGACGAAGACGAGGAAGAGTAAGCCCTGCTCGCGTCCCCGCAATCACGAACGGATAGATGGAGTTCAACCACGCATGAGCATTCTGATAGATGAGACCACGCGCGTGCTCGTACAGGGCATCACCGGGCGCGACGGCAGCTTTCATACGGCCCAGATGATCGAGTACGGCACCCAGGTCGTTGCCGGCACGACGCCGGGCAAGGGCGGCCAGGTCACGCAGGGCGTCCCGGTGTTCAATACCGTGCAGGAAGCGGTCCGGGAGACGGGAGCCAACGCCTCCGTGATCTTCGTCCCCGCCCGCATGAATGCCGCCGACGCCATTGTGGAGGCCGCCAGCGCGGGCATACCGCTCGTCGTCTGCATCAGTGAAAACATTCCGACCCAGGATATGATCCGGGTCAACGCCGTCCTTAAGCGCGACGGCAGAACCCGGCTTATCGGGCCGAACTGTCCCGGACTGATCTCGCCCGGCAAATGCAAGATCGGCATCATCCCCGGCAGCATCTTCACGCCCGGCCCGGTCGGTCTGGTCTCGCGCAGCGGCACGCTGACCTACGAGATCGCCGACGAGTTGACACGCGCCGGATTGGGCCAATCCACCGGCGTCGGTATCGGCGGGGACCCGATGATCGGCACCAAGTTTGTGGACATCCTGCCGATGTTCGAGGCCGACCCACAGACGGAGGCGATTGTGCTGGTCGGCGAGATCGGCGGCAGCGATGAGGAGGCAGCGGCGGAAGTTATCAAGACCATGCGGAAGCCGGTGGTCGGTTTCATCTCCGGGCGCACCGCGCCTCCCGGCAAGCGCATGGGCCATGCCGGAGCGATCATCTCCGGCACCAGCGGCACGCCGCAGGCCAAAGTCGCCGCATTGCAGGCCGCGGGCGTTCCCGTCGCCGATGCCCCGCATGAGATTCCCGAGCTCATCCGGCAGGCGCTGGCAAAGGCGCATTAGCCGCAAAGAAGCGCACATAAACGCAAGTGAATTAGCCCTCACTCCCTTCCCCGCTCCCGCAGCCCTCTCCGGGCCTCCAAAAAGGCCCGGAGAGCAGAGATAGTCAGGCGACGTAGAGGAAGGATTTCAATTCAGGCATCGCGAACCTTCCCTCGTCACTTCTGCGAACGGATTCTACGTGTACAACGCCCATGAAACGCCCGGACAGTCCTGCCATTCCTCCCATCTGTAGGATAGAAATGTTCGGTGGGCTGCGGGTTTACCTGGGCGAGCAGCTTATCGCTCGGTTCACCACCCAGAAAGCCGCCTCTCTGCTTGCCTACCTCGCCTGTCACCGCCGGGAGACCCACCCGCGCGAGGTGCTGATCGAGCTCCTCTGGCCCGAGAGTGAACCGAAAGCAGGCCGCGCCAGCCTCAGCCAGGCCCTCTCTTCCCTGCGCCGTCAACTGGAGCCGCCGGGCGTTCCTACCGGCGCCCTTCTCCAGACGACCTATGCCTCCGTTGGATTGAACGCCGACGCGGTCACCACAGACGTTGCTGCGTTTGAAATGGCGCTGCGTCTGGCGGCGCAGACGTTAGACGGCAGGGAGCGGGCGCCGTTGCTGACGCAGGCGCTGGAGCTCTATCGCGGAGAGTTGCTGCCCGGCTTCTATGAAGACTGGGTGCTGGTAGAGCAACGGCGGCTGGCGGACCTGCATTTTCAGGCGGCACGCCGCTTATCCGCGTGCCTGCAAGAGGCCGGAGAATCGGATCGTGCGCTCGATGTCGCGCGCCGTGCGCTCTCCGCCGACCCGCTGCGGGAGGAGGCGCACTCCGACCTGATCCGTCTCTACGCCGCCCTCGACCAGCCCTCCGCGGCGCTGCGCCAGTATCGGGAACTGGAACGCCTGCTGCGGGAGGAGTTGGGCGCGACGCCCTGCGCGGCTACGCGCGCCCTGGTCGAACGGCTGCTTCACGAGGCCCCCGTTCTCGCCGGTCCGAACACACCCTCGAAAGCGCAATCCATGCGTCGTCCCCAACGGAAAGAGGGGAAACCGGCCAACCCGTCTTCCATGTCCTGTCCAGCAAGAAGCGACGGGGACGAGGACCGCACAATAGGCGCCGAGCATTCTATACTGACCGGCTATCTTCCCCCGCAGGCGACCCGCTTCTTCGGACGTGAGGAGGAGATAAAGAGGTTAGCTGAGATGTCCGTCGGAGCATTTCGGCTAATTACCCTGACCGGGCCGGGCGGCAGCGGCAAGACGCGCCTGGCGCTGGAAGTCGCGGGCTGGCTGCGGGAAGTCTACCAGGGGGCCATCTGGTTTGTGCCGTTGGCGGACCTGCGGGACGCGCGCAGAATTCCCGACACCATCGCCGACGTGCTGTGCCTGCCCCGTTTCCCCAACATCGAGCCGATGGAGCAGGTAGTCGCGGCACTCTCCCGGCAGCCCGCGCTGCTGCTGCTGGACAACATGGAGCATCTGCTGGCGGCGGAGTGGCGCAAGTCTGAGGACGGCGCGGCGGTCGTGCGGGCGCTGCTGGACCGCGTGCCTTCGCTGACCTGCCTGGTCACCTCACGGCAGCCGCTCGGCCTCTCCGGGGAACGCGAATTACCGGTCAAGCCCCTGCCGACACCGAACCGGAGTGAAGGAGCAGAGTCATCTGGGAGCCATGCCAATCCATCCCTCCTCGTGCAGTATCCAAGCGTCGCCCTGTTCGTAGACCGGGCGCAGGCAGTGAAGCCGGATTTCCAGGTAACAGAGCGGAACGCGGCTGCCGTCGCCGAACTGTGCCGCCGGTTGGAAGGCATCCCACTGACGATAGAGTTGGCGGCGGCGCGCGCAAAGGTCTTGACGCCCGCGCAAATGCTTCAGCAGTTGGAGCGCCGCTTCGACTTGCTGGTCAGCCGCAAGCGGGACGCGAGTGAGCGGCATCGGTCGCTGTGGGCGGCGGTCGAGTGGAGTTATCGGCTGCTCTCTCCCGACCTGCGCCGCTTCTTTGCGCGCCTGAGTGTGTTTCGGGGCAGCTGGACGCTGGAGGCGGCGGAGGCGGTCTGTGAGGAGCCGCTGGCGCTGGACTACCTGGAGTACCTTCAGGAGTGCTCCCTGGTGTTCTCAGAGGAGACAGAACAGGGAATGCGCTTCCATATGCTGGAGACACTGCGGGAGTATGCGGTGGAGCAGCTGCCGCCTGCCGAGCGCATAGCAGTCGGACGCAGGCATGCCGAATACTTTGTGGCGCTGGTGGAGGAGATCGAGTCCCACTCTGTCGGATGGGACGATAGCGTGCAGGTGGACCGGCAAGAGCAAGAGTATGAGAACCTGCAGGCGGCGTTTAAATGGTGCCAGGCAACGGAGGGCGGCGCGGAGATGGGTCTGCGTCTGATCGGTGGCCTCCGGCGGTTTTGGATGAATCACGGCGCCGTGCACGAAGCGAGGAGATGGCTGGAGGGCATCCAGAACCTGCTGGCCGCCAGCCGCACGGCACCGCTGCGCATACGTGCAAGGGCGATCTACTGTGCTGTGGGCTTTGTCCCCTCGCATGAGCGCGCTCATACGCTTCTGGAAGAAAGCGTAGCGCTCGCGCGCGCCTCGGGGGACTGGCGGATGCTTTGCGAGGCGCTGGGTTCGCTGGGGTGTAATGTAGTGCTTGTGCAGGGTGACCCTGCGCGAGGCTGGGCGCTGCTGGACGAATGCCTGGCCTTGGGACGGGCCGCGGGCGATGAGAGAGTGCTGGCCTTTGCGCTTGGCGCACTGGGGACGACGGCGCTCAACCAGGGCGACTTTGAGCGGGCGACCCCGTGGCTGGAGGAGAGTCTGGACCTCTATCGCCGGATCGGCTATTGGCCTGGCGTCACTACCTTGCTCGGCGAACTGGGCTATCTGTACGTCCAGCAAGGGAACTATGACCGCGCCGCCGTCCTATTTGAGGAGGAAGTGGCCCTATTTCGGAAATGGAAGAATACGACGGGTGTTGCCCACGCTCTCTGGCATCTGGCGAACGTGGCACGAGGCCGGGAAGATTACGCGCAGGCCATGATCCTCCTGGACGAGAGCCTAGCCTTGCGGCGGGAACTGGACGACAAGGCCGGTATTGCCGATGCACTCGCCAGTATGGGCACGGTCGCGCTGTGTCAAGGAGACTATGCACAGGCAAGCCAATTTTGTCAGATACCCCTGGCTAAAGCGCAGGGGCTTGCGCCTGGTTGGAAGCAATCGCCTCCGACCGACACAATAGGGCGTCTGAACATTCGCCCCGTACTTTAAGGTTTCTCGCCGCGTTATAGTCGGCGTTGGCCTCAAAGCCACACTGTAAACAGTGGAACTTGCTCTGGCTTTTGCGGTTGTCTTTGGCGCAATGTCCGCACACAGAACAGGTGCGAGACGAGTTGCGCGGGTCAACCAACACAACAGGGATTCCTGCCGCCTCTGCTTTGTAGGCGACGAACGGACGCAGTTGCAGAAAGGCCCAGTTGCCGAGGAGCCATCGCATTTGCTTCGCGTAGGACGGTGCTACGCACCTACGCTCCGCGTCGCGGGAAACCGTATCTGCCCTGTCTCGGATGTTGCCGAGCTCTTCGAGGGCGAGTGCCTTTCGCGAGTGGGATGCAGTACGAACAAGGGATTGGGAAACAACGTGATTGGTGTTGTTGACAAACCGAGACTGTTTAGCGCGGATGCGCTTCCAATGCCGCTTTGCAGAACGGGTTCCCTTGCTCTGCAAGAGGCGTCGAATGCGCTTGACGCGGCGGCGAACGGCTTTGACGGCTTCGCCCGAATAGGAGTTGCCGTCGCTATCGGTGGCAAGTTCCACGATGCCCAGGTCAACACCAAGAACGCCTTCGCAAACAGGTTCAGGCGCATCGGCTTCCACCACGACGTGCAGGTAAAATGCCCCGCCACGAAAACACAGGGCAGCCGAGCAGGGCTTCCAGTCGGCGTAACGGGTGTAGTAGTCGCACAGGCGGAAGGCCACGCAGACACGCCCCTGTGTGGTTGCGAGAGAGGCGCATCCGTCGGCAAGACGCACCCAATACGACCGCGCATCGTAGCGGACGGGGCAGAGTTCAGACTGAGGACAGTTGGCTTTGCGTCCCTGCTTCGTGCGCTCCGCAACGGATTTGAGGGCTTCGGCGGCCTTCATCCGTGCGGACACGATCAACTGCGAAGGCAAGTCAGGATGCGCTTTACGTAGAGGCTTGTAAGTGGCCTGATGCAGTCGGGTTCCGTTGCGCTCGTTGTTGTCCCACCCGTAACGACAAACGACGTTGAAGCAGGCTGTGGACTGTTCCAGCGTTGCCCGCAAAGCCGATTGGGTGGCAGGATCAACATGCAGTTTCAGGCGCAACGTGACTTTCAACTACTTGCCCTTCTGATTCTCGATGTAGGCTTGTACGACCGTTTGCGAGACGTGCCCGACAAGGCACTTGCGGCGGTACTTGGGACAGAAAACGATGTGCAGGTTCAGATTGTGGACGCGGTTGCCTGATTTTCGATAGTCTTTGTTCATCAAGAGTACTATACCACAAATACTCCCTGCTCACTAACTAAAGCGGAAAGGAGTGCGGCGGGTTTTTTGACGGCGCGATGCGCGGATTACAGTCTGTGGCTCTGCTTGGAACGCCTACTCGTGCATCGGCCTGATGCGGATGGGCATTCCTCCCCCGCCTAAAGCGCGGGTGTCTCCTGCCCATATTTTTATGAGATTGTTATCCTTGAGCTCAAGGCGGTACGCGCTCTGGAACCGTCGCATGAGGCGCCACTGCTCAACTATCTGCGCGCCACGACCATTGAGGTTGGCTTGTTACTGAATTTCGGTCCCAAGCCCGACTTCAAACGCCATCTCTACGAAAATGCGAAAAAGCAGCTACGCGCATAACCGACAGCCTTACCCTTAGAATCCGCGTTATCCGTGTCATCCGTCCCGTCCGTGTTAAATACAGCGGAGGGATCTGCCTGCTTTTGGGGGTAAAATGTAGCCGGGTAGTGTACCCATAGAGAGTTGATACTTCGTCGCCGATGACCTTATCAACTCTGTAGAGGGACACTGCCTGTAGCCGCAGTGTAAGGAAAAGGAGAGACAACGCCCGTGTTGAAGACGCTGTTCCTCAGCCCCCCGTCCTTCGATGGTTTTGATGGCGGCGCAGGGTCGCGATATCAGGCCAAGCGAGAGATCACGTCCTACTGGTACCCGACGTGGCTGGCCCAGCCCGCCGCGCTCGTGCCGGGCAGCAAGCTCATGGACGCGCCCCCGCACGGCCAGACGGTCGAGGATGTGCTGCAAGCGGCCAGAGACTATGAACTGGTCATCCTGCACACCAGCACGCCCTCTCTGGCGAACGATGTGGAGTGCGCCCGCCGCCTGAAAGAGCAGAACCCGGACGTGAAGGTCGGCTTCATTGGCGCGCACGTGGCCGTACTGCCGGAACAGACGCTCCGCGAGAACCCCGTCATTGATTTCGTCTGCCGCCACGAGTTCGATTACACCTGCAAGGAGCTGGCGGAGGGCAGGCCCTGGGATCAGATCAATGGCCTTTCCTGGCGGGAGAAGGACGGCTCCCTCCGGCGCACCGAAGACCGCGATCTGATTCAGGATTGGGATGCCATGCCCAGCGTCTTCCCCGTCTACGCCGAGCACCTGGACATCACCCGGTACTTCATCGGCTACCTGCTTCACCCCTACGTCTCCTTCTACACCGGGCGCGGCTGCCCCGCCAAATGCACCTTCTGCCTCTGGCCCCAGACCATCGGCGGCCACAAGTACCGCACCAAATCCCCGGAAGCGGTCGGGCGGGAGATGGAGATCGCCAAAGCGACCTGGGGCAGCAAGGTGCGCGAGTATATGTTTGATGACGACACGTTCACCATCAATGAGCCGCGCGCCATCGAGATCAGCAAGCACATGAAGCGGCTCAAGCTGACCTGGAGCTGCAACGCCCGCGCCCACGTCAAGTACGACACCCTCAAGCAGCTGCGCGACAACGGCCTGCGGCTGCTGCTGGTCGGCTTCGAGTCGGGCAACCAGCAGATCCTCAACCGCATTAAGAAGGGTATCAAGCTGGACATGGCCCGCGAGTTCATGCGCAACTGCAAGAAGCTGGGCATCAAGGTTCACGGCACCTTCATCATTGGCCTGCCCGTGGAGACGCCAGAAACGGTGCGCGAGACGATTGAGTTTGCGAAGGAGCTTGATCCGCACACCATTCAGGTCTCCATTGCCGCGCCCTATCCGGGAACCGAACTCTACGACCAGGCCTTGGCGAACGGCTGGTTTGCCCGCGATAGCCTGGTGGCCGGTTCCGGCATCCAGACCTCGACCCTGCAATACGAGCGGATGTCCACCGCCGAGATCGAGGACGCGGTGGAGCGGATGTACCGGGAGTTCTACTTCCGCCCCAAAAAGATCGCGCAGATCGTCGCCGAAATGGTCACCGACCGGCAGATGCTGGTGCGGCGGCTGCGGGAAGGCGGCGAGTTCTTCTCCTACCTCAAGGAGCGCAAAGAGCAGGTACGTCAGCGCCAGCGCGAGGCCGTCGCCGCGTAATTAGATCCAAAACTTACTCAATAGGGAAGGGTGCCTGCTATCCCAATGTTAGGAACAGTCTCTCACGACAAACAGCAAGAGACACCGGAAGCGAAGGCGCGCTGGTTCCAGTCGCTCTCCCTGGCTGAACACGTTGCGGCAACGGCTGCCGCGTATCGCCGTGCCGCTGGATGCGGGCGTGCCGGATGTCGTTCTGGATTTGCAGGCCGTCCTCGACCGTTGTTACGACGAAGGCGCCTATGCGCGGAAGATAGACTACAGCCAGCCCCCCATCCCACCTCTGCGCCCTGAAGACGCTACCTGGGCCGAGGCGCTGCTGCGAGAGAAAGGATTGCGCCCGTAAGCTTCGCGTGCGCTTATGGCAATGCTGAGATGTAGCCCCCTCGAATGGAGCGCGATATAAGGTTGTGATGGAAGTTCCCGCCCCGGTACTGGCAGCGGCCCTCGAAGCCAACGGTATCGCCTGGTGGCAGCAGTTCGTCGCCGCCGTGCCGCAGGCCGAATGGCACGAGAGCGCAGACATCCTGTACTTTGCCACCGGCGTTACCTTCCCCTGGCTCAACGGCGTCCTGCGCGCCCGATTGATGGAAAGCTGCCTGGATGCCGCCATCGCAGAGACGATTGGCTACTTCAGAGCCCGACATCTGCCTATGGTCTGGCATGTTGGGCCCTCCACGCAGCCGGCGAGTCTGGGTCGCGAGCTGCAAGCCTACGGCCTCTACCCCAGCCGCGCGATGCCCGGCATGGCGATAGACCTGCTGGCGCTGCCGGAGGATAGTCCGGCCCCTCCCGAGTTGACGATCCAGGAAGCGCGCGATGCCGGGGCGCTTGCGGCATGGCAGAGCGTCTTTACCGCCGTCTTCAGGACCTCGGAGGCGGCGCAGCCTGTCATCGCGGAGGCGTTCGCGCGCATGCGGGACACGCATCCCGCACAGCGGTACTTTTGCGGCTATTGGCAGGGCAAGCCCGTGGCGTGCTCCAGTCTCTTTTGCGGGGCGGGCGTGGCCGGCCTCTACAATGTGGGCGTTTTACCGGAGGCGCGGGGGCAGGGCTTCGGGACGGCGCTAACGCTGGCGCCTCTGCGCGCGGCCTGCGCCGACGGTTACCGGGTTGGAGCGCTGAGCTCAACCGAGAGCGGGTATGGCCTCTACCGGCGGTTGGGGTTTCAGGAGTGCGCCACGTTTGAGAGCTACCTTCTGGAAGACGCAGAGGCGTAAATCAAGGAACCAGGCGGGTTTCCGGCGAAACAAGCAGAAATTGCGGAAAGGAAACGAGACGATGAGCCAGGTCTTGACGGATTTCTCGGAGGCGGCGCTGATCCGGGCACTCGAGATCAACCTGTGGGAAGTATTTGCGCAACTCATCCGTTTCATGCCGGGGTCGGAAGTCCGTGAGAATACGGAAGGCATTCGCTTTGCCACCGGCATTCCCCATCCTCTCGCCAACGGCATGATGCGCACGCGGTTTGCGCCGGAGGCGGCAGAGGAGAAGATCGCAGAGACGCTGGCCTATTTCCAGGCGCGCAGCCTGCCAATGCTCTGGTGGACCTGCCCGAGCGACCAGCCCGCCGACCTGGGAACCCGCCTCCAAAATCAAGGCCTGGCTCAGATCGCCAATATGCCCGGCATGGCGATAGACCTGGAAGCAATGAACGACTCTATCCCCATGCCGCAGGGCGTGCGGATAGAGGAAGTGGGCGACACAGCGGCGCTCCAGCAGTGGACGCACGCCCTGACGGTCGGCTATGAGATACCTCCAGCCCTCGGCGAGGCGTTTGGAGCCGCCTGGGGTCGCTTCGGCTTTGGAAGCGATCTGCCGCTGCGGAACTTCCTGGCGGCTCAGCACGGCAAGCCGGTTTCGTGCGCGTCCCTCTACCTGGATGCTGGAGTCGCGGGCATCTACTGCGTCGCTACGGTTCCCGAGGCCAGGCGGCAGGGCATCGCGGCAGCGCTCGTGCTCCGCTGCCTGCAAGAGGCCCGTGCGCTGGGCTACCGCATCGGCACCCTGCAATCCTCGCAGATGGGAGAGGGCGTCTATCGGCGGCTTGGCTTTCAGGAATGCTGCAAGGTCGGTATGTATGCCTGGCCGGGCCAAACAGAAGAAGCGTCCGGAGCCGTCCACAGTGCATAAAGCATGAAGCATCTCATTATCAACGCCGATGATTTTGGCTATTCGGCGCGGGTGAATGCGGCGGTGCTGCGGGCGCACCGGGAGGGCGTGCTGACCAGCGCAAGCCTGATGGTTGCCGAAGCGGGCTGGCGGGAGGCCGTCGCCATCGCGCGGCGCACGCCGACGCTGGGCGTCGGGCTCCATGTCGTCACGACTTTCGATAAGGCCGTGCTGCCCGCACAGGAGATCCCTCACCTGCTCGGCGCACAGGGCAAGTTTGGCGCAGACCCCCTGCGTGTCGGGCTGCGCTACGCCTTTTCTCGCGCGGCCCGAAGGGAACTGCGGCGGGAGATGGAGGCGCAGTTCGAGCGGTTTGCGCAGACGGGCCTGCCCTGGTCGCACGTAGATGGGCACCAGCATTTTCACATGCACCCGGTCGTCTGGGACTACCTGCTCGATCTTTGCGACCGCTACGGCGTTCACCGGCTGCGTATTCCCCACGAGAAGCTGCGCGCGCACCTGCGCGACGGGGGCGACGGCCCCAACCTGAACACGGCGGCACTGCTGGCCCTGCGGGTCTTACGCCGCCGCAACCTGCGCGTCCTCCGCGCCCGCAAGACGCTGGGAGGCAGGCCGCCCTTCTTCTGCGACCGCGTCTACGGTCACCTCCAGAGCAGCAATATGAACGCGGCCTACCTGCTGCGTCTGCTGGAGCGCCTGAACGGAACCGCCGTCGAAATCTACTTCCACCCCGGCACCGACTATGCCCGCCCCTTACCGCCCGCACAGCAGACAGAGGACGTGCGCGACGTGGAGCTGCACGCCCTCCTCGACCCCGCCGTCCGCGCTAAAATCGAAACGCTGGGACTCTGTACCGGTCGCTACGCGGATGTGGAGGCCGCGATCCGCATTTCAGAACTGGGCACAAAGAGTGGGAACACCAGAGGGTCTAATACCGCCTTATAGCCGTCAGCGCTATGGAACGTTTGTGCCTGCCCCGATGCAGGCACGCACAGAAAGGAGATCCAGGATGATCAAACGCATAACAGTGACTGCCGCTTTGACTCTGGTGGGAGTGGCAGCCGCTCTGGCCTGGGCGTATGCGGGCCAGACCAGAACCAACAACAGGGCTTCCAACATGGCCCAGAATCGGACCGCCCTGAACGCGATGGATCAAAAGTTTATGACACGCGCGGCTGCTGGCGGGATGTTTGAGGTGCAGAGCAGCCAACTGGCGCTTCAGCAGGCCTCCAATCCAGAGGTCAAGCAGTTCGCGCAGGAGATGGTGAACGACCACACCAAGGCCAACGACCAGCTCAAGCAGATTGCCGGTAACATGAATGTGACACTGCCTACGGCTACCGATGCGTCCCATAAAGGGATCATCAACAAGCTGACCCGGCTGCATGGCGCGGCCTTCGACAAAGCCTACATGCGCGCCCAGGTAACTGCCCATAAGGCGACGGTCGCCCTATTCCGCACGGAGGAGAAGCGGGGCAGTGACCCGGCTGTAAAGGGCTTTGCCCAACAGACCTTGCCGACGCTGATAACACATTACAACCATGCGCGCCAGGTCTGGAGCACGCTCAATGCGGCCTCCTTCCACAGGACCAGGCGTCACATGAGGTCCCACACCTACTAGAGGGCGCATGCAGTAACGCAATAAACGCCAGGCAAATGCCTGGTAATGGGCCGGATTATCCGGTGTATCTACGCTGCCGGTAGCCTATCGCGCCGAGATTGGTCTATAATAGGGCAGGACCAAGCGGAGCGCGGTAGGCTGCCGTTTTGTTTGCGCAAGGGGAAATCCTATCCGCGTCGGCTCTTCATGCCGGGGCGGATTTCCGGTTTTGTTTGCAGTAGGAGGAAGCATGTCGCCACCAATTTCCAGGCCGGAGAGCGTCCGGCTCTTTGAGCGTAACAGCCGGTATCTGCCCGGCGGAGTCGCCTCGCTCAACCGCAAGACGGTTCCCGAGATCGCCTTCGTGCGCGCGCACGGCAGCCGGATGTGGGACGCGGACGGCAACGAGTATATTGACTATCACGCCGCGTTCGCTCCGTTCCTGCTGGGGCACAACGACCCGGAGGTCAACGCCGCCGTGCGCCGCTCGCTCGACGCCGACGAGTCGCTGATGGGCACCGGTACGACCCCCTGGGAGGGCCGTCTGGCCGAGTTGATCTGCCATTGCGTGCCCAGCGCCGAGCGCGTCCAGATCACCAACACGGGCTCGGAGGCGACCTACCATGCCATGCGCCTGGCGCGCGCCTGGACGGGACGGCAGCACATCATCGTGATGCAGGGCGGCTACAACGGCTGGCATGACGAGGTGGCCTGCAACGTCATGACCCCGCTAGAGCAGATCGGCCCGCGCGTCCGGCGCGGGGAATATCCTTACGTGCCGATGTCGGCGGGAACCTCGGACGATGCGCCCAACAAGGTCCACGTCCTTAATTTTAACGACCTGGATTCGGCGGCCTGGGCGATGGAGACCTACCCGATTGCCTGCCTGATTACCGAGCCGATCCTGCAAAACATCGGCGTGGTCAAGCCGCAGCCCGGCTACCTGGAGGGGTTGCGGAAGCTGTGCGACGAGCACGGGGTCGTCTTCGTGATGGACGAGGTGAAGACCGGGTTCCGGCACGCGCTGGGCGGCTACCAAAGCCTCGCGGGCGTCCGGCCCGACCTGAGCGTCTTCGGCAAGGCCATCGCCAACGGCTATGCGCTCGGCGCAGTGGCGGGCCGCGCGGACATCATGAACCGGTTCAACGATCCCGACCCGGCGCGGCGGGTGCTGATCGCCGGCACCTACAACGCCCACCCAATTCCGGTCGCGGCAGCAATCGCGACTCTGGAAAAACTGATCCGCGACGAGCAGGCCCTCTATCCCTATCTCGAATCGCTGGGCGCGCAGATGGAGGCGGGCCTGGTCGCGCTCTTCCGCGAGCCCGGGGTGACGGCGACGGTAGCGCGGCAGGGATCGGCGTTCTGCGCCTACTTCATGGATCATGTGCCAGTGGATTGGCACGACATCGCCGAGAATCACGCTATGGACTTCGACCTGGCTTACCGCCGCGCGCTGATAGATCGGGGCGTCTATCACTTCCCGCTGCCGACCAAGCAGGGCTCTATCTCGGCCGCGCACACGCCCGAGGACATTACTCGCACGCTGGAGATCACGCAGGACGTTCTCAAAGCCCTGGCGCAATAAGTCTCTCCCCTCAGAAAGGGTAGGTACACCGTTCGGCACCTCTGCCACAAGGGAATCCATTCCCTCGCTGTGTGGCCTAACGGCCCAGTCTGCCCCTACGGGGAGACGTACCAGGCTCTCAGGCGGTACCTGTCCACAAAGGTGTCGCCAGGCGGAGGGCTGTGGCCAGGTGTGGCTAGGCGGAGGCGCGAACCATGGCAGCGCCGACCCGAGCAGGGGCCCGAGCCCTTGTAGGGCCGACCCTGGCAGTCCGTTGTAGGCCCGACCCTGGCAGCCACTAGGCCGAAGGCTATAAAGCGAAGGGCTTTAGCCCGTCGTCTTATTACCCGTGGGGCCAGCGCACCGTCCACACGCCGAATTTGGCCTCCAGTTCTTCCGCCGTCTCCAGCGAGCCATACATCTGCCGCGCCCACGCCTCGGTTTCCGCCATCATTTCGGCATGGTCGGCGTCGGGGAGCGACCAGAGCGTGGACCAGGTGCGGCGGCGCAGCCGGTCTAACGTATCGGCGACGCGCAATCGCGCCATCCATCGCACCGGCCCCGCCCCCGCGCGCTCCACCTGCGCGCCCTGCGCGCGCAGAAACTCCCAGACCTCCTCGATGTTCTGTGCGCCCCGGTGCGCCGGCAGGATGTTCCGCTGCCGCGCCAGCTCGAAATACTTATCGCGTACTGGCAGCGCGCGCCGTCCGCTGCCCTCCTGGCCCAGCAGCAGCACGCCGCCCGGCGCCAGCACCCTCCGTATCTCGGCCAGCACCTCCCGCCAGTCCACAATCAGGTGCAGAATATGCACGATCAGCACCGCCCCGAACGCGCCCGAGGCAAAGGGCAGCCGCCGCAGGTCGCCCTGGACCAGCCGCAGCGGAAGCGGCGTGCCGGCCCGCTCTTCCCCGGCTCGTTTTGCCTCCAGCCGCCGCATCATCTTCAAGGAGATATCCACGCCGACGACCGGCACGCCCAATCGGGCCAGCGGCAGGGCAAAGCGTCCCGTGCCCACGCCCGCGTCCAGCAGCGCCTGTCCGGGCGCAAGCGCCGCCACCTCCCGCAGCAGCCGCGCGGCCTGCTCCTGCACGGCGGGCGGCAGGTAACGGGTTTCATCGTACTCATGGGCCACCCTATCAAAAGAGAGGTAGCGCGCGCCTTCCTCATCAACAGCAGGCTCTACCTGCCTGTATAACGTCATATCGTCCGGGCCAACCATAGCAAATTCCTCGCATTTCTTACAAATGAACGCTTCCTCTGGCGTCATAGGGAGGGCGTAGATACAGATCCGAAAAAAGCCGCTTGGCCGATTCAAAATTAACCCAAATTATGTCAATAAATGCCTTGACAGCATATTTACCTCGTGTTATACTCCAAGCATACCGCAATTTTACTTGCGTGTCCGCATCATTTACTGCACGAACTATATCGCTCATTTCCGCTAAATTGGCGGCGTTTGCAGCACTGCCTCCTCTCTTAGCAGATTGCTTCAACCGCATTCTCGCTCACCGGGAGGTGGCGCGTTCTCTTGGTCAGTAGCACGCTTACAAAAGGGACATCGACCCAGCCCTAAAAGCAAAATCGAACACACCGGGCGATTGACTCGTAACGGGCCCACGCAGGGCCGGTTGGTTCCTGCCAGGAGGCGAATACGCCAGAGCACTCAGCCCTGGGGGGCCTCCTTGTGCGCGGAAAGGAGAACACGGCGAACGTGCATCCGGACTATCTCTTTATCGGCATGGGCATCCTCGTACTGTGCGTTGCAGTTGCCCTCTTAGCGTATAGTTTCCGAACCCGGTCAAGATTGGACGTGCTGACCAGCCTGCTATGGGCTTGTCTCGGGATCGGGTTTCTTTTCCAGGGATTTGCTCCCCATTTCGAAATCAAGAACAATAAATTCATCATACCGTCTCTGCGTTCTGTGAAACCTATCGATCATGCAGCGCTCGTCCAGCGTGAACGAAGAATGCAACTGCTCTCGGCGCTATTCACGGGCGGTGCAGCGCTAGGCCTGGCGCTACGCTACCGCAGTGTGCTCATCAAACCGAACCGACGGCACACCGGTTCCCCCTCGGCTCATTCGCCGATGTCTCGTCAATGAAGTGTGCCGTTTCCAACAAGCTTGCTGGACGATCCAGCAGCCATCGCCGGGAAGTGATGCGCTTCTCGGCTACCGTAAAGGATAGGGAGGAACAAATGGATCGAGTCACGTTCAATGCGCGAAGATTTGCACGACCCGCAGCCCTGCTCACGGCTGCCCTCATCCTGGTGCAGGTATTCATCTGCGCCAGCCGGGCCTACGCCTATTCCGTAGTGCCCAACGCTTTCCAAACTTCGTACACTCTTGTCAATGGGGGTAATACGCCCGACTTCGCAATCGCCGCCAGTAATTCGCCCGTTGAGATCTCGGGTACCTGTAACACCTTCCCGAATGAGGGCGCGGGATTCGTCAATGCGGTATACACGCCCGGTTCCAGCGGCCTGACCTGGACGGGCGACAACGCTCCAAGCTCTCCCACGATTCCCTCGGGCGGCGCCTCTGGCGCCAACTACACCTCCGGGTTTACCTACTCGACCGGAGGAGGCGTAATATTCTGTTACGTAGGCTTCGGTGGCACCGTACGGCTCGAGACGGGGTTAGCGGGGGCGGCCTCACACGTCCCGAACGTCTTCCACATCCACAACGGCTCGGGCGGCACGAGGAGCGTCACCATCCGACAGGTCTGGTAATGCCATACCGACAACGCCGGTCGTGTGCCTGGGCTATGATGGAAAATGTGCTATCATTCCATCATAGCCTGAGGCTACCCGCTAATATCGGCGTCTTCCGGAGTTTTGAGTAAGGAGGTCCTTCATGGCCATCAACTTCATAGTTACTGCCGCTACGCTGGCGATGCTTATCAGCATGCCGGGACAGAACTCGGTGACCCATCCCAAATTCTCTCAGGATGCCGCTCTCCAACCTAGGCCCCTCATGATCCATCGCGGCAAGGATCTCTCTCAGGATGCCGCTCTCCAACCTAGGTCCAGCATCGCCTCTCAAGGCAAATCTCTCTCTCAGGACAGCGCCGTGCTGCAGGGCATTAGCAGCGTGGAAGCAATGCGCGGCCAGTTGGCTCGGCCCGCTCCCGGCAACGATCTTGATGGTGCCTACGCGAACGAACAGATAATGAGGCCGCTGATCGAAGAAGCAATGCGCCGTCAGTTGGAAACGGGAGATTATACCCACCTGGAGACGGGGCAGTAAGAGGGAAGCACGCCTGTTCTCTCTTAAGTCAGGCGTAAGCGTTGTTGGGACGTTCCCTGTGTCGCTTGGCTTTAGCAACACGTTCTCTACTGGAAGCCGGCATCGTGCCAGGTCATGGTGTCGGCTTCTGCTTGTCTGCGATGCGCCGGGTCAGAGGCCGCTTAACATGGGAGCCTGCTGGAGCGGGCCAGGCTAATGTTTCCCTTGCTCATCTCCTTTCCAGGCGGTAGATCGTAATATCCGAGTCGTCGTCGAGGGAACGGTAGGGCCAGTAAGCGTAGCGTCCTGGAAATACTTTGACCGTCTGTTTGGCCGCATGTTCTATAAAGGCGGGCAGGTCGGAGGGCGGCACGCCGGGATTTTCTTGTCGCCCCATGTCCACGACGAACAGCGTCTTGCTGGATTTGAGCAGGGCGCGCAGTTTTGCCGCGTTGGCGGGGTGCTCTACCGTGAGGCCATAGCGGTCCAGGAATTCGCCGCCCGCGCCGACGCTGACGATAGCGCGCCCTGACGTGGACTGCCCCAGCAGCCATTGCGCCGCGCCCTCATAGCCCTGCCTGGGCAGCAGGAGCACCTGCCATAGCCCCGAGAGGGTCAGCATGACAAACCCGGCTGCGCCCACGCTGAAGGCCAGCGCCTGGTAGACCGCGCGCTCGGGCCGAGGCCCCAACGTCCAGAGCGCGAGGTGCCAGAGGCCGCAGGCGACGAGCGTCAGGAAGGCCGGAAGCAGAAAGCTGAAGTTGGCCAGCGTGGCCAGGCGGAGCTGGAGGATCTCTGCAAGCAGCGGCGGCACGACCAGCATCAGCGGCAGATAGAGCGCCGACGAGGAGACGTTTCTGACCAGATGCCGGATGCCCAGCAGGATCAGGATCAGGCTGGCGATCCAGAACACCGTCCACAGCGCGCCCTGCGGCACGCCGCCCCAGCTCTGAAGCAGCGGAACCACGATCGCGTGCGCGCGCAGCGCTGTCTCGGGGACGACAGCCAGCGTGCCTGGCTTTGGCGCGGCAGGCCATAGGCTCAGGTACCCGCTGAGCGCCAGGGGCATCCACACAATCGTCAGCGTAATCGCCTGCTCGACGAGCGCGCGGGCGCGCGGCGGATCCAGCAGCGAGCGGTAGACCCAGACGGCCAGCGCGATAATGAAAATCAGGTTGACGACCAGGACAAAGACGAAGTAGGGATGGGCCAGGACGCCCAGGACAGCGCAGGCCAGCCACCACATCCAGGCCGCCGCCGAGCTGGTGCGCAGCGCCGGGGTGAGCCAGTAGGACAGGACGATGGCGAAGAACAGCAGCGCGGAAGAGCCGTGCGCCTGTGTGGAGAGATCAATGGCCGCCGGAGACAGCGCCAACAGCGCCGCCGCCCCAACCGCCGCCATGCGCTCCATGTGCCGCCGCGCCGCCGCATACAGCGCCCACGCCGCAAAAACGCCGAAGAGAAAGGCAGGCAAGCGCACGATCCAGGCGGGCGGCAGCTCTGCCCTGGCGCCGGCGAGCGCCGTATGCGCCCGCAGGCACAGACTCACCAGCCAGGTATTCAGGGGAGGGCTGAAGCCCGGAGAAGCTGGCGCAGGACCGCCGTTCAGGGCCGCAATAAACTGCAATTCGCGGGCCGATAGGCTTTGCAGTAATGGGGCCAGCCGCAGGATCGCGGCCAGCAGCGCCATGCAGAGGCCGAGCAGGAAATCCATCTGGCGAAGCGCCAATTCGCTTGCGTCCGGCATTTCCCGCGCATCGCGCTCCCCGGGCGCCGGCGCCAACGCCACGATCCCGGCGGTGCGCCGCCAGAAGGTATAGCGCGCCTGAGCGATAAACAGCCCGGCGCCCGCCACCACCAGCGCCACCGAGATCGCCAGCCCATTGCGCGCCCAGCCGCCTGCCGCTCCCTGCGCGCCCAGCGCCGTGCCGATCCCCAGGCTGAGCGCGGCCACCAGGCAGGCCAGGCCCCACCAGACAAAGGCGGAGGCGGGGGCCTGCGTCACCGGCGGCGTCGGAGGAATAAATTCGGGCGGCGGCTCAGCCATCCTATCGGACAAGGCGGGGAGCCTCCCAGTCTAAGGGCGAGGTCGGCTGGAGTGTCAGCGAATAGAAGTCGCCGCCCGTGCCGTCGGTGGGGTTGGCGCCGCGCGCCAGGGCCAGGGTCATCGCGCCGTGGGGCGAGGCCAGCAGATTGGCGACCTGTACGGTGCTCATCTCGCTCACCGGCTGGCCGTTGATCGCCACCAGCACGTCGCCGGGATGCACGCCGGAGGTGTCCGCCGGGGAATACCGGGCGACCTTCTCAACGGAGACCGTTTTGCCGTCCGTGCGGATAGAGAGGCCCAGCGCCGGTTTTTCGGCCTCATCCGGCTCCTCTTTGGTCGTGATGCGCTCCAGCCAGAGCTTGCGGCGCAGGTAGTCCAGCGTGACCCGGTAGTTTTGCAGGAAGCGGTTGCCGATGATGCCCGATTGTCCATAGGTGCCCGCGTTGCGGAAGTCCACCTGAATAACGCGATTGGAAAGGTTGATCTCGCCCAGCATGAGGAAGGGAGCGCGGATTTTGGCGGTGCGAAACCGATGACTGACGCTGTAGGAGGTAGAGTAGAGGCGCGGCGTCGTCTGGCGGAACAGGCCCGCTTCCTGCGCGGCGGCCAGCGCTACGCTCACATAGCCGCCAAAGCCGGTATCCAGCAGGAATTCGTAGTCGTAGCTGCCGTGGAGCTTGCCAGTGACATGCACCAGGCTTCGATGCCCCTTTTCGGTGGACGCGATCAGGTCAAACAGGAAATCGCGGCGGTTGTCCGGCTGGCGCTGGGAGACGCTGTAATAGCGTGGGTGGTAGAAGCGCAGGCGGCGCTGCTGGTAGTCTATCTCGACGACGTACCCGGCCATGAACGACAGGCCGACCACGCCATCTACCTTGCGGCCCAGCACCTGCGACATTTGCGACAGGTCCATCAGCAGCGCCGGGATGTTATGGGCGCGAACGTCGCCCTCCTTCCCGCCCAGCCGCAGGTTATCCAGCCAGACGGTTTCCCCCGGCGCGTCCCCTTCGGCCTCATGGATGACGCTATCGCCCAGGTGGTAGCTGACCAGGCCGAGGCTTTTATCCAGGACGGGCGAGGTAGCGCCGGTATCGAAGAGGAGCGTGAGGTCTTTTTTGGTATCGGCATCCCCGCGCACGAGTATCTGGTGATTGAAGTATTCAAACGGCACTTCGACGGCGTCGCGGTCTATCTGGTACTCGGTGACGAAGGGCGCCTGTGCCTGCTGTGCCCACGCCGCCGGCCCACCGCCCACCAGTAGCCCTAGCATCCAGAGCGCCATCCCTACCGCGCAGAACAGCCGCCGCTCAAGACGCCTGCAAGCCCTGACGCCGCCTTGATATTGCCCTTGCATGGCCTTGCTCCTTGCTAAGCTCTCCCCATTCTTTACCTGGCCGGACAACGTGAGCGCTCAATAGCCGAAATGGGTATTATTCGAGATTGGGATACCAGACGCCCCGGCGTGCGGGAACGCCAATGTTTGGGAGGATATGGTTTGGGTCTAGCGTGGAAACGTCTATATCCTCAACGACCTCATGCATGGACGGCAAAGCAGAATCGCGAAATACGCGGTCCTGAAGTAAGCGCAGCGCATCGTGATAATCGTAGGCGGTGACGCCGTATCCCAGATGCGCCGAGCCTGCCTGCGTCTCCTTCAACTTGATCCAGTACCGGTGTAACATGCTTGCCTTTCAATACGATGAACCGATACGGCCTATATCCCGTTTCCGGACTGAAGAACGGCTTATAGAGAAACCAATGAAAAGTCGCACCCTGCCCTAGCCGGGCACGGAAAGTACCCGGCTCCAGGGCCTACGGCCAAGCGACTGCCAGGGACGCCGCTCAACGGTTCGCGCCTTTGCCTTGCGACTGGCGGACGCACCTGTCCCGCAGGGTTTTCCGTCCGCAGGACGGTTGGCGGCAAAGCCGCCCTCTAGCCGGGTACTTTCCGTGCCCGGCATCTCTAGGGCTTAGTACGAGGTCTAACCGGTGCGTCTATGTAGGTAACCCAAGTTGCTACCTAGGAACACGTTTGAGAGAGAATCGCTCTGGAAACCGGCTTTTGCATCACCGTTTGCCTTCTCGAAGAGGCAAGGTAGCAACTTGAGTTAGGTATTCAGTCTGCTGGAACCGTCCACACAGCGTCTTTATAAAGAAAACTCAATCGCTTGCCGCCGGGCAGCCATTGCAGCCGGTACGGTTGAAACCAGCGCAGAAATTCATCCGGCTGAATCTGCATATACCCGACATCCTGTATATCGTTGCCATCTAACCTGCTGGTACGTAGAACCATAGCTCCTTTGGGCGCTCGGCGCAGCCAGGGAATCCACCGACTCAGAAAGCGCGTCATTCGGTCTGGCTCTTGCCGAAGATGCAGCAGCCAGGCTAGACGGTCGCCTTGCGGTGATAACGCAACCTCTTCTCCAGCACGCAATGCAACATCCCTATTATGCGGAGCCGGGCCTTTGGGCAGTGTGACCGTATATTGCCGCACGTCTTTGATTCCTGCCCCTGGACGGATGCTAAACTCGTAAAAACTGATGCGTCTCTGCGGCCCTTTGCTTACCGAGGGAGCCGCATAAAACGGCGTTGCCAGAATGCGATCCGGCCCCGTGCTGCCGAGAAGTCGGCTTCCGAGAAAGGCAGACATGCCCGTGATCCCCTGCGGATAACCAATAGGCACTTTCTGAAGGATACCAGGAACGTTCAGGCTTTCGACCATTGCATAAAGGCCCTGTTGTCCAGCCAATAGAACGACCCAGTGCCGGCTATCAGGCAGCCACAAAGGATTAACAGAGCCGGAACTCCATTTATCTTCTGGAGAGGGGATGCGCTTGATGACGCGGGAGCCATCCAGAAAAGCAGCCTTCATAGTCCCTTTTTCAACGGCTGCTTCACCATTCGTATCGTGCGCTATCTCAGGTTCCCACCCGACTAGCCAATGGCCGTCCGGCGATAGCGTTATGCTCCACCAATTGCCCCACCAATATCCCTGCAACAATCTTTCGAGGCTGGGCACTCGCCTCTCCGTTCCCGTCTTCGCATCCACATAAGCTGCATAAGGCTTCGGGGAACGGTGTAACACCAGAAACGTGCTATCGGAAAGCCAGTGAAGAGAGTCGTCCGCTGCCCTGAGATGGAACGGCACGCGTGTCGCACGCGCCAGCAGCCGCCCGTCTCGGGATTGGCCCCACCAGAGGAGCGCGGTCAGGCCGCCGCAACAGGCCGTTCCGAGCCAAGCCCACCGCCACCTACGCCTCTGTGCCCGCATGATCGTCTCTGCCTCCGCGCGAACGGCAGGCCCTTACCGCGCCCGTCCTGTCAGCGCATCTCCTGACCGCCGGTGACGTTGATGGCCTGCCCGGTCATGTAGCTGGCCTCGTCGGAAGCGAGGAAGACGACCACGTTGCACACGTCGTCGTAAGTGCAGCCGCGACCGAGCGGAACCTGCGATTCGTACTTGCGCCGCACCTCCTCGACCGTAATGCCTTGCGTACGCGCGTACTGCTCATAGAGGCTCTGCTGCCAGAGCGTGCCGTCGAGCAGGTTGCCGGGGCAGACCGCGTTGACACGCACGCCGTAGGGAGCCAGGTCGAGGGCGATGCTCTGCGTCAGGCCGATGCCGCCGAACTTGCTGGCGGAGTAGGCGCTATTGCGGAAGCTGCCCTTCTTGCCCGACTTGGAGTTTATCTGGATGATGTTGCCGCGCTGCTGCGCCACCATGACCTTCGCGGCTTCTTTCGCGCAGAGGAAGTAGCCGACCAGGTTGACCTCGATGACGGCCCGCCACTCAGAGGCCGGAAACTCGGTTATATCATACGCTTTCAAAATGCCTGCGTTAGCCACCAGAATATCCAGGCAGCCGAATTTTTCCACCGTCTGGCGCACCATATCCGCCACCTGCGCCTCGTCGGTCACGTTCGTATGGGTGGCGAGCGTTTGCATGTCGTGCTCACGAGCAATCGAGTCGGCGACGGCCTGCGCCTTCGGGAAATTCATATCCGCCACCGTGACGGCGCGGCAGCCCTCCGCCGCCAGGCGCCGGGCAATCGCCTCGCCCAATCCTTGCCCGGCCCCCGTCACAATAGCGACCCTATCCTGCAAACGCTTCATTCCTTCCCCTCCGAAACCTTCACCTGCGCTGCGCCTGCGTCCGGTTGTGGGGCTTCTATCCAGCGGCGCTCCTCCGTCCCTTGCGCCGGTAGTGCCGCGTCCGGAACGCGCAGCAACTCTTCGGCGGGCACGCTATCAGGACCGGCTTCCGCAGGCCGTACTAAGGTATTCTCCAAAGGCAGCCCGGAGGCGTCGGAGGCGCGCAGTAACATTCGCCCTTCCGACTCTATGCGCGCCTCCAATGCCGCCAGGCACTCCTGCGCCGCCTGCTGCATCCGCCACCCCTTCTGCCTGCCATTCGTACGCTTTTTGAGGGCCAGCGAGATAACTGCCATCTGAGCTACACCCCGCACCGGGGCAAGCGCGCTTTCGTCACCGGTCCGTTCCAAAGCTTTCAGCACGCCAAGCGTCAATTCCACGTCCTTGAACGGCTCTGTCAGCACATCGAGCAGCGCCTTTTTTTGCTTCGGCGTCCACTCCCTCACATCGGTCTTGCTCAGTTCCGGCAGCAGCCTCTTCAGCGGTTGCGCAATCTGCTTATCTATGGTCCCATCCTTCGTCTTAATCAGCGTCAGAAAGCTCGGCACTAGGCGCTTATCCTGACTCTCCTGTAGCAGCACTGCCAGATTCCGCCGCGCTTGCTTCATCAGGGAGGCATTGAGACAGATACCATAGATAAGCAACACAGCGATCTGGGTAAGCCTTACGAAACCCTGCGCCAGGTGAAACGGTTCGAGCATACTCGGAACAAGCAGCATAACGATAAAATACAGACCAAGACCGAGCACAGTGAAAATCTTTAAGCGCCTGCGGTACTTCGTTTCCGCCAGGCGCACTAGTTGCAATAGTGTTTCCGGCGGCAGCGCCCGCGCCTCCTCCATCGCTGCCTGCTCCTCACCCGGCATAAGGCTATTCAGGCCGCGCAGTATTCGGTTCAATTGTCTGCGTACTTCTCGGCTCTCTTGTGTCATCAGTGTGCGCCCGCAAGAAGCGAGAGACGCTCCCCCTCTCCTTGCGAAGGAGAGGGGGCAGGGGGTGAGGTCAGGATTCCTGCGCCACCGTCAGGCGAAGCAGTTCTTCTTCCGCCTCGTTCGTCCAGAACTGGCCGTCCTTGAGCCTGGCATAGACGGTCGGGAACTTCTCCTTGAGTTCCGAGAGCGGCGTGAGCGGCAGGTTATGGATGTGCGGGAAGATCAGCGTTTTGCCGGGGAACCAGCCCTCCTTGACCGCTTTCAGCCCTTCCGCCGCCGCCTCCATACCGCCGATGGCCGCCAACGAAGCGTTGGTTGAAAGCTCGTCGCTCTCCACGCGGGCCAGCGTCTCGCGCATATCCGCCAGCGACGAGCCGCTGCTGCCCAGGAAGCGGTTGCGGCTGCGAATGATCCTGTTGACGTCCAGGCTCGCCATCGTGCCGCGCGCGACCCCGGCGAAGATATTGAACCATCCACCCTCCGCCAGAAAGTCCGCCGCGTGCTCGATCACGGCGGCGACCGGCACCATCGAGATAATGTCATCGTAGCCGCGCCCTTCACCTAGCCGATGCAACTCGTGATTGAACTTCTCGTCGCCCAGCTCTTTCGGGTTGAGGGTAATCAGTTCGATCCCGCGCTCCTGAGCCATCTTGCTGAAGCGGTCGGCCACGCTTTGCAGGCGCATGGCGTCTACATCGGTGGCGACGATGCGGCGCGGGGGCTGACGGTGCTGTACGGCGCGCTGCACGTGCATCTGGCCCATCGGCCCGCCCGCCCCGATGAACCAGGCCGTGCCGCCCGGCAGCAGGTCGGCGGTACGGACTTCGCGATAGGCGTCGGCGGGACGGTTCGTGTTCGTGCCCAGGTAGTGATGCCAGTTATAGTGGATGCGCCCGATGTCCAGCGAGAGCTTGCGCGGCACGGGCCGGTCGCAGACCAGGTTCAGAATGCCATGATCGGCGAGCATAGTGGCCGCGCCCTCGATTTCCTCCGGCGCCGCGCTGCCCAGGATCAGGATATCGTCGAAGCCCTTGCCCTGCGTCGCTTCGGCCTTGAGCGCCGCCCAATCGCCGCTATCCGCCGGCGCGATGGGAATAGAGAGCGCCTGAGCCACGGCGTCCAGTCCCCGGAACGCGCCGCCGGTCGTGTTTCTGAGGAGCATACGCGCCGGCTTGCGGTCGGGAGCAAACAGGTCGGCCCAATCGTACTCGCGCGCGGCGGCCTCCGGGCTGCCCAGGACGAACATTACCCCGCCGTGCCGGATGCCGCTGCGGTGCGTCTGCGCGTAGGCAGAGACCACGCACGCCCACGGCTCGGTCAGCGCCGCCTCGACATAGCCGGTATCGGGCCGGATGGGCAGCAGATAGCATCCCTCGTCGCCCTTGATGACCTCCCTGGGGATGATGCTGTACTCGGCCAGGCCGCCGGGAATCACGTAGCCGTAGGCCATGCTCTGGCCCTTATAGAACACGTCCGCCTGCACCACGAACCGATCCCCGACCTTGAAACGGTCCTTGAGGTTCGCGCCCACGCCGACCACCGTACACGCGACCTCGTGGCCGAGCGTGACGGGATTTTTCGCCAGGTCGCGTCCGGTCATGCGCGGGTGGTTGGGGCCGAGCGCGATGACTTTGGTATCGGAAAAGCACAGGCCGCAGGCGTCCTGCCGCACCAATAGCTCATCCGGGCCGTACTGGGGCACCTCAACCTCTTCCGGCTGGGAAGACTTGCCCAGGTTCTCCAATCCGGCGCCGTAGAGATGCCAGCGCAGCATCTTCTTCGGGACGGGAGTTTCGGCACGCTTATAGGTATCTAGTCCAGTCCTACTCATTGTCCTCTCTCCAAAACAAAAAGCCTCAACAGGATGAACAGGATTTTGCAGGATTTATCAGGATTACTTTTTTTACGGTACTCTCGGAACTTGCGGCGGACCTCAACGCTCTTGAAGTTGATGAGCAGACCAGAATCCATTCCCGTTGCCGTCAGATAGTTTACCAGTTGGATTTCGTGATCGGGCACGAGGGTATGCGCGGCCTTTAGCTCAATGATAAGGCTTTCCTCAACAAGCAAATCTGCCGTAAACTCCCCGACGACCTGCCCCTCATACTTTACCTGAATGGGCGCTTGCTGCCTCACCTGCAAGCCTGCCTTCTCTAATTCGATCCGCAGCGCATTCTCGTAAACTTTCTCTACGAAGCCCGCTCCAAGCTTACCATGTACCTTTACGCACAACCAATAATCCTCTGCCGTATCTTCCTCTTCGCTCACTCTCAGGCTCCTTTATATGTTCAGTAATCCTGTAAATCCTGAGAAATCCTGTTAATCCTGTTAAAAATTATCTCTGGCCTAGCTGGCGCTGGCGGTAGTGCTCGTCGGGGCGGGTATGGATGCGGTTGACGTTCTCCGGCGTCAGGAAGTTAGGGCCGCCCAGCGCGTAGGTGCCGATCAGGATGCGCGCCGTCTTGACGTACATCGCCGTGATCGTCTGAACATCCTTGACCGATTTGCCGACCGCGATAAATCCATGGTTTTGCATTAAGATCGTCTTGGGCCACTCACCGTACTCGGCGTAAAACTCTTCCACGCGGCACTTAAGATGCCGGGCTAATGGGATACCGGGGTCGGTGTACTCGACATAGCAGGGCGCGACGCCGCAGCAGACGATCTCATCCGGGAACAGCCGCCCTGCGATGGCCTCCCTGGCGCTGACCGAGCAGAGAATGGCGTTCACGGCGGTCGGGTGCGTGTGGCCGACGAAGTGGACGTTGGGGAGCGTGAGCAGGTAGGCGTGCAGGAACGTCTCCACCGAGGGCATGACATCCGAGGCATCGTCGGCCTTGCACTCCAGCAGGAGGCGCTTTACCTCCGCATCGGAGAGGTCCGGCCCTTCCAGAGCGGGCAGCGCGCGCGAAAAGTTGATGGCGCAGAACCCATTGGGGGTAATGGTGCCAAGTTGCTGGCCGCTCGCCTTGACATAAAACGTCTCGTCATCCACGCGGGCGGAGGTGTTCCCCTCGCCCAGGATCGCCAGATCGCGCGCCGGATCGCCCAGGTAGTGCGAGAGCGCGGTCAATTGCTCTAGTATCTCTTCCGGTGTGGGCATAACACTTTCCTCGTCTTTTAGAATTACACCGTCTCATTTCGCTACGTCAGGTTCGGTCTCCTGCCGGGGTCGGCTTGCCGCCGGACCGCCGATACCGTTGCCAGAGAGCGCCGTTTTCGCTATAATGGGGATGTGAAACCTCAAAAGACGCCGGAATCTAGCTCCAACTTATTACGCCATCTGCCGCCGGTGCATCGCCTGCTGGCCGCGCCCGCCGTCAGCGCGCTGGCCGAACGCCTGCCGTCCGCCCTGCTGACCGAGTCGGCGCGGGCCGTGCTGGAGGAGGCGCGGTCCCAATTGCGGGTAACGGGCGATGGCGCGCAGGCCGCGCTGCCAACGGAGGCCGAACTGGCGGCGCGCGTGGCCGAGGAGGCCCTGCGCCGTGCCGCGCCCTCTCTCCAGCGCGCCATCAACGCCACCGGGATCGTGCTGCATACGGGCCTGGGGCGCGCGCGCCTGGCGGATGTTGCTCGCGACGCGTTGCTGGAGGTCGCCGATGGGCATTCGCTCGTCGAGATTGATCGGGAGACAGGCCGGAGGGGTTCCCGGCGCGAGCATGTGCGCGGCCTACTCTGTGAGTTGACTGGCGCGGAGGACGCCACTGTCGTCAACAACTGCGCGGGCGCGGTGTTTCTGGGCGTGACAGTCCTGGCGGCAGGGAAAGAGGTGCTAATTTCGCGCGGGGAACTGGTCGAGATCGGCGGCGCGTTCCGTATGCCGGATATTATCCGGGCCAGCGGCGCCGCGCTAGTTGAGGTCGGCACCACCAATCGCACCCGCCTTTCGGACTACGTCAACGCGATGACGGAGCGCACGGGCCTGATCCTGCGCTGCCATCCCTCCAACTTCGCCATCGTCGGGTTCACCGAGGAGACGCCGACGCCCGCTCTGGTCGCCCTGGGCCACGAGCGCGGCCTTCCGGTGATGGACGACCAGGGCAGCGGCGCGTTGATCGCTCCGGCCCTGCTGGGCCTGCCGGGAACGCAGGGCTCCCTGCGCGAAAGCATCGCGGCAGGTTGTGATCTGGTCACGGCCAGCGGCGATAAGCTCCTAGGCGGGCCGCAGGCCGGCCTGATGCTGGGCAAGCGCGCCCTCATCGAGCGGATCGCAAAGCACCCGCTCGCCCGCGCCCTGCGCGTGGACAAACTGACCCTGGCGGCACTGGAGGCGACCCTGCGCCTCTATCGCGACCCGGAGCGCGCCCTGCAAGCCATTCCGACCTTGCGTTACCTAACGCGAACGGAGCCGCAATTGCGCCGCCTGGCTCAGCGATTGCGCGCCCGATTGCGCGACGTCCTGCCCGCAGACCGCTTCTCCGTGACGCTCGTGCCGGAGCAGTCGCAGGTCGGTGGCGGCTCTCTGCCCGGCCAGAACTTGCCGACGGTCTGCGTCGCCGTGCGCGCCTACAGCGGCCAGCCCTCGCCCGACGCCATCGCCGCGGCCCTGCGTCGGCACACGCCGCCGGTCTTTGCGCGCATCAAAGAAGACGCCGTGCTCTTCGACCCGCGCACCCTGGAGCCAGAAGAACTTAACCCCATCGCCGACGCCGCCCGCGCCCTCACCGGAGCCGCCTGACATGCAGCCGCCGCAGACAGAACAACCTGAGTACGACCCGAGGGTGGATGCCCTGCTGGAAACGCTAGCCAAAGAAGCCCGCAAACGAAGGAAAATCCGCCGCTTCCTGATAGCGGTTTTTATTGCTTTCGTGGTTTGTCGCTTTATACACGCTATCACTTCCCCTGGTCTATTTTCCTGGTTTGAGTGGGTAAGCCAGACTCTAATGGGTACGCTTGCAATAATAGGCTTGTTCGCAATGTCAGAGGTGCAAAAGCGGGCAACTAAAAAACTCGCCATGTTGGATGATGTACGTGCCGTCGGGCCATTGATGGAAGCGTTGGGATACATCGATTCCGAGGTTCGCAAGGTCGCTATCGAGGCGCTGCTGCGTCTGCTGCCGCGTATGCAGGCCAGCGACGCCCACTTTCTTAATGACGTCCAGCGCAACTGCATGTACAGGGCGCTAAATGCGAAAGAGGAGAACTTTGTCCTGGCCGTTCTGAAAGCTCTGGAACAGGTCGGAGACAGCAGGGCGCTGCCTCTGGTAGAAAAACTGGCGCAGGGCGATGCTGAAACCTACCAGGAGAAGCGCATTCGAGATGCGGCGCAGGCGTGCCTACCCTTCCTGCGTCAGCGTATCGAGCAGGAGAGCGCCAGCCGGCAACTGCTGCGCGCCGCCAGCGCCTCCGGCGTGCCTGCCGATACGCTGCTGCGCCCCGCACAGAGCGTTTCGGAAACCGGCCCGGAGCAGCTTCTGCGCGCCAGCGCGCTGGAACAATAAATAGAGCCAACACCCCACGCAAGGAGTTTATCCAGGTCATGTCCACGCTCTCACTGCGCGCGATGCAGCGCGAAGACTGGTCGGAAGTCGCCGAGCTGATCTACGTTTCCACGAATTACTGGTATCAGACCCATGGACGCCCGCCCATTTTTACCGGCGATCCCGCGAGCACGGAGCTGTTCTGCTCCGTCTATGAGGCGCTCGATCCCGGCTGCTGCCTGGTGGCAGAGAACACGCGCACGGGGCGATTGGCCGGCTCCTGCTTCTACCATCCCCGGCCCACGCATGTCTCGCTGGGCATCATGAATGTGCATCCCAACTATTTTGGAACGGGCGTGGCGCGGCTTTTGTTGCGGGCGATCATCGAGATCGCCGAGGGCCAGCATAAGCCGCTGCGGCTCGTCTCCAGCGCGATGAACCTGGACTCCTTCTCCCTCTATACGCGGGCCGGGTTCGTGCCGCGCACCGCTTACCAGGATATGTACCTGTTCGTGCCGCCGGAGGGCATTTCCTATGATGCGCCCGAAGCGTCGCGTGTCCGGGAAGCAACGCCGGAGGACGTTGACGCCATTGTCGGGCTGGAGGAGGAGATCCATCATATCCGCCGCGATAAGGATTACCGCTACTTCCTGGAGAACCGCGACGGCATCTGGCATACCTCCGTACTGGAAAGCGCGCGCGGCGGCCTGGACGGCTTTCTGGTTTCGGTAGGCCATCCGGGCAGCAACATGCTGGGGCCGGGCATGGCCCGCACGCCCGCACAGGCGGCGGCTCTAATCTTTGCGGAGTTAAATCACCATCGGGGACGCCAGCCGGTCTTTCTGGTGCCGGTGGATAGTGGGGCGCTAGTGCAGGAGATGTATCGGTGGGGCGCGAGGAACTGCGAGCTTCACTTTGCCCAGGCGCGCGGCGAATGGAAACCGCCCAACGGCATCATCATGCCGACCTTCATGCCGGAGACAGGTTAACGCGTGGACTTACCTAACCCCCCGGCCCCCTTCCCTGATTCGCCGCTAACGCGGCAGGGAAGGGGGGGACCCGGCTTCGGCTCTCCCTTCTCCCTGCAAGGGAGAAGGGAAGGGGATGAGGGGAGAACCTGACTTCTCCTCTCTCCTCTCCCGCAGCGTGGGAGAGGAAAGGGGGTGAGGCCTTTATCAGAAGGCTTCCCGGTCGGTGGAAGCCAGGCGGGCCTCCAGTTGACGCACGCGCGCTTCCAATTCGTCAACGCGCTCCAGCAGATCGGCCACCATCCCCATTCCATGCCAGGGCAGCCCTAAATCCCGGCGCAGCCGCAGCAGACGCCGCAGCCGACGTACCATCGCGGGCGCAAACAGCGGCTCTCCCTGCCACTCCAGGGCAGGCTCCAGCACGCCCAGGCAATAGAGGCGCCGGATCAACTCCGGGTGCTGATCCGTGCAGCGAGCCAGATCCTGGCTATCCAGTAGCCCATCGGCGGCATGGGCCACGCGCGCGCTATAGCGGGCCAGGATAAACTGTGTCGTCACGGGCTTGTCTCCTCGTTAACGCTGGCGCGGGTTGAAATCAGACGCGCTGCGCAGTTCTTCAAACAGTTGGCGCTCTCGGTCAGAAAGCTTCCTGGGCACCTCAATGCGTATGGCGGCGTAGAGGTCGCCGCGCTGGCCGCTGCGGTCAGGCAGGCCCTGCCCGCGCAACCGCAGCCGCTTGCCGGAGCCGGTGCCGGCGGGAAGCTTGGCCTGCACCGCCCCGTCCAGGGTGGGCACGGGAATATCGGCCCCCAGGGCGGCCTCCCAGGGCGTGACCGGCACCTCGGTCACCAGATCCCGCCCCTCCACGCGGAAGTTCGGGTGCGGCGCAATATGCACCCGGATAAATAGGTCGCCGGGCTCGCCGCCATTCATGCCAGGCGCTCCCTGGCCGGCCAGGCGCAGCAGAGCGCCGTCCGGGGTGCCGGGCGGGATGCGCACGTCGTAGTTCTTGGTAGTCTCGCGCACGCGCCCCTGGGCGTCTCGCTCGGGCACCCGCAACGCGATGGTGCGCGTGGCCCCGCGATAGACATCCTCCAGCGGCACCGTGATTTCGGCCTCGATGTCCTCTCCACGCACGCGCGTGGGGCCGCGACGGGCGCGCGTCCTGGCGCCCATGCCCCCAAACAGCGACGAAAAGAAGTCGCTGAAGTCCCCGCCGCCAAAGGCAGACTCGAACTCCTCCGGACTGACCGTCCGATACTCATAGCCATAGCCCGGCGGCGGCGTGAACTCCTGTCCGGCACGCCAGTTGGGGCCTAGCGCGTCGTATTTGCGCCGCTTCTCCGGGTCGCGCAGCACCTCATAGGCCTCGTTGATCTGCTTGAACTTCTCCTCAGCCTCGGGCGCTTTGTTCACGTCCGGGTGATACTTGCGCGCCAATTTGCGGAAAGCGGCCTGGATCTGCTCCTGGGTGGCGTCGCGCGACACTCCGAGAACGTCATAATAGTCCTGAAACGTAACCGCCATACTATAGCCTCAAAATGCACAAATTTGACCTCACCCCCGGCCCCTCTCCTTCACAAGGAGAGGGGAGAGCACAAGCCAGGACGTGCTTCTGCCCGCGTCGGTGTCGCAAGGCGGAGGGCCGAATTATTGCAGGCCCGACCCTGGCAGTCAGCATGATCTCTGCCCACGTAGGTGGGCAGCGGGCCGCAGCCTGCTCCTGAAGGCTCAGGGCCACGCACGTTGCCTCTTCTCTGCCCACGTAGGTGGGCAGCAGGCCGTAGGCCCCACAGCGGCAGGGTTTAGCCTGCCGCTTCAGGGCTGGGTTAGGTCTTAATGCCGACTCACCACCACGCGGGCCGGGCGCAGCAGCCGATCTCCCAGTCGGTAGCCGCGCTCGACGACCTCGACGACGATGCCGTCGGCAGCGTCGGCCTGCGCGGTGGCGACAACCTCCTGCCAGGCCGGGTCAAACGGCTGCCCGACATCGTCAATCGGCTGCACGCCGTTGCGCTGCAGCACCGCCAGCAACTGCCGATAGACAGCCTCGATGCCGGCGCGCAGATTCCCCGACTCCCCGGCGGCCAGCGCCCGCTCCAGGTTATCCACCACGGGCAGCAGGTCGCGCAGGATGGCTTCCCGGTCCTGCTCGCGCAGGCGATCCAGTTCCCGGTCGAAGCGCCGACGGTAGTTCTCCAGATCGGCCAGCGCGCGCTTCCTCTGATCCTGGGTGCGCGCCAGCTCCTCCTCCAACTGGGCGTTACGCGCCGCCTGCCGTTCTCCCTCCCTACCGGTCGTTTCGGCAGAGAGGGCGGACGGCGGGGCGCTCTGGTTGCTATCCACCATCTCCGTCCGCTCCTTTACTCTCGACGCGTGAACTCGGTATCAATGACCTCTTCCCCGGCGCGTCCCTGCGCTCCGGGCTCCTGGGGCCTGGCGCCGGTGCGTCCTTGATGCGCCTCGTCCATCGGCACCTCCTGGTACATCGCCTCGCCCAGGCCGTAGGCCGCCTGCTGAAGGTCGCCGATCAGGGGCCGCAGCCGATCCGTGCCCGCGTTTTGCTGAATGGCTTGCCGCAGGTCGGAGATCAACTGCTCGCAGCGCGCCTTGACATGCGCGGGCGCGCGCTCGCCCAGGTCGCGCAGCTGCCGCTCCACCTGATAGATCAGCGCGTCGGCTTCGTTGCGGGTGTCCGCCTCCTCGCGGCGGCGCTTGTCCTCGGCAGCATGCTGGGCCGCATCCTGAACCATACGCTCGATCTCGGACTTCTCCAGGTTCGTCGAGCCGCTGATGGTGATCTTCTGCTCCTTGCCGCTGGCCTTGTCGCGGGCCGAGACGTTGAGGATGCCGTTGGCGTCAATGTCGAAGGTCACCTCGATCTGGGGCACGCCGCGCGGGGCTGCCGGAATGCCCTCCAGCCGGAAGCGCCCGAGCTGGCGGTTATCGCGCGCCATTTCGCGCTCACCCTGCAATACCACGACCTCCACGCCGGGCTGGTTGTCCTCGGCGGTGGTGAATATCTCGGTCTTGCGCGTCGGAATGGTGGTGTTGCGCTCGATGAGCCGGGTCATCACGCCGCCCTGAGTCTCCACGCCCAGGGAGAGCGGGGTCACGTCCAGCAAGACGACGTTCTCTACCTCGCCCGCGAGCACGCCCGCCTGGATCGCCGCGCCGACCGCCACGACCTCATCCGGGTTGACGCTCTGGTTGGGCTGCTTGCCGCCGGTCAGCTTGCGGACCAGCTCCTGCACCGCCGGGATGCGCGTCGCGCCGCCGACCAGGATGACCTCGTCAATGTCCTGGGCCGTCAGGCCGGCGTCCGAGAGCGCGCGCTCGACGGGGCCGCGGCAGCGCTCCACCAGATCGCGGGTGAGCTCGTCGAACTTGGCACGCGTCAGCGTCGTCACCAGATGCAGCGGGCCGGTGGCCGTCGCCGTAATAAACGGCAGGTTGATCTCGGTCTGCGTCACCGAAGAGAGCTCGATCTTGGCTCTTTCCGCCGCCTCGGTCAGGCGCTGCAGGGCCTGCCGGTCTTTGCGCAGATCCACGCCCTCATCCTTAAGGAACTGCTCGGCCACGTAATCCACGATGCGCTTGTCGAAGTCATCGCCGCCCAAGTGCGTGTCGCCGCTGGTGGCGCGCACCTCGAAGACGCCCTCGCCAACGTCCAGAATGGAGATGTCGAAGGTGCCGCCGCCCAGATCGAAGACCAGGATCGTCTCGTTGGCTTTGCGGTCCAGGCCATAGGCCAGGGAGGCCGCCGTCGGCTCATTGATGATGCGCAGCACGTTTAATCCAGCGATCCGTCCGGCGTCGCGAGTGGCGGTGCGCTGGGCATCGTTGAAGTAGGCCGGGACGGTGATGACCGCGTCGGTGACCTTCTCGCCCAGGTACTTGCTGGCGTCGTCCACCAGCTTGCGCAGCACCGCCGCCGAAATCTCCTCCGGCGCAACCATCTTGCCGCGCACGTCGAAGCGCACCGTGTCGTTGGGGCCAGGGACGACCTTATAGGAGACGAGCTTACTCTCCGCCTCGACCTCCGTCCACTTGCGCCCGATGAAGCGCTTGGCTGAGTAGATGGTGCCCTCCGGGTTCATCACAGCCTGACGCTTGGCCAACTGGCCCACCAGCCGCGTGCCGTCTTTGGTATACGCGACCACGGAGGGCGTCAATCGGTGGCCTTCGGCGTTGGGAATGACGGTGGGCCGACCGCCTTCCATCACCGCAACAACCGAGTTAGTCGTACCTAAATCAATTCCAACTGCCTTCGCCATAAAACCTACCTCCATCACGGGATCTATGATTTACCGCTCACTTTAGAAAGGCGCTCCCATCTGGAGGGCACCTTGCCTCTGTGCGCGTTTATAACTGCCTCTTTTGTCTGTCTTTCCTATATAAAATAACGCAATCTACCAGGACTTAGTTCCCATACACGCAATTGAATTGAGTGCAATCTACTCAATACTGAGTTTGTGGCAGAAGCTCAAACCGGCCTAACCCCCTTCCCCTACTGCTCGGGGCGGCAGGGTGCTGCAAGGAACGGGCCTGCCATGGTTGGGCCCTCTGCCTTGCGAGGCCCTTGCCTCCGCCTAGCCACACCTGGCGACCCTACAAGGGAAGGGAGGGACCCGACCGGAGATGGTTGTGGCCCTCACCCCCGGCCCCTCATGCAGGGTGTAGGGAGTAGGGTATAGGGTGTAGGGGCGCCCTCCCCCCCCATTCCCTACTGCCAGGGTCGGGCCTGCAATGGACTGCCAGGGTCGGCAAGGTTACGGCTCTTGCCTCCGCCTGGCCACACCTGGCGACACCCCTCGCCTAGCGATCCACACTGCGGGAGAGGGGAGACCCCACTCCCAGGTTCTTGGGTTCTGCCATATCTCCCCTCCTCCCCGGCCCTTCTCCCTCCAAGGGAGAAGGGGAGAGCAGAAGCCGGGTCCCCCCTTCCCTGCCCGCTCGTTCCTCGCTAGGGAAGGGGGATGGAGGGTTAGGTAAGGGCATCCAGGCTCAGGGCTTGCCGGTCTTGGCGCTGGGGGCGGTGCCGATGGCCGACGGGCCCATGCTGGCTGCGTCCGACGGGCCACCGCCGGTGGTCGTGCCTGCGGTAGCGCCATACCCGGTTCCTGCGGTGTTCTCCACGCCGACCCCCGGCGTGCCCAGGCTCTCGGTCGTCGGCGCACCGATCATGCCGGTGGAAGGCGTATTCAAAGCCGCATCCAGGGCCGTGCCGGGGCTGCCCAGGCCCGCGTTGCCCGCGTTGCCCGTGCCTGCCGGATCGAGATTGCCGATGCTTGGCAGGCCGCGAGCGCCCGTGGCAGAAGTATCCACGTTATCTACATCGCCTAGATTGCCCTCGTCTCCCAGATTGGAGGACTTGACCGGGCCTGCGTTGGCGTTCCCTATCTCGCCCGTCGTGGGCAGCAACCGGTCGCCCGTCCCCGTAATACCCATCTCCCTATCCGCCAGCGCGCTGCCCGATTGGCCGACACGGATATGGCCGGTGTCCAGCACCTCCTCGGGCTCGATACGGTCTGGCTGGGAAGTTCGGGGAAGGCGCTGGCGCATCTGATCGGGAGTGTCAACGTTCGGGCTATCAGGAGTATCGGATCGCTCTTGTCGTCGTGGCATGCTGCTATCTCCTCATGGGATGGATCGCCTCTTCCATCGAGAGAACATGGGTACGACGCGATTGCCGGCGCTAATTGTTTCCGCGGTTTCCGCCGATGGTTGGGGTAAGGCGTCTGCTCCAGAGGCGTCGGTTGCCTGTCTAGTGGGCCCTGTATCGCCGAAAAAAGGCAGTATATTTCTTTTTATGGAGAGAAAAATCTAACCTAAGTCAGATACTCTTACCGGACATGGCGCGATCTAGCTTTTAGAGACCACGCCATGCGCCAGCTCCGCAGGTGGTCAAGAGTTCGGATAGTATCCAGGTTCGACCCGCATTGGTGCCCACTGCTAACCATCCGCTTTTGCCCACCTGCTCCTAATCCTGTAGGATTCAGCATGCAGGGAAGGCAGAGGGCGCAGCAAGCCCTCTGGCCCGCAGCCAACGGCGCATCTTGGACGTGAGAGAAGCTACAACAGATTAAAGAACAAGGGGCAATAGATTCAAGAAAAGGCGCAATCGCAGCCCGTCTATCCAATGTTCTTTTGTTCTTTACGAATGGGCTAGTTAAGGAGTAAGAGCAGATGAACCAACAGACGACATTGACAACAGACACGAGCGTACAGCACGTACCGCGTCAGGACGTCACAGCAGAGGGTTATTCGGTGATGACACAGGCGCCGGTTGCTGCCGTGATTCCGGAGAAGGTATACTGGGGGCCAATCTGGGCCGGCTTTCTGACCGGCCTGGGGGCGTTTCTGATCGTCGAGACGTTCCTGTACTGGGTCACCGCCCTAACGCTGAGCATCGGGCCTAACGGCGTCGTCTCGGCGGGGCCGAATAACGATTGGATTTCGGGCCTTATCGCCATCGGCGCTTTCTTCCTGGGCGGCTGGATTGCGGCGGCCAACGCGCCGGTACGCCGGCCCGGCCCGGCGGCAATGAACGGCTTGCTGGTCTGGTCGCTGGGCGTCGGCCTGATTCTGGCGGGCGCGGCGGCGGGAGCCGGGATGTTCCTGGGTCCCTTCGGCCATGCGTTTAGCCGGTTCATGATCGGCGGTGGCGGCGCTATCGCCATGTCCCGGGGCGCGGCTCTCAACTTCGCCGCCAGCACCCAGGCGGCTGCCGGTTGGGGCTGCCTGTTCCTGTTCCTGACGGCGATCTCGGCCATACTTGGCGGCTACTGTGGAGCGATGGCGAAATGGCGCAACGTTCCGCCCACGCCTCCTGCCAGCTAAGGCGCGCTAACCGCCGGCGCTTGAGAAGCGAAGGCGTGTCTACAGGGCCATCCGTGCGCGCAGATCCCTGCGCACGGATGGGCCATTTTGTTGTCTCTCTGCCAGGCCAGCCCCGCTGAAGCTGTGTTTTGGCCTGCAAACGCAGGAATCGGGCTTTTCTCCGGCTAAACTCCTCGCACCTAGCCTAGTTTATAACGGAGTTCCGATGACCAATCCGACCGAACTGATCCGACAACTCATTCAACTGCCCGGCCCTCCCGGCCAGGAAAACGCCGTGCGCAACTGGCTTGCCGAGCGCCTGCGCGCTCTGGACTTCAGGCCGACGACCGATCCAAAGGGCAACCTTTTTGTGCAGCTTGCCGGCACAGGAGCCTCACATCCCCCGATCCTTGTCACGGCGCACCTGGACGAGATCGCTCTGATGATCACCAAAATTGAGGACGACGGCAAAGTGCGCGTGGAAGCCGTCGGCGGCGCCTATCCCTGGAAGTGGGGCGAGGGGCCGGTGGAGATTTTGGCGCGCAGCGGCCCCGTGCCCGGTATTCTCTCGTTTGGGTGCATCCATACCAACTCTGACGCCAGCGTTGTCGAGCACGCCCGGCACCACCCGCTCAAATGGGAGCGCGCCTACGTGTTCACCGGCAAGAGTGGAGAAGAACTGGCGGCGGCGGGCGTGCGGCCCGGCCTGCGCGTGGTACTGTCGTCTTCGCGGCGCGTCGTCACCGAGATCGGCCCCTATCTCGGCTCCTACTTCCTGGATGACCGGGCCGATCTGGCCGTCTGGCTCATGGCCCTGGAGGCGTTGCGGCAGGAGGGAGGCCGTCTGCCCGGCAAGGTCACCTTCGCGGCGACGGCTTCCGAGGAGGTGGGCGCGGACGGCGCGCAGTATCTGCTGCGCACGCAGCCTGCCGATATCTGCGTGGCGCTTGAGATCGGACCGAAGACGCCTGAGGCCGATTTTCCCATCGACTCCCAACCGACCATCTGGGTGCGCGATGGCTACGCGGCCATGGAGGCCCTCGATGGCGACATCCTGACCGATTGCTGCGCTGAGTTGGGCCTGACGCCCCACTGGCAATATCTCTCGCGCGGCGGCAGCGACGCCTCCTGCGCCGCCAGCAAAGGGCTGACGGCCCGCCCCGTCACGCTGGGCCTGCCCGTGGAGAACTCGCACGGCTACGAGATCATGCACCGGGAGGCTCCCGCCGAGCTCGTCCGCCTGCTGCTGGCCTACCTGCGCCGGGCCTAAACACCTACGCAGAGCAAAATCAGGTAGACACCCCCAATCGTGTGGATACATCTCAAAAGCGTGCGCTCCATGAGAAGCGTCAACACGGTTGGGAGGGATTACCCAAAATCATAAGTCTCTGAAAATGGAAATCTACGAAGTTAGGGTGAGGACGTGTTTAGGGCGACAGATCATTACTGCGTGCGGCGTGCTTCCGTCTGCATGTGGGCCTGGCACTCCTGAGTCAGCTTGAGCGCCTGTGGGTTGTTCCTATCCTTCTCCTGAATGACGCGAAGGTGATTCAGGGCGCGCTGGTAGTCGTGATCGTCTATGTAGGTGCGAATCAGGCGCAGACGCGCCTCGGTGTCGTCCGGGGCGTTGAGCAGGCGGTTTTCCAACTGGCTGACATTGCGGGCGATGGTTGCGCCGCGCTGGAACTCGGCCAGCGTTTTCTTGCCCTCTTTAGTGCGCCCCACGCGCATATACGCCTGCCCCAGATAGAGCCAGGCCTTGTGCTCGGTGATGCCCAGCTTTTGCGCCAGCTCCAGTTCCTTGATGGCTTTGGCCGCATCGTTACGCCGGAAGTAGAGGATGCCTAGCGCCAGGTGGACGCTCGGATTTTTAGGCACTTTGGCGACGACGCTGGTAAGCTCCTGCTCGGCCACAGCAAACGCCTCCGGACTGTTGGCCTGCTCGGCCAGCGCGCGCCCCAGCATATAGCGATTCTCCTGGTCGTCGGGGGTCAGCTGCGCCACGCGCCGGAAGGCCTCCTCCGCCTGCTTGAACCTGCCGAAGAAGATGTAGACGTTCCCCAGGGATTTGAGATAGCGCGGATTGTTCGGGTCGCGCTTTACGGCCCGCTCCAGAAGATCCATCTTCTTATCTTCCTGGAATAGTTCCCCATAGCATTGCCCCAGCAGATACGCTGTCTCCGGGTCGTCCGGCTTTAACTTCAGCACGGCCTCAAACTCATCGGCTGCCTTGGCCCAGCGCTCATAGCGGCCATAGAGATTGCCCAGCGCAAAATGGGGCCACGCCTGCCTGGGATCGAGCGCGATGGCCTGTCTTAAGACCGCCTCCGCCTCGGCGGGATGGTCGGTACGGGCCAGCGCCAGGCCGAGGGCAGCGCGCGCAGCGGTCGAGTGGGGATTGAGCGCGGCAGAGCGGGCCAGAGCGTTCACCGCCTCCCGATGCCTCCCCGACTCCGTGAGCTTAGTGCCCAGAAAATAGTAGACCTCCGGGTCCCAATCGCGCTCTTTAGCCAGGCGCTGAAGCTCTTCCAGGGAGGCGCTCTGGAGATGCGCCTGGAATCGGGCATCGGCGCGCACGTTCCACCAGAGCGCCAGGCCCGTCGCCACCCCCACGCACCCTGCCAGGATAAAGACCCACAAAACGATCTTGCCGATTTTGTGGCGTATCATCACTTCTCCCCTCTCGCTGAAGGCATTATGCCACGATCCTCCTCCACCGTCAAAAATTGATCGGCGGGAACGTCCTTCACTATGGTTTTGTGGCCGCTCGGCCAGCGAATTTCGATGCGGTCGGCGCGCGCCGCCGTTCCCAATCCTAGGTGCGCCCGCACGTCGCTCGCCGACATGAAGCTGCCCGTCGTCGAAACGACCTGCCGCCACTTTTTGCCCCCCGCCTCCACCGTCAGATGCGCCCCGATGCCGTCGCGGTTGCTCTTTGTGCCCACCAGCTTGAGCGACAGCCAGTGGTTGGGCGTCGGCGCCTGATTGTGCAGCAGCAGCGCATGGCCCTCGATGTCCACCACCAGCACATCCACGCGCCCATCGTTGTCCACATCGCCGACCGCCAGGCCCCGCCCGACGATGGGATGCAGGAGATCCGGCCCGCCCTCTTTGCTCGCTTCCACCAGCTTGCCGCCGCCTACGTTATGGAAAAGCTGCGTTGGCTGCGGATAGGTCGTGGTGCGATCTATCGTGGTGATATTGTCTATGGCGTGCCCGTTGGCGATGATGACGTCCGGCAGGCCGTCGTTGTCATAATCGAAGAACTTGGCGCCGAACCCGACATAGTTGACGGTCGCCTGGCCGATGCCCGCCGTGAAGCAGACATCGGAGAACACGCCCGGCGCCGTTTCCGCGTAGAGGCTGGTCGGCTGGTGCTGATAGGTAGTAACGACGAGGGCCAGCTTGCCATCCTGGTTATAGTCGGCCCAGTCTATGCCCATGCCGGCGTGCGCGGTGGCGTTGGTATCGTAGGCCGTGCCGCTGGTCTCTCCGACGTTCTCAAAGAAGCCGCGCCCCTTGTTGTGATAGAGGTCGCCGGGAAGCTGGTCGTTGGCGACGGCGAGGTCTATCCAGCCGTCGCCATCATAGTCGGCAATGGCGACGCCGAGCGCGTTGCCGTGCGCGTCGGCCAGCCCGCGCTTGATGGTCTCATCGCGAAAGGTGCCGTTGCGGTTGTTGTGGTAGAGCGTGCCCTTTTCGGGGTCGTAGGTGGTCGGGCCGCAGGTAGACAGGTTCCCGGCGGTGGATTTGCAGTACTTGACGCTGTTGGAATAGAACTTGACGTAGTGGGTGACGTAGAGATCGAGATATCCGTCGTTATCCACATCCACAAAGCAGGCGCTCGCGCCCCAGAGCTTGCTGGAGACGCCCGCCTGCTGGGTCACGTCGCGGAACCTGCCCCCGCCCTCGTTATGGTAGAGCGCGCATTCCCGGTAGCCGCTGATAAAGACATCCATCTTGCCGTCGTTATCGTAGTCGCCGGTCGCAATGCCCTGCCACGCGCCGTTCTGGCGCAGCCCGCTTGCGGCGGTCACATCGGTGAACGTGCCGTTGTGATCGTTATGGTAGAGGGCGACTTTATTTGGGCCGACGAGCAGGACATCCAGCCAGCCGTCGTTATCGTAGTCGAAGAGGGCGCAGCCGTTGCCCAGCGTCTCCAGAATGGTCAGCGGGCTGCGCCCGCCGTGCCCCAGCGTGAAGTGGATTCCCGCCTGTGCGGAAATGTCCTTGAAGAGCGCCTTTTCCGCGGCCAATGGCGCGGGTGGCGCCGTCGTCGTCGCCACCGTCTTCGCGCAGCCGCACAGGGCGAGCGCGGCTAGACCTATCGCTATCAGCAGAGGAAAGCGGAGCAAAACGTGTCTCATGGCTTGGCCTCCCGGCGCGGCGGGCGGAAGGTCTGCGGCTCCGGTTGGGAAGCGCCCTCCCGCAGAACATAGAACCCATCGGCGGGCAGTGGTCCGAACTGCTGGCGCAGGCCGGAGGGCCATAGCACTGTGATCTTCTCTACCGTCGTGGCGGCGCCCAGGCCGAAATGCAGGCGCGGGTCGTTGCAGGAGAGATAGCTGCCCCCATTGCGGACCTCGCGCAGCTGCTTGAGGCCACCCGCGGTGAGCGTCATCTGCGCCCCGATGGCGTCTCGGTTCGAGCGCGTGCCGATCAACAAGAAGCTCACAAAATGGCGGCCGGGATAGCCGCTGTTATGCAGGAGCACCGGCGGGCCGTCGTTGTTATTTACCAGGATATCCATATTGCCGTCGTTGTCGAGATCGCCGAAGGCCGCGCCCCGTCCGGCGTGCTTGAGTTGAAAGGCCGGGCCGGCCTGCTGCGTGGTCTCGCGGAACGTGCCGTCGCGCTCGTTGTGGAAGAGCTGGTTGTTCTGGAGATAGTGCTCGCCGGACGTGCCCTGCTCGACCTCCGGATAAACGTGGCCGTTGGCGACGAAGATGTCCAGCCAGCCATCGTTATCATAGTCGAAGAAGCCGGCCCCGAAGCCCAGCGTCGGGAAGGTCGGGTCGGCTATCTTGGCGGGCGTAGAGACCTCCTGGAAGAAGCCGTTGCCCAGGTTGCGCCAGAGATGGTCGGGCCGCTTGGAGAAGTCGGCGACGAAGAAGCCGGGCTTGCCCTCGTTACGATAGTCACCCAGGTCAATACCCATCGCGGCCATCGTCGCGCCGTCCTGCGCGAAGGCTATCCCGGAGGCGGCGGCGATATTGGTAAACGTGCCGTTGCGGTTATTGCGCAGCAGCCACGCCTCCTCGCCATCGTTACCGACGATCAGATCGGGCCAGCCATCCTCATTGACATCGCAGGTGATGACGGAAAGCGCCTTGCCGTTGGTCATGGGAGGCACGTAAAGGCCGGCTTTCCTGGTGACGTTGGTGAAGGTGCCGTCGCCGTTGTTATGGTAGAGGAGGCTGGGCGTGCCGTCGTACATCTGCGGCGGGCAGTTGCTCAGGACGCCGTCGGGCAGCTTGCAGTAGCGCAGGCCCTCCTGCTTGAATTTGACATAGCTGCACACGAAGAGGTCGAGCTTGCCGTCGCGGTCGTAGTCAAACCAGGCGCAGCCGGTATGGAACTGCCCGCCGAACTCGGTGCCCGGCACGCCGGCCTTGTCGGTTACATCGGTGAAGGTGCCGTCGCCGTTGTTATGGTAGAGGACGTTCTTGCCCCACTGGCAGACGTAGATGTCCGGGCGGCCGTCGTTGTCGTAGTCGGCGACGGCCACGCCCAGGCCGTAGCCGGTGCCCGGCACGCCGGCCCTGTCGGTCACGTCGGTGAAGGTGCCGTCGCCGTTGTTATGGTAGAGCGCGTTGCGCGTCTGGATGCCACGCCCGTAGAGGTCGCGCCCGTTGAGCAGATAGAGGTCGGGCCAGCCGTCGCCATCGTAGTCGAAGATCGCGCAGCCGGAGCCGGCCTCTTCCAGAATGGTGGCGATCCCCTTGCGGTTATTCTCATAGCGAAAGGCGAGGCCCGCCTGGGGCGCGACATCCGTGAAGCTGGCCGGGAGGAGCGGAGCGGACGGGGCGCCGGAGGCAGCAGGAACGGACGGGGCATGGCGTGAGGCCGCGCGCGACCAGAGGAACGCGCCCAGCAGAGCCAGAAAGACCAGGACCAACAGGATATGATAGCGCATTCAACCTTAACTCCAGCAGAATAGCCGGCAACGTCGGGACGCTCCCATCCCTCCAGGATTACGCAGCAGAATAGAGCGTAAATCATTTCGCTTTTGCTACCCAAAATCCTTCCGCTTGAGTTAATAGGGATAAGTTGCTGCGCCGACCGCAACGGTGGGCCGATAGATCGACCTATCGGGATGAGGCGCCGGGGCGGGAGCCTGATTGGACGACAGGGAGGCGGTCTCTCCATCGGTGGAGGCGGGCGCGTCGGTATTGGCGGAGGCCACTGCCGCCTCGGGAATAGCGCCGCTATCCAGGCGCCGCTTAAGAGCCGCCAGCTTGCCGGCATTGCGCTCTCGGAACAGCGCGGCATCCATCATGTCCCAATCTACCGGCAGGCCCATGCCAATCGGATACAGCATATCGCCGAGATACTGTTTGCCGGCCCGCTTCTCCCACCCGCCATAAGATTGCCAGGCTTCTCCGAGCTCCATTTCCAGGCTGGTATCGCCATTCCAGCGCGTATCCCACAGGGGAATGTGCTTGAACGCATCGCTATTGCCGGTCAACCGCTTCCAATCGCGGTCTTTGGCGTAGATAACGGGGGGCAGCCCGGCGCGCTTGATGGCCGTCACAGCCTCCCGAATGCGCTGTACTCGCGCCTGGGGCGACATGCGCCCTTTATAGCGCGGCTCGACATCCACGGCCAGAAACGCCAGGGCATCGCGCATCGGGCCGATTGCTTCCAACGCCTGCTGCACCTGCCAGCCGCCGGTCTGGCTGGCCGGCGCTCCCGGCAGGTGGGCGTCATTGTCGAAATTGAGGAAGCAGTAGGCGGCGACCTTCATGCCTGCCTGAAAGGCCATCTGCAACTGGGCCTGCGCGTACTGGTTCTGCCGGCGTCCTCCCCAGGCCCCCACGATCACGAAATCGCAGCCGGAAGCTTTCAGCACCTGCCAGGATGCCGGCTCCGGCAGACGGGCCGACCGGGAGATATCCACCCCTTGCAGCACGGCAGGCTCTACCGGGGCAATCGGTTGGGCCGGCGCGGCCTCGGTTTCTATGCTGGCAGCCGTGGGAACCGGCTGGATGGAAGAGGGAGAGTCAGAACCTGGAGTCTCGGCCACGGAGGCGAGCTGGCTGCTATTAGCGGGAGGCGCGGTAAGGTAGGGATACAGAACCAGGCTCAACGCCGTGGCGCAGAGCGTGCCGAGAAGAGGCTTCCAACAGTTGCGTCGCAAATTGCTTCCTTTCTGCCGTCGTGCAACGGCTGCGGTCGGCCAGAGAAAACGAAAGGGTCTGGGAGGCTCGAAGCATACCGGAACGCGCGCAGAGGCACGCGAAGGGTTTTGTGATGACGTGCCGCCGGGGCACGGAAAAACGTCAGCGCGAACAGAGCAGGGAAATATCCGGCAAGCGGCCAGCGAGGGCGCAAGGAAGCGCAGACGAGCGCTTCTTGCGCTCGCTCAATCCAGCAGAATACGCTATCGCGGAGAAACTGCGCTAACGGAGGGACTTACGGAGTTGTACTGACTAGCCAGGTATCTGCCGCAAGGTCTCGCCCGCGGCGGGGCGGCGAGAGGAAACAGAGAAAGCGCGACTTACGGATGTCCTCCACACAACTTACAGGTTACTGCAATATCTATTTTACAAGCAAAAAAGCCTTCTGTGTTCCTGGAGGCAGGGAATTTCGCAAAAATTTGGTGACAAATAGCTTTTAATTGCCTGGCAGTGACGGTGCCGGGCGTGCGTTTGGCAGGGCGCTGGCACTCCGGCGCGCTTCCTGCGTAAAATTCATGGGGAGGGTACGATCTCTCTGCGGTGATCGGGGTTTCGGGGGTAAGAGACGGATGAAGGCTGGCCGATTGAGTTGGATGGCGCTGGGGCTAATCTGCGTTATAGAGTTGGCTGCGATGGGAACGCTGCCGGAGCCTGCAACGCTCCGGGCCGCTCCCGCTGCCGGGCCTGACCGGGGCACGCTGCCCACGCTCACGCCCATCGAGGAGGCCATTGTGCGCCAGCCGTTCGCCTCCAGGACGGCACGCCTCCGCATGCGGCGCGCGCTCAAGGCGCCATCGCGCGAGGAACTGGAGCGGCAGCAGGGGCGGGGCGATATGGAATGGGCCATCCCGGATCGCCAGTACTGGCGGCGAATCCCCTCTGCGGCCCGTCATATCCTAGCCGATTGGTCTGGCCTGCCTGCGGTACGCTTCACCAACACGGAGATTGACGGAGAGCGGCAGGTCGCGCTATATCAGGGGCCGGAGTACGACCAGTGGCTTTTGCACGACGCCTACCATCATCTGTGGGCTTGTATCAGTGTCCACCGGGCCACGCGACGGGTCTATTTCTTCGAGATGGCCCCTCGACCCAACAGGCAATGGCGCCTGCGCGTTGCCGAGGATAACTGCTACTCCTGTCATCCGAGCGGGCCGCGCGTAATCCGTCCGTTTGCAACACGGGGGCTGGACCGCTTCACGCTGGCCCGCTTCAATCGACTGATCCTCTCCTATCACGCCTGCGATTTTGGGCAGAGTATCAATCTCCGGCTGCGCGGCAAACCTATCCGTGATGCGCGCTGCGTTGGCTGTCACGATGGCGTCCAACGGGGCCGATTGTATGCAATACATCGCCGGGCGATCCGCTTCAAAACCGGGCTGGAGCGAACCATGCCGCCGACCGTCTCCCAATTGGGGATCGATTCTCTTCCAGCGCAAACGCGATAGCCTGCTCCCATGAGAGCGCACGGCCTGCGGTGAAGGCGGGTGGCCGGTAGTATACCCTGTTTTCAGTCTCTCTATCCGCACCCAAGATCACAACTATAACGAGTCCGGAGCCTCCAAAAGCCTGGCATCGTGGGGCAGGAGTCGGCAGACCGGTTGGCGAAAGCAAGATGAACTCCGATTGTTCATCGTGGTTGATGTCTTTCCGAGGTAAGTCATGCCCCTGCCCACCGGAATCGTCACCTTTCTCTTCACCGATATAGAAGGCTCTACGCGCCTCTGGGAGCAGCACCCGGAGGCCATGCGCTCGGCCCTCGCCCGCCACGATGCCCTCCTGCGCTCTGCCATCGAGAGCTATAACGGGGTGGTGTTCAAGACGGTCGGGGATGCTTTCTGTGCTGCCTTCTCCACGGCTCCGGAGGCGCTGGCTGCTGCCCTTGCCGCCCAGCAAGCCCTTCATGCCCAGGACTGGACTGACGTTGGCGGGATACGCGCGCGTATGGCCCTGCACACCGGCAACGCCGAGGAACGCGACGGTGACTACTTCGGACAGCCCCTCAACCGCGTGGCCCGTCTCCTTGCCATTGGGCATGGGGGGCAGGTTCTACTCTCGGCGGCTACGCAAACCCTGGTCCT
>DASRGZ010000053.1:0-28808 GCA_035650735.1 Chthonomonadaceae bacterium
AGGACCAGGGTTTGCGTAGCCGCCGAGAGTAGAACCTGCCCCCCATGCCCAATGGCAAGGAGACGGGCCACGCGGTTGAGGGGCTGTCCGAAGTAGTCACCGTCGCGTTCCTCGGCGTTGCCGGTGTGCAGGGCCATACGCACCCGCAGCGATAGCCCCTCTTGCCAGGGCTCGGCGACCAGAGCGCGCTGGGCAGACAGAGCGGCGGCCAGGCCCTCAGTTGCGCTATGGAAGGCGGCACAAAACGCATCCCCCATGGTCTTGAATACCAGGCCGTTGTTGCCCTCTATGGCCTGGCGCAGGAGGGCGTCATGGCGAGCGAGAGCAGAGCGCATGGCCTCCGGGTGCTGCTCCCAGAGGCGCGTAGAGCCTTCGATGTCGGTGAACAGGAACGTGACGGTTCCAGTGGGTCGGGGCATGACATACCTCGCGAAGATCGAATGCACGACTCATATTCGGCGATCTAGAGTGCCTGTCCTGCCAGGTAAAGACAAAAACCACACGGTGTGCCGCTTCGCGCCTGGCCGTATCTCTTTGCAAAACGGGCGGATAGATCATGGGACAAGCCGCCGTGAAACTCTCTGCTTTTTGCCTTCTAGAAGCCGGGGCCATTGCAGGCAGGAATGGATAAAACTCTAGCGAATAGGAGGGTATAGCGAAGAAGCGGAGGAGAGAGGCGTGGCCCTCTGCGAAGGAGACAAGGGAGATGTGGCGCAAATTGTGGTCCTTTATCGCTCTCATGGCCCTGCAAATAGGACTTGCAGCGCTGCCCTGCGGTTCCTCTGCGCAGGAGACGTCTGCGCTCAAATCCTGGGAAAAGTTCGACTTCTCTCAACGAGTCATCGCGCCGTCACAGGCCGGGAAGCTATCGCTTGCCGATCTGAAGCGCGTGCGCGGAATCCTCTTCGGGCGGCATGGCCGCATCTTCAAGGAGCCAGACATCCAGGAGTATCTGGAGGAGCGCCCGTGGTACAAGCCCGATACACATTTCAACAACGCCCGGCTTAACGACACGGAACGCAAGGATCTAGACATCATCCGCGAGGCCGAGGCCAGAAAGCATCGCTATGTCGAGCCCGGCGACCTGCGGTTCTACCAGAACCGTCCCTTCACGCCGGAGCAGCTTGGCAAGCACACGCTGGCCGAACTGCATATCATGCGCGCCGAGATCGAGGCCATTCACGGCAAGCGCTTTGATTCCGAGCCGCTGCTACAGACCTACTTTGAAGAGCGCTACTGGTATAAGCCCGACCCACACTATAACCCTGCCGACCTCTCGGAAACCGAACAGCACAATCTGGCGGTGCTGGCGGCAGCGGAGAAGCGCAAGCGCAACCTGAAGCTGGCGCCCGGCGACATGCAGGCGTTCCAGAACCAGCGTATCAGTCAGGATATGCTTAATGGCCTCAGCCTGCACGAACTGCGCCTGCTGCGCAACGAGATCTATGCGCTGCACGGACAGCGCTTTCCCAAACAGTGGATGCGCGACTACTTTGAGATGCAGCCCTGGTATAAGCCGCTGCCGCCGCCCCAAAAGCCGCAGTTGACGCCCATCGAGATACGCAACGTCGCCACCATTCTGCGGCGCGAGCAGGAGCTGCACGCGCAGTTGAGCGCCGAGCCGATTTCGCCCTCGGTTCTCAACGGCCTGTTCCTCGAAGACGCGCGCAACCTGCGCCTGGAAATCTATGCGCGGCACGGGAAAATCTTTAAAACCAAATGGCTGCAAGACTACTTCTCCAGCCTGCCCTGGTACACGCCGAATCCTGACTTCCGGGATTCGATGCTGAGCGCGACGGAGCGAAAGAACATCGCCACCATACGCGCCTACGAGAAAAAGGCGCAGAGCATGTTCGACGCGGTAGAAGGATGATGAGCGGCTGCGTCCCGCGTGACGGGACGACAAACAAGCACCGATTCTAATTAAGGAGTAGTGGACGTTGCTAACGAAAATACGGCGGCTGAGGCTCGGCTTGCTGGTCGTCTTCGCCCTGCTGGCGCAGCAGGGAGGAGACTGTAAGGGGGCGCGGATTGCCCCGATCTCTTTCGGGCAAAACTTCTCGGTGCAGGTGACACAGAGCGGCGGTTTGCTGGTCACGGCGGGCAGAGAGACCTATGCCATTGAGTCGAATTTCTCCTACCCCAACATGCCCCCGGAGCGCTGGAACACGCTGGGCGTCTCCGGCGGGGGCAGGGGCGAGTGGAACATGACGCTCACCCAGCGGGATAACGGCTTTCAGATTCTGGGCACAGGGCGCTACTATCGCCTGCGGCGTACCGTCACCATCGAGCAAGACCATCTGCGCATCGAGGACGCCTTTACCAATCTTACCGACGACGCCCTCGGCATCGCCTTCGATAACCGAGTCCGCCCCACGCGCCCCCCCGCCCAACTCCACGTCTCCGGCCCCTACAAGCAGACCCACTATCCCTATGTCCCCTCTGACCCCGCCTGGAACCCCACTCTCTATTTTGCCGGCGACCGGGCCGGGCTGGGCATCGTCGCCCTTGACGACTTCTACCGCCTCCAGCTCGCCCTCAAGCGCGACGGCGACGCCGCCTGGCTCGAAAACCGCAGCTTTGGCCTGCCCCCCCACGACACCTATACCTTCGTCTGGGCCGTCTATCCCACCGCCTCCGCCGACTACTACGACTTCATCAACGCCGTCCGCCGCGATGCCGTCCCCAACTATCCCCTCGAAGGCTCCTGTGCCTTCCTCGAATACGAGCTGCCCACCCTCTGGCCTAAAGAGAAGATGGCCGACTGGCTCAAGCAGCGCGCCGCCAAGATGGTCATTCTCATCGGCCCCTATAGCGGCGGCCCCTGGCTCGGCGAGGACTCTAACTACATCTACAAAGTCCCAAACTTCAACCTGGACGCCTACCTCCAGACGCTCAAGAAGGCCCGCCAGGCGCTCAAGGCCATTGACCCCCAGATCAAGTGCCTGGCCCCCTTTGAGACCGCCCTCAGCCCCGACCTGGCTCCAGGGGACACGAAGGTGCGCTTCCCCGATAGCGTCTCCATCCTGCCCGACGGCACGCCCGCCGGATACCGATGGCCCCAGGAGCCGGAGGCGCGTCAGAAGTTCCTGCAAAACCAGGGGCATCAGTATATCTACTATCCGACCCTCACCAATAGCTACTACGCCTTCGTCCGCGACCGCATCCAGCGCGCCCTCCACGACGCCGAAATGGACGGCATCTATTTCGACCTCTTCTCTTATGCCTACGGCGACCACGGCTTCCGCTGGACTTACGACCGTTGGGACAACCGCACGGTTGACCTCGACCCCAAAACCTACACCCTCCGGCGCAAGAAGGCCGACCTCTGCAAGCTGACCGAGGACGCCCGCGCCGCCCTGGTACAGACCATCCTGGACGCCAAGCCCGGCAACGTCGTCGTCGCCAACGACATGGGCGTCGCCTCCAAGATACGCGCCCTGCCCATCTACCACTTCCGGGAAACGATGGAAGACTACGGCTACGTGACGACTCACTTCTCCACGCCCATCATTCTGGGATGGACGCCCGACTTCTTTGCCGACGCCAAATCTATCGGTAAGGAGGGCGACTGGTGGCGCGAGTGGAAGACCGACAAGGACTATTTTGAGGACATCAAAGACAAGCTGCGCAGCGGCTGCCTCTACTATACCTATATCGCTCCGCCCGGAAAGTACGGCCTGAGCACGCTCACGCACCCGACCCTCCTCTCCCACATGTTTCCTATCACCATCCAGGAGCTCCACGCCGGATGGATTCAGGGCAAGGAGCGCATACTCACGCTCCTACCGGGCCGCTACTCCTGGCACGACCAGAGCCAGGCCGTCGCCTACGGCTATGATAGCGACGGCAAGGAATGCCCTGCCCAGCTCACCACGATTACGAATTCGGACGGCACGCATTCCTTTGAGGTCCGCTTCCCCGAAGGAGGCGCCGCCGTCCTCGAAAAACGCTGAAAGGAGAGGGGAGAGGCGAAGCCTGGGTCTCCCCTCATCTCCGGCCCTTCTCCCTAGCAGGGAGAAGGGAGAAGAGAAGCCGGGATTTTCTTCTGCCTGCGTAGGCAGGCCGCGGGCCTGGCTAGGCGGAGGTTCCCAACCGTTGAGGAACCGACCCTAGCAGAGCCCCACAGCGGCAGGGTTTAGCCTGCCGGGCTGGAGGTGGGTAGACACCCCCAATCGTGTGGATACATCTCAAAAGCGTGCGCTCCATGAGAAGCGTCAACACGGTTGGGAGGGATTACCTGGAGGTGAGGTCTCTCGCAAAAAGCAACGGCCCGCCACCTGTTTCGGAGGGGAAAGTTCCTCTCCCAAGCAGGCGGCGGGCCGAAGTTATGGATGGAGTCTAACTAGTGCCCGGGGTTAGCCGGCGACGGCAACCTCCGGAAGGCGCGCGGGCGCGCCGCCGGTAACTGTAGCATGGCGCGGGCGCTTGGCCGGATGCGCGGCCCCGTTGGCCCGATGACGGCGCTTGAACGGCGTGCGCAGCACGATCTTTTTGTAGTCCAGGCCAGCCGCAGTCAGCGCGCGGTCCCAACTCTCGAAGCGGCGGCGTGCCGCCGTGATGAGCGTGATGTCGTACTCCTCCATGTTCTTGGCGTTGAGGTCCACGCCCTGGGCATGGAGTTCCTGCAAGCTGCGCTTGATGGTCTCTTCATCCCACTCACGATAGCGGCGGATCTGGCTGTAATCCAGACCGGCGGCAGCCACGGCGTTGCGCCAGGAGCCGAAGTGCTTGCGCTTGGTGGCAGCGGCGGCCAGCTGCGGGTCCAGCTTCGTGCTGACGTGCCGCCAGCTCAGGTCTTCGCCCTTGTCATGCAGCTCGCGAATGCGATCCAGAATGCGCTGGCGACTCCAGGTCTTGTAGCGGCGGATCTCTTCGTAGTTGAGGCCGGCATACTCAATGGCGGCCCGCCAGGACCCGAAATACCGGGTGGCAGCCCGCAGCAAGGCGACCTGTTCCTGAGCGATATGGGCGTAGTTCAAATCCTCGCCCGATTGATAGAGACGGAGGATCTCCTGTCCAATAGATTCTTTACTCCACTTTCGCACTTGAGGTATCGTTCCTTCCCTTATCTATTTGGCCGTACCTGGGATCCCTGTCTGCATCCTGCTGCGATAACCTGGTAGGGAACCGCAGAGCGGCGTGACCTGGTCTCCAGTGCGGCGCGGCTTGCTCGGTTAGGCCGGAGAGCTTGTCAAAAGCACTGCCGGCTCTGGTGGCCTCTGCATCCTCCTGGCGCACTGCACGCCAGGGCAAAATCAGGTCCGCAGGAGGGCTGCAGTATTAGTAGGCTTTGTAATACTATTACTATGATAGAAGATATATGGCCTTGATGTCAAGCAATTCGCGCGTTTTTTCACAATTTTATTACGCTTGTTGCTGGGATTGGAGCCCGGAGTGCGCGCGCCGCCCAGAAGGCAGGAGTTTGCGCCCATCCTATGGAAAATAGCTTATCGTTCTGGCTTCCGAACCCAGGAGTTGCCGGCCACGCCCCGGCAGGCCGGCGCAGGAGGCCAGGCAGCAAGAAGGGAGAAAATTCGCTATGACCCAGCACGCCGGACGCTTGACTTGCCCCCGCTGTGGGGCCAATAACTTTAGTACCGTGACCGCCTGCTGGAAGTGCAGCGCGCCACTCAACGCAGCAGGCAATCCGTCCGCGTCCGCAGCGGCCCCGGCCTATCCACCGACGCCCTCCGTCGAGCGCGCCGCGATGGCTCCCGTTACCTATGCGCCTGCCACCGCCGATGGCGATCCGGGTGTCGCCCGCCGCGCCGCCATTGCGCTGGCGCTGCTCATCCCCTGGATCGGCCTGCCTGTCGGCTGGATCTTTATGATGATCGAGGATAGCCGTAAGCAGGCCGTCGGACGGATCTGCGTCCTGTGGAGCACCATAGCGCTAATTTTCCACCTTTTTCTGATGTACGCTTTAGCAGCGCAAATGGTGCCCTATCTCCAGATGGCTTTGGGCATTACGCGCAATACGCTCCAGAATGGCGGCAAAGGCGGCGGATTGGGCGGCGATCTGGAGGGCGGCGGGATTCGCTAGCGCCCTCCGGCGTCACCGCATTGGAGCGCGGGAGATTTCTTTCCCCGCAGTATATCCAGACGAGTTTCACCACTTCATGTTCAGTGCCAGACGCGGGCGGTCGCTCGTGTTTTTGCTGCCCGCATGGGCGCAGAGATAGTGGTAGAACAACACATCGCCGCGCCGGGGAGTAAGCTCGACCGGCTCTCCAATCCCCGCCCTCGGAATGTCCTGGTTGAGCGCCCACATCAGCTCGTAGCGCTCCGGATCGCTTTTCGCCAGGGCCTCCAGCTTCAGATGCGAACCCGGCCAGACGATGGTGCCGGCCCCATGCGAGGGCACGTCGCTCAGATAGGTCATAGCGGCGATGCGGAAAGCGCGCGGGAACGTCTTGTGGCCGGCTTCCTTGATCGCGTGGTCAATGTGCGGGCGCGGCCATTGCCACTCGCCCTCCTGCGGAAAGACGTTGATCGCATAGGCGCGTGTGGGCGGGCGCATGGTGGATGGGTCGTCGCCGGCAAGCTGCGCCGCCGCCGCGCAGAACTCCGGCGTGTAGCAAGCCAGCAGCACCGGGTCGGTATAGACGTTGTGCCCAGGCGCTATATTGGCCCACGTTGCCGGATCGGCGGGATCGGCCCCTATCGCCCGCCACATCGCCGCCTCTGCCTCCGCCGCGATCTCCACAGGAATCAGCCCGGACACAAGCAGGTAGCCCTGCTCCGCATAAAGCCGCTCTTGCTCCCTGGTCAAAACAGCCATTCACACACCTCTCTTGTCGTTGTCGCGGGGCCTCCCGTCGGTATGCGGAGGCGCTTCTCTTCTGGAGTTCCTGCCTGCCGCTCCTTCGTAGTCCCGCATACGATTATGTTACCCCGATTCCGCCCCGGCGCTTCAGGCCGGAGTATCTTCGGTTATAATAGAGGCATGGGGAAGCCCATTCCCCTATGTATGTCCGCCTGTATGCAGGCTACGGCAGGGAGGTAAGACCATGGCAGTCGCAAAACCCACCGGCATGAAGCGCTTCAGGGATGAGGAGGATTTCTATCCCTCTTCCGACGGAAAACCGATGGCCGAAACCGATACGCACCGCCAATTGATGATGTATTGCATTGATGCCCTAACCATCTATTTTGCCGACCGGCCCGATGTCTATGTCTCCGGCAACAACTTCATCTACTTTGAGGAAGGCAACCCCAAGGCGCGCGTTTCCCCTGATTGCTATGTTGTCTTCGGGGTGCCTAAGCGGCAGCGCAACTCCTACATGGTCTGGAAGGAAGGCGGGAAGCTGCCCGCGGTCGTCTTTGAGCTTACTTCTCGCAAGACCAGGAAAGAGGATGTAAGCGTCAAACGTCCTCTCTATGAGAGCGTGCTGCGCGTGCCGGAATACTTCTTGTTCGACCCAACCGGCGACTACCTCAAGCCGCGCCTTCAGGGATATCGGTTGGTGGAGGGTAGGTATCAACCGCTGCTTCCGGCGGAGGGCAGACTGCACAGCGAGCAGTTAGGGCTGGATCTGGTGGAGGAGGGCGAGAACCTGCGCCTGTATGACCCACAACGCAATGAGTCGCTTCTAACTCCGTTGGAACTAGCGCAGCGGGCAGAGGCAGAGGCACAGGCACGGGCTGCCGCCGAAGCTGAGAACGAGCGGCTGCGCGCCGAAATCGAGGCCCTGCGGCGGCAGGCCGGAAGATAGAGGGCAAGGCCGTTTAGCAAAAGGCGTGCGAGCAACGTTATAGATTATTGGCCTGCGCGTTCGCGCAATATCACGTTCCAGCCATGCGCCCTCTTTGATGGGATTGGCCTGCACGTTCGCTCAAACTCTGATATAATGAGATTGCTATGGATGCCCATTCCTTACACGTACTCGAATACCGCAAAGTTTTAGATCGCCTGGTCGCGCATACCTCCAACGGCATCGGGCGCGAGTTCGCCGCGCAGTTGGAGCCGCTGCCCTACCCGGAGACCGTGGTGCGCCGCCTCCAGGAGACGCGCGAGGCTCGCCTGCTGCGCGACTCCGACAGCGGCATGCCCCTCGGCGGCATTCACGACATCCGCGAGACCGTGGAGCGCGGACGCATCGGCACGCGCCTGACGCCCCACGAGCTGCTGGATGTGATGCACACGGTCGGCGCCGCGCGTCGGCTGCGCACGTACCTGCTCAGCCGCCAGGACAAGTGCCCGCTGCTGGCCGAGATGGCAAGCAACCTGCCCATCCTGAGCCACCTGGAACAGCGCATCGAGGAGTGCATCAACGAGAACGCCGAGGTGCGCGATACCGCCTCGCCGGAATTGGCCCGCGTGCGCAGCCAGCTTAAGGTGGTTCACAGTCGGCTGAACGACCGCCTGCAAAGCCTTCTCTCCAGCGACAAGTACCGGCCCTACATTCAGGAGTTTGTGGTTACGGTGCGGGAGGGACGGTACTGCATCCCCGTCAAGGCCGAGTACGCGCGGGCCTTCGGCGGCTTTGTCCACGATTCCAGCCAGTCGGGGGCGACGGTCTTCATCGAGCCGGCCCAGACCGTGGAGCTTGGCAATGAGCTTAAACAGCTGGCAATTCGGGAGGAGCAGGAGGTAGACCGCATTCTCTACGAGCTCTCGGACAAGGTCGGCGCCCACTACGAGCAACTTCAGCGCCTCATCTCCATCCTGGGCCACCTGGACGTGATTCACGCCAAGGCGATCCTGGCCGAAGCGATGGGCGCCTCCGAGCCTATCCTGAACCGCAAGGGCATCGTCAAGCTCTACGATGCGCGCCACCCACTGCTGCCGGGCAAGGTCGTGCCGATTGATATTGAGTTAGGCGAGCGGTTTACGACGCTGCTCATCACCGGCCCGAACACAGGCGGCAAGACGGTCACGCTCAAGACCGTCGGCCTGCTGACGCTGATGACGCTGGCCGGGATGCAGATACCCGCCAGCCCCAACAGCGAGGTCGCCCTATTCGATCAGGTCTACGCCGATATCGGCGACGAGCAGGACATCCAGCAGAGCCTCTCCACGTTCAGCGCGCACATGAAGAACATCATTCGCATCGTGGAGACGCTAGGCGATAACGCCCTGGTGCTGCTGGATGAGGTAGGCGCGGGCACCGACCCGGCGGAGGGCGCCGCGCTGGCCAAAGCCCTGCTCGATTACCTGATGGCCCAAAACGCCCGCGTCGTGGCGACCACGCACTACGGAGAACTGAAAGAGTACGCCTACGCACGTCCGGGCGTTGAGAACGCCTCCGTGGAGTTCGACAAGGAGACGCTATCGCCGACCTATCGCATTCTGCTGGGCATTCCCGGCTCGTCCAATGCGTTCTATATCGCCACGCGCCTGGGGCTGCCGGCCCATATCGTCGAGGACGCCCGCGCGTTCCTGTCGCGGCGCGAGCTGGAGACGGGCGAGCTGCTTCAGCAGATCGAGCAGAGCCGCCGCGTCACCGCCGATGCCGAGCGCGAGGCCCTGCGCGCCCGCGAGGAAGCCTACGCCGCTCGCGAGGAGTATCAGACCCGGGTGAAGCAGATCGCGGAGGTGCAGCGGACGGTGCGCCAGCAAGCGCAGGAGGAGGCGCGCGAGGTGCTGCGCCGCGCCACCGATAAGGCGGAGAACATCCTCAAAGACCTGCAGAAAATGCACAAGGGCGCGCGCAAAGGCCCGTCCGTGCGGCAGCGGCTGAACACCCTGCGGACCGAGACCTACGAGGCGCTGCACGCCGGCGAGCAACTGCCCCAGGAGGATCTGGCTCCTATCGAGCCGGGGCACGTGTTCCGGGCGGGCGACCCCGTGCGCGTGCTCTCGCTCAATATGGACGGCCAGCTTCTGGAGGATCCGCACGATGGAGTGGTGGCGGTCCAGATCGGGCCGATGCGCGCTACGCTGCCCCTCGATCAATTGCGCCCGCTGAAGAGGTCGGAGGCTGCCGTCCCCGAGAAGCGCAAGAGCGCGGTCAGCTCCGGCGCTGGCGAGATCGCTATGCGCAAATCCATGCATATCTCGCCCGAGTTGATGCTGCGCGCCATGCGCGTGGAGGAGGCCCAGCCGATCCTGGATAAGTACGTGGACGACGCCTATGCCGCCGGCATCCACCAGGCGCGCATCATTCACGGAGTCGGCACGGGCACGCTGCGCCGCGTGGTGCACGAGTTCCTGCGCGGCCATCCCGCCGTCGAGTCGTTCCGGCTCGGCGAGAGGGAGGAGGGCGGCGAGGGCGCAACCGTGGTCACCTTCAAAAGCTAGCCTTCCCCATTACAAACTCGCTTCCTATTTCATGAGGCCGCTAGCTAAGGGGATAGGAAGCGAGACCCCGTAATAGAGCACTGAAGGTAAAACGTATGGCATAGCCGCAGTGGATACAAGGCTCGTGGGAGGAAATCTGCGCGGGCCGAGGAGTTCAAAGACCGCAACGACCTCCTGCTTATCATTCCCGGCGATCCGGTTCTGACTACCTGGCCTGCTGGACAGTCGGTACAGCCTCGCTCTCAAGGACAATGCTGTCCCATACTCTGGTAAGTGGCAGGTCAGTGCCCTTCCTCAAATGCCTCCTCACCTTCCAAGCCGCGTACGAACGCCTCGAAACTCTCCGCAACAAAGGTGATCTTGTAGTCCCACTCCTGGTCCACATGGACAACCTGCGGTTCTCCGTGCGGCCCAACATTCCCGGTAATCCAGGCAGACCATATCATGTCCGGCGGACGGACAGTCGGCGAAATACACACCGATCGCCGGGTATTCCCCTATATCGATCCAGAACTGACTGCCGAACTCACCGCACAGAGAGCACGGTTTCTCCCGGCCTATTGAGAATATTCCCGTGATGGCAATGTGGTCCTCCGACCACGAGGTGGGCTCTTGGGTTCGGTGGCGTGTTCTCCTGGGGATGCCCCCATTCTGATATTTCGTCAACTCGACGTAGGCTTGGGGGAGTTTGTAGCCGAGTGCGCGCTCCACGTCGGCAACCTGCTCTTCCGAGAGCGGAGCGCCCACATACTGCTTCTGAGCATACTCCGAAGGTTCCCCGAACTGTTCAATATCGAAGCCGCCAGAGATTTTGTACCTTTACCTCATCCCTTGCAGGCTATCTCCTCGCATGGCATGCTAACGGCCTTAACGCCCCGGCCACTTTGTATCGCACCGTTAGAGCACCAGCGAAACAATGGATACAGTCAAAATCAGCTTCTGCTTGTTCCCTCTTCGCTGGCTGCTAGGGTTGGGGGGCGCGGGCTTCGGCCAGTTGGGCGGCGAGCAGGCCCGCCGCCGCCGCCGCCAGGAAGAACGGGCGCTCCTCGGCGACGCTGCGGCCCATAGTGGTCACTTCCAGGCCGTAGGTTTCCAGGGCGTCCAGCCCCCGGTAGGCGTCTATGGTGATGGGTTGATGTTTTTCCGAAATGCCCAGCTCTTCCAGGGCGGTCATCAGGTCCCGGCGCTGTTTTTCCGGCAGGCGCGGAATGGGAACGAGGGCGGGCACGCGGGCAATGCGCCGCAGGACGGTTGCCGTGTGATGGCTCAGCCCGATGTGCCGCTCGCGCGGGTCGGCGAAGCTGATGCGCGCGACGGCGATAGGCACGCCGCCCAGCGAGTCCACCGCATTAATCGCAAGCCCCTGGTCAATGCCTGAAAACCCCAGCGCCGTCTCTGTTCCCACGTTGCCCGGCCCCTGCGCCACCACTACCATATCTGCCCTGGCGACCTCCTTGGCCGCCACCAGAGCCGAATAGAGATTGACCGCCTCGTAGTCCCCGCCAAACGCCTGCCCCGCCGTAATGGTGGCGTCTAAGAGCCCTTTGTCCTTCATCTGGGGCACCAGGCGGCTGAGCGCGAGGGGCAGCGCGGCCCCATCCGTCATGATATAGGCGATGCGCGGCGGGCTAGCCCAGCCGCATTCGTGCAGCGCCCACTGCGCGGCGGCACAGATGGCGGGCAACTGGCTGTGCAGTTCCGCGCAGACGACCGGCATATCTTCCAGAGAGGTGAACTGGCGAATGGCGTTGTGGTGCGGGCTTTCGGGCGCTTCTACCGTTAGAACCGGCATTTGCAGGGGCGTATAGCGCATTTTGAGAATATGGCCGGGGGGCGGCGCGAGGGAGTGCTCCCGGCCCACGACGGCAACCACAAAATCAAGCCCACCGGTGCCCAGCCCCATCTCCACGGCCACCGTGTTCAGCAGCACCTGATCGCCGACATCCACCCGCCCGGTCAGCGCCATGAGGTTGAGCGCAGGGCGCAAGGGACAATCTTGCGGCGCTTCCTCGCCGGACGCCCGCACCGGCAGATCGGGCGGCGCCCCGTCGCCGACGCGCACGACGACCTCCTGCGCGCCCGGCCGCTCGGTTACAATGGCTTCGACGACGCCGGAGACGCGCTGCCTCATGGCGCGGCCTCGCGGTCGGCGCGCGCCGGAGCGTTCCACGTCTGGAGGAAATCATCGGGCATACGTGGAGTCTCCTTGCCTAGCGGGTCAGGGTCACTTTGCTGAGGCCGCGCGGCTTGTCCGGGTTCTGTCCGCGCGCCTGCGCCAGATGGCAGGCCCAGAGCTGGCCCGCAACGATGTAGGTGAGCGGGCTAAGCAGCTCATCCACGGAGGTCGGAACCTTCAGGGGCCGGGTCGCCAGTTCCAGGATCTCCGAGGAATGGGCAATGATCACCATCTCGGCGGCGCGCTCGCGCAGCTTCAGGGCCAGTTCGACCATCGAGGGATAGGCGCGCCCATCCGGCGCATAGAGCAGGCAGGGGAAGCCCTCCGAAACCATGGCGATTGGACCGTGCAGGAAATCCGCGCCGGAGTAGGGCTTGGCGACGATGTAGCTCGTCTCCGTCATCTTCAGGGCCGCTTCCAGGGCCGTGCACTGGTTGATGCCGCGTGCCAGAACGGCGCACTCCTGGATATAGCGGTAGCGCTCGACGGTCTGGGCGATGGTCGCGTCCAGGTTCAGGGCGGCGCGCATCTGATCGGGGATGGCGCGCAGGCCATCCAGCAGGGCCGGGCGGTTGGCCCACAGGCCCGCCAGCAGCGCCACCAGCGTCAGCGCCGTCGTGTAGGTCTTGGTGGCGGCGACGGCCTTCTCCTCCCCGGCATGGCAGAGCAGCACATGGTCGCTGACGCCGGTAATGGGTGAGCCGTCCACGTTGGTGATGCAGGCCGTCAAAGCGCCCGCCGCCCGCGCCGCCGAGAGGGTCTGCACCACGTCTGTCGCCTGCCCGGACTGCGAAATGCCAAGCACCAGGCATCCGGCCAGGTTTATTTGAGCGTCATAGAGCGTATAGACGGAGGGGGCTGCCAGGGCGACCGGAGCGCCAACAACGATCTGCAACAGATACTTGGCATACGTGCCCGCGTTATCCGAGGTGCCCCGCGCCGCGATCACCACATAGCGCACCTCGCGCTCCCGCAGGTCTCGGACCAGCGCGGCGACGTTCAGATACTCCTGCTCCACCGTGCGGGCGATGGCCTGCGGCTGCTCATAGATCTCTTCCAACATCAACGACATTCTAACGTTCGCTCCCCTTCAACTCTACGCTATCCGCCTCGATAAGTTCAACGCGCTCCTTTAACCGTGCCGGACTCCCGCCCCTTGCTCGGCGAACGAGAACTTCCACCATCAACCGGGAATCCGTCGCTCTCTCTATTCGCCATAACGCCCGCTTCTCCCTTCTCTAATCTTCCATCGTAGAAGGGGTAAGGATCAGAGGCAGGCGCAATTTAGGGGTAGATAGCAGGGATATTGGCGGTGAGAGGAGGGATGCCACAGGAATCCAGGGAAGGAACAAGGCAGGGTAATGAGGCGTGTATTAGGTGACGAGGCCGGGATTCGCCGGTTTATGACTTGCGCTCTAGAGGCTCCGCCCGGCCCTAAAGGGGTGGCTGCCAGGCACGCTCACTCTGCGACTTCCTCGGTGGGTGCAGGCGGAAACTCGACGCGAGCGTAGATGTCGGCCAAGGGGAGCTCACAGCCGATGGAGGGAAGGGTGAGCGTGGCCTCCTGGCCCGTGATTAGACGGTAGACCCAGGTGTCGTCAGGCTGACGGGTAAAGACCTCCACTTGCGGCTTATCCTGGGCTATCAGAATATAGGTTTGCAGCGAGTCGAGTGTCTGATAACAGACGAACTTATCGCCTCGGTCCGTCTTCTCCGTGGACTCCGAAAGCACCTCGACAACCAGCCGGGGGTTGAGGAGGGAGCGCACCCCTGACCGGACTTCAAACTCCGAACCGCCACAGGCCACCGACACGTCCGGATAAAAGTAGCGGTTGCAGGCGGGCACCCGCACGCGCATATCACTCATGAAAGGCTCGCAGGACGTCCCGGCCAGTTGCACGTGGAAGCCGGCATAGACATTGCCGGTGATGCGGACGTGCTCCGGGCTGGCCCCGGCCATCGCGACAATGACGCCGTTGTAATACTCGCTCTTGGTTTCGGCAAGGCGCTCCCGCTCCAGATACTCCTCCGGCGTGATGTAAGGCTCTTTGGCATAAGCGAGCATGTATCTCCTCCGGTATCCCGTTCGTTCTTACACTCCTACTCTCGCTTGTCGCCAAAAAACGGAAAAGAGAGCGAAGCGTTCGCAGCCATAGCCGCTTGCGCGTCCGGTCAGGTCGGCGAGCGGTGGAAGTGGACCATTTTCCACTTTCCCTCCTGCCGAACGAAAACCCGCGTTTCGTTGAAGGTTGACCAGCGCGGCTTGCCGCCTTCGTCGTAGGTCATCAGGCGCGTATAGGTGACGATGCCCGTATCATTGCCATAAACCTGAATGCGCGGCGTCAGCATATCGAAGCGAATTGGCTTGAGCGCAGGATTCTTCGCCATCTGTTGGATCATCGTCAGGTGGAATTCCAGGCCATCCACGCGGTAGGGGCAGACATCTTCATAGCAGGAGAGGTCGGCGGCAGAATAGGCGGCATAGGTTTCGGCGTCTCCGGTATGAATGGCGTGGAGCAGCCGCCAGGTAATCTCCAGCAGTTCGCGCTCGGTGGCGTCCAGGCGCGCGGCCTCGGTCAGGGCAGCCTCGTACATAGCCACTCCTTCGGGGGAAGCAAGCACAGTCGGGACAGGTCGGCCTTGCTCGACAACTGCCGACCGTCCTCAAAAGGGTTTGCTGGCGGTCAGGCGGCGGACTCGCTCGACGTAGGCAGCATCGTAGGGATCCAGCCTTCCAGCGCTGCGGTAATGCAGGAGCGCCTGCCGCTCATAGCCCAGGCGGACATAGGCGTCGCCGAGCAGACAGTGGTAAGAAGCGTTCTCCGGGTCCAGGCGCACGGCCTGTCGGAACGCCTCCACCGCCTCCTGGGTATAGCTGGTTTGCAGGTAGAGCATTCCCAGGCGCACGTTGTAGTAGGCGTCGTGGGGCGAGAAGAGGGTCGCCTGCTGCATTTCGGCGATGGCATCCGAGAAGCGGCCAACGCGGGCATACAGGTCGCCCAGCCAGAAATGGTAGAAGCCCTCCTGCGGCTTGAGTTCCCGTGCGGTCTCCAATTCGTTGATCGCGTGGCTCATCAGGCCGATGGCGGCATAGCAATCGCCCAGTTTGTAGCGATAGAAGGCGTTGTTTGGGTCGAAATCCACGGCCTTGCGGTACTCGATCAGCGCGGCGTGCAGCTTGCCGTAGCGTTTGTAGACTTCCCCTAGACTGAAATGCGGCCCGGCGCGGCGCGGGCTGACTTTGATGGCGCGGCGATAGTGAGAGACGGCTTTGAGGGACTGCTCGGCGAAGAGGTAGGCGTCGCCCAGGCGCGTATGGTGGGACGCCTCGCCCGACTCCATTTGCAGGGCGCGTCGGTACTGCTGGATGGCCTCCTCCACTTTGCCCTCGGCGATCTGCTGATCGCCCAGCTCGCGGCTCTCGGCGGCGGTCAGGGGCGGCGGTTCGGGCCGCGTTTCCAGTTCGGCGGCTATCGTCTCTTCCAATGGGGTGAGCCGACGGCCCGGGATCGCGCTCGTGTCTTCGGACGCCGGTGGTTCCGGCTCGGGAGTATCGAATGGATCCTGAGAGTTCACTAGCTTCCCTCGTCGTGCCTATTTTGCCGGGGCAGCGGATCGCGGCTTCCAGACCACTTATCCGGCAACGTGACTATTTAACCAGATATTTCGCCGACTGTCAAGGCGGGCGGCGCCTCGGCCTCGGCCTTCGCAGGGAGGGGCAGCGTTACGGCAGCCGTCAGGCAGGCCCAGGCCAGCCCCCAATACGTCTCCGGCAGGTAGGTCACATTGCCCGCTACATTGTAGACCACATGGTAGAGCGGCAGCCAGACCGCGATCCCCCACCCGAGCAGCAACAGGCAGTCTTTGGGACGCCGCCCAACGGCCAGCACCATCAGCCAGAGCGCCAGGACGCCGATAAAGAGCTGCCAGTAGGTATTGGGCAGCAGCCACCACGCCCAGCCATCCAGCCCATCCAGTAGGAAGGTGACCAGCAGAAAGCCGCCGGCAAGCACGGCCCACGCGAGCCGCTCCCGACCCCTGCGGCTGGCAAGCAGAACCCCTGCCGCCGTCGCTGCGGCTGCCCACACGGCCAGCATGTTGATGGATGTGGAAGGCCCCACCGGCGTCGGCAATAGAAAAGCCAGCAGGCGATGGGCCAGCCCGCCCACCTCGATAGGCGCCATCGTGTTTCGCACCCTGGCGGCGGTACGCGGCACGGGCTGCCCCGGCAGGAAGCCAAGCCCGCCCAGCGCATGAAGACGCCAGGCCACAAACGCCGCCGCGATCAGCCAGGCCCCGCCGATCAGCGCCGCCTTTGACCGGCGCGGTATACCGGGGGCATGCAGCACAAGCAGAGTCGCCAGCGCGGGCAGGATGAGGGCAACCTCCTTCGAGGCCATCGCCAGCAGCGCCGCCGCGCTGGAAATCGGCAGCCAGAACCATTTCCGCCCGTCAAGATAGAGCTTGAGCGTCAGAAGGGCCAGCAGGGCGAAGAAACCGGCCAGCATATCGGTCTGCGCGGGCGTCCACTGGATGGCCCCCAGCATCCGGTCACGAAACCCCCACACGGCCGCGCCCACCCATCCTGCCGTGGCGGATCGAAAGAGGCGGCGGCAGAGCAGCGCCAGCATCAGGGTTGAGCCCATGTGCAGACACAGCGAGAGGGCCTGCCAGGGCGCGCTCCGCTCGCCAAACAGCCGGTACTCCCCATACATCGCCAGGCTGGTGACGGGGCGATAGTAGGTAAAGATCTCATGCCCGATCCAGGAGCCGGTGAGCCAACCGGCGACGTCCTTGCCGGTCGCCTTGCGGCACTCTGTCAGGATGTAGCCCATGTCGTTGCCGCCGGCGTACCAGTCCCCGCCGACCGCTGCCCGGAAGGCCATCCCTTCGAGCAGGATCAGCGCCAGCAGCGCCGCGATCCAGAGCCCGCGCCGCGTCTGCAAAGCGCGCTCGATGCTCTGTAGTATCTCCCGCAGCGAGCACGCCCGCGCCGTTATGGGGATGGAGCGTACGCTTTCGATGGGATCGCCCTCCTTTAAAACACGCGGCGGCTGTCTAAGAGCAGAGTCACCGGGCCGTCGTTGACCAGGGAGACCTGCATCTCCGCGCCGAACGCCCCGTACTGCACCGGCACGCCCTGTTCGGCCAGCGCCGCGCCGAACGCCTGATAGAGCGCTTCTGCCAGCGGGCCGGAGGCGGCCTCCGTGAAGCTGGGGCGGCGTCCCTTGCGGCAGTCGCCATAGAGGGTAAAATTGGAGACGACCAGCGCGCTGCCGCCCGTTTCCAATAGGGAGCGGTTGAGCTTGCCCGCCTCATCCTCAAAGACGCGCAGGTTAGCAATTTTGTCGGCCAGGGCGCGCGCCTCCGCCTCCGTATCGTCACTGTGAACGCCCACCAGCACCAGAAACCCCGGCCCGATGGCGCCGATCTCGCGCGTCTCCCCCGCCTCCACCAGGCTGACCGCCGCCCGCAGCACCCGCTGCACTACCGCCCGCATTTACTCTCCTTCCTCATTTTGATCGGTTCTGCATGGAATATGCCTATCCCTCCGCAAGGCGCCTTTACTTTTAACAAGTTTAGCAATCGTTGTAAATGCTTTCCTTGCGGTCGCACAGGCAATGGCGTCCGCATACTGTCTCAATCTCAGAAGGTGGGGCTGGCTGCATTTTTCCTCTGTAATTCCTCTCAGAGGAGATTTACCCGTCCAGCCAGTGTGTCTCTGCCGTCCAGCCCAGAAAACGCCGTGCCTGGCCGGAATACAGAGATGAGTCAGAGGCTTCCAACCGCAGCCCCCGCACGGCTCGATTAAGTCCCTCTATCGCAGGTTGGAAACGTGCCTGAAACTCAGGACGCTGCTTTTTCAGGTACTCGGATGCCCAGGCAAGAAAGGTTCGCGCTGAATCCTCCGATTCCAGTGCCAGAAAGAAAACCATTTGCCGCCAGGCATACGCTGCGTTCTTGATCGTTTGTAACCGCGCCTTTCTATGCGGGGCAGGCTGCTGAAGACGCCGACAAATCCACGAGAAGCAGCGTTGGGCCAACTCTGTGAAGCAAGGCTGCAATGTACTCACCAGCCCGAGGGCTATAAACAACGCAGCTAGATTGTGGGGGGTCAGTATCTGCTCCTGCTCGATGATCTTACCGTTGTGCGCGACCCACGAGCCTCCCCTGGCCGGCCCCGCCAGTTCGCTGCAAAGTTGGAAGAACGCGGGCAAGGTGTGGGGGTTCCTCCGTAACGGGAAGGCTGAACGTCGTTGATTTGTAGCACGCGCCTATAGGAAATTCCATAGTAGCGCTCATAGAGAGAGCCTTCCAGAAGCGTACCGGCCATCTGCGCCGCGCGCAGGAACTTCTCAGAAAAAGCGCCCATGAAAATATCGGCAGCTACCTCATCGACAAGCGGGAGGTCAAGCCCTGCGTTTTGGCTCAACGTTCGGAGTTCCTGGAGCAGCTTATTGGGCAAGATCTGGTGCGGGAAGGCCGTAACGGCCAATGTGGCAACCTGATCCAGTGTCTGCCGGGCCATCTCCTGCGTTCCCAAGCTGTTGTGCCGCAGTGCTTCGATGGCTTTAATCCACGGCAACTCGACGAGCTTGACCTGATGTTGCAGGTTGAGCAGCAATAGGGAGCGCCTGCGGCGAAATGCCTGGTAGATAGCTCCTTACAACTGTTGCAGGTCAGGATCGGCGAAGCTGGCAGCAGAAACTTGAGCCGTAATCTGCGGAATTACCCTGGCTAGGACCTCACCGGAGGGAATGATGTCTCGCGCGGCAAGGACCTCCACGGGAGCCGTCAGGCAACGTTGGACTTTTCGTTCCAGCGGTTCGGCCAGGGGCTGGCCTATTTTCAGGTGGTGCTTCCCGGCTTCTTCCGTAATCGGCGCAAGCGCCGCGTCGAGTGTGTCCAGACCTTCATCCGGCGGCAGCTTTGACAGACGAGCGATGACGACTTGGGCGAGTTCGGCATGGGTCGGTCGCTCGGCTAAGGCAGCCTGGAATTGCCGCAGACCTCGGCAGCGTTCCGAACTGGGAATGCCGCGTCGCATCACGATATGCGCGAACACCGCGCGAATCCTGCCTACGTCTCGCCCGGTCAGCCGCTTCGCCCTGATTGTGTGCAAGCAGCCAGGCGACGACGAGCAGCGCACCCTCTTCCGGGACGTTTATGCGGTAGCGCCCTGTTCTCACCATCTGCTGCAGTTCGGCGATGCCAGGGTCACTCAGGTAGTAGCTATTGAGTATGGCCCTGGGCATAGCAGAGGGTTCAATGGCAAGCCGTTTTAGAAGCTCCTCCTCGTGGGGTTGCAATGCGCCCCCAGCAAAGAGGTCGCCTGTCACGAACCCACCTTGAACGACTTGGAGCGTAGCCCAGGCGGGTGTATCCGCGACAGGAGTACGCGAGCCGACATGGAGCGTGCCGGACAGCATCCCCTCGAACACCTTGACCCAGTTGTCGATCTTTTTGACAGCCCGTGCCCGGGTCGCCGGGTCTGGATGCTTCTGGCTGGTGGCAAATGCGCGAGCGAGTTGCCCCAGAGCATAGCCCGGATTCGCGCTCATTTCAGAGGAAGGGTCATCGTTGCGTTTTTCAGGAACAGGTCTCATGGAAGGTCACCTCAGTCCACAATTGTTGAGGAAAACCGATATTGTTGTTCCTCTTCGACCGACCACTTGACTTATCCTGCCTGTCTAGGGGTATTGATAAGGTCCTTCCGTTTTCTTTACGGGCGGCGAAAGCCTCGCCAGGTGGAGGCAGGGGCCGTAACCCTGCCGACCCTGGCAGTAGCAACCAGGGCACTAGCCCCCCTGCGCGGGTTCGTTTCTCCCCTCTTCTTATCAAGGAGAGGGGCCGGGGGTGAGGTCTGTAGTCGCCGTAGGCCGACTTCGTGCCTTGGTTGCCGCGAATGCATTCGCCCGCTACCGGCAACGGAAGGACCCAGGGGGTATTGAGTGCGGTTCGGCTACTGCCAGCTTGCGTAGACAATGACGCCATCCGGGTTGTTGGGGTAGCGCAACAGCGCCGTCCCCCCCTCCTGCCGGGCCTCTAGGGGAACCGATTGGCCCAGCCGGTCGGTGGCGCGAGCGCCGGTCAGCCTCTTGCGCCCCGCGTGCAGCCGGGCTACTCCCATCGTGCCCGCCGGCCCGCGCGCAAAGAAGACCGTACGCGTCGGCGTCTCCAGGCGGGCCTGCACGCGCCCGGAGACAAAGCCAATATGCGGCGGCACGTCTCCCGGCCCCAGGTCATAGAGCAGGGCCATCGAGTGCGGCGGAATGATCCGGTCGGCGGCGACGGCCAGCGTGGGCGAGAGGACATCCACCGTGCGGCCTTCCACCGTCTCCGGCTCGCCAAACGTGCGGAGAATCGTGTATCGGCCTCGCTGTAGCCGCAGCGCACCCGCCTCGCGATAGGTCGCCCCAACCCGCTGGCAGGCGTACTGCGTCAGGGCACGCAATAGGCCGGCGCTGCGCTCGCTGGCCGAGAAAAAGCCCGGCGCGACGCCGACGTTCATGATCAATCCCTGCCCCACCGCCTGTGTCCAGACCGCCGCCCCGCCCGACCGCAGCGTGTAGAGCACGGCAGGACGCCCGCTGTTGCCTTCCGCCTGCCCGTTGCCCGTCCCTCCATTCGCAATCGGCTGGGCTTGCGGCGCGTCTCGCTTGTCGCTGCGCGCGCCGTTCTCCGCTGGGGATGCGCCCGCCATCTGCGGATAGACGGTAGCGGCGTAGGCAGCGCCGATACGCAGGCGCGGAAACGCCCTGGTCAGCGCGCCGCCCTCCGGCGTGCCGAGCAGCGTGTGGCCGATCTGGGGCTGGGCGGAGGCCGCCGAAACCAGGAAGCCGTTGCCCATGTCCACCGTCAGCGTCACCGTGCGGTCGCGCGGCAGGTTATCGAACTGGTACGTCCAGGAGGCCCTTCCATCCGCAAAGCGCGCCTCGCCGTTAAATTGGCTGCCGTGGTCGTAGACCAGGAACCGATTCTCCACCTCTGACCCGGCCTGGAAGGCGGCGGCAAGCTGATCGCCGATACGCAGCTCCGCCGAAGCCACAAACGCGCCCCAGCCGTCCTGCACGGTCACGTCGGCGAAGCGGACGGCCACGCTGCCCGTCTCCTTCACAAACGGCGTCAGGTCCAGCACGTAGCGGCGGCGGTTGCGCAGGTTATGTTCTGCGCCATCGCCCTTCAGCAGCACCTGATAGCCGCGCAAATCCTCCTGCGCCGCGGTGACGGCGTGGCCCGCCCCCTCCACCGGAATGCCCGTCTGCGTCCAGAGGTCGGCCTGCGGCGCGGACAGACCAGCCTTCCGCCACCAGGAGTCGGCGACGGCGTTGTAGGCGTCCGAGCCGCCGAAAAAGAGCAGGCTGCCGCCGCGCTTGACCCAATCCGCCAGCGCCGCCTGCGTCCGCGCGTCCGGCGGCTTCTGGAAATCGTAGGAGAGCAGCAGCGTCTTGAAGCGGTTGAGGTATCCCGGATCGGCAGCGCGGTCGAGGGAGACTACCTGCACGGGCACGCCCCGCAGCAGGAGCGGCAGAGTCAGCCCGAAGAAACCGTCGAAGTCGCTGGGATTGGGCGGCTCACGCTGCCACTGCATCGAGTCGGAGACAAAGACGCCGATATCAGCGCCGGAGGAGGCGTTCCCGCCGTTATTGGGCTGCCGATGCATCTCCTCCAGGGCCGCGATCACGCTGTTGATCTCGATGGCGTAGCTTTCGGGGATGTGACCATAGACGCGCTCCGGCCAGGGCATGACCTCGTAGGCGTTGACGTCGGGGAAGAACAGCGCGGCGATCAGCGTCTGCTCGTAATGGCTCTTGTAGTCCTCCAGAGGCAGGTTGGGCGTATCGCCCAACGGGTCCATCAGGAACCAGAGCCGCTTATCGGTACCCCGCAGCAGATGATAGAGCGAGGAGTATTCCAGGTAAGCCAGCGAGAACGTGTGATCCTGCCGCAAGCCGGCGTAGCGGGCCGGAGTGCGCGCCGTCTCCGACCAGACCTGCCCGATCACATCCTGTAAGCCCGGCAGGCTCGTGATCCGATAGTGCGGGGAGACGATGCCCCACTGCGCGTAGGAGACGGGGCTGTGCAGGGCGACCATGCGCCGTGCGCCCGGCCTGGCCTGCCCGGCCCCCTGGAGCAGCGTGGCGATGTGATTTGTCTCCAGCGCCGCCATCAACTGTCCCGCTTTCCAGCGCGCATCCACGCTGCTGGCCGGGTCCTGCCAGGGAATGCCGTACTGCCGCTGCCACGCCCGCTTGAAAGCCGCCTCGTAGCCTGCGCGCGCCCAGTACTCCGGCTCCTCCGGACAGATCCCCTCGCTGCCGTTGGCAAGCGCCGCCTCGTAGTAGGCGCGCTCGACGGCAATGCGGTTCTCGGTAGGCGAAAGGTAGTAGCTCTCCCCGATAGAGAGCGGCGTGCCGTCGGCGGTCGTCTGCACCTCGTCCCGATGCCGGTCGGCGTAGGCTTTCCCATCGCGCGCCCCGCCCATCGTCCAGACCGTGTAGCCGCGCGTCTTCCACCCGCCGATGGCGGTGGCATCCGTGCTGTAGACAAAGAGGGAGTCGGTCTGAAGGTCTAAGTTGGGATTGGGCGGCTGCGGGGTCTGCGTGGTCGTATACGGCTGGTCGGGAGGCCGCATCACCACCGGACGCGCCGCGCCCGGCATTCCCTCCCGCATCAGATCGATCACGCTGTCGGGCACGCCCGCGCCGCTACTGTCCGGCTCCATCTGCAGGAAGCGCACCAGGCGTACCGAGATAGGCGCGGTTTTGGCGCTCAGTAGCACCTGCATTCGCGCGCCCGTCCGCCACTTCGTCGGCACCGTCCACTGCACCCCCAGCGTGTTCGGGTCCTCGTTCTGTACTTGCACCGGCAGCGGCTTATTATCCGGCCCCACGGCGATCACGTTGGGCGGGGCACTCCCGGCCTCGCCCCCCAGCGCCAGCGCCAGACGGCACCGCGCGCCCGGCGCCACCGGAAACCCATAGACCCAAAACTTCCCGACCTCCGCGCGCCGCTCCTCGCCCTCCACCGTCGCGCCGGCATTTTTCCCCAGATAGGCCGACTCCGCCGGCGTCCCCGGCGCAAACACCGTCGCATAGGGCACCGGCGGACCGGCGATGGCCGCACCGCCGCACGCCAGTAACAACCCGCCCAGCACAACATCACCCAGTTTCCGCATACGCTTCATCCGTCGCGTCGTTCTCCCTCCCTGTCCCAAACTTCTCCAGCCCTCTCGTGCCGGGCACGGAAACTACCCGGCTCCAGGGCCTACGGCCAAGCGACTGCAAGGGACGGCGCTACGCTTGCTCGCGCCTTTGCCTTGCGACTGGCGGACGCGCCTGTCCCGCAGGAGTTTCCGTCCGAAGGACGGTTGGCGGCGCAGCCGCCCTCTAGCCGGGTATTTTCAATGCCCGGCAAAGGCAGGTGCGACTGGTTCCTCTCTCAAGTCGTCAGCAGGATCTTCATCGTCGGGCCGGGGTCGGTCGTCAGCTTGTCGAAGGCGGCCTGTCCCGCCTCCAGAGGCAGCGCTTCCGTCCACGCCGAAAGATCCACGTCGCCGCTTTCGATCAGCCGCTTGGAAAGCGCAAAATCGGCGGCAGTGTAGGCAAAGGAGCCTTGCAGACGCAGCTCGTTGCGCACGACGGCGGCAAAATCAATACTGCTGTTCACCTCATGCAGGCCCAGCAGCAGGATCTCCCCGCCTTTTCTCACCGCGTTGACGCAGGCCGCGCGCACCACCTGGCTGCCGTGCGCGTCTATCACAATGTCTGCCCCCGTCCCGCCCAGGCGCTCCCGGAGGGCGGCGACAGGCTCCGTCTCCTGCGCGTTGATGGCGTGCTTCGCCCCCAGCCCCTTCGCGACTTCCAGACGCTGCGGGTTGACATCCACGATGGCGATCTCCCGATACCCCAGCAGCCGCGCCAGCGAGAGCATCAGGCAGCCCTGCGTTCCGGCCCCAAATATCGCCAGCGTGCCGAAGCTGTGCCGCGTGATCAAGTTAAACAGATGCACGCCGTTGGCAAGCGGCTCGATCATCACGGCGCGGTAATCCGGCAGATCATCAGGAATCGGAAAGACGTTTTTGGCCGGGAGGATCACGTACTCCGCGAACGCTCCCGGCACCTTATCCATGCCGAGCAGCCGCCAGTCCGCGCAGATATTGGTGTGCCCGCTCCGGCAGGCCGCGCACTTCCCGCAGGGCATCAGCGGGTTCACCACCACCCGCTGTCCCTCCTGAAACGGCCATTCGCCGCCATCAGGAGGCGGGCTTTGCGGCATCCGCGCCACCGTTCCGACCGCCTCATGCCCCAGCACCAGCGGCGGCTTGCGGCGCGGGCTGTGCCCCAGGAAGCCTGCCATATCCGAGCCGCAGATTCCCGTCGCGCGCACCTTCAGGAGCACATCGTCCGGCCCAGGCGTCGGCTCGGGGCGCGTCTCCATCGTTACGCGCTTGATATCGCTATAGACAAGCGCTCTCATCGCTGTCATGCCTCCTGACGTCACCTCTGGCTCGGCAGGCTAAACCCTGCCGCTAGGGAGCCTGCGGCCCGCTGACTGCAAGGGGCGGGGCTACAATGGCTCGCCCCTCCGCCTTGCGATGCCTACGCAGACAGAGAGTCTCGCCCACGTAGGTGGGCGACGGGCGCTTTGCGCCCCACAGCGGCAGGGTTTAGCCTGCCGGGAGAGGGATGAGGTTAAAACCCGATGCGCGGGCTTTTTATCGGCGAATGCGTCACCAGCGTCTTCCGGTGCAGCGTGCCGTCCCGGTGATCCAGAAGCAGATCGGTGCAGATGCTGTAGTAATCCAGAAGCTCCTGCGCGTATTTATCGCACTCCTCCTCCGGCGGGAAATGCTTGGCCAGGTCTTCGGCGACGGCCTGCGGGCTGCGCGTCTCCTCAATGCGCGTCACCGACTGCTGGTCAGCGCTCACCTCCAGGCGCGGCTCCCACGGCAGCGTGCATACCTGCGACAACAGGCCGGCGATATCCGGGGTCATCGGCTGGCGCTCCGTCCAGCGCACATCCAGCGCGAACGTGATCAGCCCCGCCCGCGCCTGCAATAGATCGATAAGCGCCTCCTCGTTGGGCAGGCTCATCACGTCATAGGAGTGCGCCATCACCAGTAGCCCCAGCTCGTCCTCATCGTCGCTGTTGTCGCCAGGTTGGTAGGGACGGATATTCTCCTCGTCAATCTCCCACCACTGCGCAAACAGGCGGGCCAGCGGCTCCGAGTTCTCGCCCAGCCACAGCAGGCGATTGGGCGCATAGCCCTTCGTGTCCAGCAGCGCCGCCGTCGTCCCGACGATATCGGCGACATCCTCCTCGCCCAACTGCACCAGGACGTACCGCCCGCCGGGAGCGTCCTCATCCGAGTTGGTATCAATCAGCATGCCGCGCGTCTGAACATAGTGCCAGGCACGCAGATCCATCTCTTCCACGCCGTCGAAATCGTGCACCCGAGCTATCAGGTCCCCGATCTCCTCGTGCGCCTCCTCCATGCCCGGAAACTGCGCGGCGGCTTCCGGCGACGCGATCTGATAGACGGCCTCCGCCTCGTCTATCTGGCGCAGCAGCGCATAGCACTCCGCCATCTCCAGGATCAGCCAGATCGGAAGCCCGCCATACTTATCGTTTAGCTCGTGGAAGGCGTTGATCGCCTCCTGATAGGCGCCCAGGTCCATCAGGCACTGCGCGTAATCCACATCGGCGGCCTGGCTGAGCTCGTTTTTGGTCCCATTCAGCAGCTGCTTGGCCCGCCGCAGAAAGGGCAGCGCGATCACCGGCTGCTGAAGCTGGAAGAAGCGGTTGCCGATCTGATAGTAGCCCACCGGGTCTTCGCGATTCTGCCGTAGATGGTCGAAAAGCTGATACTCCTCGCTGGAGGTCGCCCCCGCCCGCTGCGCCATCTGCTGGAGCAGATCGCAGGTCGTGTCCAGCACCAGGTTCGAGGTGACATCCTGCTGGAAGGCAAAGACCATCTGCTGGAGCGCGGTCGCCGGGTCGCCCTGCTGAGCGATGGCCCTGGCGTTTTCGACGATCTTTTGGACTTCCTCGGAAACCGCCGGCCCGGTCTCAATGGGCTTCCCGTCCGGCCCAAGTATACGCATGGTAATCTCTCCCTCAGTGATTGGCGCAGGCGGCGCCCCTTTCAAGCACAGCCTTCGCCCTCAAAGTGATACAAAATCTGGCTGATCGCCACCAGCGCGGCGGTTTCCGTGCGCAGAATACGCGGGCCGAGCGTCACCGGCGTTAGATTCGCCGCCCGCCCCGCCGATACCTCCGCCGGACTCCAGCCGCCCTCCGGCCCGATAGCCAGCAGCAGCCGCGACGGCATCGCCTCCAGCCCCTGCAGGAACGTGCGCAGAGGTATCGCCTCCTCCGAGGGATGCAGCAGCGCGCCGGGAACTGCCTCCTCCTGCGCTCGCTTGCATAGTTCCACAAAATCCAGCGGCCCCCACACTTCGGGAATGCGCCCCCGCCCCGATTGCTCGGCGGCCCCTTTGGCGATCTGGCGCCAGCGCGCGACCCGATCCGCCACTTTCGCGGCGGGAATCTCGACCACGCAGCGCTCGGCGCGCACCGGAACGAACACGCTCGCCCCCGCCTCCGTGCCGTGCTGGAGAACCTGCTCGAACTTATCGCCCTTCCCTAGCGCCTGCGCCACCGTAACCGACACGGGCGGCTCCTCCGGCAGTTCCAGTCGGGACTCGATGCGCGCAATCGTCTCCGTCTTGCCGATACTTACGAGAACGGCGCGAAAAGCGTTTCCCGCGTTATCCAGCAGCATCAGCGGCTCGCCCGCACGGGCACGCAGCACGCGCGCTAAATGCTGATGGTCTGCATCCAGAATATGAGCGATATCGTCGGAGATCTGCTCAGGGGGAAGAAACAGGCGGTACTTCATGGCGGCAAGAGACCACAGGAGTCAAAAGAACCAGGTCAGCAGCAGGTTTCAGCCTGCCGTAGTTATCAAACATTCGGGGGCTAACCAACCTCTGGCAGCCCCCTGATGAACCTTGACCTTTTCATCGGGTAATCCCTGGTGCGTAGGGCCATACACCTAAGGACCTAGCCGCCCGGCGATTACCGGATTTAATTGTCAAGGTTCATAAGCGGGCTAAAAGAGGTGGGTGAGCTCCTGTTTGCCTCTGGTAGGAACTCATCCACCCTCCCGGAGCCCCATAAATGGGGCTTGCCGTCCACAGCCCGGTCCTTTAGGGCCGGGCGCTTGGGCCTGCCGTCGTTATAAGGACATCAAGCAGCCCAATCGTGATCGGCGCGGGTAAGAGGCGGAAGCTCCTGCGCGGCGCGCGCTAGCGCCTCGATATCGGAGGGCACGCTATCGGTACGGCGAGATACCAGGCACACCCAGATATCCTCGCGCTTGGTTTCGACAGGAGCTAGGCCGACGGCGGCAAGCGCCGCGCGCACCAGGTCGTGATGCTCCTCCACAATGCCGCTCGCAATAAAAAAGCCGCCCTGCTTCAGGCGCGGCGCCACTCCGGGAGCCAGCTCGACAATCGTGTTGGCGACGATATTAGCGACGATCAGATCGCAGTCTCTCGCCTGCGCGTCGAACGCATCCATCTCCAATATCTGAACAACCGACTGGAGGCCGTTGCGCTCCACGTTCTCACGGGCGATCTTGCGCGGCAGCGCGTCAATGTCGGTCGCATAGACGCGGCTGGCCCCCAGCCTGGCGGCGGCCAGTGCGAGGATGCCGCTGCCCGTGCCGATGTCGGCCACCGTCATGCCGGGCGTAACGTACTCCTCCAGCGCCAGCAGACAGAGCCGCGTCGTCGGGTGCCCGCCCGTGCCGAAAGCCATCCCCGGGTCCAATTCCAGCACTAACTCCTCCGCGCCGGGCGTGTACTGCTCCCAGCTCGGCTTGATCACCAACCGCCGTCCTAACTTCATCGGCTTGTAATACTGCTTCCAGGCGTTGGCCCAGTCCTCGTCCTCGGCGTAGCGCAGGGTCAGTCCATTCACTAACGGCGGCAACCCGAACTCCGGCAGTCGCTCTAGATGATCGCGCAGGGGGCTAATCCGCGCCATTAACTCATCCGTCACCGGCAGGCTGCCCTGCACGGTCACCGGATTCTGGCCCGTCAGCATCACGCCTCCGCAACCCGCCTCCAGAAACGCATAGCTCACCGCCTCGACCGCCTCCGGCGCGCACTCCACGCTCATCTGCGCCCACCGCATCCTTGCCCTCACTCCCAAAACCGATGAAACCACCCGCTGCGCTAGAGGCACGGAGACACGGAGGAGTCACGGAGAAAAACAAAGAGAAAAGCCCAGATTATTTAGACAGGATGGACAGGATTTTCAGGATTACACAAAGGTAGAGAAACAAGGCTTATCTGTGAGGTTGAAATCCAGTTC
>DASRGZ010000054.1:0-2773 GCA_035650735.1 Chthonomonadaceae bacterium
CTGCTTCATGGATGCTTGGCTCCTTTTACGATGGAGTCTATCACATCCAATGGCCTAAATTCTGGGAGTCAGATCACTTAAGATGAGTCGATGGTACAGTGTTTCTACCAGGTTGCTGTCATTATACGACGGAGTTGCGATCTTGTCAAGAGGGTTTTTGCTTTTTTTTTTCGGCAATTTGGTTGCTCCCACATGGACATCTGTACGTACAACGCTATCGCATCGCTACCACGCATACACGATTAATCGCTCGCCCGCTACCCGCCTTTTTCACGCCGCGCGCGTGCCGAACCCGGAGGAGAGAAAGGAATACGGAGAATCGCGACTGGGGCGGGGCGTTCGCGGTCTATCGGGGGCTAACGGAGGCGCTGCCCTATCACCGCCTGTTCAACAGTCCCATCGCCGAAGGGGCCATCGTCGGCACGGGCGTCGGCTATGGCCTAGAAGGGGGCCGCGCGCTGATCGAACTGATGTACTGCGACTTTCTGGGCCGCGCCGGAGACGAGATCTTCAACCAGCTTGCCAAGTGGCAGGCGATGTCCGGGGGGCTGCTGAAGATGCCGGTCGTGCTGCGGGTGTCGGTGGGCAGCAAGTACGGGGCCCAGCACAGCCAGGACTGGACGGCGCTGTGCGCGCACATTCCGGGCCTCAAGGTCGTCTTCCCCGCCACGCCCTACGACGCCAAGGGGCTGATGTACGCCGCCTTGACCGGAACCGATCCGGTCGTCTTCTTCGAGAGCCAGCGCCTCTACGATCAGCCGGAACTGTTTCATGGCACACAGGGCGTGCCGGAGGGCTATTACGAGGTTCCGCTCGGCGAGCCGGACATCAAGCAGGCGGGCGCAGACCTGACGATCCTGACGGTCGGCGCGACGCTCTACCGGGCGCTGGAGGCGGCGAAGACGCTCAAGGCGCAGTACGGCCTGAGCGCGGAGATCATAGATGCGCGCTCCCTCGTGCCGTTCCACTACGAGAAAGTCATCGAGAGCGTGCAGAAGACGGGGCGCATCCTGCTCTGCTCGGACGCCTGCGAGCGGGGCAGCTTCCTGCAGACGATGGCGGCCAGGATCGGCCAGTTCGCCTTTGATTATCTGGACGCGCCGCCGGTGGTGCTGGGGGCGAGGAACTGGATCACGCCGCCGGACGAGGTGGAGGACAGCTTCTTCCCGTTCCCCTCCGACATTCTGGACACGATCCATACGCATCTGGAGCCGCTGCCGGGGTATGTTGTCCAGCGTCCGTGCGACACGGCAGAGTTGCTAAGGAGAAGCCGGGAGGGGATCTAGCCGCAAAGCCGTTGGTTGCGGTACTACGTCCGCATTATACGAAGCGGGATGAGCATGACGGGATCGAAGGATAAACGGGAGGGGGCGCTACTGTCCCGTAGGGCGACTGTAAGCAAGAGGGGAAGAGAAGGACTTTCTGCCACGTTCCTCGGTAGCGCCTCCCAGGGGATCCACATCTGTAACGCGCAACCCGCTTCCGAAAAGGAGGCACGGACATTCTCCAGCCCGAGGTGCCAGTACTCGATCCCGCGCGGGCTGACATTTACCGTATAGTCCATATCGACAGGCTGGCCCGCAGGAAAGTAGCGTCCACCCCGCAGCGAGATATGATACTCCTGGCTCTCTCCCTTAAGAGGCGACAGCAACCAAAACTGAAACATGAGGGACTTGGCTCCCCAGGTTACATCCAACTGAACCGAAATGCGCTCCCTGAGCGTAGTGACCTGCCCGCGAAATTCTGAACCACAGAGAATGTTAGTCCTCGGTGGTCTGTGACTGCTCTTGCAGCCATTGCTGCTTGAACTCCTGTGGGGTCAGATACCCCAACGATTGGTGCGGACGGGCTTCATTATACTCCCGACGGTAGGCTTCAATCAGCGCACGCGCTTCGACGACAGTGGCAAAAAGATTGGCAGCCAAGCATTCGTCACGGAACTTGCCGTTGAAACTTGCTGCAAATCCGTTTTGCCAGGGGCAACCCGGATCAATATAGAGCGTTCCCGTCTGCTGCTCCCGCAACCAGACTTTGAGGGCTTCGGCGATGAATTCCGGCCCGTTGTCGCTGCGAAGAAACTGGGGAACCCTCTGCCCTGCCACCAGGCTCTTCAGCACCGCGATCACCTTGTTGGCGGGCAGCGAGGTCGCCACTTCAATGGCCAGGCATTCGCGGGTGAACTCGTCCACAACGGTCAGGCATTTGAGTTTGCTGCCATCCATACAGGCATCGTGAACAAAGTCATAGGTCCAGACGTGACCAGGATACTGTGCCTGGGTGGGCAACGTCCTCGGCTCTTTTGGCGGCTTGCGCCTGCGACGCGCACGACGCGGCGCTTGCAGCCCCAAGCGCTTCCAGAGCCGATGCACCCGCGTGTCGCGTGGGCGTTGTCCCTGGCGGTGCAACAGCGCCCACGCGCGCCGAGAGCCATAGCGACGATGCCGCCCTGCGATAGAGAGCAAACGCACGCTCATATCCGCATTGTGATCGGGGCGCGGTTGGTAATGCAGGGTCGAACGGGACACGCCGATGATCTGACAAGCCCGTCGTTGGGAAAGCCCGCGTGCGGTAAAGAAGTCCACCCCTTCTCGGCGCGCGGCAATATCGGCTACTTTTTTGCCAGGAACTCTTTAGAGCGCCTAACAAAACCTATTTGAGCTTGGCGAGGAAGTTCCAGCAGATGAGGGCACCACCCAAGGTCAGGAACGCCTCATGAATGTCGTCGCGACGCTCATAGCGCACCTTCAACCGCCGAAAACGATTGAGCCAGGCA
>DASRGZ010000055.1:0-34065 GCA_035650735.1 Chthonomonadaceae bacterium
CTGCCCAGCGGCCGGGAAGTGAGCCGAGGAGAACGGTCCGATTGAGTGCCTACCCTGCTAGCCACTGGTCCAGCCATGCGAACGCCTCCGCCTGCATCGGGCCGTCGAGCTTGTGACCGCCCGGATACAACGAAAGGCGGAAGGCGCTGGGCGCGCCCGCACGCGCATAGACTTCGGCCAGGATCTGCCCGCTGATCCGGACTTCGGAGGTGGTGAAGAGTGGGTCCGCGGTGCTGCTGAGGACAAGGGCCGGCAGGGGAGCGCGCAGGCCCAGGATCTCCGGAAAGTCCAGGTCGCGCGCCAGGAGCGGCGCGTAGGTCATCCAGGTGTGTGTATGGCTCTTGTTCAGCAGCAAGTCCTGCCAGGTCGTCATGAAGCCAGCGCAGAAACAGCAGCGAATACGCTCCTCCAGACCGGCCAGGTAGACGATGCGCAGTCCTCCTCTGCCGCTGTGGGTGTTGGTCCACTCGTCGTAGTAGCGCCAGAGGAGCCAGAGGACGGGACAGGGGCATCTAAATAGAAACAGAAGTGCCAGGCAATCCGAAAAGCCACACTCGCTGTACCCAATTAACCAGTGAGCGTGCCCTACACCGCCTTGAGCGCCCGCCGCGCCGTCTCCGTCTCGTCGCCCCAGGTATTGCTCAGATAGACAAAAACCAGGTCCCAGTCCGCACCAGCGGTGCGCCTCGGGAGTCCGATTGGTCAACATGTCTTGCGTCAGGACCTGCCGGGCAAACGGCGCGGGTTTCGTGGGCAGCGGTTGGGTCTTAGCCGCTAGCCCGCCGGGTACATCGCTTGGCGGATACTTACGGTATTTGATGGGGAAGAGGGACTTTCCGTTGTTTCTCGACGCGCCGCTGCCAGAAGGCAGGTGATTGTACGAAGTTACCCTACCTGGGTGTTTAGGTTTTGATCGCGCCGAGGCGCGGTAGGCTAAACTCCACCTTCGTCAGCACGCCGTCATCGGCGGGAACCCCGATCGCTTCCAGCGCCAGCAGGGCCGCGCCGACCGCCGCCGGGACGCGCGCGGGCACAATCGCCGCCTGCGGTGCCACGCGCTGGACGACCTCCCGGAAGGAGCGCAGCACCAGCCGCCCGGATCGAAAAACGCCGCCCACAGTGCCTACGGTCACTGGCTGGGTTTCCAGGCACAGCTTCAGGAGCACCTTGTTGGCAATCAGGGCCAATTCTTTGCCGGCCTCGCGCAGAATGCGGCGGGCCACCGCATCGCCCAAAACGGCGGCACGGCCCACCACTTCGGAAAGCGCGGCAATATCCGGCCGGGTCATCGCGCCGGAATAGATGCGTTTATGTACGTGCTTGAGGTCGGGGACTGCGAGATGCTGGAGGAGCAACGGCAGAATCTGGGTCGGGGGGGCGATGCCGTCGCTGGCCCGGCAGCAGGCATTGAGCCCGCGCACGGCGATCCAGTAGCCGCTGCCCTCATCGCCCAGCAGGTAGCCCCAGCCGCCAGCCGATGCCTCCTCGCCCTCGGCATTGATGCCGTAGGCCGCCGCTCCGGTGCCCGCGATCACGACCACACCCGGACGGCCAAACGTAACGGAATAGAGCGCAATTTTGGTATCGTGCCCAAAGATCAGGCGGTCGGTCGGCACGACGGGCGCGCAGATCTCCTGCATATGCGCCGTGCCTCCGGTCATGCCCAGGCAGGCGGCAGCGATGCGTGCGTTCTCCAGGTCGGCCATCCTAATAGCGCCGCGCACGGCCTCCGTCAAAGAGCGACGCACGCGCTCGACTCCCCCCGGCTCGTGGATGTGGTTGGCGGGGCCGCCGTGCCCGATGCCCAGCAGACATCCGGTCGCGTCGGTGATTACGGCCGTCGTGCTGGTCTGTCCGCCATCTACGCCCAGAACATAACGCATGATAGGCTGCTCCCCCTGGCTAAATCGCTGCAAAATTCCGCACGACAGAGTGCGATTCCTGCTGCTTTCTCTGAATGAACGGGGAAGAGGGAGACTCGGCTTCTGTTCCCCCTTCTCCCTTGCAGGGAGAAGGGACGGGGATGAGGGGAGATAAGGCAGAGCGGAAGAGCCTGGGAGTGAGAGCCTCTCCCCTGTTGTTGGGGATCCCTTGCCCTTGTTGTCCCTGCGATTGGTCTGGCGTGTGAGAGCCTCTCCCCTGTTGTTGGGGATCGCTAGGCGGAGGGGTGTGGCAAGGCAGAGCCGTGTCGCAAGGTGTCGCAAGGCGGAGGCAAGGGCCGTAACCTTGCCGACCCTGGCAGTGGGGCGAACCATGGTAGCCCCGACCCTAGCAGTAGGGGGATAGGGGGTGAGGGCGACCCTACCCCCTACCCCCTGCGCGAGGGGCCGGGGGTGAGGGCCGGCTCTGGACGAACGGAGCATTGCGCGTGCGGTTGCGGGCACCCAAACGGAGAATCTTGTGGCCTGGAAACGAGGGCAACAGGGCGCACCTGTCGAACAAGGTGGGTAACGCTACCCGGCGCGGATTCGGTTCCGACGCTGCAATTGCGCGCACCTGTCGAACAAGGTGGGTAACGCTACACTTAAGGAGAGGACTGATGGCACACCTGGCTCCCGGCGTCGCGCCGGCCGACCTGCTGCGCGCGGACTTCAAATTTCTGGATGAGCGCGATACGCTGCGCACCACCTGGGCAGACGAGCAGCTCATCCTGCTGCCCTCGGTGCAGAGCCACGCCCATGAGGGGCATGGGATCTTCAACGGCCGCCGCTACACCAATACCTCTGAGGACGATGTGGCGCGCGCTCTGCGCCTGGATCCGGCTGCGGTCAAGGAGGCGAGGCAGTCCCTGATTGATGAGATCGCCGACTATGCAGATCGAGCCCTTAGCGGCAACCCGCCCGCGCATCTGCTCACTGCGCGGGAGGAGCCGCTACTGGGCATGAGCACGCTGCGCTACCTACAGGTGCAGGCGGCCGATGTGCTGCGCGGCCTCTATCTGGGCGGCCTGCGCGACAAGGCCGAAATCCGTCATGAAGTAGAGCAGCAGACCGGCGTGCAGATGGGAGGCGGCAAGTGCTACCTTGTGGACCGCAATGTCATGGCGCGGCTGGGGCTGGATGGCGACAAGCTGGCCCACGGCGCCTGGGCAGATAAGATCGCGGAGTTCAAGCAGAACGGGCTCATCGTCGGTCAGGATCGTAAGGATGATCCGAACGTGATCTACCAGTACATCCGCTACTGGCCGGGGCCGGGCGCCTCCGACGACGCCGCCATCGTCGCCGCCGGGTTCCGCTGGGGCGTGGGCGTGGCCGTCGGGGTCTTTCTGGCCGACGCCATAGATACCCTGGAGAAGTATGTGCCCGTCTACAGCGACCAGGACGCACGGATCGCCGAGACCATCGAAGGCAGGTTCGCCGACCTTAATCTAAGCCGGGAGGACGCGCGCCAGTTAACGCTGTGGGCGGCGGCGCTGGATACGTCCGACTACCAGGTGCCCGATAGCTCCCTGCGCCATCTGCTGGCCGTAGACCGCAAAGTGGATCTCTGCGCCGCCGAAAGCCATCTGCTGACGGTGATGGGCGTGCCTTGCCCGACCATCGGCCTGGGACACGAACGCACCTCCAGCCACCGGTTCTATGACTACGTGCGCAAACGGATGGAGGGCTGGATACCCGCCTGAACCTGAAATTCTATCCCACCGCGAGGCGGCTCCGTGCAACCTCCCCAAACTGGGGATGAGCTCACTCGAACTCGTAAGCGCCTTCTGCTGCCGCCCACTCATAGGCCAGGCGGGGTATCTGCGTGGCGAGCTTGCCGCCGCTGATGTCTATGAGCGTGCCGGTGATGTAGCTTGCCAGATCGGAGGAGAGGAAGCAGATCAGGTTGGCGATCTCCTGTGCCTGTCCCCAGCGCCGTAGCGAGAGCGTATCCAGGAGGCGCTGCTGCCGCTCTGGAGGCGCTTCGGCGAAGTGATTCATCTGCGTCGGGATCATGCCGGGCGCGTAGCAGTTGACCGTGATCTTCCAGGGGCCAAGCTCCCCGGCCAATACGCGCGTCAGAAAGACAACGCCCGCTTTCGAGGAGGCATAGGCCGCGCTGCCGAGGGAGGGGACAATGGCAGCAAAGGAGGCCGCGTTGATGATTCGCCCGGACTTCTGCCGCTTCATCACCGGGATCACGCTCCGGCACATCAGGAACGTTCCCTTCAGGTTGGTGTCGTGGTTGACGTCCCAGTCCTCCTCCGAGAGCGTTTCGACCGGCCCGCCTGCCGCCACGCCCGCGTTGTTGACTAGAATATCTATGCGCCCGTAGCTCTCCAGGATCTCCCCGATCAATCGGCTTACCTGGGCGCTATCGCGGACGTCGCACAGGACCTGCCGCCCCTCCCAGCCGTTCTCCCGGAACTCCTGGGCGACCTCTTCCAGTAAGTCGGGCTGAAAGTCGGCGGCAACGGTCCTGACGCCCTCACGGGCAAGAGTTGCCGCGATGGTACGCCCGATCCCCCGCCCGGCTCCGGTCACAATCGCCACTTTATCCCGCAGATCAATTTGCACTGGCGGTCGCCTCCCTCGTCTTGCTTGCCCCGGCCCGGCGGCTGGATGCCGGCATTTCCTGCGTGGGCAGCGCAAAAGCCACAAAGCTGTCTCCCGATGCTGTTCCCAGCTTGCCGCCTCTGCCCGACGCCAGGATCGCGGGCTTCTTCTCGGCATAGGGATCAAACGTCCACAAGGGACACCCTGTGGCCGCATCGAGCGCGATCACGTTCGAGCGGGCCGAGGTGACATGCATCACGCCCTCAACGACAATGGGCATACATTCGATGGTCGTTCCCTGCCCCGCGTCTCCGGTGTGGTACATCCAGGCCACTTGCAGGTCTCTGATGTTCTTGCGGTTGATCTGCGCCAGGGCGGAATAGCGCGTGCCGCCCTTGTCCCCGCCGACATTCGGCCAGTCCGTAGCGGGGGCAGAGGGCGCGTCACGGCCAGGCAGCCGCATCCTTCTGAAGGCGCTGCGAGAAGCGGATGGGACGCTGGGGGCAGAAGGAGCCTTACAGACAAGCGGCAATGCCGACAGAGCCAGAGGCAGGAACATGCATATCTCTCCTCTGGCCCCACCCCGGCCTGCGGCCACCCACTGCTAGGGTCGGCCCTGCAATGGTTCGCGCCTCCGCCTAGCGATCCCCAACAACAGGGGAGGGGAGAGTCAGTGTTGGCTTCTCGGTTCCCCTCTCCTAGCATTGGGAGAGGGGGACAGGGGGTGAGGGCCGTATGGATTAATTGAATGGCCCTGGAGGCAGATCAGGGCCAGGTTTCTGACAAACAGGCCTATCCGGTGGGGTGCAGGGCGCGGGCGGCAATATCATGGCGATAGTGCATCCCGTCGAAATGGATATGGCTCATTCCGGCATAGGCGCGCTCGGCAGCCGCCGCCAGGGTATCGCCCAGGCCGGTGACGCTCAGAACGCGCCCGCCGTCGGTCAGCAGCTGGCCGTCTGCGGCGCGCGTCCCGGCCTGAAACACCAGGCAGTCCTCCAACTGTTCCGCCTGTTCCACTCCGGTAATCACCTTGCCCGTATCGAATTCGCCCGGATAGCCGCCGGAGGCCGCCACGACGCACACCGCGCCACCGGGCCGCCATCGTAGCTCCGTCTTATCCAGCGTGCAATCGGTCACGCTCTGGAGCAGGGGAACGAGATCGCTTTCCAGGCGCGGCAGCACCGCCTGCGTCTCCGGGTCTCCCAGGCGGCAGTTGAACTCGATGGCCTTGAGTCCCTGCTCCGTGACCATGATGCCGGCATAAAGGACGCCCCGATAGGGAATGCCCAGGTCGCGAATGGCCGCGATGGCCGGCTTGAGAATGGTCTCCACCGCCTGCTGAGCCGTATCCGGGGGAACGACGGGCACCGGACTATACGCCCCCATGCCGCCGGTGTTGGGGCCGAGGTCCTCGTCAAAGACCCGCTTGTAATCCTGCGAGGGCACCAGCGGCACGACCGCTTCGCCGTCCGTGATCGCCATGATGGAAGCTTCCTGCCCATACAGGCATTCCTCTATGACGACGCGATCTCCCGCCCCGCCGAAGATCCGCTCCTCCATGATGCGATGGACGGCGTTCAGCGCCTGCGCCTCGTTATCCGCCACGACCACGCCCTTGCCCGCCGCCAGCCCATCCGCCTTGACGACGATCTTGGTCATCGGCTCGCGCCCGGCGTAATAGTCGCGGATGCGGTCGCGGGCCTCCTCCGGCGAGTCGCAGATCCAGAAGCGTGCGGTCGGGATGCCGGCGCTCTCCATGAGCTGCTTGGCGAAGACCTTGCTGCCCTCGATGCGCGCCGGGTCGGTGGAGGGGCCGAAAATGGCGAGGCCGCGCGCCTCAAAGCGATCCACGATCCCGGCGATCAACGGCGCTTCCGGCCCGACCATGGTGAGATCGATGCGCTGCTGGGCGGCAAAATCGGCCAGCGCATAGATGTTGGTCGGCTTGAGCGGCACGCACTCGGCCAGCCGGGCAATGCCTGCGTTGCCCGGCGCGCAATAGATTTTCTCCACCAGCGGACTTTGGGCGATCTTCCACACCAGCGCGTGCTCGCGCCCTCCGCCACCGATCACCAGAATGCGCATCTTCTCTCCTCTTTAGCGTGCCTGCCAAACTCTCCCCTGCTGCTCTGGAAGAAAAGGCTATACGGGTTTTGTCAGAACTCTTAGCCCTCGTCGCCGCCATCCATATGCGCACGGTCAAGATTTTCAAAGCGGGCGTAGTGGGGCATAAAGCCGACGATGACGCGCCCGGTCGGGCCGTTGCGCTGCTTGGCGATGATAAGCTCGGCCTCTTCCATCTTCTCCGTGCCCTCCTCCTGCCGCTGTTGCTGCTCCTCTTCATCCTCCGCGCCCCGCGCCTCTTTCATTTTGTAGTAGGCGTCCCGGTAGATAAACAGGACGACGTCGGCCTCCGCCTCAATCGCCCCAGATTCGCGCAGGTCTGACAACATGGGTCGTTTATCCGGCCTTGACTCGACAGCGCGCGAAAGCTGCGACAGCGCAACGACAGGAACTTTCAGCTCGCGTGCTAATCCCTTGCAGCCGCGTGCGATCTCGGAGAGTTCCTGGTTGCGGTTTTCGGTGCGCTTATGGGAGCGCATCAACTGCATATAGTCAATCAGGATGACGCCCAGGCCGTGCTCGGCTTTCAGGCGGCGGCACTTGGCGCGCATCTCCATGATGGAGACATCCGGCGTGTCGTCAATATAGATAGGCGCTTCCGCCAGGTTGCTGATGGCGTCGCCTACTTTCCGCCAGTCGCTATCCTGCAAGAACCCCGTGCGCAGCCGGTGCGCGTCCACCTTGCCCTCCGCGCAGATCATACGGGTGACCAACTGCTCCTTCGACATCTCCAGGCTGAAGATCGCCGCCGGCAGCCGCTCCTTCATCGCAATATGTTGACATATCTGGACGGAAAGCGCCGTCTTTCCCATGGAAGGGCGGGCCGCGATGATGAACAGGTCGGAGGGCTGCAAGCCCGCCGTCATGTAGTTGAGGTCATCAAAGGGCGTCATCCGCCCGGTGGTCATGTTCTTGTTTTCGTAGCGCTTTTCCAGGCGGTCGAGTTCGGCATCGAGCAGCGGGCGCAGGTGATGGAAGAACTGCCCCATACGCCGCTGGCCCACGTTGAAGACCAGCCGCTCGGCCCGGTCTACCACGTCATCAATCGTGTCGTACTCTTCGTAGGCCAGCCCCTGTAGCTGCGTGCCCGCATCCAGCAGCCGCCGCAGGATGGATTTCTCCTCCACCATCTTAGCGTAATGCTCGACGTTGGCGGCAGTGGAGGGCGCCTCCATCAAACTGAGCAGATAGAGGTCGCCGCCGATATTTTCGTATTGGTTTTTGGCGCGCAACTCTTCGGAGAGAGTTATGAGGTCTACCGGCTCATCGCGTTCGGCCAGAGCCAGCATCGCTTCAAAGATATAGCGGTGGGCGTCACGGTAGAAATCTTCCGGCTTGAGGATTTCCGCCGCTTTCTCAACGGCAGGGCGCTCAATCAGCATCGAACCCAGAACGGCCTGCTCGGCTTCCAGGTTCTGAGGCGGGATACGGTCAAACGGTACGAGGCGATCTATCGCCACGGCGATCCCCTCCAGCGAACGGCTAGACTGGCAATCAGGTTGGCAATTAAGGAAGGAGCCCTCACCCCCTGCCCCACTGCTAGGGTCGGCGCTCAACGGTTCGCGCCACTGCCAGGGTCGGGCCTACAACAGTTCGGCCCTCCGCCTTGCGCCCCCCGGCGCTGCGGGAGAGGGGGAACGGGGAAGTCGGGTCACCCCCTTCCCTCTCAGGGAAGGGGGATGGGGGGTTAGGACAAGCAGGATCAGGCTTCGGTTTCCGGGGCGGCTTCTTCTGGTTCCGCGCTGGCTTCCGCGCCCTGGGCGGCCTCTTGAGCCGCCTGCACTGCGGCAGCCTCTTGCTCGGCGCGGACAGCGGCCTCCGCCTCGCGAGTAGCCTTCTCCTCGGCGGCGATACGTGCCCGCTCGCGCGCTTCTAGCTGCTCCGGCGTCGCCACGTCCACCGTGAACGGCACCACTACGTCCGGGTGAAGCTTGACCGTTAGCTCATAGAGGCCGGTCTGCTTGATCGGATCGATCAGGCTGATCTTGCGCTTGTCTACTTCAATGCCTATCTCGCGCTGAATGGCCTCGGCAACATCGGCTTCCGTCACCGAGCCGAACAGGCGCGTGGAGCGAGGACTGGCCTTCGCCGGTATCAGGAAGGTGCGCCCGTTGATCTTCTCGGCGTTCTGCTGGGCGGTCGTCAACTGCTCGGCGCTGCGGGCGACCTCACGGGCCAGGCGATTTTGATGCTGCTTCATTGCCGCGCCTTTGGCGACGACCGCCAGTTGGCGCGGGAACAGATAGTTGCGTGCGTAGCCATCGGCAACGGTGACGATCTCGCCGTCCCTGCCAAGCTTAGGCACGTCGCGGGTAAGTATAACTTTCATGAACGGTTTCTCCTGCGGCAGCGGGGTGCGGGGCCCTGGTATTGGATAGGGAACACGCGGCTTTCTCCCGACACGGCCCGCACTGGGTAAATCCAAACAAATCTAACCCCCGCTTAGTAACCTCGTCGCTTCCGAGATTAAAAACCTACGAAATTACTGCGAGGATGCGTTTAGGATCGCTTTCGTGCCCTGCCGGCGTTGTGAGTCGCACCCCCAGCCCTTTAATGCCGGAACTGAACGCCGATCACAGGAACAGGCTCACGGAACAGATTGTCCGCTCCGATCCAGACCGAAGCATCACTATTTACCTTAAAAAGGCCCCGCACGTCAAGTCGCGGATGATTGGCGTCCCACAGATCGGCCCGCAATCCCGCGCCCCGAATCGGCGTCCAGTCCAGCCCGATGCCCAGTTTCGAGGCATAGAGGCCGTAGCGTGCCGTCAGCGTGTCGCTAAACTGGTTGCCAAGCTGTAGGTTCAGCCGCGTGTTCTCCCCCAGGTCATACAGGCCCATATCCAAATAGTTGCGCCGTCCCAGCCCGAAGCGCGCATCCAGGTCTATCCGCAGGCGGCTGGGGTTGAACTGCTCCGAGACATTGCTGACCAATTCCGGATGCGGAATGCGCAGGCGGGGCACCCTGCTCTTGCCGCCAGGACCGACGAGGTTGCCCAGGATCGTATTTACCTTCTCCATAGCCTGCTGGGTCTCCTCGGTAGTGGCGCGCAGATTGGCGACGGTCGCCTTCAGGTCGGTTTGCAGTTCCGGACTGCCGGTCAACTGGTGGATGTCCGAGGCGATCTGGCTGAAGCGGGCCAGCGTAGTACGTGACAGTTCCACCGTCTCCTGCAGCGCCTGCTGTAAGCGCGGATCGGTCACCTCCTCGGTCAGCCTGGCCACGATGGTATTGACCTGATCCACCGTAGTGCCCACCTTCGTTAGCAGATCCAGCAGGTTATCGCTGAGCTTATTGAATTTGCCCTTCCCGCTCGCCACCAGTTCGCGCAGGTCGCGGCTAAGCTGAGCGGCGGTGACGCGGGTTGTGGCAGTCAGATCCTGGATGTTCTGCACCGAGGTCAGCAGCGAGGCCCGCAGCCGCTTATCGGTAACCAGCGTCTTGGTGGAGGTCACCGTCTCGTTGGCCGTCGTCAGCAGCCGGCTCGTCTGATCCAGGATCCGGTTGAGCTTGGTGGCGGCGACATTGATTTTGCGGTTGAGTTGATCAAAGGAGGTGGTAACTTTGGCGACGGTCTGTTCCAACTCCGGGCTGATGCTGGACAGCGCCCCCAGCGCCTGCCCTCCCTCCACCATCGCCGTGTTGTTCTTGGGCAGATAGGCCAGGGAGTTGCTGGGCTCGACCTCCACCGTCGGGTTGGTGATGAGTATGCCGGAGATGATATAGAACTTCGAGCCGTCCGGAATGCTATATTTGTTCTCGATGGAGAGGGCGACGACGGGCTTAAAGGGACGTCGGCTCGTGTCCAGAGTGATCTCCTTGACCTCGCCAATGACTACGCCCTGCATCCGCACGACGCTCTGGCGCAGCAACCCCTTCGTGTCGTCGAAGCGCACCCGAACGGTATAGGCGTTGGGATTAATATGCGATAGATAGAGATAGAGGCCGACGAACAGCGCGATTGCCACGACAACGACAGCGCCGACCTTTGCTACCGTTTTTGCGTCCATGCCAGATGGTATCCTTTGCCGCAGGCGGAATGAGCGATCAAGGGAGCAACGGGTCTGTAAGCTCCGGGGATTTGGCCCGCTGGATCGGCCTCTGCGCCCCGCCTTCCGGATGAATGAACTCCTGCACTCTGGGATCGGGCGACGCCTGCACCTCCTCCGGCGTGCCGTAGATAATGATCTCGCCTTGGTGGAGCATGGCGACCCGGTCCGAGATGCGGAAGATAGAGGGCAGATGGTGCGAGACGACCACAGAAGTCACTTCCAGCCGCTCGCGCGTCTCCATGATCAGCTCGTCAATGGCGTTGGCCGTGATGGGGTCGAGGCCGCTGGTCGGCTCATCGTAGAAGACGAGGGAGGGATTGATCGCCAGCGCCCGCGCCAGACCGACCCGTTTCTGCATGCCTCCTGACAGTTCGGAGGGATACCGCTGCTCAATGCCTTCCAGCTTAACCTGCGCCAGCCGATCATGAACGATGGTATCCAGTTCCTGACGGGACACGCCCTTGCGATGGCGCACGACGCCGAAGACGATGTTATCGTAGACGGTCAGCGAGTCGAAGAGCGCGGCGTACTGGAAGACCAGCCCCATCTTCAGCCGCACCTTATTCAGCTCCGTCTCCGACATCGGCGCAATATCTGCGCCATCAATCCAGATCTGGCCGGAGGTCGGTTTGAGCAGCCCCGTCATCAGCTTCAGGAGCGTCGTCTTCCCGCTACCAGATTGGCCCATCACCGAGACAATCTCGCCGTGCTCGACATCCAGATGGACGTTGTTGAGTACCCGTTTCTGCGGCACGTCGTAGACCAGGTTACGGACGGAGATGGCGCTCATGGGCGAACAACAAGCCTCACTTGGGAAGTAGCGGCGTCTGCCCCGATGGGATAGGTTCCAGTTTTGAGGGATTAAGGACCAGAACGTATCGGGAAGACGCGGCGTGCTGTCGGGCGGTTCCCTCTCTTCAGCGGCGCTGTATCTGGCCGGTCAGAATCTGGGCCAGGAAGAAGTCGGTGATAAAGATCATCATGACGCCCAGCATCACCGAACTGGTGGTGGCCCGCCCTACGCCGCTCGCCCCACCGGAGGTGCGCAGCCCCTGCTGGCAGGAGATCAGGCCGACCATAAACCCGAACACCACGGACTTGATCAGGCCGCGCGTCATATCCACCGACTGGGCAAACTTGTAGACCGAGTCGAGGAACAGGGCCGAAGAGACGCCGCTTCGCTCGGCGAACAGGTAGCCGCCCACCAGCCCGGCAAAATCGGCGATCACCGTCAGCAGCGGCAGCATGATCAGGGAGGCCAGCACGCGCGGCAAGACCAGATACCGTATCGGCGAGACCGCCATGGCGCGCAGGGCGTCCACCTGCTCGGTGACGACCATCGTGCCGATCTCGGCGGCCATGGCGGCCCCGGCGCGCGCCGCAAAGGCCACCCCGCCCAGCACCGGCCCCAGCTCGTTCAGGAAGCCGTAGGCCAGCGTGCCGCCGACAAACTGCGTAAACCCGATGCTGGTGGCGAGCATGGCCGTATAGAAGGCGAACACGGCGCCGGTCGCCGTGGTGATGATGAGCACGATCCAGAGGGAGTCGGCGCCGACGACGGCCATCTGCTTGACGAGATCCCCCAGATAGACCCCCTCTCGCAGCAAAGTGCTCGCGGAACGCAGGGACAGCACCGCCATTTCGCCGAAGAACATCAGCGTTCCCGTCAGCGCATTGATCAGGCCGCGAAAGGGTTCCCGCCCTGCTGCCGGCTCGTTTGCTTGTTGGTGTCTTGCTGCCTCAGCCATGCGTCATAGTATACCATCGGGTATACTGATTGTAAAGGAGACGGACGATGTATCAGCCCACCGCAGGGCTTGTCAACGGAGCGGCCTTGTAATTGGCGTTTCTCATCCGTGATCCGAGGGAAGCCCTTACTTCTGGAGATACTCCAGGCGCGAGGAGAGGAGGCCATGCAATAAGGGCGGGACCGGCATGAGTATTTCACGCCAATCCCGCCCCTGGGGTCTGCCCTCCAGCCGCCATCGCCGGCGCGGGAGGCAGAGATTGCGATCCTAGAGCCAGCGTTACGGGTTGGTCACCCGATCCGCCGTGTTCTGGGTGCCCGTAGACACCTTATCCGCCTGGTTCTCGAGGGCCGTCTTGGTGCGATCCATCTCGTTCTCGGCAGCAACGACCGTGCTGGAGATAGGATCGGTGCGGTTGACGTCGCGCTCCCGCTCATGCTCGGATGCGGTGCGCGCGGCGGAGCGCTCCTCCGCTGCCACGGAGCTAGCCGTCCGCTGCGCTTCATTCATGGTACCGACCGTTCCTGCTGTGGCAGTCGTCGTAGCATCGTAGGTCTTGGTGGGGGGCGTGAGGTCGCTGTAGCGGCTGGCATATTCGGGCGCCACATAGGAGGGCGTGTTGTAGCCCGAGTAAACCATAGCGCCGCCCTGCAGGATCTGCTGCACGCGCGCCTCATCGCCCGGATGCGCGGCAACAGCCACGACGATGCCGCCTGCGGCCAGGCCCCGCTCATAGTAGGGAGCGACTTCTTCCGGCACGCCCAGGCTGGTCAGCCAGCCGATAATGGTTCCGGCCAGGCCGCCCATGCCCGCGCCGGCCCACATCGCCGCCAGCGGTCCCGCCGCTATCAGGCCCACGCCGGGAATCGCTACCGTGCCGGCAGCCAGGATAAGGCCGAGCACGCCGCCGATGATGCCGCCGACGATGCCGCCCGTGCCCACATCCGCCATCGTGCGGGTGCCGGTTTCCGCCGCGACCTCCTGGGCCGCGCCGCGATCCTTCATGATAATGCTGATCTCATTCTCGGTGTAGCCGATCTGCTTGAGTTGATTGACAGCGTTCTCCGCTGCCTCCTGGGTGTCAAACAACCCTGTGATCAGGTTCGCCATCTTGCTGTCTCCTCTGGCTCTCCTTCAGCTATGGCTCAAGGTCGCCGGTTTGCGTCCGCCTCTTTGCATTAAGGCGGAAACCCTGCGTTCCAGCAACGGCCACCGCCGCTTTTGGTAGGCAGGGAATTTGCTCATGAGACGCATTGGCTTCTCCCCCGGTTCCCGAACTTTGGGTGATGAGCCGGATACAACCTCCCGCCAAAAACCCGTTGGAACCACCCGCTACGCTAGAGGCACGGAGACACAGAGGAAAAACAAAGACGGAGAAAAGCAAAAGCCATTTAGACAGGATGAACAGGATTTACGGGATTACGGAGAGAGGGAGAAGTAAGGCTTCTCTATGTGGTGGAAATCCGATTAATCCCGTTAGTCCTGTCTAAACGGTCGCCTGCGGGTGAAGCGGCTATTTTCGATAGCGGGAGAGCTCGCCTGCGGTCACGCGTCGATTCTGCCCGTTGGCCGTCAGGATCATATAGTAGCCATCGGGCAGCGGGCGGGTGCTCCACATCAAGAGGGTTTTCCCGGCGTTGGGGATCGCTTTCATCTTCTTGCCGGAGAGGCTCTTGTTGATCTGATACTCCTTGTTAGAGACCGGGCAGATAAAATTGCCGCTCGATAAGCGATAGTGGGCCAATTGCTCGTGCAGTTTTTCGGGCGAGACGAGCGTGGGCAGATGCCCGTCGTTATCCGAGGTATACAGGGCCAGGGCCAGGCTGATCCGCTGCAGATGGCTCCGGCAGAGCTGCTGTAGGCGCAGGTTCTGGTAGCGCTGATAAGCGTTTAGCATGATGCGGCGGCGGGTCTGCTGCCCTTGCAGCAGCGGGCTGGCGACCCAGAGCAGCCCCAGCGCCAGAGCAAAGGGCGCCAGGAGGCGAGTAAGCTGTCTGCGGCGGACAGCGGCATGCGAGAGGAAAAGTGCAGGTAGGTGCATTGCAGTAACTCCTCAGAGCAAACGCCGGGCAGGTTCTACCCAATTCGCCCGACGCAGCGTCGGTATAAGGCGTTAGATGGCCGGTCGGATACTGCCTGCGGGGCGCCCTGGCGCCAACGGAGCCAGTTCCCAGCTTCTAGAAATTTTGATAGCAAAAATGATGCCACTGCGCTAGGGCTTGTGCCGAGCCAGGAGGCGGCGCAGCCAACCGGTTCGGGGCGGCGCAGGATCGGTATCCGGGCCGGCTTCCGGCGAAGGCGGCATGGTGGGCTGCAGCAGCGCGTCGGCGTGCGACGGGCCACCCTGCGCTGCCCGCAGCAGCTGCTCGGCAGGCGCTGCCGGGGCCGCTGCGCCACGCAGCAAGGCTTGCTGCGCCTCCCAGGACTCCAGCACCGCCCGCGCCGCCTCCACGATCTCCGGCGTCCCATCGTGGAAGCACTCCTGGCAGAAGGAGTCCACCTCCACGCCGTTCTGCCGCAGCCGCAGGGCGCGCTCGGCGGGCGTATGCTGCGGGTCAAGCAGCAGAGCATAGGGCTGAAACACTTCCAGCAACTGGCGGCGCTGCGTATCAGAAAGGAACAGATACGCCGCCGGCTCACCCAGGGTGACAACCCGCGTGGGAAGCGCTCCCGAACGATAACGCAGTATCTTGACAAGGCGCAGCCAGTTGGGAAATTCGGCCAGCAGGCGCTCGACCTCATCCCAATCCACGCGCGGCAGCTCCTCCAGATGCTGCACCAGACGGACAACGTTGGCGATTTTCTCGGCGCTCATGGGCAAGAGCCATTTCTGCGGGCGCGAATGACGGCGGCAACCATCGGCGCAATGCGCTCAAAATCGGCATCGCCGCGCAGGATCAGATCGGCATGGCAGCGCGAGGGCTCGACGTGGCGGGCGTGGCCGACGCGGGCGCACTCCCGGTAGTAGGTGACGATAAAGTTGGGGTCGGTATTGCCGCGCGCGCCCGACATATCGCGCAGCAGGCGGCGCAGGGCGCGCTCATCGGCATCCAGCTCGATAAAGAGCCGCAGGTCCAGCCGTTCCCGGATGATCGGCACGCACAGGGCCATCAGCCCCTCGACGATCAGCACGTCGGGCGCATCCTCTGCCGTGCGCCGGGCCTCCAGGTCGGCCACCAGGCGGGCGTTGTCGGCAGACTCAGGATGGTTATTATCGGCCATCTGCCTGCCGGTGGAGGGGGAGATAAAGGTCGGCCCACCCTCCGTGCCGCGATAGAAATAGCGGTCCATGCCCAATACCTCGGCCCGCAGCGGCGGTTCCCCGGCGGCTAAAGTACGGACAAGCGCGGCGGTAAAGGTAGATTTGCCGGAGGCAGAGCCGCCCGCAATACCGACGATAAAGCTCTTAGGTTTGCAAAAATCGCTGGAAGTCATGCCAGGTGTCTCGTCCCTTCGCTACCTGCCGCCCAACATTCCCTGCGCGACCGTGAAGAAATAGAGATGGCGCTCCTGGTCGTTGTTCTGGGCGGTCAGAACCAGGATGCCGTCCTTGCCCTCGTTTTTGGGGTCGCCGACGCGCACGTCGAGGACGCGGCCCGGCAGCGGCTCGCTGCGCCAGGCTTCTTCCAGATCCTCGGTACGGCAGCCCCAGAAGGTTTTGTCCCGGCTGCCAAACTTCGGGACGTAGACAACCAGCCGGTCGCCGACGGTGGCGTTAGGATAGTCGGGCAGGCCGGCGGGCTTGCCGCGCAGCAGGCCGATCATCCACTTGTTGCGATTGCTCCAGAAGGACTGCGCATAGCGCACGCCGGGCACCAGAGCCAGGGCCTCCGCGCCGGGAAAGTCCTGCGTGCCGACCCCGAAGCGCACGTAGCCGTTGCCATCCTCCGGCGGTTCGCCCGCCGAAGGATGCACGTCCTTGTCGCCAACCTCGTAGGCGATGGCCTTATCGCCCGCGCCGGTCAGCAATTGATCGGGGGATTTCTCCAGCAGGATCGCCAGCTTCGTGTCCGTTGGCGATTCAAACAGGCGCGCAAACGTGCCGCCCGTCCATTCGTAGATGCCTTCGGTCGTTACGATCTGCTGCGCAACGGGCGGGGACGCCTTGCCTTTGGCCGGTTTCGGGAGGGAGGAGGCCGTGCGGAAATGGCCGACGAGCAGCACGTCCAGAATATTGTTGCCCAGGAACTCGGTCGAAAAGTCCGTAGCGAACTTGAAGCCGTCCCAGTGGGTGATCAGCAGCTTACGCCGAGCGTCGTTGCGGTCTTTGCCGCCGACCAGCATCAGGAGGCTGTTATGCTTCTCGGCGGTGACCTGGCCGATCTCGATGAGCTTGACCGGATCGGGCAGCGGCATCTCCCAGGCGAGCCGGAACTGAACTGCGAAGCCATTGAAGGGCCGGTTTCCGGACGTGGCCTGCGCCAGCGCGCCGGATGCGCCCAGCACCGCCAGGCCAAGCATGATCAGCAGAGAAGCAAAGCATCGGTATTTCATAGCGCTAATTTCCACGAGAAGGCCGATATTCCTCCTCACCGCGCAAAATGGGCTTTTGCGGTCCCGGCAAGGACATAATCGCCTTGCCGTGCGCGTAGATAACCCAAGTTGCTACCTAGGAACACGTTTGAGAGAGAATCGCTCTGGAAACCGGCTTTTGCATCACCGTTTGCCTTCTCGAAGAGGCAAGGTAGCAACTTAAGTTAGATACTTATGTAGCCGTGCTGCCCAGGTTCGTAGAAACTCCCTCTTGGGAGACTACGGACTTTGAGGATTGACCGGCTTAGAAGAAACCGCTGGGAGTGCGGGGCAAAGCAAGGGAGAGCCGATGGGCATCCATAGCGTGCTGGCAATAGCTATTTTTGTGCTGGTTTATCTGATCATTTTAGCGGGAGAAGAATCGCCGCGCAAGCTGGACCGTCCTGCCGCCGGGCTGCTGGGCGGGGTGCTGATGGTGCTCAGTGGAGTGCTGACGCGCGCCGAAGCCCTGGCCGCCATTGATTTTGCGACGCTGGCGCTGCTGCTGGGCATGATGATGGTCATCCACTACGCCACCGCCTCCGGCCTGCTGGATTGGCTGGCGCGCAGCCTCGTGCGGCGCAGCTATAGTCCCCGCCAACTGCTGTGGACCGTTTGCCTGGCGGCGGGCATACTCTCCGCCCTCTTCGTCAACGATACCATCTGCCTACTGATGACCCCGCTGCTGCTGACGGCCACACGGCGTGCCCGCCTGCCTGCCGAGCCCTATCTGCTGGCCCTGGCCACCAGCAGCAACGCTGGATCGGTGATGACCCTCACCGGGAACCCGCAGAACATGCTCATCGGGCAGTCGTCGGGCTGGAGTTGGGGAGCGTTTGCGCTGCGGATGGTGCCGGTCGGGCTGGTCTGCCTGGCGATCAATGGCGTGGTGGTCAGCCGGATCTATGGCCGGCAGCTAAAGGCGGCCTCGCTCCAGCACGCCGGAGGGGCCGAGGCTCTGCCGCAAGCCGCGTTGCCGCTGGATAGGAAGCTGGCCGCCAAAACGCTGGTTGTGCTGGCGGGACTGCTGATCGCCTTTCTGTTCGGAGCGCCTATGGATCTGGCTGCCCTGACAGCGGCAGTAGTCATCCTGATCCTGGCCAATCGTCCCCCGCAGGAGACGTTTGCCTGGGTAGACTGGTCGCTGCTGCTGTTCTTTGCCGGCCTGTTCGTGGTCGTGGAGGGCGTCACCAAAACGCAGGGCGTCTGGATCGCGCGCCTGGTTCCGGCCCTGACCCACCATAAGGGACGCCTGGGCGAATTAACGTGGTTCTCGCTGGCATCGGTGGCAGGCAGTAACCTGTTCAGCAACGTGCCGTTCGTGATGCTCCTGCGCGGCTGGATCGCCCACCTGCCCCGGGCACCGCTGCTCTGGCTGGCGCTGTCCGCCTCCAGCACGCTGGCGGGCAATCTCACGCTGGTCGGCAGCGTCGCCAATCTAGTCGTGGCCCAGGGGGCGCGGGAGGAATGTCCTCTCTCTTTCTGGACTTTCCTGCGCGTAGGCGTGCCTTCTACGCTCCTGACGGCGCTGGCCAGTGTGCTGATGCTCTGGCTCTACGGCCTGCTGCATTGGGCTTGATTTGCTAATCGCCCTCACCCCAATAGACCTCACCCCTGGCCCCTCTCCTTCTCAAGGAGAGGGGAGAGGCAGGTTTATGCACTGGGGTGGCCCACAGGGGCTGCTGAGGCGAAGGCAACTGCCGGGAGGCAATGGAAAAAAGTCTTGCCTGCGGACGCCTTTTGCCGTAGGAAAACGTACTTGGCTAGCGAAGTAGGACTCCAGAGGCGCCCCGTCCCTCTATGCCTCCGGGGCAGAAAGGAGCCAGCCATGACATCGCCGGGTAGTAAGCGGGAGCACGCGCCGGGCAGCCGGCAAGCGCACAACATGTCAAATTACCATGTGGCCGATCTTCCCCAGGAAGAGGTAGCCAAAATCCGGGATCTTGAGGAGCAACTCAGCGAGGATGTAGGCAAAGAGATAGTCGTCGTCGCCTATGAGAAGGAGCCGGAGTCCCCAGGCTAAGAGTCTCTCCCGATAGGGAGGTTCTCCCATCCCGGCAAAGCGCCGGAGGGGAATGGGCTTCTAAACTTCGAGCGCGGCCCGCACCCAGCCGTGCGCCGCTTTCAGCCGCCGCGCCGCCTCCTGCGCGGAAACGCCCAGCCGCAGCATCACGATGGCAGTCTTGGCGTGCCCGTCGGCCTGCTGAAGGGCGGTCTCGGCGGCGGCCCGGTCAACTCCCGCAGCCGCCATGACGATACGCGCCGCTCGGTCGCGCAGCTTGGTGTTCGTGGCCTTGACATCCACCATCAGGTTGCCGTAGACCTTGCCGAGCCGCACCATCGCCCCGGTCGTCAGCAAGTTCAGGATCAGCTTTTGGGCGGTGCCGGCTTTGAGGCGGGTCGAGCCGGTCAGGGCTTCCGGGCCGGTGATCGCGGCGAGGGTGATGTCGGCATAGCGGGACAGCGCCGCCCCGGATACGTTGATAACGGCCACGGTCACGGCCCCGAGCCGCCGCGCCGCCTCCAGCGCGCCGATCACGTAGGGCGTACGCCCGCTGGCGGCAATGCCAACCACCACGTCGTCGGCGGTGACGTTACACGCCTCCAGGTCGCGCGCTCCTGTTGCCGGATCGTCCTCTGCCCCCTCAATCGAGGAGGTCAGCGCCTTCTGCCCTCCCGCAATGAGGCCCTGCACCAGCTCCGGCGCCACGCCAAACGTCGGTGGGCACTCGCTGGCATCCAGCACGCCCAGCCGTCCGCTCGTGCCCGCGCCGACGTAGAACAGCCGTCCGCCGCGCCCCAGCCGCTCCGCCAGAATATCCACAACCTGCGCCACCTGCGGCAAAACCTTCTCCACCGCCTCCATCACCGCATAGTTCTCCGCGTGCAGCGTCTTCACCAACTCCTGTGTGGAGAGGGCATCCAGCTCGGCGGTGCGTGGGTTGCGCGCCTCGGTTTCCAGACGCGCCAGGTCTTCCTTCGGAATTTCTGAATGACTCACTGTAGATTACCTGTGAGCTTACCTACCCCCATGTAGCAGACCTCACCCTCGGCTCTAAGCGGCAGGCTGAACCCTGCCGCTGTGGGGCGCAAAGCGCCCGTCGCCCACCTACGTGGGCGAGACTCCCTGCCTGGTTTCTCACCGGGTATTCTGCCTGTGCAGGCAGGCAGCAGGGCCACCTATAGAGAGGGATCGTGACGATCCTGGGTATCGCAAGATCTTCTGCCTGCGTAGGCAGGCCGCTAGCCGTAGGCTCCACAGCGGCAGGGTTTAGCCTGCCGGGAGAGGGGCCGGGGGGTTAGGTACAGGAGACTAACGGCGGTGATGGCGGCGATGATGCGACCGGCTGCGCTTTGTGGGTTTGTGCTTCGAGGGCACAGTCAGGACAAGGCCGCTGCGGGCGCGCAAGACATGAGTCACATAGTCCGGGTCGCCGGAGGTAGGCCGAATGCCGCCGCGCGTCGGATCGACCTGCCAGCCCGCCGAGAGGATACCCAGCGTGTTCGGGTCAGGCGCAATAACGAAGGCGTATTCGCGCCCGCCGTTGTAGCGCCGGACCGCCTCCCGTTCCCATTGGCTCAAATTGAGATGGTCCGGGTCCGGCTCGCCCGGCATTTTGCCGGAGCCGGGCTTATCGGAGAGCGGCGGGACGGAGGGCATGGAGAGGCAGGGCAGGCCGAGCAGCGTCCGCGCGCAGTTGAGAAACGCTATCTGATCACAGCAATCCTCCGCCACACGCTGGAGGCCGTCGGAGTGGCGCGAGGCCAGGAACACCGAGCGGTGCTTGCCACGCAGCATCTCCAGGCCGCGCTGCGCGTTGGCCCGCCAGTCCCAAACCTGATCGGCAGAGGTAATGGCTCCCGTCGGCGCGTTGAGCTGCATCATGCCAATATCGTTGGTGCGGGAGAGGACAGGCATGCCGCCCGGCTCCGTGAACTGGCGCAGGCCGCTCTCGGCCATGCCGATCTTGGAGGCTATCAGGCCGAAGCGGGAGCGCGGAAACGCCTGCAAAACGATGTTGCGCGGCGGGTTCTCGCCCAGCACCAGCGCGCGCGCCTTGCCCCAGACCTCCTTGCCGTTCAAGAGCGTTTTGGCGAAGACCGTCAGCGTGCCGCCGCGTATCTCCTCGCCGAAATTGACCTTCAAGGGGCTGGGCTGCGTAAAGAGCTTGTTACGGATGCTATGGTGCGTCGGAAAGACCTTGGAATCCCAGTCCAGGTAGACGCGCCACAGGAACGTGGTCGGCAGGGGCACGCCGGCAGGCCAGTTCCGCACCGCCGCCGTGGCGATCACATCCCTGGGCATCACGGGCGCGCCCGTCCTCCGATCAATGCGGATGCGATACACCGGGCGCGAAAGGGTTACCTGCACGGTGGGAAGGGGAAGCGCGGAAAGCAGCCCGGGATCGGGGGCAGGCAGGGTGGGTGCCGCCGATACCATCCCTGGCAGGAGTGCGAGGCTGCTCAGGGCGAGCCAGCCGCAAAAAGCAGTGCTTCGTGTCACTGGTCTTACCTCATCTTACTTGCTCATCTTGCTTGCGTCGTTGCCGCGACGCCGCTGCGCTCTTCCAGCAACCGCTCGATATACTTACCTAACAGGTCACACTCAAGATTAACCTGGTCTCCGGCTTTGCGCCGGCCCAATGTGGTAACCTCACGCGTGTGGGGAATAGTCCAGACGGTGAAGGATTCGGGCTGCACGTCCGCCACCGTCAGGCTGACGCCGTCCACCGCGATGGAGCCTTTGGCGACGATATAGCGCCGCAGATCGGGCGGCACGCCGATCTCCAGGACGACCGCGTTCTCTTCCGGCCGCACGGCCAGCACCGTGCCGACGCCATCAATATGGCCCTGGACAAAGTGGCCGCCCAGGCGCGCGCCTACCGCCAGCGGGCGCTCCAGATTGACCGGATCGCCCGACTTCAGCGCGCCCAGGTTGGTGCGCGCCAGCGTTTCCGGCACCGCCTCGAAGGTCAAGCGATCGCTTTCGTGGGCGATAACCGTCAGGCAGCAGCCGTTGACGGCAACGCTATCGCCCCGCTTTGTGCCGACATGCACGGTCGGGGCGCTCACGCTCAGCCGCGCCGTGTGTCCCTCCTGGACGATGTCAAGAACTGTGCCAACTTCTTCCACTAAACCGGTAAACATCGCAAACTTTCTCCGCTCTCCACGCCCCTCCGGGGCACCCTGTCGCATGAGAATGCCTCTCCCCTCTCCCGCAGCGTGGATCGCAAGGCGGAGCCGTGTCGCAAGGTGTCGCTAGTACTCCTTCAAGGTAGAAAGTTTGTATGGGTAATGAGATAAGCCTAGCATTCCGTCTATCTCAAGGCTATGCCAACGTTCTACCTGGATGGACTACTAGGCGGAGCCGGAGGCCGTAACTCCGGCGACCCTAGCAGGGGCCCAACCATGGCAGGGCCGACCCTGGCAGTCCATTGTAGCCCCGACCCTGGCAGTAGGGGAAGGGGGTGAGGGCTATTTTCAAATCAGCTCTGGGGCAATGGGTCGCCTTCCGGCTTCAGGCCGAAGACTTTGGCGTTGTTGCGCCACCAGTCCTCAAACAGCGTGCCGAAATCCTTGCGGTCGATCTCATACCAGGTATATATTCGGTTGACCCGCTCCCTCTCTTTGTCCAATTGCTTCTGATTCCAGGCCTTCGCCGCCGCATCCGTTCCGTACCGGGTATCTTTGCGTCCCAGATAGAGCGAACGAATGACGGCGAGGCGGACCTTATCGTTGGGCAGGCTGCGTAGGAAGGTCAACTCCGTATCAATATCCAGCCAGGTGACCGGGGCCACATCCCCCTTCTTATAGAGGAACTCTGGCCGCAGATGCATTCCCGGTTTGAGCTCAAACGTGTTTTCGCTGGGGACCCAGACATCCCGAGGCTTATTTCCTTTCAGGGTGTCATAATACTTGCTCATCTCATTGGGGATGGTCTGCTTAAATTGCAGGCCAAAACGCTTGCCCTCAATGCGCATGAGCCGACTATAGGGGTTCTGTTCCTCTTTGTTTACCTGCCCGGTCAGGATGCCGCTGAAGAAGAGCAGCGAAACCACGACCACCACAAGCATCGTGATAAGCAGCCAGTATCGTCGCATGACCTATCCTCATTTCATTAGTGCAAATACCGGGCCGTGATGACCCGCTTCTCCGTTGGGTTCTTATTTGCGGCGCTTTCAGCGCGGCAGAAAATAGCCTTCGATAGCCACATCCTGACGGAAGCGGCGCAGGCGTAATCGATCCAGGGTGTAGGCTTGCGCCATAAGGGGAACCCCCGTGCCTTCCACCGGCGTCGGGGCATCTCGTCCTCCCACGATCTTGGGAGCGATAAAGAACAGCGCCTTCTGGGCCAGGTTGGCTGCCAGCAGCGCCGCGTGCAGCGCGCCGCCGCCCTCCACGAGCACGCTGATAATATGCCTCTGCGCCAGGCTGGCGAGCAGGCATCGCAGATCCACGCGTCCTTCGGCGGTGGCGGGCAGCCGCAGCACCTCCACGCCCTGCCGCTCCAGCGCTTCCGCCCGCGCCCGCTTCTCGTCGGACATCGCCTCGGTAGTGGCGATCAGCAGGGGCCTCTGGACAGGAGATTGCGCGGCCAGGCGCACGGCCTGCGCCTCCGGCGGCGTGCGCAGCCGGCTGTCCACAATAATACGCAGGGGTTGGCGCGGCAGGACAATGCCCGGCAGGCGTGCCGTCAACTGCGCGTCGTCGGCCAGCAGCGTCCCGATGCCCACCATGACTGCGCCGCTCTGCGCCCGCAGGCGATGCACGTAGCGACGGGCCGTCTCCCCGGTAATCCATCTGGAATCGCCGGTACGGGTGGCGATCTTGCCGTCGAGGGTCATGGCGGCTTTCAGCGTGACAAAGGGCGTCCCGACCGTGTGATAGTGAAAGAAGGCTTCGTTGAGCTGCCGCGCCTGCGCCTCCAGCAGCCCGACGGAAACGGCGATTCCGGCGGCGCGCAGCTCTTCCAATCCCTTGCCGGCCACGCGCGGGTGCGGGTCCGTCGTCGCGGCGACCACGCGGGCCACGCCCGCCGCGATCAGCGCGCGGGTGCAGGGCGGCGTGCGGCCCCAGTGGCAACAGGGTTCCAGCGTCACGTAAGCCGTTGCGCCGCGCGCCCCCTCGCCGGCAGCGCGCAGGGCAAAAACCTCGGCGTGGGGCTGTCCCGCCGCCGGATGATAGCCCTCCCCAACGACCACGCCCTCGTTAACAAGCACGCAGCCGACCATCGGGTTGGGCGGCGTGAAGCCTTTGGCAGCCAGATGCAGGGCGCGGCGCATCCAGCGCGTCTCTTCCTGAGGCGTCGGCATGGCGGCGCGCTATCCCTCAGATCGCCCGTTGTAGCCCGGCCTCTCGCGGCGGGTGCGCGCCACCGCTTCCGACCAGAGCGCGCGCCGCCTCGCCGCATAGTTGCGCAGCACCTCCCGCAGATCGAGCCAGGCCACCAGCAGCGCGGCGAGAATCAGCAGCGCGCACACGGACCAGTAGGCATACATAAAGATAAACTGGGCCAGAAAGGCTTTCTTTTGCTGCTCGTTGCGCGCCGCCTGAGTCGGGGAGGGCGCGGCGACGATGCCCGGGCTCGCTAGGCCCGGTCGGATTCGCCGGACCACCAGCGGCGCGGTACGCTGCGCCGACACGCGCAGCGAGGGCATCAGAAAGAAGATGCCGTACCAGGTCATGCCGAGGATGGCGATCAGCAGCAGCAGGCCGATGGTACGCAGACGCCGTGAGCGCGCGGAAACGACCCCCTGAGAATACGGAGACGAGGGTACCTGTGCCATGCTCTTGCCTCGGATTCTTTCAAACTCGATAGGCTTTCCCGTCAGGCTGAACCCTGCCGCTGCGGGGCCTACGGCCCGCTGCCTGCCTACACGCAGGCAGAAGACTCGGTGACAACGCCAGGGGCGTCACTATCATTCTCTATGGGCAACTCTGCGGCCTGTCTACGCAGGCAGAGAGTCTCGCCCACGCAGGTGGGCGACGGGCGCTTTGCGCTCCACAGCGGCAGGGTTCAGCCTGCCGCATTGACGGGGAATTGCCAAAGTTTCGTGCACGCTCTCATGGACGCATGGCCCCTTGTGCCGCCTCGCGTAGGGCGCGCACGCCCGCGGCCACGCCTTCGGGATAGTGATAGATGGCCGTTCCGGCCACCAGCGCGTTTGCCCCCTCCGCCACCACCGCCGGGGCCGTCTTCACCGAAATGCCACCGTCCACTTCTAGGAGGATGGGATTGGGCGCGGAAGCGATCATCTCCCGGACGCGGACGATCTTGGGCAGCATGGCGGGCAAAAACTCCTGCCCGCCAAAGCCGGGGTTGACGGTCATGACCAGGATCAGATCCAGGTCGCCCAGCACGTATTCCAGCACGTCGGGCGGCGTCGCCGGGTTCAGGGCCACGCCGGCCTTCGCGCCGAGTTCGCGTATCTGGGCCAGCGTGCGCTGTAGATGCAGGCACGCCTCCGCCTGGACGGTTAATCCGTTCGCCCCCGCGCGGACAAAATCCTCCAAATAACGCTCCGGCTCCACGATCATCAGATGCACGTCGAAGAACGCACGGGAGATAGGGCGCAGCGCTTTGACGGCTGTCGGCCCCATCGTAATGTTGGGTACGAACCGACCGTCCATGACGTCGAAATGCAGGAACTCGGCCCCGGCGCACTCGGCCTCCCGCGCTGCCTGCGCCAGATTGCCAAAATCAGAAGCTAGAAGGGAGGACGAGATAACCAGATCCGTGACTCGGCTCATCGGCTCACTCCCCGCCTTAGCGTACGCCCCGCTTGTCCTGCGGATCGAAGGTAAACTCCTTTTTAAGCTTGCCGTCGTAGTAGATCCGCATGGTAATGTATTTGCCGTAGTAGTCGAACATCAGAGGGAAGCGTTCGCCCGCGTTGTGAAGCTCGTCAATGGCCGTATGCCAGCCCTGCGAGTCGCGATAGTCAATGCGCACCTGCCGGATGCCCTCGCCATCGTTGGCGATATGGATGGTGCGGTCGAAGGTATGCGGCGGCTGCTCCGGCTGGGTCTGGCTATTGTTATCGGCGGTAGAGTTCTGATCGCCGGTTGGGGGCATGGTAGCCGCATCGTTCTGCGTGCCGGTATCAGTTCCGCCATTATCAGCGCTGCCGCTGCCGGAGCCACTGTTATCGGTACCGGAGGGAGCGGCGTTCTGCGGCTCATTGGTATCTACCGACGCATAGTCGGGCTTGGGCCCATCGCTGACGACCAGGTCAACCGCCGTATCATGGAAGACGCGCTTCTTGTAGGAGACGTTCTGCCGGATGACGCTGTTGGCCGGCACGGTGCTGCTGTACTCCGGCATAATGCGCCCGACCGTCAATCCGGCATCTTTGAGCTTCTTCTCCGCCTCCTCTTTGGGCAGATTGACCACGTTGGGCACGTTGACGTAGGTCGGTCCCTTGCTATACCAGACATTGATGGTCTGGCCGGGGTGGATCTGGGCGCCGCGATCATGGTCGGTCTTGTAGACGATGTTGCGGGGCTTATCGGTGTACTCGCTATGCTCCCGCAACGTGACGTTAAGCTGTTTCGCCATCGCGCGCACCTGATCAATCGGCTTGCCCACCATCTGCGGCACGGCGACGGGCTTGGGCACGACCCACAGAGAACTCCAGACGCCCACGAAGCCGATCAGAGCCATCACGATCACGGCGGTCACCGTTCCAATGGCGATCTTAAGATAGATGGAAACGCGGTCGTCTTCGGTGCGCAGGCGGTTTCGAGTGGGCATGGCGATAGGGACACTGGAGGCCGCGACATCGGCGACCGGTTCGGGCACCGTGGCGACAGGCGGCGACGCAACAGAGCCGGCGCGCGCCGGCTCCGCCTGTTTCGGGATGGGCGCCGCGCTGGCGGTGGCCAACTGCTCGAACTCAATGGGCGACCAGGAGAGCGGCTTGCCGAAGCGCAGGGCATCGCGCACCGATTTGAGATCGTTGAGCAGGTCGGCGGCGCTGCGATATCGCTGGTCGGGCCGCTTCTGAAGGCACTTATAGATGATGCCTTCCACCGAGCGCGGCACGCCGGGGTTGAGCGTGCGCGGCGAGGGGATAGGCGAGAAGGCGTGCATCTCGGCGATGGCCTCCGGGGATTCCCCCGCGTAGAGGGACGTGCCGGTCAGCATCTCATAGAGGATGGCGCCTAAAGCATAGATGTCACCGCCGACGGTGCCGGGCAGCGTGGTGGAGAGCTCCGGCGCATGGTAGGGAGCGGCGCGCAGCAGTATCTCGTGCTGGGCCAGCGGCGAGCGCGCCACCGCCCGCTGCACGCCGAAATCGGTCACTTTCACCGCGCCTTCCGGGCTGATGATGACGTTCTGGGGTCGCAGGTCGCCGTGTACCTGCCCGATGCTGTGGGCGTAGTGCAGCGCCTCCCCGATGGCGCAGGCAAAATCCACAGCCACCGAGAGGGTGAAGGGAGCGATCCGTCGGATGCGCTCCTTGAGGTTGATGCCACGCACGAACTCCAGCACGGAGTAGGACGTGCCCGCATCTACGCCAAATTCCAGAACCCGGGTGATATTGGGATGGTTGAGGTGCCCAGCGGCGTTCATGCCCGCCTTGAGCCCCTCCATAAAGGCCGGGTCGGCGGCGTAGGCTGGCTGCACCGTCTTGATGGCGACGACGCGGTTGGCGGACTTGTCGCGCGCCTTATAGACAACGAAGAGCGGGCTCTCGCCGACTTTTTCCAGCACCTCGTAGCGCTGATGGATCAGATGGTTAATCACTGGGTTCGTCTCTCCTGAAGGACGACCGGGGCGCGGGAGACACGAGGGTATGCGGGCGCGCGGCCTGGAAGCGACGCACCACGCGCAGGGTCAGCACCAGCACCGTCACCACCAGCAGCGCCAGGTAAACCTGCACCAGAAGGCCGTCATCCACGCTGTGGTTCCACTGCGCCACCTGGGAGGCCGAAAGCACGCCCGCAGAGATCAGCGCCGGAAGCAGCACCCAGCGCCCGGCAAACAACAGTATCCAGAGCAGAGCCAGTATCTGACTGGCTAGCGGCGGCAAAACGTCGGGCAGCGCCTCAGGAGAAGCCCCGCTCGGCGTTGAGGCTGTCTCCTCTAGCGGCGGCAAAGCGTCGGGCAGCGCCTCCTGATCCGGCTGATCCAGAGACGGCGGCGTTTGTTGCGGCGTGTTCTCTTCCGGCTCTGCTTCTCTGGGTAGTGGCAATGGATCAACGAGCAATGATGAACGACCTCTCTATAACTGCCGCTGGCGGACGAGCGCGGCACGTACCGCATCCGGGGGAACCGCATCCATGAGGGCGACCTCGCCGAGGCGTCGCGCCAGAACGAAGCGTAATTCTCCCTCTTGCGCCTTTTTGTCGCGCTGCGCCGCCGCCAGAATGGCCTCCGCTTCCACATCGGCGGGAAACGCGACGGGCAGGCGTGCCGTGTGCAGGGCACGGGCGATCTCTTGCGTGACGTCAGGCGGCGTGAGGCCGAGGTCTTCGCCGATCAGGCAGGCCGAAACCATGCCGATGGCAATCGCCTCCCCATGCTTATAGCGCCGATAGCCCGTCACGGCCTCCAGCGCATGGCCGACGGTGTGCCCGAAGTTCAGGATGGCGCGCAGCCCTTGCTCGGTCTCATCCTGCGTGACGACCTCGGCCTTAATCTCGCATGAGCGCGCGATGGCGCGAGACAGGGCCTCCGCATCGCGGCGCAGTAATCGCGGCAGATCCCTCGCGACGGAATGAAAAAACGGTTCCTCGCAAATTATACCATACTTGAGTACCTCCGCCAAACCCGCCCGCAGCTCGCGGGTCGGGAGGGTCGCCAGGGTGCGGGGGTCGATCAGCACAGCGGCGGGCTGGTGGAACGCGCCGACCAGGTTCTTGCCCTGCGGCAGGTCCACGCCGGTCTTACCGCCGACGCTGGCATCCACCTGCGCCAGCAGCGTCGTGGGCACCTGAACGAAGCGCACGCCGCGCAGATAGGTGGCGGCGGCAAAGCCCGCCAGATCGCCGAGCACGCCGCCGCCCACGACGATCACCAGGCTCTTCCGGTCCAGCCCGGCGGCCAGGAAGGCGTCATAGAGGCGGGCGACGCTGCGCAGCGTCTTGGTGTGCTCGCCGGGCGGCAGCGTGACGAGGTACGGCGTCAGGCCGCGCGCCTGGAGGCCGGATTGCAGTGGCGCGGCGTAGGCCCTCAAGCCCGGATGCGTGACGAGGACGGCGCGCTTGCCGAGGGCCATGTCGGCTACGATCTCGGCGGCACGGCCCGAAGCGATCAGGCCCTCCTCGATGGTGATATTATAGCTGCGGTCGCCTAGCGCGATAGGAATGCAATACGAACTCAAACGGCGGCCTCCTGAAGACGATACCAGGCCACGATCTGCGCGGCGATCTCCTGCGGGGAGCGGTCGGTGGTATCCATGCGATGATGGGCGGCGGCTTCGTAGCGGGGCAGGCGCTCGGCCAGCAGCGCCTCGACGCGGGCGCGTGGGTCGGGCGCTCCGGCCAGCAGCGGACGGCTGCGCGCGTTGCCGACGCGCCGCAGGATGATATGTGGCGCCGCCGTGAGCAGGACGATCCGGCCCCTGGCGTGCAGGCAGGCCGCATTCTCCGGGTCGAGGATGGCCCCGCCGCCCGTCGCGATGACCAGCCCCGGCGTCTCCGCCAGCTCCCGGATGACCTCCCGTTCCATCTGCCGGAAGGCCGCTTCCCCCTGCATGGCAAATAGCTGCGGGATGGAGCAGCCCGCGCGCCGCTCGATCACGCTGTCGCTATCATAAAACCTGTAGCCAAGCTGCGCCGCGCACAGCTTCCCCACAGTAGATTTGCCCGTTCCCATAAAACCAATGAGAACTAAGTTTGGCGCTGCCATGTTCCTCTTTAGGCTGATCTAGCTGTAATGCGGCTGCCAGCCGCGCGCGCGCACTTCGGACAGGTACGAGTCCACATTGCGCCGGAACTCCTGGAGGCTGTCGCCGCCGAACTTCTCCAGCACGGCGCCGGTCAGGGCGAGGGCGACCATCGCTTCGCCGACAACAGCGGCAGCCGGCACTGCGCATACATCCGAGCGCTCGAAATGCGCCTTGACCGCCTGCCGGGTCTTCATGTCCACCGTCGCCAGCGGCGTGGGCAGAGTCGAAAGCGGCTTCATCGCGGCGCGCACGACGACCGGCTCGCCGTTGGTCATGCCGCCCTCCAGGCCGCCGGCGTTGTTGGTGCCGCGCGTGAAGCCTTCGCCCGCGCCGAAGAAAAGCTCGTCATGCACCTTCGAGCCGGGCAGGGTCGCCACTCCAAAGCCCAGGCCGATCTCGACGCCCTTGATCGCCTGAATGCTCATCACGGCGGCGGCAAGGCGCGAGTCGAGCTTGCGATCCCAGTGGACGAAGCTGCCCAGCCCCGGCGGGCAGCCGAGCGCGACCACCTCAAAGACCCCGCCGAGCGTGTCGCGCGTGCCCTCCTGCATACAGACGTCAATAGCGGCGATCATTTTGGCTTCCGCTTCCGGATCGGCACAGCGCACCGGCGATTGCTCCGCTCGCGCCGCCAGCGCCCGGTAATCCACCTTCGTATCGAAATGCGCCCAGACGTCGCCGATCATGACGACGTGGCTCATGATCTCGATGCCAGCGTGCCGGAGCAGCTGCCGGCAGATGGCGGCGACGGCCACCAGCGCCGCCGTATTGCGCGCACTGGAGCGCTCTAGGATGGGGCGCAGATCCTCGGTAGCGTATTTGAGCATACCGGGGAAATCGGCGTGACCGGGGCGCGGCTGCGTGATCGGCGGCGTCTCCTGCTCCACCGGCGTCACGGACATCCGGTCCCGCCAGTTCTCGAAATCGCGGTTGCGCACCAGCAGCGTGATCGGCCCGCCCATCGTGCGGCCAAAGCGCACACCGGACAGGATCTCCACCTTATCGCTCTCGATCTGCTGGCGTGCGCCCCGTCCGTAGCCTCCCTGGCGCCGCTTGAGCTGGCCGTTAATCTCATCAAAATCCAGAGGTAGGTTGGCGGGCAATCCCTCGATGATCGCCGAGAGCGACGGCCCGTGGGACTCGCCGCCAGTCAGAAAACGAAACAAGCCTCGATTCCTTTCTACAGTGCAGGCAACGCTCGCTGCTGCCTATCCAAAGACGCGAAGGACACGCAGGAGCGCGGCCTGACAGCAGATGCCTCCAAAGAAGGCATTGCGCGTGCCAGGCGTCTGATGCGTGTCGTTTCGCAAAGTACGGCTTCCCCCAGGCCCGTGGGGATCGCGTATAGTTATCTTACCCTGAAAAACCGGAATTTGAGCCAGGCTGTTGGGTTAGTCCTCGTAGAAGACCTCACCCCCGGCCCTATAGTCTCCACCCCCAACCCCTCCCCCAATTCTAGGGGAGGGGAAACGGAGAAGCCAGGATTTACCTCTGCCTGCGTAGGCAGAACGTTCCGCCCACGTAGGTGGGCGGCGGGCCTCGCTAGGTGTCGCCAGGCGGAGGGCTGTGGCAAGGCAGAGGCAGGGGCCGTAACCCTGCCGACCCTGGCAGTCCATTGTAGGCCCGACCCTGGCAGTCAACCTTAAGCGCCGCTTCTACCAGGCCGAGATAATATCCTTGCAGTCCATTGCAGGCCCGCCCCTTACCGTCAACGGGCCGCAGGCCCCACAGCGGCAGGGTTTAGCCTGCCGGACGGAGGGTTAGGTTTTAAGGCGTCAGGTTGCCGCCCGGACCAGGAGGCGCGCCAGCGCCGGCCGGAGGAGCCACCAGCGGCGCGCCGCCGCGCAGCGCCGAGGTCTCGCCGCGCTCCGGAATGATGCTGGGAGTGATAAATACCAGCAGCTCCGAGTCGGCAGTGGTCACGTTGTGCGACCTGAACAGGTTGCCGATGAGTGGCAGATCGCCCAGCAGCGGCACTTTTGCCTGCGTTACCTGGTCGTTTTTCTGGACCAGACCCCCGATCACCATCGTCTCGCCGTTGCGGATGCGCCGCTGCACGGTCACCGTCTGCTGGTTGACGACCGGCGCGGTCTGGCCCTGCGGCCCCGTTACGAATGTCGAGGTGCTGGCAATGGAGACCGTTCCCAGCACCGTGATCGTGTTATCCGCATTAATGCGCGGTAGGATAACCAGCGTGGTAAAGACCGGCACCGGTATGATGGTGGTCGCCAACGCCACCGTACCGTTCTGCGAGATGACGGGCGTGGAGATAAACACCGGAATCGTCTGGCCGACGAACAGGGGTATCGGCAGGTTATTAAGCGTGGTGGCGGTCGGCGCGGCCACGATCTTGCCGCGTCCCGTCGTCAGGATCCAGCTTAGCTGCGCCTGCAGATTGCCCGTCGCGTAGGTGATGAAGGCGGTGTTGGAGGTGCTGAAGCCTGTATTGGCTCCGGCAATGAAGTTGACCTTCTGGACGCTCCAGTTGATGCCGAAGGCGTTGGTATCATTCTGCGAGACGGTGATGAACTCAGCCTTCACCGCCACCTGCCGGGGAGCGACATCAAAGAAGCGAATGATCTCGCGCAAGTCACGGATGGCCTCTGGCGTACCGCGCACGATGATGGAGTTGTCCAACTCGTAGCCGAAAATATCGGTAATGCCTTCGGGAAGCAGGCTGCGCGCTGCGCCCTGCTGTCCGGCTGCGCCCGGAGCGCCAGGCTGCCCGCCGATTCCGCCCGGCGCGCCACCACCTGGCGGCTGCCCGCCGAAGAAGCCGCCTCCGCCTCCCGGGAACCCGCCACCGCCGCCACGCTGGAATCCGCCGCGTCCGAACTCCTGGCGCGCATCGCCGTTATCGCGGCGGGCGCCCTGGTCGCCGGTCGTATCGCCGCCGAGGCCCGAATTGCCGATGCCTGCTGCGCCCTGATTACCGCCCAGGTTCTCCAGGCCGCTCGCGGGCGTCAGGTTAGGCTGAGGACCTACCGGAGCGCTGGGAGGAACGAACGGGCGTAGCTGGGAGCCGTTCTGCCATTCCCGGATCGGCGTTCCTCCGTTCACTTCCCGGAGCGCCTGATAGGGAGACTGGTTGGGATTTACCAGCGTCTTAATGACATTGACGGTAAGCTGCTGGTTGATATCCTGGAGCGGGCCGCCGTTGATGCCGAGGCGATAGAGAAGAGATTGGGGTTCGGAGTTAATGAGCCGGATCTTTTCCCAGTGGGTCTCCACGACCGGTCGCGGGTTCTCCTCGGTAGGTGGAGGCGCGGCCTCCGGCTTGGGCGCGGAGCCTTTCGGGCCGACATAATAGACGCCATCTTTCTCCCAGATGTCGGCTCCGGCGGAGATCGCGATCAGGTTGAGCGCTTCCGTCAGTGGAACCTTATCGAGCGTTACCGTCACAGGCCCATAATTGTAGTTGGAGTTGACAAAGACGATATTCAATCCGGTCCGTTGCTTAAGCAGCCGGATAGCCGTCGTCAGCGGCGCATTGGTCAGATCGAGATGATCTACCATTAGATTAAGCGGCTTTGCGGCTTCCTGGTCGTGCAGGGATGTGCTCTCCTGCGCCCGCGCATGCGGTCCACTGGCAGCCAGCATCGTCGTGCCGAGCGCAGCAGCGGCTAGAATGCCGGTTGCGCGCTTCCTCTGCCATTGCAAGCCCATACAATGCCCCCCTTTGCGCCGGTCAGGCGCGTCTCATTGATTTTACTGTCTTGCTTGCTTACCTCATTGTCTTGCGGTTCACCCCGCGTGGGCGGGATATAGATAACTCAAGTTGCTACCTTGCCTCTTCGAGAAGGCAAACGGTGATGCAAAAGCCGGTTTCCAGAGCGATTCTCTCTCAAACGTGTTCCTAGGTAGCAACTTGGGTTAGATAAACTCGTCTCTTGCGCATGCACTCTCCGTTCGGCCGCTCCAGGCCAAACGATTCTGCGCATGGTTATGGGCAAAGCGGTACGCGCTCACTTTGCCTCAACAAACCGAGCCGTTAGAAGCCAAAGGAAGGACGTGTTGCCGGATAAAATCAGGGAGATTACAGGGAGAGAGTAGGGAATGGGCGCAGAGCGGCGCGCCCACCCCCGAGTTTCAAGTAAAGCGGGATCCGGTGACGCAGACTAGTAGCCGCGGCCGCCTCCGAAGCCACCACCGCCGAAGCCGCCCAGGCCGCCTCCGCCGAAGCCGCCCATGCCGCCTCCGAAGCCGCCCATGCCGCCTCCGAAGCCGCCCATGCCCATGCCGCCGCCTCCGAAG
>DASRGZ010000056.1:0-106056 GCA_035650735.1 Chthonomonadaceae bacterium
CGCGCTGACGGCGGCCCTGCGCGGCCATGAGGTACTCGTGCTGGAGAAGACGGATCGCGTCGGCGGGCAGGTCTGGCTGGGGGCCGCCTCCCCGCTGCGCAAGCCCTGGGCGCGCATCGCGGAGTTCTACACGCGCCAGAGTCAGAAGGGCCTCTTTGGGGTGCGCCTGAACACCGAGGCGACGCCGGAGACGGTGCTGGCGCTGGAGCCGGAGGTGGTCGTGATCGCGACCGGCTCGGAACCCAATCGCCTGGAAGTTCCCGACGGCCCGCCCGCGCTGACGGTCCATGAAGTGCTTACGGGCGCGGCAGATGGCGCCAGGCATATCGTCCTCTTCGACCGCGAGGCGTTCAGCCGTCCGCTGGTCGCGGCGGACTATCTCTCGGCACGCGGTATTCAGGTAGATTTTGTCACCTCCCTGCCCAGAGTCTGCGGCAGCGTGGATCTGTACATGCTGGATGAGATGCTGGCGAACCTGAAGGAGCGGGGCGTGCGGTTCTGGCCCCGGCAGGAGATCGTCGGCTGGGAGGAGCAGAAGCGCCTGCGCCTGCGGGACACCGAGACGGCGGAGGAGCAGGTTCTGGAAGGGGTAGACGCGCTGGTTGGCACGGTGGGTTCGAAACCGGTGGCATCTCTGGCCTATGCGCTGCGGAAGGCCGTGCCGGAGCTATATGTCATCGGCGATGCCAACGTGCCGCAGACGGTACAGCACGCCACCTATCAGGGCGGGCGCATAGGACGGCTGTTATAGCCCTCACTCCCACACTCCCAACCCTTCTGGACCTAACCCCCCGGCCCCCACTGCTAGGGTCGGGGCTGCAATGGTTCGCCCCTCCGCCTAGCGACCCTACGAGGGAAGGGAGAGACCCAACCTGGGATGGTTGCGGCCCCCACTCTCTGTCCCCCTCCCCCAACAACAGGGGAGGGGAGAGACCTCACCCCCAATTCCTCTCCTTGAGAAGGAGAGGGGAGAAGAGAAGCCGGGTCCCCCCCCCACTGCTAGGGTCGGAACTGCGCACGCTCGTTCCTCCGCCTAGCGACCCTAGCGAGGTACGAGCGAATAGGGAAGGGGGCCGGGGGGTTAGGCCCAGTAGGGTTGGGAGTGAGGGCCGCAGGGAAACAGGAAGATAAGCTTGAGTTCCACGCTACAAACCACGGAGAGTAAGCCTCGCGCGGGCACGTTTGCGGCGCTGCGGCACCGTAACTTCCGCCTGATGTGGTTTAGCCTGCTCGTTTCCAACAGCGGCACCTGGCTCCAGAGCGTGGCGCAGGATTACGTCGTCTACCGGCTGACGGGACGGGCGCTGGATCTGGGCTTTGTCAACGTCGTGCGCGCCCTGCCCCTGATCACCCTCTCCTTCTTCGGCGGCACCATCGCCGACCGGATGGATCGCCGCAAGCTGCTGCTGGCCACGCAGACGCTCTTTGCGCTGGCGGCGGCGGTGCTCGGCTTCCTGGTACAGACCCACGCGGTGCAGGTCTGGCACGTGGTCGTGCTCTCGTTCCTCAGCTCGGTGCTGCTGGCGGTGGACCAGCCGACGCGGCAGGCGCTCATCCCTCATCTGGTGCCCCGGAAAGACCTCGCCAACGCCATCGCCCTCAACTCCGTGACCTTTACGGGCGCGGCAGCCATCGGGCCGGCCATCGCCGGACCGCTGGTGGCCGCCGTCGGACTGCCCTGGGGCTTCTATCTCAATGCCCTCAGCTACGGCGCGGTCATCTGGGCGGTCTGGGCGCTACAGCTTCCGCCGGCCTCCCGACCGCGCCAGACGGAGCCGGTCGTGCAGGCGGTGCTCTCCGGCCTGCGCTACGTCGTTGCCTCTCCGGCCCTGCTGCTGCTGGTCAGCCTGCTGACGATGTTCAGCCTCTTCGCCGTGCCCTACCAGAACTTGCTGCCCGTGTTTGCCGCCAGAGTCTTTCATGGTGGGGTGGGCACGCTCGGCTATCTGCGCGCCGCGCCGGGAGCCGGCGCGCTCACGGGCGGGTTTCTGCTGGCCCATCACGCGCATTTCCGCCGCAAAGGCTGGCTGGCGCTGGGCGGAGGCATGGGCTTTTGCCTGGCGCTGCTGGCGTTCTGCGCAATCCAATGGCTGCCGGGGGCGCTGCTGGCCTTGCTCCTGGCCGGCATCCTCTCCACCGTGTTCACTTCGACCGTGCAGACGCTCCTCCAGCACCTGGCCAGCGACGCGATGCGCGGGCGGGTAATGAGTTTGTTCACGGTCGCGGTGATCGGGATGTGGCCGCTGGGGACGCTGCCGCTCAGCTGGGCCGCCGACCGCCTGGGCGTGGCGGTGGCGACAGCGCTGGGCGCAGGAGTCGCCGGGCTCTATATGCTGGCGGTAGCCCTGCTGGCTCGCCGACGCGTGGAGCGGCTGCAAACGGAGGCGCTTCGCGACGAAGAGGCCGCTTCCACCTAACGCGGCGCTGTCAGCCGTTCCAGCCAGGGGTAAGGCGTGTCCGCGACGACGTAATACCTATGGTGCAGCTGCTTCCAGGCAGGCGTGCCAATCGAAACCGGGCTGCTGTCCAGGTAGACGGGCACGCCCGCGCGCACCCAGTCAGCGATGCGATCCAGGGCTTCGTCGGCAGTATAGGGGCAGGCATCGTAGGCGCCGCCGCGCCGCAGGCCGGGGGCACGGTGGTCTTTAGGTGAACGGGCCGGCGGATCGAGCACGGCAACTCGCCGCGGCGTCACCAGTTTGGAGGCGTATTCCACGCCGCGCGTGCTGGGCACGACCTGCCGTTGCGTGCCCCGCAGCACCGTCGGCTCCAGGTAGACCGGATCAATGGCCGTGATGATGACCGCGTTTTTGGGCAGCGCCTGCGCCATCGCCTCTGCGATCTCCCGGCGCAGCGGTTCCGGGTCCGTGCGCAGCCCCAGAGCGGCGAGGAGTGCCAGCGCGCCTACCAGTGCCGGCAGCAGCCAGACGCGCCGCTGGAAGGTCTCCGGAATCAGCGTGGCGAGGCCCGCCGCGCCCAGGACCCGCAGCAGCGAAAGCGCAATGAGATGAAAGCGCTGGCCCAGGGCGAAATAGAATAGATACAGCAGGCTCATCGGCACAGCCGCCAGCGCCAGAAAGATCAGGATGGGTCCCAGCTCCGCCTGGCGCTCCTTGCGGAAAATGGCAATGCCGATGGCCCCCAGCGCCAGCGAAACGAGAATGTCGGGCGCGCTGAGATCGTGCAGGTTCCTGGCGATGTAGGCGGGAGAAAACGTCAGGCCCAGATAGTCGTAGGGAACCGCGCACCAGTACTCGTAGCCGTTGCGCCGCCAGTCTCCAAAGGCGGACTGGTTGTAGACCAGCGTGGCCGCCGTCAGCAGCGCGACGGGCAGCAGAAGCAGGGCCAGACGTGCGAGAGCCTGCTGCCTCTGCCGAACGGCCAGGCAGAGGAAGGGCGCCAGCAGCAGCGCGTTGGTATTGCGCAGCCCGACGGCAAGCGCGATCGCGATGCCGGCCAGCAGGTAGTCGCGGCGGGTAGGCTGCCGATAGATCCGCAGAAACATCCAGCAGGCGAACAGTCCGCACGCAGCCGCCGGAATGTCCATCATGATCTGGCGCGCGGCGTCCATGAAGACGATGGAGAAGACGACCGCGATGGCAGCCAGGCAGCCGCCCCACTCGCCCGCCAGGCGGTAGCCGAGAAGATAGGCGAGCAGCGCTAGGGCCACGGCAAATCCGAGCACCGCCAGGATGCCGATGCCGAGCTCGCCGGGCGCGAGCGCATAGAGCGGAGCCAGAATCAGCACCGAAAACCAGGGCGGATAGCGTGGAGGGTGCACGACGCCGTTGATGACGATATTATAGTGGCCCGTGAGGACAAACCGCTGCGCGGCCACGGCGTATTCGACCGAATCGGGAACGGTCTCCAGGTTGGAGGCGCTCCAGGGCGAGCGATAGCAAAATCCTATGACCAGCAGAACGACCAGTAGCGGCAGGAGATATCGCGCCCGCACGCGCGGCGTCGTCAGGAGGGTGGATTCTTCCAAGCGGAGAGACGTTTGCATAAGGAGAGTTCTTTATTCAACCGTGATTTTCATGCTGAGATTCGCGACGGTCCCGCCCATTCCCTGCCTGGCCTCCTCAGGCCCTGATGAGTTGTCGTCACTATACAGGATTTCAGAGCCTTCCGGTAGAATGATAGAGGACCGTCGCCGGTTTGCGGATGGAGAAGAATCACGGGAGGGAAAGCATAGGATGTCGAAGATCGAAGGGCAGGAGGCACTAGAGGGCGCGGAGTTTCCTGAGGTGCGCGCCTGGGTTCAAAACGCGGAGGCGGGCTTTCCGCTGATTCCGTCGCCGGTCTATGCCACCGAACGCGGCACGCCCTATCTGCGCACCCCCGGCGTGGCTCTGCTCGCCAGGCCCTCCGTTGCCATCGGTAACATGGCCGACTTCCTGGGCGGCTTTAACCCGGAATTGCAGTTCCTGCAATATCTCGACGACCCGACGCCGCTGCCGCCCGCCGCACAGATATGCAAGACGGCAGGACAGCTCTGCTACGCGTCCTTTGCTCCCAGGCGCACCCTGAACGCCGACGCGGCCCGTTACTTTCACAACATCAAAGAGTCCGGGCACGGCAGTGTCCTGGAGCACGCTAATTTTACCTTTCTTTTTTATGGAATTTCCCGCAGTGTAACCCACGAGTTAATTCGCCATCGCCACATGAGCTACTCCCAGATTTCCCAGAGGTACGTGTCGGGGCGCGTGCTGCGGTTCGTGGAGAGACCAGAGTATGCGGCGGATTCGGAATTGCATGCCGCATTCGAGCGCCGAATTGACGCCGCCGCCGAGGAGTACAACCGGATCGCGCGCCGCCTGCTGGAGCGGCAGAAGGCCGGCGCGGAGCTGCTCTCGGCGGAGGCGCGCACCGATCTGCGCAAAAAGGTGCAGCAGGCGGCGCGCTCCGTGCTGCCCAACGAGACCGAGGCGCCTATCGTCGTTACGGCCAATGCGCGCGCCTGGCGTCACTTCCTGGAGATGCGCGCCAACCCCCACGCCGAGATCGAGATACGCGCCCTGGCGTTCCGCGTCTATCTTTGCCTGGCCGCCGCCGAGCCGATTCTCTTCAACGACTATCGCATTGCCGCCCTGCCCGATGAAACCTTTGGCGTGGAAACCGATTTTCCGAAAGTGTAGGCAAGCGCGCGGCAGCACCCCATGAAACCGTGGTTTAAGGAGGAAGGAGGAAGAAAAGCCCTGGTTCTATTCCCTCTTCTGCTTTCCTCCTTGCTAGAAAGGGATGCGGAATGCAGAAAAGCTCCTGCTCTTTTCATCCTTCTGCCTTCCTCCTTTCGAGAGTCAGCCACGCTTGATGATAGGGCTGCCGGGTGTGCGCTCCTGCGGCCGTAGAGGTAATTTTTTTCAAATCTATTTGCTATTGGTATAAAACCTGGTGCCTTTGGCATAGAACTTGCAAGGAAGAATACCGGAGTTGAGCGTCCTCTCCCTGCTTGCCAGGATGGCATCTACCGCTCAGCCTGTCCTAAAATCCTGTTCCTTTTGCCAGAGATTGAGGACATAGGCGCGAAGCAAGACGTATAAGGGAGGGAGAGCGGACCCTTGAACTTGCTGCACCCCGGACTTTTCTGCCGACGGGCCCGCCCCAGGGGTGAACAAGGCGGCTCGCCCTGATGGGATGATAGGCGCTTTCTGCGTTGGTGACGTTTATACTCGTGTGTTGCTGGGTGCTCTGCTTCTATCCACGCTGGCTGTAAACCGGCACGTCACAGAAAGGCAGTGTTGATGTCTATTATGCGTCGTCTCTCCCAACCGATCTTCTGTATCGCCGGCCTCCATGACGCGCCTCCTCCGCGCTCACCGCATGGGCCAATCGTCGCCATGTGCCCCTGTTGCGGCAAAGTTGTTTACTTCTACGGCCTGGCGGCCCACGGATTGAACGTGCATCCGAGTCTGGCGCTGCCAAGCTTTCCGCGCGTGCTGGGCGTGCTGCCGCCCGCGCGCATGTAGTGGTGCGGGCCAGGGCATTGAGCGCTGTGGTCAGTGCGGACTGCCGCCCGCGCATGTAGCGGCGCGCTCTGGCTGCGGGACTTAGATGGAAACATTATCCTGCTGGCCGCGCGCATGGAGCGGCGCATTGCCAGCCGCCGCTGTTTCCGCGCTTTCCTGGCGCATCCTATGAAGTGTAGCGCCCGGCTCGAAGACCGGGCGAGGATCGAAACAAACGGATCGTCGTATGCAATTGAGCTCCCTGGAGGCGAGCGGCATGCCGCTCGCCTCGTCGTCGCTGTCCAGTCCCCTCGGCGCTCCCCTGCGCCTGGCGATTGTCGGAGGCACCCAGGCGCGCGCCCGGTATACAGACGCCCTGACCGGCCTGCCGGCGTTGCAGGTCGTGGCGCTGGCCGACCCCGATAAACGCATGGCCCGCGCCTGGGCGCGCCAGTTCGGGGGCCATCCACAGGTCTGGGAGAATCTGGAGACCCTGCTCGCCGACGCCCCCGAACTCGATGCTGTGCTCATCGCCTCGCCGCCCCAGGAGCGCACCGCCCATATCGCCGCCGTCGCCCGCGCCCGCAAAGCCATTCTTTGCGAGATCCCGGCGGCCCTGCGCCTTACGGAAACCGATGCGGCCTTGCGCGCTGCCGCCGAGAACGGAGTTCTGCTCATGCCGGTTCTGCCCAGGCGCTTTGATGCCCATCTGCAACCGCTGGCGCGCTATGCGGAGGCGGGGACGCTGGGAACGCTGCGGCAGGCCCGATGTGACTGGACGTTCCCGGCCTCCGGCGCGGAAGCCGGTGAGGGCGGATGGCATCTTCTGTTGCAGCAGGCGGCCTGCCAGACGGCGGACCTATGCCGCTGGTGGCTCGGCGATGCGCTGACGGTCAGCGCCGATATTGAGATTCCGCGCCGGCGCGCGCCGGGCCAGCGCCAAGCGCCGGCGCTGGCCAATATCATCGTCACCCATGAGCGCGGGCAATCGGTGCATCATCTGGCCTGCGTCGCCTCGACCCTCTCCAGCGAACGCTATAAGCTCATCGGCGCGCAGGGCCATCTGGAGCTGAGTTTCGGCGCCGGCGCTCCCGCTGCCTATGGGACGATCCCGGCGCTTACCCTGCATCGGCCCGGCCAGCGCCCGGAACCTATCGCAGCCGACGCCGGGGAAGCCTCCGGCGTCGAGGCCATGTCCCTCTGTTACCGACGCCTACTGGCCCATTTTGTAGAGTGCATCCAGACCGGCTGCGCTCCCCTGGTGCGAGGCGCCGATGCCCGCGCCGCCCTCGAAATCCTCCAGGCCGCCTATCTCTCCGCGCAGGAAGGCCATAAAGTCTCGCTGCCGCTGCGCCGTGCCGCCGACAATCGGGCTCTCGGCCCGGCTCCCCCCGATCCCGCCGCCTGAAAACCCAACAAACCGCTTAACGCTCTTAATAACACCTCGCATAGCCTTTTCTTTCCAGAGGAACAAGGGAGGTATTGTCAAGCGCTACTGCGCGAGAAAGTTGCGAGAGCACGCTCTCTTTCCAGAGGAACAAGCAAGATCTTAATCAGGCACTCTTAGCGTTGGCGGGTGGTTCATTTTTGCCGGAAACGCCCGATAATGGGTAAGGGTCTGCCGGTGTCCGTAGATCGCCCATGCCATGCGAGTCTTGTTTCCATCTGGAATGAAGTGTTGCTATGCCGCCCTCCGCTGCCCATGCTGCCGCGCATCCGACGAAGCCGACGGGACAGACTCCCGCCGGTGTGGCCTTCAACGGCACCTCGTTGAGTGTGGACTATGCCGCCTACCTGGCCCAGCATGATCTGGTCTATCTGACGCCGCCGCTGCAGGGCGAGCAGGCCATGCCCATTGGCGATGGCGATCTGGGCGCGATGGTCTGGACGCCCGGCCCGCTGCGGATGCAGTTGCAGAAGAACGACCTCTGGGTCGATCCGCCCGCGCACATCACGGCCCGTTCCCCTGGCCCGGCTGCTCTCTGGCGGCAGGTCTCGGCGGGGCAGGTCTCCTTGCATTGCACGCCCACGCCTTTAGAGGACCCGACCCGCTTTGAGCAGCGGCTCTCCCTCTATACGGGCGTGATTAACCTTCAGGCCGACGCGCGGGAGGGCTCCTGCCAGATAACCGCCTTCGCGGCGGCAACGGCGGGCGTGCTGGTGGTGCATTACCAGGACCAATCGCTGCGCAATGCAGCGCGCTGGGTGGAGGTCTCGCTCTGGCGGGACGCGCAGGTGTTCGCGCTGGGGGAGACCATCGGCATCCTGCAGGCCCTGCCGGATCGCCGCTACACGCTGGTCGCCTGTATTGCAGGCAAGCGCGCCACCGCCCGGATGCAGGACAGGCACACCGCACGGCTGGAGATCGAGCCGTTCCGATCCGGCAGCTTCACGCTCTACCTTGCCATCGCCACCAACCACCGCAACGGCGATCCGATCACCGTTGCCAAGACGCGCCTGCAGGACGCGCTCAACAAGGGCTATGAGGCGCTGCTGCGCGAACACAAGCAGCATTGGGCGCTGTTCTGGCAGAAGTCATTTCTGCGCCTGAGCAGTCCCGGCGACGACCCGCTGCCGGGCTATCTGGAAAATCTCTGGTATCTGACGCTCTATCAGTTAGCCGCCTGCTCGCGCGGCTATGACGCGCCGCTGCCCAACGGCGCGACCTGGCTGCACGGCGGCGACGCCCGGTCCGGGCCGGCCCTCTACGAAGGCCCGGCGCTGCGCCAGATGGCCGCTCCCCTGCTCCCCGCCAACCACCTGGAGTTGACCGTGCCCTACATCGAGACCCATTACCGCTTGCTGCCCGACCTGGCGGCGCAGACCGGGCGGCAATTCGGCGTGTCGGGCGCGCGCTTCCCCATACAGTTCAATCGCTTCGGGGATTCGTTTGACGCTCCGGCGGAAGGAGAAGAGGGGCGCGCGGCGTCCTCCGGGCAGATCGAAGCTGTGTCTGAAGGGGCCGCCGCGTCTGCCGTCTCCACGCCGACAGAGGCGCTGCCGGCCCTCCGCCCGCACGCCGCCATGCCCTCGGACACCGATTCTCTGGGAGATGGGCTGGCTATGGCGCTGTTTGTGTGGGAGGCATGGCGTCATGCGCCCGATCCGATGTTTCTGCGGGAGCGCGCCTATCCGCTGCTGCGCGCCTGCACCAACTTTGCCCTGGAGTATACTAACGCTCACCCAGAAGCACTGGCTGCGCCACAGGCGCGGGCGCAATTGGCCGCTGCCTTGCGGGCGCTGATCTGGGCCAGCAACTTTCTGGACGAGGACGCCGACCAGCGCCCGGATTGGGAAGCGGGCTGGAGGGTGCTGGCCGAAACGGCCCCGCCTTATCGCACAGAATGCCTGCAACCGTTCGGCCTTCTCTCGCCCGATGAGGCCGCGCCCTGCCTGCAATCCTGGCTGTCCCAAACGCCTCAGTTGGCACAGGGCTTCTTCGCGCCCGATGGGCATACGCCCGACTTGCAGCGGTCGGGACAGCTTTGCGCGGGCCTGGCTTCCTTGCTGTTGCGGGAGGAGAATCTGCCGATGGAGCTTGGGGAAATCGAAGAGAATCCAGGTGGCCTTTTGCGCGCGTTTCCGGCGCTGCCGCCCGGCTGGAGCGCTGCCTTCCGGCTGGCAGCGCCCGGTGGCTTTCGCGTCTGCGCGGAGGCCAACGAGGGCCGGGTCAGCTATGTGGCCGTGCATAGCCTGCTGGGGGGGATATGCCGCATCGCCAATCCCTGGGGGGCCGGCCAACCGACGCTGATCCGCGACGGACGCGCGGTTGTTATGGAAACTTCCGAGCCGATCCTGGCTTTTGAGACGAAGCGCAGCGGCGTCTACGTGATCGAGCCTGCCGGCTCCCCATTGGGACGATCCATGCGAATGCGGCTGACAGGACGGCGCAACGATAGCCCGAAGCGCCTCGACGACCGGATGCTAGGGCTGGACAAATAGTCAGTCTATGCCGTCCTGAGTCGCCTTGTACTCTTCGACGGCCTTGCAGGTGCGCAGCCAGACATTGTTGGGCGGGTTCTCGTAGCCTTTCCAGGCGTAGGGGTCGGTTCCGGCCACTGGAATGATGCAGCGGCGGTCGGCGTTGGCCGGACGCTCGCCCTCCTTCAGGCTCCAGGGCAGCAGCGACCAGGCGTTCATGTAGTGATTGACCAGGACGCGCCGGTAGATATTGCTGCGGTTCTTGCGGGAGCGGTGGAGCAGGTAGCCGTTAAAGAACACGACCGTGCCCGTTTTCACCTCCACCGGAACCTCTGCTGATTCGTCGAACCCGTAGCTTTCCTGGGCGAAGTCGAACTCTTCCGGGTTGTTATGGTCGCGCTGCGGGTAGAGATAGCCCATGCGATGCGAGCCGGGAAGCACCCACAGGCAGCCGTTCTCGAGGGTGGCGTCGTCCATCGCGATCCAGCCTCCGATCAGAGAGCGGTCGCGCGTCGGGATATAGATCTCGTCCTGGTGCCACGCCTGCCCCTGGAAGCCGGGCGGCTTGACGAAGAGCATGGACTGCATGCACTTGACGCTGCCATCCCAATAGGGCAGGTGCGCCGCCGTGATCTGGCTGAGCACGCCGCAGATAAGCGGGTGCCGGACGTACTTCTCCATCACCGGGCTGATGTAGTGCGGCTGGTGGATGCAGAGGATGCCGCGCAGCACCTCGTCGTCGGTGAGGTCTTGCGGCAGCGGCTGCAAGGTCTCGCAAGGGTAGCCCCCGCGCGCTATAGTCACGGTGTCCCGGCGTAGCTCCTCGATCTCCTCCGGCCCGACCAGATCGGGCACGACCAGATACCCGTTCTCGACAAAGAACTGTACCTGTTCCTCGGAGACGACTTTCGGGACATCTACGCGCGCCTCTGTGCATGGGCTTGCCATCATAGTCATGATTCGATTTCTCCTGTATTCCTAGATACTCCCAGCCGTGCAACTCCCTCTCAAGCGGAGTGTCACCGATAGGAAGCGCCAACACCGTTGGGAGGGATTATCTAACTCAAGTTGCTACCTTGCCTCTTCGAGAAGGCAAACGGTGATGCAAAAGCCGGTTTCCAGAGCGATTCTCTCTCAAACGTGTTCCTAGGTAGCAACTTGGGTTATCTAATCTTGAATGCGCCGCACCTAGAGCGTGGGATGCACTTGGGTCCTCTTGAGGAGATAGGCCAGCCGCTCATTAGAGGCTTGGTGCTCGCTTTTTAGCGAGCCCAAAGCGGTCATCAGCCTCCAAGTCCTCTCTCGAAGCAGGCAAAAAAGGGCATAACACCCTCTACGGACGCGGCGGCCTTTTCGCGGATTGGCTACACCCGGTCCGCAAGAGAACGTCTCTCTTCGCTATCGGCGACGACCGCCCTCTGGAGGCTTTCCGGCGTCTCCGGGGCCGCGTCGGGGAAGGCGACCTCCTGGAAGGTGCGTGTGGCGGCGGATTCTTTGGCCTTCAGGCACATCAGCACGCTGAGCAGCCCCGCGCTCAAAGGCGAAACCGACTTCCGTTCGCCGCGCACCACACGCACGAAGTTATCGGCTAACACCGTATCGCCGCCGCCGTGCGATAGCGACGAGGTCTGCATCTTAATCGTCTCCACGCGCGGCGTATGATGCATGAAGACCTTGACCTCATCGGTGTACCAGTCGAACTCCACCGTGCCCTTGTAGCCTAGCAGCGTCGCGCCGCGCTTCCCAGCCCCTTTGCGCGCAAAGAAGTTCTGGCTGTAGTTGACGTGCATCCCCGTCTCATACTGGATGATGGCGCTGCCGGAATCCTCGTTGCCCGTGTCAGTAGCGAAGGCGCACAGCAGCCCGGTATCCTGTACTCGGTCACGCTCGCCTTTGGAGAAGTGATAGTGGAACGGGCTTTCCAGGCAGGTATCGTGCTCGGTACAGTCGTCGCAGCGGAGGCCGGCGGGATGGCTGCCCTTCATGATCTGCTTGGAGGTCATCGCGCATATCCAGCGCGGCTGAATGCCGATCAGGTAGTTGATGTAATCAAAATCGTGGGTCGCCTTTTGCAGAAAGAGGCCCTGCGTCTCGTTCTCGTCCCGATACCAGCCCTGGTAATAGACCCAGCCGTAGGGGACATTGTTCCATGCCTGGACATGCTCGACCGTGCCGATCTTGGCCGAGTCGATGATCTCTTTCGCCAACTGCACCAGCGGAGTCACGCGCAAGGGGAACGAGACGACGACCTCGCTGGTGCTCCTAGCAGCGGCGGCGCGCAGGGCCAGCAGGTCGTGCATATTGGTAGCGATGGGCTTTTCGAGGAAGAGCGGCAGGTTCCGCTGCAACACCTTGATCGCCATGCGGGCGTGCAGCGAGCAGCGCGTCCCGATCATCACCCCGTCGAGCTTTTCGGTATCCAGCATCGCCTCCGGGTCGGTGTAGAAGGCCACTTTAGAGTCATCCTGCCCGCGATCCCGCATCCGCTTACGGATTTCGTCGTTGCGCACGTCCGTGATCGCGACGATCTCCGTCCCCTGGCGGAGCCGCTGCATCAACTCGATCACGCCCTGTATCCGCCCGCCATAACCGATGACGCCGATTCTTAGCATAAGATTTAGCCTCTTTCTATAAAGATAACCTCTAAAGATGATGTGGAAGCATATGAGACAGGCGCTCCGGCTGCCGGCACTACCTAGCCCCGGAAAGGGGAAATGGTTGAGCGCGTTCGCCGAAATGCTTCTCCCTGTCCTCGCCGCGCACCAGGACGGCGTGCCAGGTCTTGCCCATCGAGTTCAGGGCGACAGGCCGTACCGAAGTGGGAACGTACCGCAGCGTCAGGCCGCAGCGCCGCCGATGGGAGCGATTGGGCAGGCTGCCGTGAATGAGCGCCCCGTCGTGAATGGAGACCTCTCCGGCGCGCAGAATGAGGTCGGTGGCGCGGTTTTCCTCTTCCGGCGTGACCGGTACCTCTTGATTGATGCTCAGGAGGTTGCCCTGCGCCTGCGCTTTGCCATGCTCCCGGACGCCACCGCAATGCGTTCCCGGCAACACGCGCATACAGCCGTTCTCGCAGTCGCTATCGTCCACGGCGTACCAGACGGTGAGCGCAGAGGGCGGTTCCAGTCCCCAATAGGTCACGTCCTGGTGCCAGGCGACAAATTTGGCGTCCTGCCCGTACTTGCAGAAGAAGTGGGTGGCAAGCAGCAGGATATTCGGACCGATCAGGCTCTCCACGCAGTCCAGGACTTCCGGGCGCGTCGCCAACTCCCAGATGAAAGGCTGGTCGAAGTGGCGGTCCAGCAGCCCGATCTGCGCCTTCTCGCGTCCTTCCCTGGCCTCCAGCTCGTCGAAGAGAGCGCGGTAGCGCGCGGCCTCCGCCTCCTCCACAACGCGGATACCGGAAAGAAACCCTTCGCGTTGATAGGCCTGTATCTGTTGTTCCGTCAGCAGCATTGTAAATTCTCCTCCCAGCGTATCTCCCTACCAGCGTTCCTTCCGTTCTGGGTAGCGGGCGAATAAATTCGCTGTAACAAAGGCACGAAGTCGGCCTTCGCTGACTCCACCCCAACCCGCGCAGGCGGGTTTTGGGCTTTTGTTGTTGCGGCTTGAGCCGCCCGAAAGGAAAACGTCTTGCTCTTACACTTCGTGTTTGGTGAGTTCGACACCGGCACCCCCATTCCTGCTTCTTCTGTGGCGGCGCCCGTCAAATCCGCTTCGGAGACAAAGTGGGCAGGAAAACGCCGCCCGCATGAGAATAGAGAGCTAGACTTTCTAAGGCCTCCATGTTGCGACGAAACCGAGCGCAGGAGGATGTTGCAAACGATGGACCAGGAGATGTATCGGCGCTATGCCGCCAACGGCTACCATGTCGAGCGCGGCGTGTTTACCGCAGAAGAAGTCGGGCAGATGCTTGCGCACTACATGGCGATGCGCGCTGAAGGTCCGCATCCCGGCGACTCGGCAGGCGTACCGGCCCATAGCCGCCCAGACGCGCCCGATCCCTGGAAGCAGTACCCACGCATGATCCAGATGCACCACTGGGACGCGCTCACCCGCCAGTGGATGTCCGATCCTCGCCTGACGGATGTGGTCGCCGCACTGATGGGCCAGCGTCCGAAGCTCATTCAAACGATGGTCTACTTCAAGCCGCCCGGCGGGCGCGGGCAGAGCTTTCATCAAGACAACATCTACCTGCGGACTACGCCACTGCTGGCCGCCTGGGTCGCATTGGATCGGGCGGACGCGGAGAACGGCGCGATGGAGATGGTGCGCGGCAGCCATCTGCTCGGCTTGCTGCCCCTCCGGGAAGCGGATACCGATATTTCCGTGACCGAGATCGAAACGGTGATTCCTTCCTACCTGCCGCGCGACCTGATGGCGCTGGAACCGGGCGATGCCGTTCTCTTCGGCGGCCTGACGATTCACGGCTCGCTGCCTAACCGCTCCCGCGACCGTTTTCGCCGCGCCTTCATCTGCCACTACGCGGGCGCAGAAGCCTATCCTATCGTCGCGCCTTCGCTGTCTCTGGATGCCGAGGCAAAGTAGCGCGATTTCCTTATGGCGGTCGAGTCCTATCGGCAGCGCAAAACGCTGCTCTGGGACGCGGAGAAAGAAAAGGTTATGCGTGGATGAGGAGAAGGTGAACCGAGTTGGCCTCACTGCATGATCATCCTGCCGAGCGGCAGCGCGGTCTGGACCACAGGTTCTTTCATCTGGTGCGCTGGGAGATGCGCCTGCTGCATGGGCGCAGGCGGGTCGCCGGATGGATCGCGCTGGGCCTGATCGGCGCGGCATCCGCTGTTGTCATCTGGTGGGCCGCCAGCCAGCCGGAGGAGGTTCCGGAGAAGGTCTCGGACCTGGCGCGGATGGCGCACTTCGATATGATTGCCGTTCTGCTTACCACACCGATACGTGACGATGTCGCCAATCTCGCTCAGATGACCTTCGGCTACTCCCTGTTGCGCTTCGCGGCCTATGCGCTCATTGCCTTCTGCAAGGTGACCCTGCCGGCAATAGCGGCTGGCTCCATCGCCAGTGACCGGCGGGCCGGGCGGCTGCAAGACCTCCAGATGACTCCCATGACGGCGACCGCGCTCTATCTGGCGACGGCGCTGGCGGCAGCCCTACCCTATCTGCTGCTCGGCACAACACTGCTGGCGCTGTTCCTCGGCGTGGTCGTGGGCGAGTTCGTCCCCGTCAGCGAAGCAGGGCGGCTATTCCTGGAAGCGGAAGGACAGGTGCTCATGACGGCGTTCGTGGCGATCACCTGCTCGGCGCTCTTCGGCTCACCCTGGGTCGCCCGCATCGCCGCCTATTTTCTGCTCTGGCTGGCGCTGCCGCTCGTCTGGCTTGGCATCCTGGAGGCAATCCTGGCGGGCAGCTTCTGGGGAATACAAATCAGCAATGAATACCGAATGAGTCCGGGCAAGGAGGGATTCGGGGCATTCGTTGCAGCGCAGGCCCTTTTCACCGGCATCGTCTGTCTGCTGGCGGTGTTTCTCGGCGTGGCGCGCTTGCAGCCGCACGGATTTCGGAACTGGATGCGTACCGGCTTCCAGAATCTCCTGGGTGGGATGGCCGGTGCATTCACACGGTTGCGGAGCGTGATAGGAAGGGAGACGCGCGATGCACGTCATGCTGGTAGGCCCGGAGTTTGAGGAGAACCTTTCGCTGCGCTATCTGGCGGCGGCGTTACGGCAGGCCGGGCATACCGCCGGCCTGGCCCGCTTCGACTCGCCGGAGTATGCCGAAGGCGTGGTACAGCAGGTCTTGCGCACGAATCCAGGGCTGGTCGGCCTCTCGATGGTGTTTCAGGTGCGGGCGCGGGAGTTCTACGCGCTGGCGCGGGCGCTGCGTCAGGCGGGTTATACGGGGCACATCACGGCGGGCGGTCACTTCGCCACCTTTGTCTGTGAACCCATGCTCAAGGAGGTGCCGGAACTGGATTCGATTGTCCGACAGGAGGGCGAGGAGACCCTGGTGGAGCTGGTGGAGGCGATTGAGCGCGGGGCAAGTCTTGACGAGCTGGCCCGGATTCCCGGCATGGCAGTGCGCGATGCAGATGGCGCGGTCGTGCTGGCCCCGCCGCGCCATCAGGCCCGGCATCTGGATACGCTCCCCTTCCCCATCCGGGACGCCGTTCCTGAGCGGCATCTAGGCGTGCCGACCGCCTATCTGGTCGGCAGCCGGGGCTGCTACGCCGACTGTGAATACTGCTGCATCTTCGCCTGGCACGAGGCGGCAGTCGGCAAACGCTACCGGATGCGCACGGTCGCCAACATCGCCGACGAGATGGCCTGGCTCTATCACGAGCGCGGCGTTCGCTTCTTCGTCTTCCACGACGACAACTTCTTCCTGCCGACCGCCGCCGGCAGCCGCAAGCGATTCGAGGCGCTGCATGCCGAAATACGCCAGCGCGGACTGAACGACATCGGCCTGATGCTCAAGCTGCGTCCCAACGACTGCGACCACGAGAACCTGCTGATCTTGAAAGACATCGGCCTGCTGCGGGCGTTCGTCGGCATCGAGAACGCCAGCCAGCGGCAACTGCGCACCCTGGGCCGCGATTCGACGGTCGAGGATGTGCAGGCGTGCCTGCGAATGCTGCGCGAACTGGACATCTACGCCACGTACAACATCCTCCTGTTCGACCCCTACACCACGCTGGACGATGTCGCTCTCAATCTCCGTTTCCTCCGGCAGAACCTGTTCACTCCTTTCAACTGGTGCAAGGTCGAGCCGTATGCCGGAACGGAGCTGGAGAAGCGGTACGCCCGCGAAGGGCGGCTGCGCGGCGACTACCTGGGCTGGGATTACGCGATGGACGATCCGCGCGCCCGCCTGCTCTACGACCTGCTGCTGCCCGCCTTCTACTACCGCAACTACGACTACTACGGCCTGGCGAACCTGAACATCGGCCTGGGCTATCACCGCCAACTGCTCAAGCACTTCTACCCCGACGGCTGCACGCCCGACCTCTGCGATCGGGTGCAGGCGCTTATCGAGACCATCAACGCCAACACGCTCGACTTACTGGAGCGGGCCACTCTGTTCGCGCGCGACGTGGATCTAGCGAACCGGGCCGAGATCGAACGCTTCGGCGAGCAGCTTAAACGCGATTCCTTCCATGGGCAGCACCGATTGAGCGCCCGGATAGAGAGCGTCCTGCGCGAGATCGAACAGGCGGCAGGCGTGCGTCAGGAAGCGCGGGTACATTCCCCGGTCGCCTTCGTGCCGCTGAGACCTACCCCCCTGGCCCGCCGCAGCCTCCTGGGAGTCTTAGCGAGTGGACTGTTGTGGCTGCTCGCCGGATGCCGCCATGTTCCGTCAGGCCAGCCGCCACAGGCGCCCCAGAATCCAACTCCGCCTTCTGGCATACCTGCGGTCAAAATCACCACGCCGCAGGGCGTGCTGCGTGTGGCCCCGGGCTCCCCGGAGACGGTCGCCGCCTGGGAACACTTCACGCTGGAGGCCGTCCTGCTGCCGGAGGAGGCGCAGGTCCTCGGCGAGCCGCGCGTGACCGCCAGCGGTGGCGAGATAAAGCGCGTGCAGGCCGAGCCGGGCAGCCGCATGTTACGCATCGAGTACCGGCCCGGCGGAGGCAGCCGCCGCCTTGACCCGAACGAGACCGTCTCGGTGGCGTGGACGGTACGCGGCCCGGAGGGCGATACCGTTATCCTGACGCGGGCGTTTGTGCATGTCAATGAGGACGGCAGTTACAGCTTCGGCTACGAGACGCCGCGCCCGACCATCGCGGAGATGGCCGCGCCGCCCATCTATCGCGGGCCCAAGCCGGGGAGTTGATGCCCATGCGCTCCCGTATGCGCCTTCTCTGGATACTGGGCTTGGTGGCCGTCCTTGCGGCCATAGGCGCGGTCTTCGCCTATTACGAGCGGACGCGCCCCCATCTGGCCGAGCGCAACCAGGCTGAGCGCGCTGCACAGGTCGCCGGGCAGATCAGGTCCCTGAGCAGTGAGGAAGGCCTGACTCCCGCGCCTACGCCCCCTGTAGAGAAGCTGGGGCCGCGCGCGACGATCGCGATGGCGCGCGAGTTCCTGCTCGACTACCCGACGGCCTCGGCGACACAGGTACGTATGCCTCTGGCGCTGGCGGTGGCCGCCTTACATGACCCGGACATGGCGCTGGTCGGCAGCGAAGTGGAGCAGGCTGCCGCCGATATTCTAACGCATCTTGGCCCCAACCGGCCTCCGACGCAGCAGGATTTTGTCAGGGCAGGCTTTCCCTCCCAACTGCAATGGACTCCCGCTCTCTATCTTACCGATGTGGATGGCGATGGAAGCGCGGACGTGGTGTTTGTCTGTCCGGGGGAGCGGGAACAGAGTGTCTGCTGCCTGTTCCGCCACACGCCGCGCGGTTGGATCAGGCATCGCATCGGTCTGGGTCTTCCCGTGCTGGGCCTGTGGGTCTTCGACATTACTCCGAACGGCCCGAAGGCACTCCTACTTGCCAGCCTGGCCGACAATAGCTATGATCCGAATCTATTCGTGGATGTCTTCGCCTGGCAGAACGGGCGGCTCAACAGCGTGCTCTCCACCAGAATCGAGCACGGCTTCCAGCTAGACCATAAGGATGTAGACGGCGATGGATCGCAGGAAATCCGCCTCTTCGGCAGCAAGGGCGGGATAAGATACAACGAGAAAGCGCGTCAGACGGAAATCTACAAATGGCACGGCAGCGAGTACGTTTTGTCTAAGGTGGAAGACGCTCCGGCGCGCTGGACCGGCTTTGACCGGCTGGCCGAAGGGAAGCGTCTGCTGGCGGCCTATCAGCTGCCGGAAGCGATCCAGACTCTGCTCACGGCCACACGCTGGAAGTCTGTCAAACGGGGCAACTACGACGAATTTAGCGATTATGGCGGTCGTCAGGAGGCATGGTACTACCTGGGACTGTGCTATGCCCTGACGGGAAATCATGCCGGGGCGGTCGCAGCCATGAACGAGGTAAAGCGGCAAGGCCAGGCAGGAAGTGAAATCCTGAACGCCTGGGCGCAGAAATTCCTCGCAGCCTGTCTGCATCCCGGCGACCTGCCTCAAGCCCTGGAAACCATCGGCCAGGTATTTCGGTCGCTCGAATTGGCGCTGCATACCAGCCGCCCGAGCATAACACCCCGCGACCTCCTTGCCGCCGCAGGCATCACGCCCGACGCTTATCAGGAGACAGACCTGACCGGCGACGGCACGACGGAAGGGCTGGCGCGATTCCACTGGCAGGGCGGGAGCGCCGTCGTTGCCTTGCAGCGGAATGGGCAGGGCGTGCCGCCCTGGACGCTCTGGGTGCTGGCCTATGCCCTGACGGACAAGCCACCCGATCAGTTCTATCCCCAGGAAGCCGAAGACTGGTTCTACCTGCCGCAAGCTCCCGCGCTCTCGCTCTACCCGGTCGCAAGCACGGTCAATCTGAGCGGCGTCCGACCACGCGCCGGAACAATGCCCCAAGTCGCCATCACGTACCGGCAGGGCAACACGCAGGCCGAGGGGATCGTGGCGTGGCAGGGAGGACGTTTCGTCGCCGTGCAGCCCGTGCCGAAGCCGAACGAGAACCTGGAAGTTGAGCTGGCCCGCATCGAAACGGCGCTGTTCGAGCGCCGAGATTATCCGGAGGTTCTCGACCAACTGGCCGCCTTTGAAGGCCGCGTGCGCGGCTCCTCGCTGCCTACAGAGGACAAAACCGACCTGCTGTTGGAAGCCTTCTATCACGAGGCGCTGTGCTATCGCAAGCTGGGCCAGTCGCGCCGAGCCAGCGTGACCTATGCGGCGCTCTGGCGCGGCTATCCGGACAGCGATTGGGCAAAATTGGCGAAACGTTGGCTAGCGTTCACAAGGGGCAGGGAAACCGCGCCCGGAAAGTGAACAGTCCGGCAGAGGCAGGAACCATTACAGCAACGGAGGGAAGCGATGGCGTGGAAGGTGCTGGTGACGGCACGGGCGTTCTGGGTGAGCGGGCAGGCGGCGCAGAAGGCGCTGGAGACGGCAGGATGCCAGGTGGCGCGTTCGCCGCAGGCGGGGCCGCTGCCGGAACCGGAACTGATCTCGCTCTTGCAGGGGTGCCAGGCGGTCATCGCGTCGAGCGATCCCTACACGGCCCGCGTCTTCGCCGCCTGCTCGGACTTGAAGATCGTCTCACGTTGCGGAGTCGGCATCGACTCGGTGGATTTGAGAGCCGCGACGGAGGCGGGCGTGGTCGTCACCAACACGCCCGGCGCCATGACCGACGCCGTCGCCGACTACACGTTCGGCCTGCTCCTGGCCCTGGCGCGCAAGATCGTGGAGGGCGAACGGCTGATGCGCTCCGGCGGCTGGGGAGAATATCCCGGCGTGCTGGTCTATGGCAAGACGCTGGGCCTGGTCGGGATGGGCCAGATCGGGCAGGGCGTCGCCCGCCGCGCCGCCGGTTTCGGTATGCGGATTCTAGCTTACGATCCGCCGCTGGCGCAGGCGGCCTCCGGCGCGGAGGGACTATCGGGCGGGCTTCCCGCCGTGACTTTCGTGGAACTCGACGACCTGCTAGCGCAGAGCGATTTCGTCTCCGTCCATGCGCCCTCCACGCCGGAGACACAGAGCCTCTTCAACGCATCCCGCTTTGCCCGCATGAAGCCGACCGCCTACTTCATCAACACGGCGCGCGGCGCGCTGGTAGACGAGGAGGCGCTGCTGGCCGCGTTGGAGACAGGGCAGATCGCGGGCGCAGGCATAGACGTCTACCGCCAGGAGCCGCTGCCCCCAGATCATCCTTTGCGCCGCGCGCCCAACTGCTTGCTGACGCCGCATAACGCCTTCAACGCTGTCGAGTCGGTGACGGCTATGAGCTTGATTTCCGCCGAGAACATCTTAGCGCTTCTGCAAGGCAGCCGCCCGGCCTTTGTCTGCAATCCCGCTGTCTGGAACTCGCCCACGCTACGGATAAAGGATGAAGGATGAAGGCGGAAGGATGAAAAGAACGAGGCTTTTCTTCATGCTTTATCCCTGCCCAGCAAGGAGGAAGGCGGTAGAGAGCAAAGGTTTTTCTTCATCCTTCATCCTTTCCCTAAAGGAGAACCGCCCATGCGAACCAACCCTGTCAAAGTCGCGCTCCGGGAAGGCCGGGCACAAATCGGAAGCTGGCTCTCGCTCGCTAGCCCGTTTGCCGCCCGCTTCATGGCGCGCACCGGCTTCCACTGGCTCACCCTGGACATCGAGCACAGCCCGGTCAACTGGGAGACGGCGGCGCTGATCTTTGGTGCCATCGCCGATGCTGGCGGTGTGCCGCTGGCCCGCGTGCCCTTTAACAGCCTGGAGAACGCCAAGCGTGCCCTGGACGCGGGAGCGTTCGGCATCGTCTTCCCGATGTGCTGCTGCGTGGAGGAGGCAGAGGAGGCCGTCGCCGTCTGCAAGTATCCTCCGCAGGGACGGCGCAGCGTCGGCGGCGGGCTGCACACGCTCAACTTCAACGCTGCCGCCGCCGACTACTACCGCCGCGCTAACGATGAGATTCTGGTCATCGTGCAAGCGGAGCATGTCCTAGCGGTGGAGAACTGCGAGGCGATCTTCCGCGTGCCGGGCCTGGACGGCATGTTTGTTGGTCCCAACGACCTGCTCTCCTCGATGGGCAAGACCCCGGCGATGGATACCGAGGACTCCGACTTTGTGGAAGCGTTGCGCCACCTGCGTGAGACGGCGGCGCGTAGCGGCATCGCCCCCGGCATCCATGTCGCCGACGCGGAAGCCGCCCGTCGCCGCGTCGGGGAGGGCTGGCGCTTTGTCGCCGTCAGCAGCGAGCTCGGCTTTATGCTTCAGGGCGCGCGTGCTGCGGCCCACGACGCCATCGGCGAACTAACTGCCGAGTCAGGCACGCCGCGTTACTGAGAACCACCAACCTATGACCCCTCTCGAAAACAAGTGGATGAGAGCGTATATTACCCGGCAACTGCCGGAGGAGGCGCTGCAAATCGCCCGGTCGTCGGCGGAGATTGAGGTGTGGCAAGGCGAATTGCCGCCTCCCCGCGAGGTCTTGTTGGAGAAGGCGGCGGACTCGGATGGACTGCTCTGCCTGCTGACTGACCGGATTGATGCCGAACTGCTGGATCACGCCCCGAAACTGCGGGTCGTCAGCCAGATGGCGGTCGGGTTCGATAATATTGATGTGGCCGCCTGCACCGCACGCGGCATCCCGGTCGGCAACACGCCCGGCGTCCTGACGGAGACGACCGCCGACCTGGCGTTTGCCCTGCTGCTGGCTACCGCCCGCCGGCTCGTCGAGGCCGACCGCTTCCTCCACTCCGGCCAGTGGCAGACCTGGTCGCCCATGCTGCTGACCGGCCCGGATGTGCATCATGCGACCCTCGGCCTGGTGGGCATGGGACGCATCGGCTACGAGGTCGCGCGGCGGGCCACTGGCTTTCAGATGCCCCTCCTCTACACCGGCCCCCGCCGCAGCGAGGTTGCCGAACGCGATTTCGGCGCGCGCCATGTTGACCTGGAGACGCTGCTGGCGGAGAGCGATTTCGTTTCGCTCCACACCCCCCTGACGCCGCAGACCTATCATCTCATCGGCGCGGCGGAACTGGCCCGCATGAAGCCGACTGCCATCCTCATCAACACGGCGCGCGGGCCGGTGGTCGATCAGGCGGCGCTGGTGGAGGCGCTGCGCGAGCGGCGCATCGCAGCGGCAGGGCTGGATGTGTTCGAGGCGGAGCCGCTGCCCCTCGACTCTCCCCTGCTGCAACTGGATAACGTAGTGCTCCTGCCCCACATCGGCTCGGCCTCCATCGCCACGCGCACTCGGATGGCCGTGCTCGCCGCCGAGAACCTGGTGGCTGGACTGCAAGGCCGTCCACTGCCCCACCCCGTCAATCCCGACGTTATCCCCCGGTACAAACCATAAGAGCGATCAGGCCCACTGACAATCCTGCCCGTGTGCCTTATCCGGCTTAATCATCTGGATTATCTGCGGGAATGCGTCGCCCTCTCCTGGCTCACCTAACCCCCCGTCCCCCTTCCCTACTCGCTCGTTCCTCGCTAGGGAAGGGGGTGACCCGGCTTCTGCTCTCCCCTCTCCCTCTAAAGGAGAGGGTCCGAGGTGAGGGCAATTTTCAAATTAGTCCTAATCCTGTAAATCCTGAGAAATCCTGTTAATCCTGTTAATCCTGTTGAAGGATTTCCAAACCGAGGCGGGCGGCGCAGTCGGCCAGGAGCTCGCGTTCCCAGGCAGGCCGCGTCGGGCTGTTCGGGTGCGTGCGGTCGGTGGGGATATGACCCTGCATATGGAGGAAGATGGCGGCGGAGTGCTTATAGGCTGGAACGGGAGCGCGGAAGGCGACGTTGCCCAGGTGCTGGAGCGCGTCCGAGAGCGTAAAATAGGCCGGATCGCCCGTCTCCCAGGCGCGGTCACGCGCGGCGAACTTCTCCGGGCAGAAGGTCGCCAGACCCAGCAGGTAGTCGCTGCCGACCTCAATCATGCTGATGCCCAGGTCGTTGCCGGTGTAGATTTTAAACTCAGGGCGGAGCGCGTCGCGCCGTTCCAGGCGGCGCAGTTCCGTCAGGCGGTCGAGGGAGGAGTGCTTGGCCCCGACGAGCGTGGGGATCTCCAGCATCCGGGCGAACGTCTCGTCGTCCCAGATCTCGCCGTTGGGCGCGAACATCCGGCCCAACTCGAAGGCCAGAACCTGCGGCACGTCGGCGCTAATCTGCCGGTAAACTTCGGCTTTCTCGCGCGGGGCTTTGCCGTGCAGGCGGGCCGTCTGGAAGATAATTGGCGTGCCGCCGTAGCGCAAAATCTGATCGATCTCGCGCCTGTAGAGCGAGACGATATCGCCCTCGCGCCCCTCGATGAACGCGCCGGCGACGAAGGGCACGCCAGGGCCGAGCGCGGCGCGGGTGATCTCCAGCACGCGCCGTTTCTCTTCGTCGGTCAGCAGGTTGGCGTAGCCCGTATCCATGTTCACCGCGTTTTGCAGCCCGGCGGCGTGCGTGCGCCGCAGGTGCGCGGCAAACGCCTCCTCCGCGATCTGGCCCTGCGCATCAAAAGGCAGCAACGCGGCGGCGATGCCCGTCACCTTGCGGCGCGGACGGATACGGCGCAGATAAGTTTCCAATTCCGAGTTGGGGTTGGGTGTGTTGATGGTTTTCATGCCACCTTATTCGCGCTTTATAGCAGCTTTCCCTGCCCGCTATCATACGTCCGTCCCTTCTATCTCTTCCTCCGCTTCCGGCAATTCCGCATCTACGGACAAATCTTCCGGAGATACGCCAATCAAGAAATCTTGAATTCGGATGTCAGCCAGGGCGCTCTCTAGGAAACCTTCGATCTGAGCGTCGGGCATCGTTTGCAGTTCATGCTTGAATCCAAGCTGATGGCCCAGGCGCTGCGCAAGATCGCGGGGCCAATACCGCATACTCATCTGAATGATCTCTGCCCCAATGCGCTTTGCGGCTTCCTCCGTCTTTCCGGTTTTAGGAAGGCGATCTATAATGATAAAGGTTGTCGAATGATGCGCGCCTCCGGCTAATTCTATCTCGCGAGCGTAGCGCGATAACTTATCTTTCGATATTTCGGGATTTCCGGGACCAATGAAACCAATATCGAAACGCGCTAACTTGCCGGGTTGCAGTAGAAGAGTTGCATCGCTCTCTCGTTCATTAGAACTATCTGCCAACCAGAATACCTTATGCGTTCTTGTGTTCGTTCTTGGATCTACTCGCCGAAAGCCAAGCACGGCAAGCACCGAACCGAGTACCAATCTTTCAAACAGCTTGCCATAAATGGATTTGTCGGAGCCTCGGAGTGTAAGAGTCAAACTGCCTATCGCCGTTGTCAGGCGCGTGATACCTTCCCAATCTAATTTTGCACGACGGCCATCCGGTGATTCGACAAAGCCCAACGTCAACTGGAGGTCGCCTATCTCGGTCTGGCATTGTACTGCCGCTTCCCGAACAGCGGTTTCAAAGTCGGTAAGGTAGTCCTGAACGTCGGGGTTATTTCTCAGAACGTTCTGAACCGATTTACCGGTCAGGCCGAGGAGCCATTGGGCAGGCCAGATACTTGCGTTATCGTTCCTGTTTGCCGTTTTAATCTGCTCGACCGCCATGGCGGACAGGCGGCTTGTAAAGTCCTCAAAATGGAGGCAGCCCTGAGCAAACAGGGCTGCCATGGCCCCGCTCGCCTGCGCGATACGCCTGCGCGTAAGCGGTTCCGTCTGTGTGCGAACGTTTTCGCCCATCATCACGCCAAGAACCACGCGACGTGCGGCCTCTACACCGATACGCTCCAAGAACTCTTTGCCGCCGCCCGTGAGTAAGAGGCGGCTATTTTGCGGAAAGAGGTCGTTGAGCGTGAGCGGATGGGACGGGGAACTCTCAGACATCGTAGGTTTCTTGGGTCTCGAAAAGCCGGAGGACCGGCGGCGCCGGAGGGCAGTTGATATAAAGGATGTCTTCAGCCGCTTTCCCCAGCCAGGAAGGAGCCGCTTCCTGAATCATCCGGATATAGTCGGGGTTAATTTCAAAAAGCACGAAGCGCCTTCCAAGCTGGGAAGCGGCGGCCCCGACAGTGCCCGAACCCGCAAAGGGGTCCATGATAACATCCCCTTTGAAGGAGTAGTATTGGATCACTTTCTGGGCCAGTTCAAGGGGAAAGGCCGCAGGATGGGCAGAGTTCGTATTCGGCTGAATGCGCCAGACGTTCGTGCGTTCGTAGTCATCGCCAATTTTGGAGGCGGCAATGACATCCGGTTCAGGGTGGTTACGAATGTGCCAATCAATCAACAGATCGGTTCTTTTGCGATAGACCAGCACATATTCGGTGACAGGGACGGCCTTATATTGGAGGGGATTCCGGTCGGCGGCAAAGCGGCGTCCCCGCCCGGTCGCCCAACCCGCTCCTTCTGGCTTCACCCAGATAATGTCGTCAATAAAATCGTAACCCTCTTCGATAAAAATGCGGTGCAGGTCAAAAGGAACGGCAATACGTTTGGAGGACTGGTTTCTGCTGGCGCGACGCAATAGAACTGGAGCGGTATTGATCACGAAAAAGCGGCCCTCGTTCAAGACACGGTGCGCACGCTTGATAACTTGCCGCATCTTAAAAAGATACTGCTCATACTGTTCATAATCACTGTATTCAGGGCGTGCATTGAAATAAGGAGGCGAGGTAAAGATAAGATCTACCGAGGCGGCAGGCATTTCCTCAATTAGCTCTACACAGTCTCCCTGCCCGACCGTGTTCCTGAGGGAAGAGATCGGATAGTCTGCCTTCTGGTGTCGCTTTTTATTGGCCTGAACTTCATCTTTCTTCAGGAGGCGGGCTTCCAGCATTTCCGGCTTGGTCGTCTTCTCATGAAGAATAGCGGTGGTGTAGGCATCAATAACCACTTCTCCAATCTTGGTCGTTCCGTCTTCCTTACAGAGGGGAACACGCCATACATGATAGCGGTCGTCAATCTCCGGTAGGCCGAACCGAATAACCTGACAGAGTTCTATTTCATAGAGCCAATCGGCGGCTATTTTCTTTGCCTGGGCGACGGTTGTGACTAGATATTTTCTTGACTCAGCAACAAGGGGCTTGTTACGCGGCACAGTACCTTCCTCCTTAGAAGTACTTTGCATTACGCGGCAAGCCCCTCTTTTTCCTGCCAATTTTCTATTTTTACACGCCCGTTTGCTGACTGCAAGCAGCAAGGATTTAGAGCAGCCTTCCCTGCCCGCCGTTATCGTCTTTCTGGTTCGGGCGGTAGGGCAGGCCCAGGTGCTCGCAGGCCAGGCGCGTCACCGAGCGGCCCCGGTTGGTCCGGTTCAGGAAGCCGATTTGCAGCAGGTACGGCTCGACCATGTCCTCGATGGTGTCCCGCTCCTCGCCCAGCATGGCCGCCAGCGTCTCCAGTCCGACCGGGCCGCACTCATACTTTTCAATGATGGCGCGCAGATATCGGCGGTCCAGCTCATCCAGGCCGAGGTAGTCCACTTCCAGCATCTGCAATGCGGCGTCGGCGACCTCTTTGGTGATGATGCCGTTGGCGCGCACCTGGGCGTAGTCCCGCACGCGCTTGAGCATCCGGTTGGCGATACGGGGCGTGCCGCGCGAACGCCGGGCGATCTCCATCGCGCCCTCCGGCTCGGTCTTGACGCCCAGGATGTCGGCGGAGCGGCACACGATGGTATAGAGCTCGTCCACGCTATAGAGCTCAAAGCCGTGATGGATGCCGAAGCGGTCGCGCAAGGGCGAGGAGAGCATTCCCGCACGCGTCGTGGCCCCCACCAGCGTGAAGCGGGGCAGGTCCAGGCGCAGCGTGCGCGCGGAAGGCCCGCGCCCGATGACGATATCCAGCTTGAAATCCTCCATCGCCGGATAGAGGATCTCCTCGACGGTGCGGTTGAGGCGGTGAATTTCGTCAATGAAGAAGACACTGTTCTTCTCCAGACTGGTCAGGATCGCCGCCAGGTCGCCCGGCTTCTCGATGGCCGGCCCTGCCGTCGTGCGAATGGGAACGCCCATCTCGTTGGCGATCACGTTGCTCAGCGTCGTCTTGCCCAGGCCGGGCGGGCCGTAGAGCAAGACGTGATCCAGCGGCTCGCCGCGCGATTGGGCGGCCTCGATGGCGATGCTGAGGTTCTGCTTGATCTTGGGCTGGCCGATCATCTCGCGCAGGAGCCTGGGCCGCAGGGAGAGTTCGCTGCTATCGTCTGGTATCTCTTCGGGCGACAGGATGCGCCCCTCGTCCTCGTCGCTTCCCCTTCGTGCCATGAGACAAACCTTTCTGTGGGATAGGCGCGTCTCCGTGGTGTTAAGGAGGAAGGCGAAAGGAGGAAGGATGAAAGAGACCTTGCTCTTTTCCTCTTCTCGTCTTTCTCCTTGCTGGGAAGGAAGGAGACCTTGCTTTTTTCCTCCTTCCTCCTTCCGCCTTCATCCTTTGGAAACACGCTGCTAGCCCGTATTATAGCACAGAAGTACGAATCTGTCTACTATACCGGCGTAAAAGGATGCGCAGGAACCCCACGCCGCGCGCTGGCAGGAGGGAAGAGTCAACAAAGAGCCATCGGGAGACTCAGAAGAGGGGCAACGTACTGCTCTTTCTCTACGAGGTGTCTTTCGATTTGCGATTGGGGCCTGTAGTGTGGGGAGACAAGGCCCTTCGGCCTGATGCGTAGGCCACTACCAGCCATAAGCCCATGAGAAAGAATACTGCCGTGCCGCGGGATCACTGAGGCGTATCCACGCGTTCCGGCTCGAAAGGGTGTTGCCAGATCTCCACATGCAGACTATGAGGGGTATTGGCGGCGGCCCCATCGGGCTTGCGCGTTACCAGCCGCACCCAGCCGCTTATGGGAGCTACCACCACCTCACGCGAGTCCACCGATAGCCCCAGCACCGCCCCCCGCTGTACGAATTCGCCATCCTTGTAGATCGCCCCATACACCGGGTGAACCTCCAAGCATAATGGCACCATGACACGCCTCCCATTCTTACATCCAAAATGCTCTGACCCGCGCGTCGCAGCTTTGGTGGTCCGCTCACATTATTTTGGCCTTAGGCCAGAACCCAGCGGGAAGATAAGGGAGCCAGAAGCCTACCAATCCATTTGGTCTTGACTCGCAGGCTCGAAAATTTGTTCCAATCAAGCTGAGCAATTGGCGCTCTTGCCGTCGTCAGGGGAAGGGAGCGATCCCTTCTGCCCTATCCGGGGCAGCCGGTGGGAAGCGGACGGCGCTTAAAGGCCCGTGGGATGGTCTAAGAAAAAGGTTTCCAGGCCAAAGCGCTCAGTCAAATGCTGGCCCAGCGCGCGCACGCCCACCGTCTCCGTCGCATAGTGCCCGGCATAGAGTACGTTCAGGCCGCGCTCCTCGGCCTCAAAGTAGGTGTAGTGCGGCCCCTCGCCGGTCAGGAACGTATCCAGGCCCCGGGCCGCCGCGCGCTCGATCCAGGTGCCGGCCCCGCCCGTGACGATGCCGACGCGCCGTACCGTCTCCGGCCCGGTCGCGATCACCAGAGGCGACACCCCCAATGCCTCCCGAACGCGCGCGACAAAGGCCTCGCGCGCCAGCTCCGTCTCCGCATAGACGCCTATCGGCACGCCCTCATGCTCGCCAAACGGCCCGGCCAGCTCCAGCCCCAGCAGACGCGCCAGGACATGGTTATTGCCCACCTCCGGGTGCGCGTCCAGGGGCGTGTGGCAGGAATAGAGCGCTATGTCGTTTTTGATCAGAGCGGCCAGGCGGCGGTAGTAGGGCCCGGTCACGGGCGCCTTCGGCCCCCAGAACAGGCCATGATGCACGATCATCATATCCGCCCTTTCGGTCGCGGCGCGCTCGATGGTGGCCAGGCAGGCATCCACAGCTACGGCCACACGGCGCACCTCGCGCCGGCCCTCCACTTGCAGCCCGTTATAAGCCTCCTTCCAGTCCGGCACCTCGCGCACGGCCAGATAGGTATCTAGATAGGCGACCAACTCCTGAGTTAACATCTCTTTATTCTTTTATCTAACCCAAGTTGCTACCTAGGAACACGTTTGAGAGAGAATCGCTCTGGAAACCGGCTTTTGCATCACCGTTTGCCTTCTCGAAGAGGCAAGGTAGCAACTTGAGTTATCTAGTCTTTATTCCTATATCTAGCCGGAGCCGCCCGTCGCGCCGCAGCGGATGTCCGGCAGCCTCTCACACAAGTTCTTCCTGTGTCCCCCCTTCCCCCACAAGCGAAGGGGAACGAGGGTTAGGAAACCGAATGAAATCCACCGGCGGCAGAGCCGCACTTAACGGTGCGGCTCTGTCTCAACTCACACCCTGGCAAGGTGTTATTCAACCATCAGATTCGCGCGTAAACCTTTTTTTCCTGCTTGAGTACGATATTTCAGTAGTATTTTGGTTGGATTTTTTCGGTTGTGCAATTGCCTGAATTGAAGTAAAAAAACGGCCCAAAGCGGTTGCAATCCGCTTGCCAGTATGCTATACTTGCGCACGGTTCAATCGGGCAAGGAAGCAGGCACTCCCGCCGCTTTCGCCCATGATGGCAGGGCAACGCAGCCCGGCACGAGGAGTGAGGTTAAGGAATGGCTGAAGACGAAACGCCAGGCTTTACCGTCGTGGATAAGCGCCACTCCACGCAGGCGGCGCAGGCGCAGCCAGCAACGGATGCATCGGCCTCTCCCTCCACATCTTCCGACATCCACGAAACAGACTCTTCCGCCCAGACGCGGAGCGCCTCGGAAAAGGCACCGCCCTCCGGCGCCAGTTCGCCGCCACCCCCAACCGGGGAGGCCGCGCCGGAACAGGCCCCCAGCGGCGAGTCCTTTCTGCCAGACCCGGCCACCCTGGTCGTCCTCGGGGCCATGCAGATGGACATACGCAGCCTGGTGGAAACCCTCCTGGCGGTGTTTGATGGGCATGCCTGGCGGGCGTTAGGATTACTGGCAAACCCCCAGACGGGAGAGGTTCAGACGGACCTCCCTAGCGCCCAACTGGCCATTGATTGCGTTCAGTTTCTGCTCAGCAAGATCGAGAACAGCCTGCCGGACGCCGAGCGGCGTGAAGCCCAGCGGCGGCTGACCGATCTGCGCATGAACTACCTGGCGAAACGGAACGAGCCACGCTAAGAGCGCCATCCGCCGATGGCGCCGGTCCATCGTTTCCTCAAGCAACCGCGTAACGCCAAAGCGGCTCATTCACAAACCGGGGAACAGCAGGGAGGCATCGTCTGGTTCCCCTTAGTAGAGCGGCTAGCCAAAGCCGCCGATCTCTTTTGTGAACCGGAGCTATAGGAGAGCATAGGATGGCTATTCGGATCGGGCTGCCGCCCCCGCTATTATCACGTCTGCGGTTTCATTGGCATACTACCCACACGCAATGTTCCCATCAGGTGCGTTCCCTGCGCGCGTCCGCCAACCGCACGGCGGAGAAGGTTCGGGATCGGTGGCGGCACGCCTCGGAGCGCCTGGCGGCGCGTCTGAGCCCCCGCGCCCGCGCTCTGGCCCGGCAGCGTGCCCGACTGGCGTCGTTTGAGGAGAAGTACGAGGACCTGGTCGCCCTGCTCTGCTGGGCCGCCAAAGAAGGCGTGCAGCCGGACCATCAGCCCCGCTACGCCGCGCTGCGCGCCTGGATGCGCGCCCACTACCGTCCGCTGCGTCCGCACCTGCGTCCCTATTGGGCCGGAGAAGCCGATGCCGGGACACAGGATCCCTTTGAGGCGCTGTTTCTTTCGGCAAACCTGGAAGAGGTCATCAACGCGGCCACAGGCATCGAGAACCTCATGCGAACCCGCTTTGCGCTCGAAGCCTATCACGATGCGCTAAACTTGCCTGACCGCTAGGATTAAGCTCCTCTTGTCGAAGCTAAGAGCCCCTAACAAAACCTGGCTGTCAGGCTCTCCCCTCACCCTGGCCCTCTCCCTGCAAGGCAGAGGGAGAAATGTTATGTGAGACGCTCTAAGTAGCACAAATAGTGCGATTGATCTGGCGAACGCCCTGCCGAATAAAACTTCCGCAGGGCGTTCGTTTTTTGGTTCGGCCAGGGCTGCCTGCCTGCTGCGGCACTCTTTGGGAACCGACGACCTATAACCTCCGTCATGTATTTATCGAATGCCAGTTGAAATGCATGCTCGACGGCACGGCCTGAAAGCGCAGAAGGCCAGAGGCGAGCGCCGCACTTTAACCGTGGCTGGAGAGTGAGCGTCTGAGGGGCAACCGCATTGGAAGGCGGGGCTATCGCGAGAGGAGAAGAGCGATGCGAAAAGCGGACATGCAGAAATACGCGCTGGCGGCGGCGGGCGTAGGCGCCTGGTTGGCCGTGCGCGCTCTCCTACGGAACCGCCGCGCCTACGACCTGCACGGCCGGACGGTGCTCATCACCGGCGGCTCCCGAGGATTGGGCCTGCTGCTGGCACGCGAGTTCGCGCGCGAGGGAGCGCGCATTGCCCTCTGCGCGCGCGACATGGAAGAGCTGGAGCGGGCCCGCAAAGAGCTGGAGCAGAACGGCGCGGAGGTGTTCGCCGCACCCTGCGATCTCACCGACCGCAACCAGGTGGAAATGTGGGTGCGCGCCGTCCGTGATCGTTTCGGCTCCGTAGATGTGCTGGTCAACAACGCGGGCATTATCCAGGTCGGTCCGATGGAGGAGATGCTATTGGAGGATTATGAAGCGGCGATGCAGATCCACTTCTGGGCTACGGTCTACACGACGCTGGCCGTCCTGCCGGAGATGCGGCAGCGGGGATCCGGGCGCATCGTCAATATCACTTCCATCGGCGGTAAGATCAGCCCGCCCCACCTGCTGCCCTACAACGCCAGCAAGTTCGCGCAGGTCGGGTTCTCGGAGGGATTGCGCGCCGAGCTGGCCAAAGATGGCGTCCTGGTGACGACCGTATGCCCGGGCCTGATGCGCACCGGCAGCCATGTCAACGCGACCTTCAAGGGCCAACACCGCACAGAGTACACGCTTTTTAGCCTGATTGCCGCGATGCCCGTGCTCTCCATGAACGCCGAAAAAGCCGCCCGTCAGATCGTGACCGCCTGCAAACGGGGAGACGCCGAAGTGGTTCTCACCCTCCCGGCCCAGGTCGGCGCCGCCGTGCACGGCCTCTTCCCCGGACTCACCGCCGACCTGCTCGGCGTCGTCAATCGACTCTTGCCCGGCCCGGGCGGCATCGGCACCGGGCACGCCAAAGGCAAAGATAGCCAAACGGCGCTCTCTCCCTCCTGGCTGACGGCCCATATTGATGCCGCCGCCCAGAGCAACAACGAACTCATCCGTCCCGGAGAGGCTGACGCCTCCCGGCATTCCGCCTGAGTCGCCCTGCCGCCAAAGCGCGCAGCAACTCCCGCTCGGAGAATTACGAATTTGGATGGCAATTCTGCTTTGCTTTGTCTCGTACAAGGCAACAAGGGCAGGCTGGCTTTTTCCCGCCGTAAAAGTCGGAAGGACGGAGCAGAGTTTTGTTAGGCACCTGTCCTTTCCGGGGAGCAGACTGCCGCCTGGGGAGGCGGAAGGGCGGAGCAGAGTTTTGTCAGGCACTCTTTCTCTGAAGAGAGCGTTATTATGAGTAAGGGAAAACGGATTCTCATCGGCGCTGGCATCGCCCTGGTCATCGCCGCGGCGCTTTTCCTGGTCGGCTTCTTCATTGGACGCGGGCAAATGGCAGCGCAGCAGGCGCAGGCACAGCAGTTGCGAGCACAGGCACAGCAATTGCGGGCGCAGTTTGCCACGGCGGAAGCGCTCAGTCGGCTGCTTGTTGCGCGCGGTTGGGTTTATCGCGCCACCATTGACCTGGAGCAGCGCAATTTTGGCCTGGCCAACAGCGACCTCAGCCGCGCGACGGCGATCCTGCGCTCGGTGCAGCCAGCCCAGGCGGGCGTGGACCCGACGCAAATGCAACGGCTCGCGCAGGCCATTGCCGGCACGAACGTCCAGGTAGCCACGGACATCGGGAATCAACGCAGACAGATATTGGCGCTGGCAGACGGGCTCGATACTCTGCTGCCGCAGCAGGTTGCGCAGGCCGATGTCCGCTAAGAGCGCCTGACAAATCCTCCCTTGCTCCTCTCGTAAAGAAAGGGCTATGCGGGGTTTTGCCAGGAGCTCTCTTCAGGCAACGGCTGGCTGCCTGGAAACGAACCAGGGCAGCGTCTGCTGTCCTGAATCTGGAGGCGTATCGTGGTATCTTCTCCCAAACTTGGTATGCGTCTGGCCCGAACGCTAATCTTTGCGATAGACACTATACAGCGGCGGCGGCACCGCGTCTATGAATTTGAAAGCGATCCGCATTGCATCTTTCGGATCTCCCGCTGCCAGAGTCCCCAGGATCGGGTGCTCTCTGATGGGACTATAATCCATCGGGGCGACCCCATCCTGGAGTTTCACTTCTGGAATGAGCGCGTTCCGCGCATGGGCCCCGAAGGCCCCGATCTAACCTGGGGCCTGCGGTTTTGCCATGATTTCCGTTACTCGTTGCGCGCGCTGGCCGATTATATCCGCAACCGACCGGACATGGATGATATTGTCGCCATACGCGGCGAGTCCTCCTTCCCCTCCACGATGGGATGGCAGCGTTATATTGACTTATGCAACCGATTGGGGTTTGATTTCAGCCCGTTACCGTCTACCGCACCCGCAGAACGCCTGGCCAGCTTCTTTACCCATCTGTATGTGTGGATCATGATCTGGGCGCTCAGCCCGGCTAGCTTAAAGGGCCGCTCGGTGATCCGCGCCGAGCGCTGCGAGCTCTGGCTTTCCTGTGACGCGCTGCTGCGGCGCTACGGCACGGAGACCGCACAGCGGCGCGCTCAGCATCTTGGGCCGACATTGCCCTCCGCAGAGCCGTCCTCTCACCAGGAGGAGATGGCCCTGCCGAATGGGGCGGGCGAGGACTCCGCGCGCCCCTCGCGCAGTGGCCTGCTGGCGTCTCTCTTCCGCACTCGCGCGCAATAGTCTGATATCGGAAGAAGTATGCACACTCCGCACGGTTTCTTAGACAGATTGCTGCACGCGCTCGTAACCGAGGCGCATCCTCTTGGCTGGTGGAGCTACGTGATCCTGGCGCTTATCGTGATGGTCGAAGGTCCTGTGGCTACGCTGGTGGGTGCGGGCGCGGCCTCCGCTGGCCTACTCAATCCTTTTATCGTCTTTTTCTCGGCGGCCATCGGAAACTTGACCGGCGATCTGCTCTGGTATTCGCTGGGACGCCTGGGCAAGGTAGAATGGCTGCTCCAGCACGGGCATCTGTTCGGCCTGAGCCGGGCCAAGATGCTCGACATGGAGCAGAAGCTGCGCCAGAACGTGCCCAAGATCGTCTTTGCCGCCAAGCTGACGCTGGTTTTCATGATCCCGGTGCTGGTCACGGCGGGCATGCTGCGCGTGCGCTTGCGCCGCTGGTTTCCCATTGATGCGGTGGCCGAAACCATCTGGACCGGGTCGCTGGTGGCGGCGGGGTACTTTTTGAGCGGCTATATTATCCGCCTGGAGCGCGGCCTTCAGATCGTAGCGGCGGCAGGCTTCGCCGTTTGTGTGATTGCGGGACTGCTCTTCCTCCGCCACTATGGAGCGCGCTGGGAGAAGACTCATCGTTCGCTGCCGGAGGAGCCGCCCGCCGGGACGACTGCCCGGCAAGGTAACAAGCCGCTGCCGCATCGCCCCTGAGAGAGCTTCAAGGGCGGACAGTTAGCGACGGAATAGAATTCCTTCGCTGTAGGGCCCTCCGGGCCGTGTGTCCCTGCGGGACACGTCCCGGCTGCCAACAGGGAAAGTGTCCCGAAGGGACACACAGCCGTAGGCTCTAGAGCGAAGGGTTTCTAACCCGTCGCAACAAAAGTGTCCGCCCCTGAATTGATAGAGCCACCGGTGGCGCCCGGCCTGATCTGTGCAGCCTCCTCCGGGGCTTGCTCTGACTTCTAGCGAGTAGCTCCAGGAGGCCAGGAGCGAGAACGTGCGTATCGTCATCGCCACCCAAAACTACTTTCAGCCCAATAACGGCCAGGCAGTCTTCGTGGCGCACCTGGCGGAGGGATTGGCCTCCGACGGGCATCAGGTGCTGGTAATGACGCCCTCGGATCGCCGCCGCGCCTATACGACCACGCAAGGGCGTGTGCGCGTTGAGGCGATTACGGCCCTCTCCCTGGCGCCCTGGTATCCCGACGTCTATGTGACGTTCCGACCTCAGAAAGAAGTCGCACGCCTGCTGGAGAGCTTCGCGCCGGATATCGTGCATATCCAGGATCACTTTCCCCTCTGCCGGAGCGTGGTGCGCGCGGCCCGGCAGCGCCGCCTGCCCCTGATCGGCACCAACCACTTCCTGCCGGAGAACATTATTCCCTTCGTTCCCGTGCTCTCCCGCTCGGCCCGGTGCCGCCGATGGATGGAGCGGCTGCTCTGGCGTATGGTGCTGCGCGTTTTTGATAAGATGGGACTGGCTACAGCGCCGACCGAAACCGCCGCTGCCCTTTTGCGTCGGCAGGGGCTCGTGGTGCCGGTGTATGCCGTCTCCTGCGGCGTGGACCTGGACACCTACCGCCCCGACCCGAGCGTGGATCGCGCGGCCCTGCGTCGGCGCTACGGCCTTAGCCCGGATCGCCCCATCCTGTTCTTTGTCGGGCGTGTGGATCGGGAGAAGCGGCTGGACGTGCTGATCGAGGCCCTGCCGCAGTTGGAGCCTGCGGCGGCGCAGCTTGCGATAGCGGGCCGGGGGCGCGATCTGGCGGCGCTTCAGGCGCAGGCTCAGCGCCTGGGGCTGGCGGATCGCGTGGTATTTGTCGGCTTTGTGCCGGAGGCGGACCTGCCGGCCCTGCTCAATAGCGTGGATATCTTCGCCATGCCCAGCGAGGCGGAACTGCTGAGCCTCGCGACGCTAGAGGCGATGGCGACCGGCCTGCCGGTGCTGGCGGCTAATGCCCGCGCCCTGCCGGAGCTGGTGGAGAACGGCGTCAACGGCTACTTGTTTCGCGCCGGGGATGCCGGAGACGCGGCCCGGCGCATCGATCAGCTTCTCTGCGAACAGCACCGCTGGGGCGCGATGGGCGCAGCCAGCCTGGCCAAAGCGCGCGCCCACAGCCTCCAGAATACGATCCGCCGCTACGAAGAGCTCTACCACCAGACGCTGGCCCTGTCCGCTCCGGCTCTTGCTGCTAACGCGCCACTGGCAAATCCTCCTTCCTCGGCTTAGCCCCCACCTTGACACACTGCCGAGCGGCGTCTATAATGAGAAGCAGCGCCCTCCTGTGAATTTGTCCACAGCGGTTGCCAGACGGGATACTTTCCTGCATACGGCACGTACTAACAGGTAGGATGCGCTTGATCGCCATTCCCATCTTGTGGGTTCTGCTGTAGGTCTCGCTGGCAAGCGAGCAAGCCGCGCACCGCGTTCCCGGCGCGCAAAGCCGGGTCCTGTCAGCGCCCATGACGACAACCGCCGTTCGAGAGGAGAATCCAAACATGAAACTGCACTCGACCCGAGCGCTGGGCGGAAAATGCGTCGGACTGGCTGCTGCCCTCGGCGGAAGTCTCGCCCTGGCGTTGCTGCCGACGATAGCGCAGGCCCAGATCAACCGTTCCCGGCTGCCCCAGCCCGCGCCGTCCGGCCCGTCCGCTACCATCAACGCGCCGCGCATCTATTCTCCCGGCCTCTATAACGACCTGTACGGCGCGCCCTCGCCCTTCTACAACAATCGTGCCGGACGTTACGGCCTGAACAATGGCCAGCAGCCGCTCGATTTCAATTCGCTTTTCTCGCGCAACAGTCTGGGCGCGCGTGCCGACGTGCGGGTTCTCTACCCAAACCCCAACAACTCTCTGAGCGCGGCGGATCGGCTCAACTCCCGGCGATACCTGGATAACAGCCCGCTCCATCCGAACCCGCCCAACCAGCTCAACGATGTGCTGTACGGGGGTCGGCCCGGCGGCGTCCAGAACTACGAGCCCAACCAGCTTCATGATGTGCTCTATGGCGGGCGCGCGGTGCCGCCGGCCAACGCCACGAAGAGCTTCGACCGGTTCAACCGCTCCCTCGAAGGCTACCTGTATCGGAACGGCCTTATCGGGCGGGCCTGCGTGCACATCTACTACAATTGGAGCAATGTCTACTTCCCGGATAATTGCGCCTGCTACCCGTACTACTATGAGACCTACGTGCCCGGCGTCACCATTCTCTCGCCCTACGCCTACTACTATGGCATGTTCCCGCCCTACATCGGCCTGAACGCAGTCGCCTACACGCCGCCGCAGTATATCTACGTGCCGGTTCCGGTCTACAACAACCTGGGCCGCTATCAGGGCTGGCGCACCGACGACCTGGACGACTACTACCTCAACCGCGACCAGGACGAGTCCAAGAGCAAGCCGCAGGGAGAGGGCGATTATCGGATCGGCGAGGAGAAGCCCAAGACCGACCCCGCTCTGAATAAGGCTGTCGAGGACATCCGCAAAGCCTGGGAGACCGGCGACATCCAGATGCTTGCCAGGCACGTCCGCCGCGACTCGCGGATCGCGGTCTACTTGCGCGGTAAATACCAGTACTCGCTGGAGGCGGGCGATTACTTGGACATGACCCGCGATGCGCTCCGCACCAACGCGACCCTCAGCTTCACGCTGGACCGAGTCCAGCGCAAGGAAAATGGCGTCTATGCCGTCAGCGGGCGCCACGCCTATCGCAGCAAAGAGGGCTCCAAGCGCACTGTCTACGTCAGCTTCGTCCTGGAGAAGATGGACGACTCCTATATCATCACCCAGGTCGGCACCGCCCCGGATCTGGCTCAGGATCAGTGATAGTATAGCCCTCACCCCCAACCCCTCGTGCAGGGTGTAGGGGATAGGGTGTAGGGGATAGGGTGTAGGGTGTAGGGGTGCCCTCACCCCCAACCCCTCTCCCGGCGCTGCGGGAGAGGGGAGAGGGGAAGCCGGGTCCCCCCCTTCCCTGTGAGCGTAGCGAACGCAATAGGGTCGCGAGGCGGAGGGCCCAACCATAGCAGGCCCTACCCTTGCAGTAGGGGCCGGGGGGTTAGGAGGGCTGAGTTGCAAGAGCGCCTCCCTTTTCCGTAGGGAGGCGCTCATTTTATTGGCTCTTGTTATCGCCAGGGGAACGAGGCAAGGCCCGATTCAGGCACCGGCAATCTCTCCGCCTGTCTCCATGATCACCGCACCGGACACGTAGGAGCTATCCCGGCAGGCCAGGAAGACGTAGGCGGGCGCCATCTCGGCGGGCTGGGCCGCGCGCTTCATGGGCGTGTCCTGTCCAAACTTACTGACATGCTCGGGGGGGAAGGAGGACGGAATCAGCGGCGTCCAGACGGGGCCGGGCGCCACGGCGTTGACGCGAATGCCCTTCGGCGTTAGCTCCTCGGCCAGCGACTTTGTGAAGTTGACGATGGCCCCTTTCGTGGCGGCATAGTCCATCAGCTTAGGCGAGGGCTTGAACGCCTGAATGGAGGCCGTGTTGACGATGGCCGCTCCCTGTTTCAGGTGCGGCAGCGCAGCCTTGGCCATGAAGAAATAGCCGAAGATGTTGGAGCGGAAGGTCAGTTCCAGTTGCTCGGCGCTGATCTCTTCCAGTCCCCTCGTCACATACTGCTCGGCGGCGTTGTTGACCAGGACATCCAGGTGACCGAACTCCTGCACCGTGCGCTCGACGGCCTGTCGGCAGAAGTTCTCGTCGCCGACATCGCCCGCAATCGTGATGCAGCGCCGGCCATACTGCTCGACTTTGCGCCGGGCCTCCTCCGCATCCTGATGCTCGTTCAGGTAGACAACGGCGACGTCGGCCCCCTCCTTGGCGAAAGCGATGGCGACCGCGCGCCCGATGCCGCTGTCGCCGCCGGTAACGATGGCGACCTTGTCCATCAGCTTGCCTGCCGCCCTGTATTCAGGATCATCCTCCAGGGGCCTGGGCTGCATCTCGGCCTGGATGCCGGGCTGACGCTCCTGATGCTGGGGCGGAAACGCCTGCTGCTGTTGCCGTCCCTGATGCTGCTCTTGCTGCTGCCCCTGCTGCGTTTGCTGCTGTTGTCCCTGCTGTTGCTGCGATTGTGCCATGCGCGTTCTTCCCTCCTGAGATTCGATCTCCTATCCGGCTTATGGCCATGCCCCTGCCGCAAGGGCAGGCCGGACCTCGACTTGCCGTAGACGTCCTTAATAGCGCGTAGCGGTCGAAAAAAACATCGAACTCAAGGCGGAGTTTCCGGTAGATCTTTGGGAAGAGGCGCGCAGCGCTCGAAAGATCAGGGCAAGAGCATTCTCCTTTCATCCTTCCGCCTTCCCCCTTGGTGGGAGGCCGGCAGTGGCCGAAGGTCAGGGCAACATCACCCAGATCATCCTCTGGAAATCCCCCCGGTTATCGGGAGCGGTGTTCCAACTGCCCGAGAAGGAGAGAGGGATGGGCGCCCGAACGGGCGCTGCCGAAGCCGGGAAAGTCAGGGTGATCGTCTGGGATTCGCCAACCAGCAGCATTCCCAACGCTTGCGGCAGGCTGGGGCTGGTGGGCTGCGCCGCTCCCAAGTGGACGGTATTTAAGCTGAGCCCTTCGGCGCGGCGGTTGCCCGAGTTGGTGAACGTGAGATCGAGGGCATAGCCGCCATTGTTCAGTCGCCGAATATTGCCGGCAGAGACATCTATGGCCGCGCGGTTGAGCCCCAGGCGGCCATACACCGTCAGGCTATTGCCTGTGCCGACAAAGACCTTGCCATTGGCTATCGTCGGCACCGAGAACTTGACCGCAGAGCCAGAAGGCACATCGCGTCCCCCGAAAGCCTGGTAGGAATTATAGAGCTCACGTCCGAGATTGGCGGCGTCGTAAGCGTGGAGGATGGACGGCCCGCCATACCAGTAGGCGTCGGTTTGCAGGGCCCAGACGATGCCGTTGTTCTCGCCGTTGGCGGAGATGCTGGGAGTGGTGCTGGGATAGTAATCAAAGCTCAGGGGCGCCTCGGACACCTGCGCGAACCGGGTTGTGGTCAGGGAGGGCGCGTTATAGCGCCAGGTCAGAATGTCCTGCGTGGCGGTGCGCGTGCCGGTGCTGGCGGTGAAGCCGGCGTAGGCTATGTTCTCGCCCAGGGTGCCGGGAATATCCACGGCGTAGGACTGCGTGGCGGCAGCGCCCGTGCTGAGATCGCGGATGCGGAGCTGGAGCGTGACGCCGTCGTAGCTCATATAGACGCGGAAGGTATGGCCGCTGTGCAGATCGAGGCCGGTGCTGTCGAGGCTGTCGGCAGGAGTCGTCGGGGGCACGCCGTTGAGATAGAGGCCGATGGAGTTATTCCCTTCGCCCGCCGTATCGTTGAGGTCAAACTTGATGGCGACGCTGTTGCCCAGGCCGCCGTAGCCGAGGCTGCCGCCGCCGTCCCCGAGCGCGTGCGGATCCGCGCCCTGGAGCGTGAAGGTGAAGCCCTCGCCGCCGGGCAGGGTGCCTTCGGTCAGCCGGAAGGTGAACTGGGTCTGGAACTGGGTGACGGCCACCGGAGTATTGGCGAAGCAGCTTCCCCGCTCATTGACCCTGCCATCGGTCAGGTGCAGGCGGAAGCCATCCACGAAGGCGCTGCCGTTGAGGGTCAGATTGGGCGCCCCGCCAAAGCCTCCGAAGAAATGGCCGTCGTAGTAGAGGTTGACGGTGCGAATGGTGAGAAACTGGAAGGCTTTGAGCGTGTCACCGATGCCCCAGTAGTAGATCGTGTTGTTGAAATAGGCCGGCATCCCCCAGACGCCGCCGATCACCCCGCCCAGCTCCTGAACGATGTTATCGCTGTTGGGATGGAACTGCCCCATCCGGTCGCGGTCAATGATATAGATTTTGCCCTCTTTGCCCGCCTGCACCAGCAGGTGGGGATGCGGGCCGGGCTGGTCGGGCAGCAGCAGGACGCCGCCGGAGCCTAGATCGGCGTCGGTGCGGTTGAGGTAATCCTGGTTGAGCGGCGTGAAGTAGTCGGCGACCGCCAGGCTCCCTCCAGGCAGTGTCCGGAGCCGGACGATGCTGTCGCCGTAGTCTATGCCGCCTGTGGCCGCGTCGAAAGAGCCGTTGCCCGTCGCGAAGTACATGTTGCCCTGATCGTCGGCGGCCAGGCCGGCGCCTCCCTGCCAGATGCCGCCCGCGCCGATGGGGTAGCCGCTTGGGTCGGTCAGGCCGTTGGGGGTAGCGTTGAAGATGGCGACCTGCTGGAGGGTGCGGGCGTCGTAGCCCAGGATCCAGCCGTGGTAGGGGGTAATGTCGCCGTGCGAGCCCCAGGCGATATAGACGACGCCATTGAGGAGCAGCAGCGCCGCCCGCTGATTTTCCAGCTTTGAATAAAAGGGAACGTTGCCCTGGCCGTCGTTGCCGTCGCCGATGCCGGGCACAGAGGCCGTGATGAGCACCGGGCTGCCGGGCTTCTCCTGACCGGTATGGATGTCGAGCGCGTGCAGGCGCTGGGGATAGAGAGTGGAGCCGAGCGGGCCGGGCTCGCGGGTTTTCACCACGACATAAAGCGTGCCGCTGTTTGCGTCAATGACGGGCGTGCCGGTGATGCCTATCTCGGGCACGATGTCCCAGGAGCCGATCTCGTCGTTGGGAATGCTGGTGACGCCCGCATTGGGATTCAGGAAGCTGACGTGCCAGAGTGGGTCGGCGTTGGCGCCCGTATTATCGTCGGCGTCGAAGGCGTAGACGCTATCGTGCTCGGTGGCCAGGAAGACGACGTTGTGCCGGCCTTTGCCCGGAACGGTCACGTTAGACAGGTAGAGCGGCTGGGCATAGACGTAGCCGTCCACGGGATAGGCAAATAGTTTGCCGAAACGGGTGAAGCGGACGTTGTCGGGCGTCAGGAGGGTTTCCTTGAGGTTCTGTCCGGTGCGGGCGTTGTCGTTGTGGTAGGTAGTCACATTGACCTGGGCGCGCGCTGGCGGCGCGATCTGCACGAGCCCGGCGAGAGCGGCAAAGAGGGCAACCGCCCGAACAAGCCGAACAAGACAGCGAAAGTAGCTAATCGAGCGCTGCATATACGTAGTCCTCCTTCAGGGTTGGCAAGCGGGGATAGTCTTCCTTAGATGTAAACGGCTCGGGTCGGTCGAGGCGCCGCTCTGTCGGAAAGCGAGACAGCAGACGGTGGTTCTGTACGGCAGTATTATAATTCAACCCGCCTGACCGCTGTTCCCTGCTGGATTTTCGATTTCCCGCAAAATTCCTAGCCGCTGCCCTAGAATTCTCCGGTTCCTTAGGGAAGAATGACATCCCCGAAGAGGCAGGAACCGGGAGGAAGGAGGGCGAAAGGGAACACAGAGACAACAGAACTTCGAGGAGGCGCCAGGCATGGTGGAGATCGCGCAGAAACAGGACGTTCTGCTGGCCGACGTAGCCCGCACCGAGACACCGCCGGGGTGCGGCGCATTCTGGTGGCTGGGCCAGCATACATTCATCGTCAAGGCGGGCGGCCATGTATTTTATCTCGATCCCTGGTTTGCGCCCTGGGAATCGCGGCAGACGCGCACGCTTTTGCTGCCGGAGAGCCCCCATCGGGTGGATTTTGCCCTGGTCTCGCACGGCCACGAGGACCATCTCTGCCCGGAGTCGCTGCGCGGGATCGCGCAGGCGTCGCCGGAGACGCTCTTTATCTGCCCGCGCACGGAGGCGCAGCGTATGCTTACCGAGGCCGGCATCCCGGAATCGCGCCTGCGGCCTTTGAACGCGGGCGAGACGCTGGAGCACCAGGGCGTGCGGATCACGGCCATCAAGAGCAAGCACGAGACCTTCGACGAGCGTCCGCAGCTAGGCTTTCCCTATCTCGGCTACGTCGTCGAGGCGGGCGGGGTGACGTTCTATCACGCGGGCGACACGATCCTCTACGATGGGCTGCTCGGCACGCTGCAGCGCTGGCCGCACTTCGACGCGCTGTTCCTGCCCATCAACGGGCGGGATGCCGAGCGCTACCTGCGCGGCTGTCTGGGCAACTTTACCTTCCAGGAGGCGGCGGAACTGGCGGGCGAGTTGCGCCCCGGCCTGGCCGTTCCCTCCCATTACGATATGTTCATTGGCAACCAGGAAGACCCATCTAAGTTCGTGCGCTTCCTGGAGGCCAAATTTCCCGGCGTCCGCTCCTGGGTCGGCAAGGCGGGCGAGCGGGTCTGGATAGGGCGGTGCGCCTAGCGGCCATCCTCAACCCGAAAGCGGGCGGGTGGGCGCGGCTCCAGGACGCGCAGGACCGGCAGGACCCGGCGGCTGCCGTGGCGCGCTGGCTGGCGCCGGAGGCCCCGGAGAGCGTCTGGACGCGGGAGACGCGCGCTCCCGGCGATGGGGCGCGGCTGGCCTGCGAGGCGCTAGCGCAAGGGTATGAGACGCTGGTGGCCGTCGGCGGGGATGGGACGATCAACGCCATAGTGCAGGGCGTGCAGAGCGCGCAGGCTGCCGATCAGGTGCGTCTGGGCCTGCTGCCGATGGGCACCGCCAACGTGCTGGCGCGCGTGCTGGAGGTGCCTCTGGAGGACCCGCAGGCCGCCGCGCGGATTATCCGGGCCGGTCAGGAGCGGCGCATAGACCTGGGGCGGATGGGAGAGCGCTGGTTTGTGCTGGTCGCCGGCATCGGCTTCGACGGCGCGGTGACACAGGCGGTGAACCTGGGGCTCAAAGAGCGTATTGGGGAGTGGGCGTATGTGCTGGCGGCGGCGCGGGCGGCGCTCTCCTTCCCGCGCTGCCGGGTGACGCTGACGCTGGACGGCGCCACGCCGCAGGAGTTTGACGCCTACCTGGTTCTGGTCGCCAACGGCGGGCGCTACGCGGGGCAGTTCCTCTTGAGTCCGGAGGTTTCGCCGAGCGACGGCCTGCTGGACGTGTTTGTATGCCTGCATCGCCGCCCGCTGGCGCGCGCCGTCGCCGCCGATGCGCTGGCACTGACGCGCGGCCATCTCGACCGAGCGCCGGGAGTGCGCCGCTTCCGCGCCCGGCACATCGTCCTGGAAACCGATTGCCCGTTGCCCGTCGAACTGGATGGCGATGCCGCCGGCCAGACGCCGGCCATCATCGAGGTCGTGCCGAATGTCCTGCGCGTCCTCGTCCCTTAAAATACCTCAACAGGATGAACAGGATGAGACAGGATTAAACAGGGTTTCTAAAACACAGATAACCAGCCGAGTTCTCTTCCTCTGGACTTCAAGCTGACTGGGAGGCTTCTGCCTTTTGCCTTAATCCTGATAAATCCTGAGAAATCCTGTTAATCCTGTTGAAAACGGCTTTTCAGGGCCGCAAAGCCGGTATTGACGGCTTCGACGAGGCGGGCGTGCAGCGCCGGGTTCGAGGCGGCAAGGAGGGAGCCAAAGTTGGCTTCGCTGGTATCGAGCAGCTTCCAGTCGGAGAGGTCACGGCCCCAGGCGTCGGTGACGATGCAGCCCGCTTCCTGCGCGATGAGCGCCGCGCCGGCCACATCGTAGCCGTAGAGGCTCAAAAGCCGTCCTCCGCCATAGGTGCGGAAGCGTTTGCGGGTCTGGGGAAACTCGCGCATCAGGCGGGTGCGCACATCCACCACGCCCGCTAACTGGCCCGTTACCAGGCGAGTCAGCTCATAGGCGCTGCTGTTGAGGATAAAGAGGCCGCCGCGCACCGTCGTCGGGTTCGCCAGATCGCGCAGCGCCGCAAAGATCAGCTCTAGGGGCGCGCCGACGACCTCCACCGTCCAGGCCATGTCGGCTATCTCGGTCGTGGGCATGAGGAAGGGCGTGACGGCGCTGCCCGCCGCGTCCGCGATCTGAAGGCCGCCGTCGCGCTCTGCCGAGAAGGTGAGATTGCCCTTGATCTCGGCGATGCCCGCATAGCGCACATCGGCCAAGGTCGGCTCCGGCGTGTAGTCGGCCCAGGCGATCGAGACGACGCACGCCTCGAAGCCCGCCACGGCGCCGCGCGTGCCGTCTATCGGGTCAATGATGAGGATGCCCTCCGGCTCACGGTCGGGGTATGGGCGCACCAGGCCGCGATCCTCGGAGTAATAGGCTACGTTCAGGCCGTGTTCGCGGATAAACTCTTCGACGGCAGCCTCGGCGATGTCGTCAATATCGAAGGTGGCGTCGCCGCTGGAGGCCACGCCGGTCACTTTGCGCGCCCGCCACGCGCCCAGATGCGGGAAGACGCTGGCTTTGACGTGGGCAGCGAGCGCGCGAATCGTCTCTTGTGGGTTCAATGGCTTCTCCGTCCGAGGGAATGGAAACGTCCCATGATAGCAGAGCGGGCGGAAAGGCGTCAAGCGGGGAACCCCCTGCTTTCGTTTCCGGGCTTGCCAGGAAAGTGAGCATCAACGCAAAGGAGAACTGGGCATGGAATCGCGTTACGATTATGTGCTGGTCGGCGGCGGGCTGGCCTGTGTCTGGGCCGCGCAGACGATCCGCGAGCATGACAAGCAGGGCAAGATCGTTATCATTGGCGGAGAGCCCCATCCTCCCTACGACCGCCCGCCGCTCTCCAAGAACTTCCTGACCAACGACGAGATGAGCGTGGACGACCCTTACAGCAAGTTCGACGATTTTTACCCCAAGAACCAGATCGAGCTGCATACAAAGACGCAGGTAACGAAAATAGACCGCAACGCGCGCACGGTGACTCTGGCCGACGGCACGACGTTTCAATACGAGAAGCTGCTGATCGCCACGGGCGCGCGGCCTCGGTCGCTGAACGTGCCGGGGATGAACCGGATCGGCGTGTTCCTGTTGCGCACCATTGAGGATGCGCTCCAGATACGCACGGCGCTGCGGGGAAGCCAACGGGCCGTCATCGTCGGCGCCGGGTATCTGGGCATGGAGGTGGCCGCCAGCGCCCGCGAGCGCGGCCTGGATGTCACGGTCGTCGAGCCGCAGGGCCATCCCTGGGCCAAATTTGCCAGCGAAAAGCTGGGACGGTGGATACAGAGCTACTATGAGCGGAACGGCATCAAGTTCCTGCTCCACGATGAGGCCGTCGCGTTTGAGGGGGATGGCGAGAGCGGGCCGGTGCATATAGTCCGCACCAAGAGCGGGCAGCAGTTGCCAACCGATCTGGTGGTGGTAGGCGTGGGCGTGGAGCTCAACAACGAGCTGGCGCGCGAGGCCGGGCTGGAGATCGGCGACCGGGGCGGAATCAAGGTCAACGAGTTCTTGCAGACCGCCGACCCGCATATCTGGGCGGCGGGCGACGTGGCGCTGTTCAAGGACATCGCGCTCAACAAGGAATGGCACGCCGAGCACTTCCTGAACGCCAAATGGCAGGGCCAGGCCGTAGGGGCGATCATGGCCGGGCAGAACCAGCCCTACAATCAGATACCCTATTTCTTCTCCGATTTCCTGGACCTGCACATGATCCTGCGCGGCGATCCGCAGGGCGGGAAGAACTCTATCTTCACCGGGGACACGCAGGCCGCCGAGTTCACCGAGCTTTACTACGATGATACCGGACGGTTGCGGATGGGCGTCTCCATCAGCCATGACGAGAAGAAACTGGACGGCATCTCGGATACGCTGGAGCGCCTGATTCGCGCCGGGGTCAACGTCCAGGGCCGTGAGGGGGCGATCCAGACGCCCGACTTCGACCTCAATTCCCTGACCTAACCCCCCGGCCCCCTTCCCTACTCGCTCGTACCTCGCTAAGGAAGGGGGGACCCGGCTTCTGCTCTCCCCTCTCCCACAGCGTGGATCGCCAGGCGGAAGGCTGTCGCGAGGCGGAGCGCTGTCGCGAGGCGGAGGCGCGAACTATTGCAGCGCCGACCCTGGCAGTCCATTGTAGGCCCGACCCTGGCAGTAGGGGGACAGGGGGTGAGGGCCACAAGCCGGGGGGTTAGGTTACAAGGAGGGGGGTAGACGAGATTTGTATAACGATGATGCAAGCACTGCCGCAAGAGAAGGACGTCCTGGAAAAGCTGGTTGCGTGGGGAAACGCCCAGCCATCGATCCGCGCCATGATACTCACCAGTTCGTTGGCGCGGCCCGATGGGCCGGTGGATCTTCTCTCCGATTATGACCTCATTTTCGCCACTACCGAGGCCGAGCGTTTCGCGCGCGACGATGCCTGGGTATTCGACTACGGCGAACCGATGGTGCGCTGGGGCGATCAGGGCGAGATGTACGGCCTGACCACCTATTTCCGGGGCGTGGTCTACCAGGACTACATCAAGATTGACTATAGCATCTGGCCCGATGCCCTGCTGGAACGGATTTCCGCCCAGGAAGCGCTGCCGGAGGAGCTGGATGCGGGATATCGAGTGCTGCTCGACAAGGACGGCAGGACGGCAACATGGAAGCCGCCCTCCTACAAAGCGTTCATCCCCGCCAGGCCGACGGAAGCCGAGTACCTGGCGGTGATCGAGGAGTTCTGGTGGAATGCCACCTACATCGCCAAGAGCTTCTGGCGGGATGAGCTTGTGTTCGCCAAATGGTGCCTGGACTGCGACACCAAGCAGATATCCATGCTCCGGATGCTCGAATGGTGCTTCGAGATAGACCACAACTGGTCCGTCAGGCCCGGCGTCCTCGGTCGCCGCTTAAAGCGGCTGCTCTCGGCGGACATCTGGTCGGAACTGGCAAGCACCTACGTGGGGCCGGAGATCGAAGCCAATTGGGACGCGCTCTACCGCACGGCGGCGCTGTTCCGCCGCGTGGCGAAGGAGGTCGGGGACGCGCTCGGCTACACCTACCCGCAGGCATTGGACGACCGGGTGAGCGCCTACCTGAAGGCGGTTCAGGAACTGCCGCAAGGACCGGCTAAGCGTTGATCTGGCCAAGGACTTGTGCTGCTTCGAAGGGGCTTTTCCTGCTGCCGACGGCCTGCTCCCAACGGCCTTTACGATTCAAGTGGCGACAAAGCCTACCCCTTTAGGGGCGGGAGTATGTCAGTCCAGCCCTAACTCTTTCCACGCCAGCGCATTCAGCGTATCCGGCTCAATGGTCACGTCCGGGAGCGTGCTCACGAAGGACTCGATCCGCTGCATCTCCGTTTCGGCAAAGCGGCTCAGGTCGGCATCCGGCGCGCCCATGCCGAGCGCGCCGCCGCGCTTCCGGTGCAATAACTCGGACAGCTTCGCTCGAAAATCGTTTGGGATTTCGATGCCGTCCAGGGTTTCCTGAAGCAAGGTTGGCGGCGGGCTGGAGCGCTGCTCCATTCAGAGGATGCACAGGAGCGGGCGCAGGACATAGAGGTACTTTTTCGCATTGACCTCCGACCTGCCCGCAATGTAGAGCTTATAATTGTTCCTCGCCATGCTGAGGTAGTGATAGGTCATGCGGCGGGGCGAAGCGTGCGCCCGCGCCAGGGCGCGCAGGCTGGCCGCCAGAGCGCCCTGCTCCCGGTAGATGATCGGGGAGAACAGCCACTCCAGCAAGGGCGGATTGGAGCTGCGGAATAGTTTGAGCGCTTTGAAAACATCCCAGCCGTTGACATCCAGGGCCTCGGTAATCGGCAGCTCGATGACATCGCGCGGAGGGTCTATGCGCAGATAGTCCTTGAGCGGGCGCATGTAGAGGAAGCGTACATCGTAGTCGCTGTCCACAGACGCAAAGCCCCACGCGCGGCTTCCCGACTCCACCGCGTACAGTATCCGGACGCCGCGCTCTACCTCAATGGCTTCCAATGTAGCCTGTATCCGCTCGATCATTACTCCTCCGGCGCGCTCGCTACGCCTTCCATCTTGCCCCAGGCACGCCATGACACCTAACGCGCACTTTGCCTGATGGAAAAGGGAAATGAGGAGATCAGGGCGATGAAAAAAGCCACCCACATCTCCTCATTTCCTCCTCTAGACTATAGCCCGAACTGCATACTACGTCCTACAGATCCCCTACGGAAGCTGGCCGGTATGGCGCAACAGGGTGGCCAGGTCAAAGGAGGTGCGCTGCTTTTTGACCTTGCCGTTCTGGATTGGGACTCTCCTCCGTTTACATACCAGCCTGGGTGATGCGCCCGCCGGTCACCGGCAAGTACGCGCCCGTGATGTAGCCCGCCAGGTCGCTCAGGAAGAAGGCGCAGGCGTTGCCGATCTCGTCGGCGCTGCCGTGCCGCCGCAGCGGGAGCGACTTGGCGAAGTTCTTCGATCCCTCGGAGGCCGTGTCCACCTTTTCGTCGGCCATCCAGCCGGGTGCGACCATGTTGACCGTAATATTCTCCGGCCCCAACTCACAGGCCAGCGAGCGCGACAAGCCCACCATCGCCCCCTTGCCCGCCATATAGACCGACCACTCCGCCGGGGCCATGTTCCATAGCTCCGTCACGATGTTGACGATGCGCCCGCCGCCCTGATCTTTCATCACCGGACGCACGGCGTTGATCATGTTGACCACCGCCCGGCACCCATAGTCGAACGCATCCGAGAAGTCTTCCAATGTCGCGGCGGAGAGCGTGCCGTGCTGGCGCCCTGCAATCGCATTATTTACCACGCCGTCGAGTCGCCCAAACGCCTGGACGACCGCCTGCACCATAGCCTGCACCGCCGCCGCATCGCGCACGTCTGCCGCAAACGCCTGCGCCGTACCGCCCTTCTCGCAAATTTCGGCCACGACCCGTTCTGCCTTGTCCTTACTATGCGCGTAGTTGACCGCTACCGTCGCGCCCTCGCGCGCCAGCACCCGCGCGATTGCCGCGCCGATGCCGCGTCCCGCCCCCGTTACCAACACGACTTTACCCGTCAAAAGCATCATCCCACCTCCCGTTTGATTTTGCACTACATAGCAGTTTTTGTAGATTGTCCTTCCGTTTTCCTGCTGTAGGATAGCCCCGGCGAGCGTGGGCGCGGTACAACTTATAAAAGCTGGTGGGAGGCGAGGAGAGCTTCATCCGGCATGGAGGTCGGAGGCGTGACCTGCACCGAGTTTCACAGCGCGAAGACGAACTTGAGCATGACGCGCTTGACGAAGCTCTTGGCGTTGGGGTCGCCGATGATAAAGTAGGTATCCATGCCGCCGCGCCCGGAGTTGCGGTAGGAGACAAAGAAGTTCGTGCCGCCGTTCTCGATTACCAGGCGTCCGCCCCAAGCGCGGTAGGGGCTGAGCTCATAATTGAACGTCAGGATATGCTGCTGCGTCACGCCCTGGTAGTTCTCGATAAAGGAGCCGATGGAGATGTCCAGCTTCTTGAAGAGGCGGATGTTAAACGAAGGGCCAAACGAGGTATAGGGCAGGTTGGCCTGCTGGCCTGTGGTAAAGGACAGATCCCACCGCCGAAACCGGTTCGAGACATTGCCGCCAATGTTGAACCCATAGATGAAATCCGTATCGTTGTCGAACTTGCCGCCCTCCACATGGAAGCCGATGCGATAGTCGTTACGGGTCTCAAAATTGACGCCCAGGCTGGCGCGGCGGCGGAACGGCCTGCCGTCCATATGCTCGTCAAAGAGCGGGTTGAAGAACAAGTTGAAGCGCCGGAACGGGCCGTGCTGCCACTGCGCGCCCCAGAAGGTATAGCTTGACCAGCCCCGGTAATCCGTGAAGCTGATAAACCCAAGCCGATCCAAGAAGTTGGGGGCCACATGCAGATATCGGATCGTCGTGAAGAAATTCTTATCTTCCAGGTTGATCGCGCTCGTCCAGGCTATGCCTCCAGCGCCGGGGCCTCCGGTCAGCGCCATCTCTCCATCCGTCGACCATTTCCCCTTGCGCGAGTGCGCCGCCAGCACGCCGACCGTGTTATCCTCTCCCGGAGCGCCCCGCTGCAACAGCATCAGGTTGGCGCCGGTCGTCGGCCCGAACTCCCGCCGCAGGTGCGCGACCCAATTCATCTCATGCCCGACCGAGATCGTCCCCAGCATCCCCAGCGTCGTCTGCGGCGTGAGCTTGCCGTAGAGCTTCATGCCGGTATCCAACTGCTGGATGCGCCCGGACTCGAAAAACGATCCGATGGCATAGTCCTCGCCAAGCGTCAGGTAGTCGCTCCCCTCCAGGAAGAACGGGCGCTTATCCGGCACGTAGCGTTCGCTGCGCGTGAATCCGACGCTCTCCACCGCGCCTTCGACGGTGGCAAAATCCGGGTTGATGGTCGCCACAGAGGTCAGTTCCGGGGTCGGCTGGTAGCGCAGGTCCACCCCGGAACGGAACTGGCTGCGTCCCCCGGTCGCCTGCCCGCTCGGCATCAGATAGGGCAGGGCTGAGAAGCGGGGCCTCCATGCTTGCGTCGGCGGCGTCACGCCCTGCCAGAGCCCTTCCCGGTCGGTCCAGAACTGCGCGCCCAGGTTGCTCCAGTAGGCGTTAATCTTGGTACACTGCTGCCGACGGCAGAAGTTGACGCCCATCGTGATGGGGCCGCTGCTGCGCGGATAGGAGAGAATGGCCCAGGGAATGCGCATCTCCACCGTCCAGCCGTCGGGTGTGCGCCGGGCGGCGGCATCCCAATCCCCCTGCCACTCCAGCTTGCCCGCGCGCCCGCCGCCAAGCCGCGTGTTCCGCGTTCCGAGCGGGTTGACCGTAAAGGTGGAGTAGTCCTCCCACTTATAGGTCAGAAATGGATCGAGGATCAACTGTACGTTATCATCATTATTGAGTTCGGCATCACGCACCGTCTCCCGCGCGGCGATCTCGTTGGGGCGGCTATCGTGGCAGCGGAAGGCCGCGTAGATATAATCTTTGTCGTAGAGCAGGTAGGCTTCCGTCTGGTCGGGGGCAGGCTTGTCGGTCTGCGGATCGTAGAAGGTTCCGGCTTTGGCGGCGCGCTGCCAGACGGGATCGGAGAGGTCGCCATCAATGGTCGGGGGCTTGGCTTCGGCAGGCATCCGCACGGCCGGCAACGGGCGGTGCGCCGAGACATCCTGTGTTGGCTGCGCCAGTGTCGGCAGAGCCAGCGCCAACAGCCCGGCGAGGCTCAGCCCCTCCAGGAACCTGCGCAGGAGCGGGGAAAGTCCGGGAACGGAGGGGTGCGGTCTGCCCCCACAAACGGAAGACAGCGCAGGATGCAGTATCAGCATCGGTCTTGCTTCTCCTGGCACTGCGGGACAACAACCCCGCAAAATCATCACGCCCAATAGCCTGCGGCGCCGCTAGGCTATCTCTTTATCGTCGCCAGCTGGCTCAACAGGAACCGGCTGGCTCAACAGGAAATTGTACCTTATCATAAACCTCGGAGAGAAGCAGCGTGCAATCAATCGAGGCGATGTAGACCCTGGACTCCAGGCCGCTGGCGGTAGATAGCAACCATTGGTTGTCAGATTTCTTTATAAAGACCTGCTGGAGCGGCCTCTGAGCGAGGTAGATAGCAACCATTGGTTGTCAGATTGCCTGGTATAATGCTCGATGCGCAGCTCATCCTGGGAGATTAAAAGATAATCGGTCAGGGAATCGATCTTTCGGTAGTTGGCAAACTTCTTGCCTCGATCAAAGGCTTCTGTAGAGGGGGAGAGCACTTCGACGATGGCCATGGGGTTGAGAAGCACATCCCGGCGCTCATCAGGAAAGCGCATCGTGGCGCACACAACGGAAACGTCTGGATGGGCGTACAGCCCCGTTGAGCTTGTCCTGACCTTCATATCGCTCGAAAACACCCAGCAGGGCTTCCCTTTCAACTGCAATGCGATTACCGCGGTGCCATTCACCGTAATGGTACTATGCTCTGGGCCGCCTCCTGACATGGCGTAAATCTGGCCATCCAGGTACTCGCTTTTAAATTCCGAACTGCGCTCTAACTCCAGGTACTCTTCCGGCGTATAGCGCGTTTTTTTGGCCTGCGTAACCATTGCGTTGCCTCCCTCGCCAATCGCACCTACCATTGTACCACGCTGTCGGGCACAAGCCAGATCATGCCTCCTTCGAAATGCGTTGGGACTTTCACGCCGACACATTATGACCACTCCGGGGCACCCAAAGTTACAGGAAAAGGCCGCGCAAAAAAGGACTCTGACCGCGCCAGGCTCCTTCCGTCCTCTCTTCTCTCCCCTCATCCCCGGCCCTTCTCCCTCCAAGGGAGAAGGGAGAGGAGAAGCCAGGGTTTGCCTCTGTCTGCGTAGGTAGAACGTTCCGCCCACGCAGGTAGGCGAGACTCTCTGCCTGCGCAGGCAGGCAGCGGGCCGCAGGCCCCACAGCGGCAGGGTTTAGCCTGCCGGGCGCATTAGTCGGCAGGAACCTTCCGGGGTGCGGTGGAACTTTACGGCGCGAATAGCTATCTCTGCTCAACTCACCATCCGGGAGGAGAGGACGCCGCCATGCTCAAGCATCCCGAACTGACACGCCAGCGCATAGAAGCCTTCCTGAAGGAAACGCTGCGGTCTCGTCTGTGGCACACGCAGGTTCCCCTGGAGGCAGCCGTCTATCGGCCCCAGGGCGACCCGCGCGACTACCGCGATCTGCGGATCGCTCCGGCGGAGGCGGCCCGGTATGAATACACGCCGGTTCAGCCTGGCTTTGCCTGGGGGCCGGTCTGGTCGGATGCCTGGTTCCGGTTTACCGGCGCGGTGCCCGCCGAATGGAAGGGCAAGAAAGTCGTCGCCCGGCTGGATACCGGCGCCGAGTCCATCGTCTGGGACGGCGACAATCCCCTACAGGGCATAGACGGCCAGCATGGCGAGATACTGCTGTTGGAGCGGGCGCAAGGCGGGGAGCCGGTAACGCTGACCGTCCAGGCGACGGGCATGAACCCCAGCATCAGCGTGCATGGCAAGCCCAGAGAGCCGGCTTCGACGCCATTTACCTTCCGCTATGCCAACCTTGCCGTCTATGATGAGGAGCTGATCGGCCTCTATCTGGATGTCAACGTTGCCTTCGGCGTGATGAACGAGCAGCCGCCGGACAGCCCTCGCTTCGGCCAGCTTCTCTATGCGCTGAATGAGACCATCAACCTCTACGATGCCGACGACCCGGCCACCATCCCGGCGGCCCGCCAGCGCCTCGCCCAAACCTACGACAAGCCCGCCGTCCCCTCCGCACACCATATCAGCGCCATCGGCCACGCCCATATTGATACGGCCTGGCTCTGGCCGCTGGAGCGCACGCAATACAAGTGCCTCCATACCTTCGCCACCGCTACCCGCTACATGGATCAGTACCCGGAGTATAAATTCCTCTGCTCGCAGGCCGCGCAGTACGCATGGGTCAAGCAGATGGCCCCCAGGCTCTACGCACGCATCAAGGAGAAGATCCAGAGCGGGCAGTGGGAGGTCACGGGCAGCATGTGGGTGGAGGCTGACTGCAATCTGAGCGGCGGCGAAAGTCTGGTGCGGCAAATCCTACATGGTAAGAACTTCTTCAAGGACGAGTTCGGCATCGAAACGCAAGACCTGTGGCTGCCGGACGTGTTCGGCTACGCCGCCGCCCTGCCGCAGATACTCAAGAAGGCGCGCATTGACTACTTCCTGACGCAGAAGATCTCCTGGAACCAGATCAACAAGTTTCCGCATCACACATTCTACTGGCAGGGCATTGACGGCACGCGCATCTTCACTCACTTCCCGCCCGCTGACACCTACAACGCCGCCATGACACCCCAGGAGCTGGCCTACAACGTGCGTAATTTCCGCGAGCACGACCGGGCGACCCGGTCGCTCTACGTCTTCGGCTACGGCGATGGCGGCGGTGGCCCGACGGTGGAGATGCTGGAGAACGCGCGCCGCCTGCGCAACGTCGAGGGAATGCCGACCGTTGAGATTGAAAAGTCCTCCGAGTTTTTCAAGAAGGCGGAGGCGGACGCTAAAGACCTGCCGATCTGGGTCGGGGAGCTTTACCTGGAGCTGCATCGCGGCACCTATACCACGCAGGCCCGCAACAAGCAGGGCAACCGCAGGAGTGAGTTCCTGCTGCGCGACGCCGAGTTCCTGAGCGTGGTCAGCCCAAGCGGCCTAACCTCCTATCCGCTGGACGAGCTCGACCGCGCCTGGAAAACGACGCTGCTCAACCAGTTCCACGATATTCTTCCTGGCTCCAGCGTGAACGAGGTCTATCGGGATAGCGCGCAGGACTACGCCGAGATCGCGCGCGCCGCCAGCGAGATCATCGCTGGCGCAACCCAGTCGCTTGCCGATCAGATCGGCACGCTCAGCATGCGGCGGCCCCTTCTGGTCATCAGCAATCTGAGCTATTTCGCCAACGAGGCCATCGAGGTTCCGCTGCGGGAGGGAGAGGAACCGGCGGCGGCGGTCGGGCCGGACGGCACGGCCATGCCGGTGCAGGTGAACGAGGCAGAGGGCGGGCGCACCGCCCTCTTCGTTGCCAAGAACCTGCCGCTGCACGGCTACGCGGTCTGGGATCTGAGCGCGACGAGCGTGCCGCCACAGGACATCGAGGATACGGTCACGGTTTCCGAGACGCACTTAGAAAATGGGGCCGTGCGCGTGGAGTTCGAGGCCAGAACGGGCCTGATCACCCGCATCCTGGATAAAGACAGCGAGCGCGAGGTTCTCAGCGAGACGTATGCGCGCGATCAGAACGGCAATCCGGTGGGCGAGCCCGTCGTGAGCGCCTGCGCCAACCAGTTCCAGCTTTTTGAAGATAAGCCGCTGTTCTGGGACGCCTGGGACATTGACGTCTACGCCTTCGAAAAGCACCGGATTGTTACGGAACTCGATTCGGTGGAGGTCATCGAGAACGGTCCAGTCCGGGGAGCTATCCGGTTCGCCCGCACCTTGCCCGGAGGCCGCTCCCGGATCACGCAGACAGTGCGCCTGACCGCAGGCAGCGCCCGCCTGGATTTCGTGACGGAGGTGGACTGGCATGAGTCGGAGAAGATGCTCAAGGTCGCCTTCCCGGTCGCCGTCAACAGCCCTCGCGCCACCTATGAGATCCAGTACGGCCATGTGGAACGGCCCACGCACTACAACACCAGTTGGGATCTGGCTCGCTTTGAGGTCTGCGCGCAGAAGTGGGTGGATCTGAGCGAAGGCGATTACGGCGTGGCGCTCCTCAACAACTGCAAGTACGGCCACGACGTACACGGCAACGTGCTGCGCCTGACACTGCTGCGCTCTCCCAAAGCCCCCGACCCGGAGGCGGACATGGGCCGGCACACCTTCACCTATGCCCTGCTGCCTCACGGCGGCGACTTCCGCGAGGGCGAGGTCGTCGAGAACGCCTATGCCCTCAACAGCCCGCCGACCGTCCGCGCCATCACGGGCAACAAGGCCGGGCCGCTGCCCCTGGAGCGCTCGTTCTTCGAGGTAGATAACGCTGCAGTCTTCATCGAGGCGATCAAGCGGGCGGAGAAAGAAGAGGCGATCATCGTCCGGCTCTATGAAGCGCACAACACGCGCGGCCTGGTCACCCTGACGACGACGCTGCCGGTGAAGCGGGCCTTCCTGGCCGACCTGATGGAGACCAACCTCGCGGAGTTGCCGCTTTCGGGGGGAGAGGTCGTCCTGCCCATCCTGCCATTCGAGATCCTGACGGTGAAGTTCTTGCTTTAATACATCTATGCCCGTTCATATACAATCCCTGCAATATCAGGATTACCCGGCATCGGTACGCCTCCTCAATACGGCCTGCCCGGAGCGCACCGAGACGGCAGAGGCATGGCAGCGCGCCGACGAGCAAGGATCGGAGACGCACCGCATTCCCCGGCGCTACGCAGCAGTGGATACGGAAGAGCAGACTGTCCTCGGCTATGCGTCTATCTGGCCTGTGCGCTTTCCGAAATTCAGGATGGACCTGGCTGTGGCCGCAGAGAAGCGCAGGCAGGGGATCGGCAGCCTGCTCTTCCAGCGCTTGCTGGAGGATCTGGAAGCTTTGGGAGCGGCGACCGTTCAGGCCAGAGCCAGGGAGGACAGAACGGAAGCCCTGGCGTTTCTGAACCGACGAGGCTTTGTAGAGACGCAGAGGATGCGTGAGTTGCGCCTGGATCTGAGGACAGCGGATCTATCGCTCCTCCTGCCGGTTATCGAAGCCCTGAAGCAGCGCGGCGTCGAGTTTGTCACGCTGGCCCAGGAACGCGAACGTACCGGGGACTATATGCGCAAACTCCATGATCTCCAGCAGGCGGCGGTTCCGACCTGGCCCGATCCCGATCCGAGTCCCGATCCACCGTCCTGGTCGTATGAAGATTCCGTACGCTTTTTCCAGGGGACGCAGGCTCTTCCCGATGCCTTCTATATTGCCAGGCTGGGGGAGCAGTACCTTGGCTATAGCGGTCTTGCCACCAGGGAGGACAGGCCCGATTGCCTCGACTCGGCGGGGACGGCGGTGCACCCCAATTATCGCAGACAAGGTATCGCCCTCGCCCTCAAAACTCTGGGGCTGCTCTATGCCAGGCAGCATGGCTATCCGGCTATCGCCACACGGAGCGCCAACCCGGCAATGATCGCGCTCAACGAGAAGCTAGGCTTTCGGCGTGGGGCAAGCGAGGTGAGATTAGTGAAGCAGTTATAGAGTGAGGTCTTCCCCCTCTCCCGCAGCGTAGGAGAGGGGGACAGGGGGTGAGGGCCATAGGGTCGGGGACGTCAGGTAAACTAACGCTTGAGTGCGTCGTAGCGCTTGCCGACCTCGTCCCAGTTGACGACGTTCCACCAGGCGGCAAGATAGTCCGGACGGCGATTCTGGTACTTCAGGTAGTAGGCATGCTCCCACACATCCACGCCGAGGATGGGATTCTTGCCTTCCATCAGCGGATTATCCTGATTGGCCGTGCTGATGACCGAGAGGTTGCCGTTGTTATCGGCGACGAGCCAGGCCCAGCCGCTGCCGAAGCGTTTTGCGCCCGCATCGTTGACCTGCTTTTTCAGGGTTTCGACATCGCCGAAGGTGGAATTAATGGCCTGGGCGAGCGCGCCGGTCGGCGTCTGGCTGCCGCCAGGCCGCATGATCTCCCAGAACATCGTGTGGTTGATATGGCCGCCTCCATTGTTGCGGACTGCGGTGCGGATGTTCTCCGGCACAGCGTTGAGGTTGGAGACAATCTCCTCGATGCTCTTGTTAAAAAACTCCGGCGCCTCCTTCAGAGCCGCGTTCAGATTATTGACGTAGGCTGCGTGGTGCTTATCGTGATGCAGATGCATCGTCTCCTCATCAATCGTCGGCTCCAGTGCATTGTACGGATAGGGCAGCGGTGGCAGAGTAAATTCTGGCATTGCGAGGTTCTCCTTCCTGGGATAGATTGACGGGGCGTATTCGTCGCCCTCGCACAATTAACAGTTTACCGCACAGAGCGCGGTTTTTCTGCCTGTACAAAAGAGCAGGAGCGTGAATCAGAGCGAAGCTGATTTGAAAATCGCCCTCACCCCCTTCCCCTCTCCTACGCTGCGGGAGAGGGGAGAGGCATTGTCCTGCGAGAGGGTGACCCGAAGGGGCATGGAAGGCTGTTGTGAATGGAGCGCCGATTTTTGGCGGTGGAGAAGAAGGAGCGCCCTGAGCTTGGATCGCACTGGAAAGAACAGTATCATGGAGAGGTTGGAGTCCCGGCAGGCAGCGCTCGCCGATCTGTTAGCGGCGGCCCCCTATGCGGCGCTTCCCTATCTGGCGGTAGAGAAATGGCTGTCCCCGGCAGTATCTATCCCGTTCTTCCTGGGCATGACGGGCGGCGTGGCGCGCACGGCAGCGGATACGCCGTCGCTGAGTGATCTGAGGGCGATGCTGCTTCCCGGCCTGGCCGCGCTGGGCCTGCGCGCAGAGTTGCGCCCGCTGCCCGAGGAAGACGCCGCACTGCGCCGCTGCCTGAACGAACGCCTGCGGCATACTGCCCTCGTGCTTGTCTACGCCTTTCCCGGCGAGCCGGAAATCGTTTCCTCAGAACAGGCAAGCAGTCCCGAACAGGAGGCGGCGGTGTCTGCCGATACCGGGGATGGGGAGCGGAAAGCCACGCGGCAGGCGCTGCTAGTGGCGATAGAGACCGGGGGAGAGTTTGTCGTCCGGGCCGACACGCAAGGACAGGAGATCTGGGAAACCGCCGCCGGGTTTCGCGGAGCCTTCACGCACTGGCTCCGGGTGACGCGGGCGCAGACCAGGGGCAGCCGCCGCGCCAACGTGCGCGCCGCACTGCTGCGCTGGCTCGCCTTTTCGGATGCCTATCCCGACCGGATACTCACGTCGGAAGCCGGGGATGCGGCGCTGCGAGCGTATGCCGCCGCGTTTTTGCGCGAGATCATCGGCAGGCAGCGCCGCCCGTTTGCAACGCGCCTGCGGTGGGCAGCGGATGCCTTTGATCAGGCTCGCTCAGAGGCGTACATCCAGACGGCGCTCTATTATATACGGTTAGCGGTTTTGCTGGATCTGCGGCTGCCGGCTGTCATGCAGGGCGCGCTGCTCGCGCCGCCTGTCAGGCCCCTGAACGATATCGAGCGCCGGGAGCTTATCTATCTGGCGCGCGCCGGAACCCGCGACATCAAGGCGCTGGCGACGAGACGCCTGACCTACGAGCGCCACCATGGGGATGTGTGCAGTACGCTGCAACAGCTTGCCCATGACGCCGATGCCTGGGTGCGCGCCGCCGCGCTCTCCGCAACAACAGGCTAATTTTGTGCCTGTTCCCCGCTTGTCCAGGATTCTATCTACTTAGCAACCTGGCCCCCTACTGCAATGGGCTAACTTTGCGCCTGTTTCCAACTTGCATCTATCAGGGCAGCATAAGCGGCGTTATAACCGGGCGCGCCGAACACGCAGCCGCCGGGATGCGCGCCGGAGCCGCAGAGATAAAGGCCCGCGAGCGGCGTGCGGCCCTCCGCGAAGCCGCGTATCGGGCGCGCGTCCCAGAGATTGGGAGGCAGCAGATCGCCGTGAAAGATATGGCCCCCGGTCAGGCCGAAGCGAGCCTCCAGGTCGCGCGGCGTGAGCACCTGACGGTGAAGGATCGAGCCGGGGACGTTGGGCGCATAGCGGCCTACGATCTCGATCACACGGTCGGCAAACTTTGCGCGCTCGTCATCCCAATTCAGGCCAGGCGCAAGATTATAGGGGAAATACTGGACGAAGAGCGAGAGAATATGCTTGCCGGGCGGCGTCAGGCTGGAATCGGTAGCCGTCTGCAGATAAATCTCGATCATTGGCTCGGTAGAAGGATAGCCCTTCCGGGCCTCCTCCCAGGCGCGCTCCAAATAGTCCATATCCGGGCAGATATGGATAGTGCCCAGGTGCTCCGGGCCGGGCAGGCTGCGGTCTGCACGGGCCAGGAGACAGCTAAACTCCGGCAGTTCCGACACAGCCAGGTTGATCTTGGCCGACGCGCCGCCCTGCCGGACCAGCGCCTGCCAGGGGGGATCGCTCCCTGCCGCCTCTATCGGAAAGCTCTCGCCGACCAACCGGACGAACGTACGGTAGGGATCAGCATTGGAGAGGACAACCGGCGCATATATCTCCTCCCCACTCTCCAGCGCAACGCCGACGACCCGGCCCACTTCCTGGGTGTGACCTAACCCCCTTCCCGGCAGGCTAAACCCTGCCACTGTGGGGTCTATGGCCCGCTGCCCACCTGCGTGGGCAGTGGCAAACCCCGACTTCTGCTCTCCCCTCTCCCTCAGCGTGGATCGCAAGGCGGAGGGCTGTCGCAAGGCAGAGCCGCGAGCCGTTGAGCGGCGTCCCTTGCAGTCCGTTGAGGCCCGACCCTGGCAGTAGGGGGACAGGGGGGGAGGGCCACTCCCCTCTCCTTTAGAAGGAGAGGGGACGGGGGTGAGGTCTTCTGAGGTGAGGGCAGGTTGTTCCACCAGCACGCGCCCGACCGGCGCGCCGAGACGTATCTGGCCGCCGTAGTCCTGCAGGGAGCGCGCCAGCGCCTGTGTGATGCGGCCCATGCCACCCCGCACATAGCCCCACGCGCCGCGCCGCCCCAGAATGTTCCCCAGGTAATGATGCAGCAGGACGTAGGCTGTGCCCGGCGTGGAGGGACCGCCATACGTGCCGATGAGGCCATCGGTGGCAAGGACGGCCTTCAGCCGCTCGTTCTGGAACCGGGCGTCCAGCAGATCGCGAACGCTGCCCTCCAGGAAGGCGGTATAGAGGTCCTCCCTGCCGCGCGCTGCGAACGCCTCGCGTAGCTGCTCCGGATCGGGCGGTGGAGAGGCCAGCCAGAGCTCGATATCCGCATTGGGCGGCGGGGATAGCAGCCAGGGTTCAATAACCTCCGCTGCCAACTCCACATCCGCCTCAAACCGGAAATAAGCCTCCACGTCGGCAGGCGTCTCCCGACAGAACTGCTCTAACGCGGCGCGCGTGCGTCCGGCATCCGGGTACAGGAACAGGTAACGGCCATCGAGATACGGCGCAAATCCGGAAGTCTCCCGTGGATAGACTTCCAGCCCATATTTCTCCAGCTCCAGGTCCCGCACGATCTCGGGCCGCAGCAGACTGCAAAGATAGGCCGCCGTCGAAACCTGATAGCCAGGCCAGACTTCTTCCGTCACGCACGCGCCGCCGACGATCTCCCGCCGCTCCAGCACGAGAACGCGCCAGCCTGCCCGCGCCAGATACCCAGCGGCGATCAGCCCGTTATGCCCGGCCCCGATGACGATGGCGTCATAATCCCAGGAAGTCACTTTTATCTCTCCCGAAAACTAACCAGACAAGAACGACGGGATGAGCGGGGCTACATAGATAGAAACCCTGCTCATCCCGTTTTATCCTGTCAGAGAACCGATGCGCTCGTTAGTGCTGTGAGGTGGAGGTTCTATAGAACTGCGGCGCAAGCGTCTGATAGAACAGGTCGGTAGTGCCCGCGCGCGTGCTCGTCCAGAACACCCACAGCTTGTCGCTGAACGGATCCTTGAATGCCGAGACCTGGCCTTCGTTGACCGCCGAGTCGGTGGGCATAATGACCTCCGGCGTGGTCTCATCCGTGTAGGGCCGGTTCGGCTCATTGGGCTGGGCCGCGACGCTGACCTCATCGCCCCAGGCCACCCGATAGGTCAGGTCGCCGGAATCCACCGACTGCCCGTTCTGGTCCGCCGCGTACTGGATATGGATGACGTTGCCCTCATCCTGCTCCGTGAAGTAGATGCGGCCCCGCACCCAATCCACTTCATACGGCCCGATGGGGCGTCCAAGCTGCGCGTCCGGCTGGATGGTGAACTGTGGAATCACCGGATTGCCGTTGTTGTCCTTGCCCAGGTGGAACGGACGCGGCAGGCGCACCAGGAGCCGCATCGCCTTGTAGTAGATGGCGGAGGGCACGGTGCCGTTCGGGTCGCTCTTGCGATAGAGCGTCCAGAAGCGATCCACCGGCGGATTGCCGACCGTCACCGGTGGCGCGCTCAGCTGCGTGCGCGGATTGAACCCGCGATCCAGGATGGCGATTGGGTTCTGGTTGTCGCCGGGCGCGGTCGTCGCCGGACGCGGGCGGAAGGCCGGGTCGTTGAAGGCGAAATTGCCGTAGCCGCGCGTCCTTATGATGTTTGTCTCGTCGCGGGTCGCGTTCAGCCGCATCACCTGCGGGATGTAGCTGGCGAGCACGATATCGTTGCGTCCCGGCGGCACGTTCGGGAAGCTGACCGTGCCGGAGCGGCTATCCACGACGATCTGGCCGCCGAGCTTGGAGTTGTAGTAGACCAGGCCGGAAGCCTGATCGAACCGGCCAAGCTGGGGCCGGTTATCGGGCCGCAGGTTCAGATCGATCCGCTGTGCCGGGTCGCCGTTCTTGAGCAGAGTCAGCACGACCGTGCCCTGTTGATAGTCCAGATACCAGGCCGCATCGCGCGCTGCCCAGGTCGTAGTGGAACCCACGCGGGTCAATGTCTCTTCCTCTACCGCCGGCAACTGCATCACATACAGCCCACCGACCGGCAGATCCTCCGGGTGATTCGGGCGCGGCGGCGTCCGGTTGATGCCGTAGCGCGTCAGCAGCACCTCGACGGTCTGGCGGTTCTTGAGCACGCCCGTGTAGACGATGTCAATGGCGTCTACCTGGATGAACTGGCCGCTGGTCGGATCGCGCACGACGACGCGGCGGTAGACCGGGTACGGGTCACTCTGCCACACCAGCGCGCCGGGCGTGGGCAGTTTAGTATCCTGGCTCCAGCCGGTAGGCGCAAAGGCGCTGTTGACATCGGCAGCGACGTTGACGTTATAGTAAAGGGTCGTCTGCGACTGGTTGCCGGCGTGCCAGAAGAGATAGAGCATCTTCTGCGCCGAGGCGCCGTTGGCGGCATCCAGCTTGACCAATAGCGGCTTGGGACTCAGCTTGGTCAGCGCCGGATCGTTCAGGAACGATAGGATCGGGCCGGTCGGCGTCCCGGTAGCATCCAGAGCCGTCCAGAAGGTGCGCGAGTCCTGCTGCTCTCGCTGCTGGCTGCGCGCCTTATCTACATTGCCCTGGAAGAACAGGTACGCCTCTGGGTCTTGCGTGCCGTCGGAATGGACGGCGACGGCTACCTGCGGGCTGGCATACCGGACCGTCTGCGGGATGGGATTTCCCGGCAGATAGGGAACGCCGTTATTCGTCGGGGCCGACGGGAATAGGTCCGCTAGGTTCGCGGGTTGGCCGTTGTTATAGCCCGGGAAGAGGGTCGTCGGCGACCACCACTGCGCCTGGTTGAGGGCTCCGGGCACGGCGAACCGGTAATCCAGGAAGGAGAAGCCGTTGCCGACCGTGTTCACCAGGCCGGGCAGGCGGCTGAAGGCCAGGCTCCAGGGTGCCTCGGGCAGGATGGCCCCCGTATTCGGATCCCGGTTGGTCGCCCAGAAGAGACTGATGTTGGGTGCGTTCGGGTCCGGATTCCGGTAGGCCGTCGGCAGCAGATCGGCGCTCAGCGGCAGCGTGCCGAGCGGGTCCACCTCACCCAGAGTACCTTTGGTGACGCCGCCGGTCAGGCGGGCCTCCCGCACCCGCACCTTCAGCGTGAACGTCGGGTCGGCGTAGGCTTCCACCGGGAAGCCGGTGTTCGGGTCCACGTTGAGAATGGCGTCGTTATCGGCGCCCAGCGCGGCATTCGATTGCGTGCTGGAGAGCCATTCGCGCCACTGGATCGGCAGGTTGTCCTCATAGACAAAGATCGGGTTGGCGTAGGTGCCGACGGGCGTACCCAAGGGAACGGCGACGCCAACCTGCGGCTGCCGGAACTGGAACCCCGCAATCTCCTGGGTGTCATGGGACTTATCGGGCACGGTGGCAACGGTGCCCTGGGCATCTCCGACACGGGCCTTATGTAAGGTCGGCCACGGCTGGGTGCCATCGGTCCAGCCTATATTGTTGAGAGGGCCGAAGAGCGGGCCGAAGGCGGCCTGGATGCCGGCTGCCGTGACCTCCGGGTTGGGCAACGGCCAGAGCGGACGCTCCGGGAAGTTATTGCCGGAGTTCCGGCTCAGATGGTCGAACGAGGACACGATGCCGAAGTTGCCTTCCGCGCCGGTGTTGCCGTTCGTGCCGTAGGGCATGGCGAAGAGGCCGCCGGTGAGCAAGTTATCCACCTGGTCGCTGACCAGCCGCGCCGACGAGGCGAAATTCGCAGGAGGGAGATAGGACAGCGATTGCGGGCCCACAGCCGCCCCCGGTATGCCGCGCAGCTTTGACAGGCGCAGATGCCAGAGGTTGACGTTGCCCTCGTTGATCACGGTGATGGGCCGGAAGAAGTTACCCAACTGATTATCGTCGTTCCAGGGCGAATTGCCGTTGGGATAGTCGCTGGAACCGGTCGGCGCGAAGGGTATACGCGGACTGCCATTGGCAAGGATGTCGCTGTAGCCGGTGCCGTGCGGCACTTTGCCCAGGTCCACCGTCTCTTCCGCCACGCGCAGCTTGATGTTGGGCGGGACGGTCAGGCCGACATCCACGGCGCGATACGCCTCCTGCACCGGAGATAGGCCGATCTCGCGGGCATCGTTGAAGGCAAGCTCCGGTCGGAAGCGGGCGATGCCCTGGCCGAGTTGGCCGTTGTTGGCCGGCTCCGCCAGCACGATCACTTCCGAGATATAGCCGGCTGCCGGGAAGGCCAGCGCCCCGCCCGTCACCGGCGTGCCCGACGTGACCTGCATCGGCCCCAGAATGGAGTCTCCGTTCTCTCCCCGGATCGCGCCGCTGATGTCCGTGTAGGCCGATCCGAAGTTGTATGTGTTCTGGTTCTGCGGGTCTACCCATTTGATGGCGCCGCGGTTGACGTTGGCCGGCTGGAAGCGCGGCACGCTCACGCTCATATCCACCGGCGTCGGCTGCGGCGTGCGCAGCGTCGGGTCGCCGCTGGTGTCCTGTATAGGCGGCTTCAGCGCCACGCTCGACTGCTGCAAGTCCTGGTTATTGATCTTGATGCTGAGCGCATCGGGCGGCATTCCAGGATAGTCGGGCGTGGTCTGGCCGTTGTCGGGCATCTGATCCCAGGGCAGCGGATTCATAACCGAGGACGGCCCGCCGTACCAGGTGAACCCGTTGGTCAGCACGCGCACGGTCAGCGCCTTGCCCGTCTTGGCGGCCAGGTTACTGCGATCCATGACGAAGAAGGCAGGCACCTTATTGCCATTGTTATCTATCCCCATGTAGCTGCCTGAACTGCCATCGGGGATCATGCCGACGGGCGCGAAGAGGGCCTTGATCGCCTGAGCCGCGCCGGTGCTTGCGTTGGTAATGCGGTTGCCGTTGCCCAGCAGTTCACTGGTATCGTTGATCTGGGTCACGTCCGGCGCCCAGCCGATGACGTTGGGCTGGCCGGTCATATTGGTGCCGCTGTAGTTACGTATCGTCAGCGCCAGCGGATGGGCGATGAAGACGCGCCGCTGCTGGCCGCGGAACTGGTTGGGCGTGAGCGGAGTCTGCGAGCTGAGGCCCGCGTAGTCGCGCTGGCCGAGCCGTATGATGTTGGACTCACGCCGGATGGTGGCTCCTATCCCGTTAGCCTGCCCCTGGATGCCGCTCTGCGAGATGATCGCCCGCGCCGTAATCCGGTATCCGGTCGAGCCCGGCGCGTAGGGCGTATTGATGTCCGGTATGATCGGGATGCGCACTTTGGCGACCCAGGGATAGGTGCCGTTTGCCCTGCCGGTAAAGAGCTGCTGCTGGCCGGAGTTGGGGTCGAGCGCATAGATCGAGACATCCTGATCCACCGCCGTATCGTCGGGCATCGGGCCGATAGGCCCCGGCTGATCCACGGGCGGCACCGTCACGCTGAACGTGCGGGAGGGATGGCCCGGCTGCGTGATGGTAAAGATCGCGGTGACGTTGGGCACCGAGGGCGGCGGGCCGCTATCGTTGGTGTTCTGCGCATGGTAGACGCCGTAGGCCGCGACATAGAGATCGGTGCCCCAATCCGTAGCGACGCCGTTGGCGCCGACATTGGAAGGCATCGGATCGGCTGTCCTGCTATAGCGAGCGCCGTTGGCATCATAGGCGGGTGTTTCCCGGAGATTAAAGTTCGGGTCGCCAGGCACCAGCATGAAGCGATCCCAATCCCCCGGCTTGTAGAGGTCGAGGCCACGAATGTCAATGGTGACGAAGCCGACGCCGTTGGCGAGCTCCTCCGGCTCGCCCGGCCCCACCGTTTCCAGGCCGGGGCCGTAAGCGCGGAACTGCCCGCCCTCATCGCCTTCGACAATGGTGCCGTTAGCGAGAATGGGCGGCGCGGGCCGCGAGGCGGCCGTCTCGTTGTGCTCCCAGAGGACTTCCAGGAAGTTCGCTGGTGAAACCCCATCCGGCGAGATCGGGTCGGCGTTGATCGCCCAGATCGCCCCGTCGTCATCGCCGAAGACGACCGCCGGATGGCTCGTCGGGTCCAATCCGCTCTGCCCGGTCAGCACGGCCAGCGTCGGCGTGGATCGGGTGCTGCCGGCCGTCAGCGTGCCGCCGGAGGCCACCAGGGTTGTCTTGGTGCCGCCGCTGCCCGCCGCATTGAGGGCCAGCACGGTGCCGTCGCCCTGCAGCACGTAGCACAGGTCGGGCAGCGTGCCGTCGGGCCGGATGGTCGTGCCATCTACCAGGATGGGCGCGGTGCCGTTGAAGCCCGGATCGAGCGCTATGGTGGTATCGTTCGGGTCGCCCGAATTGGGATTGGGCGGGTTGGGCGACGGGAAGGGCACGTTATCGGTGAAGGGATAGACCCAGGACAGGGTATTGGTCACCGGAAGGGTGCCGCCGGGCGGCGTCTCGTTGACGGCATAGACACGGCCGCCGCTGGTAAAGTAGACGCGCCCCTTGTAGATGGCCGCCGTGCTGGGCGATTGGCCCAGGCTGATGCCCGGACCGGGATACTGCCAGTTCAGGCGCTCGTCGAAGACGGGACGGCCGTTGACGATGGCCCGGAAACGGTCATGGGCGGGATTGACGGCGTAGAGGTGCCCGTCCACTGACCCGATGATGATCGGGCTGCTGGCCCCGTTGAAGTTGGGGTTCTGGGCCGGCGAGGCCGCGAAGGCGCCTTTGGCCTGGACATCGGGCGGAACAGAAGCGGTCGGATTATTCAGGTAGCGCCAGGCGTCCGCGCCCAACTGCGGCCAGGTCCAGATGCGCTGGGTCGTGCCGGAGACGTTCTTAGTCGGGTCGGGATCGAAGTCGCCGCGCCCGCCAGCGTCGAAGGCGTAGACGCGCCCGTTCAGACAGCCGACGACCACAAGCTGCGCGCCGTTAGGATTGTTGGGGTCATTGACGACCGTGGGCGCGGACTGGACGCCGGCGAAAGCCGGTATCTGCGTATCGCTGCGCACGACAAGCTGGCCCGCCGTCGGGCTTTGAACCAGGTCCCCGTCAAAGTGGATGACATCGTTGAGGGGCACGGTATCCTGCCCGAAGGTCGGCTGTGGGTAGGTTCCCCGTACAAAACCGGTATAGTTCGGGTCGTGGTACTGGGCCGGGACGTTCTGAGGATCGCGTACCACCAGCGGGCGAATGGACGGGTAGGCCCAGTAGGCGGTGGTCACCTTGTTGTTCGGGTCGCCGTTGGGATCGAGGGCGTAGAGATGGCCGAGCGAGCCGGCGGCGTTGGTGGTCGCAAAGTAGAGAATGGGACGCACCACTCCGTCACGGCAGCGCACGTTGGCCAGAAGCGGCGAGGCGCTGCTGGTGCCGGTGCCATCGGAGGCGCCTACATAGCGCCAGCGTACTCGATCCGTGGACGAAATTACGTTGCCGTTGGCGTCCGCGCCGGGGCGGTTGTCCAGGCAATAGAAGACCGGCGCGGTGGTCTGCGCGGTTGGGTCGGGCGCGGAGTCGTCCGGTCCCTGCGTCGGATCGGCGGCGGAGCGCAGCGTCGTGTCGGGAACGCCCTCCTCACGGGCGAAGAAGAAGAAGGGCTGTCCGCCGAGCTTGGTGCCGACGGCAGGACCGAGGATGCGCCCGCCGCTGAAGCCGGTGACGCCGTTCGTGACGCCGTTCAGGGCAAACTGCGGGACAAAGCGCACGGCATCGGCGGTGATGATCGGCGGGTTCTGATAGACCGTGTTATTGGCGTCGGGCGTGACCGTATAGAGCGTGACGGTCAGCGGATGGGCGGGATTGCCGTCGTAGGGGAAGACCGCTGGGCCGAGACCGCCGTTCTCGCCTGCGATATGAATCCAGCCCTGCTGGCTCAAGTCCACCATGAAGATGCGGCTGGTGGTCGGATCGTTGATGCCGGCGAAATTCAGGTTGCCGTTGCCATCGGTCGTGTTGCCCCAGCTAACGCGCACGAAGGCGTGGATGGCGTTGGGATGCACTAAGCCATCCGTGCCGGTAGTTCCGTCGCCAGGGGAGAAAATATCCACGCTGTAGTAGCCGGGCGAGATCGCTCCCTGCTGGTTGCCGTTATTGGGGAAGCGCAGGGTGCCGGAAGTCCACACGGCGCTCGGCTGTCCGCCGTTCACGCCCTGGATCAGCGTATTGTGAACCGCCCGATAGACATTGGCAGGCGCGTTCGGCAGCCTGTTCAGCTCGTCTATGGTGGCCTTGCTGGTGGTGCCATTGCCGCGCGCTACCAGGAAGTCCTGCTGCGCCGCCAGGACATAGCCGTAATCGAAGGAGGTCGGGTCGTTGGGATCGGTAGAGAAGGAGAAGCCACGGCCCGGCGCGCGGTTGGCCGGGGCCGGAATGGTCCAGGAGCCAAAGTTGGGCAGAAAGGCGGCGATGGCGTCCGGAGGCTGCGGCGTGCCGGTCTGAGCCGGGCGATTCGGGTTCGGGTTATCCACCACGGACGTCAGCGGAATTTCGATGGTGCGCGGGAAGACCCACTTCCGATTGCCCGCGCCGACATTGTTGCCGGCATCGGTGAAGCCGTTGTAGCCGAGGCGTATCGGGAGCGGATTCGAGTTGTTCGGCCCGAAGCCCGGCACGGTGCCGCCGCGATCCAGAAGCCAGTCAAGGCTATCAAAAGGCAGGGGCGCCTGTGCCTGTACCTGCCCAGCAAGAACCGCCAGGAGCAGCGCCGCCAGGGCGCACCATCCCATCTTCATTGTTAAGAGCGCACTCCGGTGCCTCATACAAGATATCCTTCTATCTAGGAACACTGCCATTGTGTGTTGCGTGCGCAGATTCTCAACCCTGACCTCACCCCTATTTCTGGGGTTATGAGCTACCTAGAGTGTGTACGGAACCCCGGCAGTTGCCCGGCCCTAAAGGACCGGGCTGTGGGCGGCAAGCCCCCGGAAGGGGGCTAACCTTCCCTCTGGTAGCCTCGGAAGGGGGCTAACCGACCTCTCGTAGCCCCATTGATGGGGCTTGCCGTCCGCAGCCCACTCGTTTACGGGTGGGCTGCCAGAAGCTATCGTATACACTCTCAGAACGGTCGTTCGCTAAATGTCGGCTGCTCAAAGAGATAGGTGGAAGTGGCATTGGCCGTCGAGCCGATGCTGCGCCGGATCGGGCCGGGCACCGGCGGTATCACCTCGTTGGGAGCTATCCAGACTATCGAGCTGCCTGCGTTATGCACTATCCAGTCGTTGCCATTGGGCGCATAGAGCCGCAGCCCCGGATTCTGATAGCTCCTATTGTTCGCATAGTAGTCTATGCCCCGAACTTCCACGACTTCACCGTGAATCTCTCCGCTGGGAATGCCGGGCTGGTTCAGGAACATCGCGCTAATGCTATCCTGACCCGTATAGCGATTGGTGATCAGGTAGTGCGGGTAGAACTTGTTGGTGCCCGCATGGTAATCCGACTGCGGCAGACGTTGCAGGCTGGCGGCGCGCAATGGGCGCCCGGTCAGGCAGAGGTAGTCCGTGCTGGAGAGATTCCAGATCACTTCCGCCACTGTCTCTCCATTCGCGGCAACATTGGGCCGCAGCTCATAGACGCCATTGTTATCCGCCAGCAGGTAATGCGGCTTCGGGACGTTCGGATCAATATCAGGGTCGATCACCTCGAACTCTTTGAACCACGTCGGATTGTTGATCCGCTGCCGATGGATTATATTCTTGCCGTTATCCAGCCAGGCCAGGCTGTTAATGACAGTAGATACATTGCCGTCGGTCGGGCCGAAGCGGTCAATGACCACCAGCGAGCCGCCCGGCCCTTCCACGTTATTGCCTTCCACGCCGACCTGCGCGGGCACGCCGATTCCAGACAGGCTCACGTTGTCCACAGCCGAAATCAGGAACGTCTGATTGCTGGTTGGGTCAAAGAACTGCTGTATGGTTCGATAGCGGAAGCGCGCATTTTGTTCCGCAAGGGAGCGGGTAACAAAGATGACCTGGTTCTGCATCTCCACCTGCGTGCCGTCCGTGCCTGTCATCACAATGGGACGGCCATCCGGCCCGTAGACCGAGGCGACCTCCAGGGCGCGGTAGTTGCCGCTATCTGCAATGACGTAATGAAGGGCGTAGTACGGCCCGGTATAGTTATACGTAACGCCGGTATCTCGGTTCGCGATGGAGATCGGAGCGTTCGTCGCGTTGGACGACTGCACGTATGTGCTCACATCGGTCGGGTGATTGAGCGTAACCGGATCGCCCGCCCGCAGGAAATGCATATCATCCCGCAGGCTGTGGATCTCCAGCGTGACGTTGCCGCCCTTATCCACCTGCACGACGCGGTTGTTGCCCGTATCGGCGATCAGGAAATCGTTGAGCGTGGTCCGGTAGGCCACGTTGGGCCGAGTGAGCGGGACTTTCTGCGTCGTGATCTGGCCGGTATCCAGGCCGCTGTTGACCGGAGCGTTGCCGCCCTCATAGATGGGAAGCTGCCCGCCCGCGACGCCATAGCTGCGCGTCGCGCTCAGATCCCAGACCGCGTTGCCGCCATAGTCTATCTCCAGCAGGCGCGTGCTGTCGGCGATCACGGTCAGCCGGTTATCCAGCCCGGACAGTCCGGCGGGCGTGCCCACGGCGACCAGATTGGCCGTGCCCACCGGCGGGTGGATGATCGGCTGCGACAACGGCGCTCCGATATTGCCCGTCACCTGGAGCATGGCGACCTGCGCATGCACGCGAATCGGCTGGGAGGGATCGTTATTCGGATAGAGCGTTGCCTGCCTGCCGCCCGTCTCATTGGGAATATCCACCGAGACCACGCGGCCATCCACGGTGCCGAAGTAGAGCGAATTGCCAATGATGGACGGTCCACTGGCCGGCGAGATCGCCTGCAGCAAGAGATCCTGGTTCGGAATGTTTGGCGGGATCACCATGTACCACAGCAGATTATCCAGCGGCCCAAAGCCGGTGGCCTGGTTGGTGACGGGGGTATCCGGAACCTGCTCCCCGGCAGCCTCGCCGCCCACCACCACGTAGATCGGCAGCGCCATGTTAAACGAGTCGCCGCTGGGCATCTGCCGGAAGTTATGGATCGTGATCATGCCGCTCTGGCGATCCACGGTGAAGTTGACGTTCTCCAGCAGCGTGATATAGCGCGGGCTGATGGCCGTAGACGAGGACATGTCTATCTGCTTGAGCGTCACCGACTGGCCCGGCGGGATATTCTGCAGGCCGGAGGAGAAGGTGGTGCTCGGGTTGGCCCGCAGCGCGGCGATTACCGTCACCGGAGTGGTCTGTATCGGAGTGGTCTGTATATAGGAGGTTGCGACAACATAGGCGACCCCGTTGGCCACCGCCGGGCTGCCCTTGATCTGAAAGCCGGGCTTCCCTATGACTCCGGTAATAGGCCCCAGCACTACATTCGGAGCGTTCCCCAGCGTATCCGTGTTCACCAGGCGAGGCGGGAGCGTGGTCGCGCCGAAAGCAAAACCGCTGCTGTCCGGCGGGGACCACATCCAGGCGACCTCTGAACCAAGCTGGTTGGGCTCGTTGGGATTGTTGGTCGTGCCCAGCGTAAACTGCTCCCGGAAGCCGTAGAGGCGATCCGGAAGCCCATTGCCGGTGCTGTCGAGCTGGTTCTTGGTGCCGAAGATCAGCAGATCATCGCGCGTGAGCGCCGGTGCGCCGCTGATCATGGCCGCCGGGGCGTTCGGGTTGACGTCGAACACGGTGAAGCGCCCGCGCTGCACTGAGAACTGTCCCAGGTCCTGCGTGGTCGGCGTCGTGTTGTTGGTCCCAACCGGCGCGCCGGGCCAGTCCACCGTATAGTCGGCAACCACCGTCTGATGCTGTGGATCCTGAAGTTGCTGGTTGAGATTCACAATTAGGCCGCCGTTAATCTGTCCCGGCCCGGTGGTGGAGGTATATTCCACTGTAAAACCGTTATCCTGGTAGCGGAGTTGCTGAATATTAGTGATGTTGCCGCTATCATCTTTGGTGATTATATGCAGTACCGGCTCTAGATCCACATTGCCGTTGTTCTGCTGTGGAATATACCAGGGGATCAGGCCCCGGTTGCCGTGCGCGCGGAACCGCTGGTTGGAGCCTTCCACCGACTCCAGCGGCTCGTTGCGCGTGCTGAACCAGATAGCATTGACATACGCCTGCTGGGCTCCTCCCGTGCCGGGCGCGCAGGTAACATAGACTACCTTATCTATCGCGCCCGTGCTGGCATCCCGAACATAGCCGACGGTCAACGGCCCGACCACGCTCTGCATGCCGGCCACGTTCTGGCCGCTCTGCGGCACGCTCGGCGCCACGGTGTTGTTGGTCGCGCCATTGAAGCTGGAGTTATCGAAGATGCTGCGGCCGGTCGTCGGGTTGAGCGCGGCCACGCGCCACGGCGAATTCGGGCTGCCCGTCGAATCCTTGACGACGGTGAACAGGACGCCCTCTGAGAGCGCGGGCGAAGGCATCAGCAGGGGAGACGGAGCGTTCGTTGCCGTCAGGTCGCCATCGCTCTCCACGCGCGCCTGCCACACGAGCGCGCTTGTGGGCAGCAGGCGCCCATTATTATCGCGCGGGAACGCTTCGAATGCCATGGTGACGCCGTTGCTCGTCGTCACGGTTACCAGGTCGCGCGGTGCGCCGAGATTGGTGTCAAAGAAGGAGACAATCGTTGGCGTGGAGATCCGCGTCCCCGCTCCGACACCGCCGACGCCTTTGAGATCCAGGTTCCAGATCTCGTCGTAGGAGGCGCCCCGACTGAAATCCGGGAGCCCATCGTCGGGGTTCTGGTCGCCGTCCTGGTCGGCAGCCGGATTGGCATCGTAGGCGTGCAGGATGTTATTGCCATCCACCGAGAAGACAACACCCTTGTGCAGGACCGCGCCGGAACCCGGATTGGACGGAATAATGGGAACCGCGCTGAACTTGCGGCCCAACTGGCTGCCGATGTTCTCGTCCGTGCTGGTGGTGCGGCGCACGTTGGCGTTGGAGGTCGGCACCGAGCTTGTCCAGGCGATCAGGTTATAGGCGAACTTAAGGTCTACGGGCCGGGCCGCCAGGAAGTTATCCCCGCTGACTGCCCCCGTGTTGCCGCCGTAGCGCGCCAGCGTGACGCCGCCTGCGTAGCTGCTGATGGCCGTGGCGACGCCCGCCGAGCTAATGACCAGGTGCCCCGCGCCAAAATCTCCCGCCGAGACATAGGGGAAGTTGCCGGAGAAGACGACCGGTACCACGATCAGCGGATTGGGAAGCTGGTTGATGTTGATAGCATCCGTGTGATAGTAGCCGGGTCCGTTGGCTCCTAGCCTCTGTACCTCAATGGCCGAAATGGGATAGGGAAAATTGACCAGCGGATGATGGGCCGAGGCCAACGTGAGCAGCGTATTGCCGCCGCGCTGGTCCGTGAACTGCACATTGACCAGGAAATTGGAGGTTGGATACGATCCGTTGCCGCCCTCATCCTCCAGCCAGAGGGTCGCGCCGCCGTCTACCGCCTGGCGCAGCTTGGCCGCGCGCTCCGGCGTGAGTCTGACCAGCTCGTTGCTGCGGATCGGCATCAGGATGATGTCGAACTGCCGCAGGTCTTTGGCCGCGACGGTATCCAGGTTGACCTCCCAATACGCGGCCATGTTCTTGGTGAGCGGCGCGTTGACCTTGAACAGGCCCGCATTGATGGTCGGATCGTTGCCGTTGGCGCGCTTTTGCATCCGCACAACCATGTCCGGCGTGATCGTGCCGGGGGCCAGTGGGTTGACGAATTCCCATCCGGCGGGTTTCAGGTCGTTGCGATTATCCAGCACATAGAAGACATACGGCGCGAAGTTATCCAGGTCGTAATCGTTATCGTTATCCGTATCTGTGTTGCTATAGAGGATGCAGGCTTTGACCTGCCGGCGCTGGCCGGAATAGCTGAACGCATCGGCGCGTATTGGCCGGGCGGGCAGAAGCGCCAGAAGCCCCAGCAACGCCAGGGCCATCCGGGTCCATACCTTTATCGTTATCGCATCGCGTGTCGTCATCGTTCTCACCATTTACGTGACCTAACCCCCCGTCCCCCTTCCCTGATGCGTTCCCTTCGCTCACAGGGAAGGGGGAGACCCAACTTGAGATGGTTGCGGCCCTCACCCCCAGACCCTCTCCCACGCTGTGGCAGAGGGAGAGATGACCTCACCCCCGGCCCCTCTCCTTCTCAAGGAGAGGGGGAACAGAGAAGCCGGGTCCCCCCTTCCCTCGTAGGGTCGCTAGGTGTCGCAAGGCGGAGGCAGGGACCGTAACCCTGCCGACCCTGGCAGTGGTGCGAGCGTGCGCAGCACCGACCCTAGCAGTGGGGGCCGGGGAGGTTAGGTTAAATCCCTATGTGCCGATATTGCGCTCGCTATCGCCGAAGTAGAGCAGGCCGGGACAGACCGGCAGGCGCGGCACGGGCGGCAAGACCTGCCGCACCTCGTTCAGGATGATCTGGCCGTTATTGTTAAGCTGTGCGGGCCAGACCTTGACGCGCAGGGCGCGCAGCGACCGCAGATAGGTCGGGTCGCGCAGGTAGTCAGAGGTCGTGTAGGCGGCATTGAGCGAATCGCCGGAGAGGTCCCCGCTCAGGAAGCTGGCATCGGTCGGATGCTGGTAGGGCATGGCCAGCGCCGGGTCGTACTCGAAGCGCAGCCCGCGCGTGATCGGAATGTCCTTGTTGTCCGTGTTCTGCTCCTGCGGCGTGCGGAAATCTACCGTGCGATCGTCGCCGGGTGTGTAGCCATCCGGGTCATGCACCCTCAGGTGATCGTCGGGCACCGGAATCACCTGCGACGCCGGAAGCGCCTGCGGATTCAGCGATTGCAGGCCGGTCGAGCCGAAGGCCGCCGGAATGTAGCCCCACTTCGCCATCCAGGCCGCCTGGTCGCCCTGCGAGGCCGTATTGTTCTCGGCCACCGCGCCGTAGATGGTGATGCGCACATCCATCGGCTCGCCGTAGAACGGGAAAGCGTCTTTGGCCTGCTTATCCGCCTGGCTGTCCAGCACGTTTCCGTTCGGGTCAATGCTGTACGATGGGCGCCGTCCGTTCGCCAGGAACGCCTGCCGACTGTCCTTCGGGTCCGGGTTGAACGAGTAGCCCGGAATGACGAAGAACGAGTTATCCTGGGCGTAGAGCAGCGCCTCAATGCGAATATCCAGCGGAGCCACCATCGCGCCGCCCAGCAGGTAGTCCGAGGCGCCGGGCGCGGTAATACCGAACGATTGGATCAGGGCCGGGGCCGTCTGGTCGGTTTGGAACCGCAGCAGGTTGGGATAGCCCGGATCGGTCACGATCCGATTGACGGTATTGGCGATGTCCAGCGGGAAGGCCCGCATCTCAAAGTTGGGCGTCACCGAGGCCGAATCGAAGACCGGGATCGGGATCGAGTTATTTGGCGGCTGAAGGAACCGCAGGCCCAGCATATAAGTCTGTGGCGGCGGCACCTGCTGCCCATTGAGGCTCGGGCCGTTCATGTTGAACGGATAGAACGGATTCGCCTGCTGTCCGCCCGGCAGGGTTGTCAGCGCCGGGTTCAAGAGCAGATTGATATAGGATGGGCCAGGGTTCAGCGCCGCGTGGCGCAGCAGCAGGAACACCGGGCTCGTCTGGCCGTTAGTGGTGTACAGGTTCGGATTGACGCCGAAGGCAAAGCTGGCGTCGAAGGTCGGGCGGGACAGGCCGATTTCGACGCTGAAGGCGTCCAGGTCCGGCGTGGTGCGGCTGAAGACGTTGGTCTGGTTCTCCGGCGTCAGGAACATCGTGGTGTTGACGGTAACGTAGTCCTTGGCCAGAATCGCGCAGGTGGAGGCCCGCTCCAGATGCTGCACGCCGCTGGCATCCAGGTAGCCGTCGCCCTTGAGGATGTTGCCCTCGATATAGGCCGTGCCGCCGGAAACGATGGTCAGATGCACGCGGCCTAGGTGCGGCTTGGTAGTATCGCGGCTGTCCGTTACCGCGCCGTAGACGCCCTTGACCCGCACGTTGCCTTCCGCCATCAGCACCAGATTGACGCCGTAGGAGTTCCTGTCGCCGAAGGGACGGTTGTCGGTCTGGCCGGCGGCAGGCGGCTCGTCGCCATCCTTATCCAGCGGCAGAAGCTGTATGCTCGTGCCGTCCGGGAAGGTGTAGTTGGCGCGCTCGTCGTCGGCCAGCGGAATCTCGATGACCTTGCCGCCCTGCGCGGTAATCGGCGTGCCGTCCGGCTTGGTAAAGACGTTATCATCGCTGCGGGTCAGGCGGATGCGGTCGCCCAGCAGCTCGATCTGCACTCCGGGCGGGCGGTAGAACGGCCCCTGCCAGTAGCTCTGCGCGAACTGCGCGTTGGGGTTGAGCCAGTCGGCGCGCAGCGAGTAGGAGCCGGAGACGCCGCGCCGGGTCGTCTCTCGCTGCAAATCCTGCGGGTTATTGATATAGATGCCGCGTCCCCAGCCGTTCTGGCCGGTGTTGTAGAGCTTGCCGTTGTTGTCTTTTAACCAGACGCCGGAGTCGCGGGTCAGGGCGCGGTATCGCAGAACGCCCGATCCCTCGGTATAGGTATCAATGCGGGGCGGGTCTAGATAGGGAATGTTGTTGGGATAGCCGAACTTGTCCGGCTGGTTGGACATATCGCGGACCAGCCCGCCATTGGTCGTGTGGTTGGGGTCATCGCTATCGTAGATGACGTTATTGGGGTTCGCCGGCTGCTGCGGGTTCTGGTTGACGAACGCCTGCGCATCCTGGCTATCCACCTTGCCATCGCCGTTCATGTCAATCGTCGGCGTCACCCGGAACTTGCCGGAAGCATAGATGCCGTTGGACGGCAGTTGCGGGTTGGTGTAGAAGAAAACGTTGCCCACGAGCCGCAGGTCCGGATTCGAGCGGATGGCCGCGCCGGGCAGCCACTCGCCGTTATTCGTGCCCGTATTGCCGTTGGTATAGGCCAGCAGCGGGTTGCCCAGCATCATCGCGACGCGATGCCCGACATCCGGCACGCCGATCACGGCCTCTTGATGGCGGCGGTCTTTATCGGTGATATAGCGCAGGTAATCGGTAAGGCCGATCTGCTTATAGGCGATCAGCTCACGGCGCAGGCCCCGGATCGCGGCTTCCGAGTTGGTCTGCACGAAGACGGTCGGGTCCAGGCCGTTGCCCAGATCGCCGGAGCGCCCGATGGATTCGATCTTGAGCAGTTGGCTGCGCGGGTCGGCAGGATGCGGATCGTAGGTGACGCGCACGAGCGCCCGTCCGCCGGGGAACAGGACGCGGGAGAAACCCTTGCTGAGCCAGAAATAGTCCGGGTCGGTGGTGCCGAAGGCGTCGGCGGTCGTGACCATGGGCGGCGTGGGCGCGGGCCGCCAGTCGGCGCCTTCCGTGCTGTTGGTCAGCTCGGTATTGCAGTACTGGATGCCGGCCTCCGCCAGCGATTGCGCATCCTGGACATCACGGCTGCGCCCGGCGGCGACCAGATTGCGCGCCACCTGCGCCACAAACACGCCGCCGATGAACAGCAGAATAAAGATCACCGCAATCGCGACGATGAGGGTCTGCCCGCGCCGAGCGCGGACGTGGAATTGTGGGCGAGATCGCCGGACAGTCTCAGTCATATAGCTTCAACGCTCCCTGCGGCGTCAATCTTATTCAGAGGGAGGGAAACAGGGCTCGGAACGCAGGCAATAAGCAAAACGGTGCCACGCGCTTCTTTTATTCCCCACGCCTTCGCCCTGCTCCCAGTCGGTTAGATGATACGTTAACGCTGAAGGTTCCGCACCTTGATACGGTTGGTCAGCGCGGTTATCTGCGGTCGGCTCGACGCCGGATCAAACAGGCGGGCTTCCAGCACAATATTCATCATGGTGCGCGTCAGATAGTCAACCTTAACAACATCGTTAGGCCGGTTCATCTGGAAGTCGTAATAGACTTCCACCGGATCGGCGGGCAGGTTCGGATCAATCTGTCCCGTCTGCGGGTTATACTTGGCCACCGGCAGGCTGTGCGGCCCCATGCCGGAGTTCGGTCCGGCAGAGGTATCCCAGGTGCTATCGAACTCGATGTAGCCGATGCGCACGCGCGGGTCATTGGGGTCGGCAGCCTGGGCGTTGCGCACGTCCTCATAGTTGATCTTGTATTCGTTCGGTCCGATAGCGCCGGCGTTGGCCGAGACGCGCGTGTAGAGCGTGCGGTAACCGTAGTGCGGGCCGGGCCGCTGGTCCGGCCCATAGACGCGCTCAGAGCCGGGCACAATACGCACCAGGGCCGGCGCTCCCACGTTCGTCCGATACTGATCCAGGACCGACTCCGAGCCGTTCGGGTTCAGCGGCAGCCCGTTCCAGGTATCGCGGGGCATCGTGCGCAGATCCAGGTAGCGCTTCTCATACGGCCCGGTTATCGCCGCGTTGATAGCATCCGGGCTGTAGCGCTGTGCGCCGGGCGCCACATCGGTCGGGTAGCCGTTGGCCGCGACGGACGAGGGGAAGGCAAAGTTGATGATCCCTCGCTGCGGGTCTACCGTGAACGCAAACAGCGCCTTGTTGTTGCCCACAAAGCCGTTATTCGGCCCCACATCGGGCAGCGTGGCCGGGTCGGGCGGCGTGTCGCCGGGCGCCAGGCTGACATGCACGATCTTGCCCTTGCCGTCGGGCGTCGGCACATACTCATAGTAGTCGAGCGGATTGAGCGCCAACGGATCGCCAAAATCACTCTGGCTGCGATAGACAAAGACGCGATACGGCTCGGCCCAATGGGATTCGGAAGAGAGATAGGTGGTCGGCGCGGGCGAGGGCGACTCGTTGGCCGTGTTCTCCAGCGCGGTCGGCACGCCCGGATCGTTCTGGAGGAAGGTCGGCGAGAAGGTCGCCAGCGGGCGCACCATCGGCTGGCCGTCCGCGTCCGTGGTCTGCACTCCGTTCTTGAAATAGAGGACCTGGTTGGTATTCGGGTCGCGGTCCAGGGCGATCATGTCCAGCTTGTCCACCGGCACGATCACGGTGGCAACAGCCCGCCAGTTCTCCGCGATCTGTACCTTGCCGTCTCCGTTCAGGTCGCGCCAACCGGGCACGGCCCATTTGGCCGGATCGCCCGCACCCGAGGATTTGCCGCCCGCCAGCGAGTTATCGTAGAAGAAGTTCGGGTCGTGCAGGACGAGCCGGCCATCCTTGGTGTCCACAAGATTGCCGTTCGCGTCCACCGTATGGAACAGGCGCAGGTCCGGCACATAGGGAGCGTTCGCCCGCTGATCCGGCGCCACGTCGGGATCGGGCACGTAGGCCACCACGTCGGCGTGGAACAGCGCGTAGCGGTTATCCTGGCTGCGGCGCGGGTCCTCAAAGCGGTTGGCATAGGGGTGCATCGGCATCCCGTTCTGCTGCGTCTGTCCATCCACCGGCGTATGCGGCTGAGTCGCATTGTCCAGCAAGCCGATCCAGATGCGGCCCACCGCGCGGCCCGGCGCCAGCGGCAGCGCAAAGCCGCTCTGCGAGGCAGGCACGGCAGGCCCATAGATCGGCTCGCCGGTCGTCGGGTCAATGGGCAGGTTACCCGGATGCTGATCCAGCTGACGCGCCGGGGTCACATACTCCACCATGGTGAACATGGAGGGAATGTAGATCTGATCGCGGATATAATCCGGGTCGCCTGTGTCTTTCTGTGACCCCGCCAGATCGTTGAACCAGAGATTGAGCGGCGTCTGCCCGTTATCATAGACGAACACTGCATTGGATAGCAGGCGGGTGACCTGGCTCATGGCGCTGCGCGCGGCGGCCTGGCTTTCGACCTGCGTGCGGGCGCGGCTGGTCAGGTTGAAGCTCTGGATCACCGGGCCGAAGATAAGGCCCAGGAGAATGGCCGTGATTGCCATGACCACCAGCAGCTCCAGCAGCGTAAAGCCGCCTCGGAGCGTGCGCGCTACCCTGCGTGGCCTGATATCCGATATAGGAAATGCGGCTGTCTGTGTCGCTCTCATGGATGTTCGTCTCAATACTCTCGCGCTATCTTCCGGGAGCCCGCACCAGAATCGTCTCGTTATCTACCCGGCGCCAGCGCTCGGCGCTGCGCCAGATGACCCGCGACAGGACGGAAGCGCCCTGCACGCTGCTGACGGCCTGCCCGGTCTGCCCATCCGTCCAGTGCCAGTTCTGTTTGTCGGTGTCGGCTTCCGGATGGTTCTGAGTAAGGTCTATCCAGGTCATTTTCACGCCGTTGATATTTTCAAATAGGGCCGGGTTGTCGTTGACGTGATAGGCTTCGTTCGCCAGGCGGATCACTTTTCCGTCCTTATCCACCACGAAGTACTCGCCCAGGAGGACCGTTCTGCCAGCGTTGCAGACGCGGAAATACATGCGCTGGGGCTTGGCGGTGGTGCCCGCCGTATCAATATAGTAGCCTCTGTAGCTCAGATCGGTCGGCGCAGGCTCGCGGGTATAGATCGCGTTCGCCTTCTGGACCTGCATGCCCCACTCGCCCTGCGCCCGGTAGAAGAAGCGCAGCGAGGCGTTTTGCAGGTGCTTGTTGACGACATCGTTGGCGTCCAGGCGCACGATGCCCGCCTTCGGGTCCAGCGTAAACCGCACGCCATCGTCTCCCTGTGCCTGCCCCGCTCCATTGAGGTATTCGCCGACCGCGCTGCCCGAGTTGACGTTGTAGATAAGCAGGTCAGGCGTGGCGTTCTGCTGCCGGAACAGGCCGTTATAGGTCGTGCTGTCGGGCAGGATGTCGCCGTTGGTCAGGATGAAGGGCACGGCAAGCTTGATGTCATAGGGCGCCGCCGTCGGGACCGTGCGATCCTCGCGCAGAATGTGGTTATCCAGAATGGCATAATCCACGAGGGCGGTCAGCGGCTCGGGGCCGTTGGTCGTCTCCTCGATATAGTCATGGCCACGCGGGTTAAACAGCAGCACACCGACGTTGGCGACATCGCCCTGCTGATCGCTGTACCAGGCGTACTCGTAAGGGTCATCCGTAAACTGAGGCTGGCCGCCGCTCGTGGCGACGAGCCGGAACTTCCGATAGATACTTTCGCTGTTGCGCTTGAAGGCCACGAAATTCGGATCGACGTCGGTCTTTGGGCCGTTCGGGAAGAGGTCCATCCAGACGGGCTGCGGCTCTTCGGCTCCGGCCGGCGAGGGGATATCCGGCACGGTGATCTCCTTGTCCAGGATCGTCTTCACCGTCGGCAGGGCGTTCGCGTCGGCCTGCGTGTAGTAATCGAAACTGATATAGAATTTGCGGGCGGAGCTGCCGACGCGCGGCACGAAAGCGACCTTGAGCCGGTCGTAGTCAATGGCGTACTGCGAGGGGCTGTTGAGTACCGGCGCGGCGGAGGAGCCGCCCAGGTTGCCGCTGATGACGGAGCTCTGCTCGGTGCGCTCCAGCGGCTTGCCCTTGACCTTGATGCTATCGGTCGGGTTGCTATTGGAGTCCTGGCCGAACGTGTTGTAGACCGGGCCATACTGGAGCATATAGACGGCGCCGTAGCCTTTGGCGACGCTCGGAGTGGGAACGGGAATGCGCACCGTCTCGCCGACGACATAGCGGAATCGGTTGATATTCGAGAAGTTATAGAGGTCCAGCCCTGTGGGAATGACGAGGTTATTCTGCTGGAGCTCCGCATTGGTCGCATCGGACAAGTCGGTAGGCAGCGTATCTTCGAGGACGGCGAGCGAGCCATCTGCCCTCGGGAAGGCGGGCAAAATGTTCTCCGGCAGGGCGACCAGGTTCTTCTGCGCGTCCAACTGCTGGGCCGCCAGCCCCTGCGCGATAGTCTGCTCGCCGGTGCGCCGAATGGTCAGAAAGCCGCCGGGGAAAAGACGCAGAATCGCCAGGATGCCGATCAGCAAAATGACCAGCACAACCAGGATTTCGAGGAGGGTAAAGCCTGCGGGGCGGCGCGTGTGTGGCTGGCGCGACTGGCCTGTATCTAAATTGCCTCTTATCATGCCCGTTCCATGCCCTCTCTGAGAGGAGGTTCCGCTGAGTAGCCTGGGTGATCTTCGAATAGGTAGATAACTCAAGTTGCTACCTTGCCTCTTCGAGAAGGCAAACGGTGATGCAAAAGCCGGTTTCCAGAGCGATTCTCTCTCAAACGTGTTCCTAGGTAGCAACTTGGGTTAGATAGCTCAATGGTTTCGACGACAGGTAAATTGCAAATGTTCCGATGTCGGGTTGTGCGCTGTCCTGGGGCCTTTTCCGCTTGCTCCGGCGCCAGGTTTCTTCCGTTTTCTTTTCGGGCGGCGAAAGCCTCGCTAGGCGGAGGCAGGGGCCCTAACCCTGCCGCCCCTAGCAGTAGCAACAAGAGCGCAAAGTCGCCCTCCGGCGACTCCATCCTTCCCTCTCCCGTGCTGCGGGAGAGGGGCTGGGGGTGAGGGCAGTCCCCGTAGGGGGACTTCGTGCCCTGGTTGCCGCGAATTTATTCGCCCGCAACCTGAAGCGGGCGCTGCGTGCGGCGAGTTAACATGGCTCGGGCGAGGAAGTCTTACCGGGGATTGTCTCTTCCTCGCCCGACGATGTTTCTGTTGAAAGCGCGCCTTCTGGGACGCGCGGCCCTCTAGGGCTGAAAGTATAGCGGGAGCGTATAGGGATCGCCGTGCGCTTTCATATAGTTGACCTTACGCGCGGTGCCGGAGAGCAACAGCACGAGCACATTCGGGCTGCCCGAGGTGGCCGCGTGGTCGGTAACGTAGGTAATCACGGTGCGCTCTGCGGGCGGATTGCGATACTTCAACTGAGTCACGACGGCCCTGCCTTTATCGTCTACATCGCAGGTTGCGCCCAGCTTATGGGTCCAATCCGGCGTATAGTGCAGCTCGTAGATGGTGTTCCCGCGATCATCTTTAACCGGATGCCCATAATCATCCAGGCGCGGCCCGATGTCCATGCTGTCCATCGTATAGAACAGCTTGGGCTTGCCCACATAGGTATCATCGGGAAGGTCAGGATCGCCATAACTGGGGCAGGTCGGATTGGTGGTCGTATCGGTCTTGCTCCAGACGACAAGCTGCCCGGCCAGGTCCTTGTTCGGCAGATTGAGCGGATAGTAGACCTGGGTAACCGCCTTCTTGTCCGTCACCAGATTATCCGTACAGGTGAAGTTGCCGTAATCCTTGAGGTGCTCGCGATACAGGTAGCCCTTGAGGATTTCATTCATCGGCGTGATGTTGGCCGGATTATTGTTGACATCATCCTGGGTAGCGAACCGGGCCGGCCCGGTCGGCGTGTCCTTAATTTCCGCATAGCCGAAGAGGGCCGGCGGGAAGCGGCCTTCATCGTCGTAGAACTGGCGCGCGGCGATATAGATAGAGTGCAGGTTGCTCATGGTATTACTCTGGCGGGCCTGCTCGCGCACCGTTCCGAAGATCGGGAAAAGAATGGCTGCGAGTATCGCGATAATGGCGATGACGGTGAGCAGCTCGATCATAGTGAACGCTCGCCGGGCGCACCTGCGCGCTGAGTGCCGTGTTTGCATACGTATCTCCATTTGCAGACGGTTCTGCTGCCGGCAGAACCGAAGTCCCCGGCCTCTTTACCGGCCAGGGCTGGCAAACTCTCTTAAAACTTAAAGTTCAGCGGTCCCTGAGTTAGGAAGCGATCCGTCGGGACTGCCTTGACCGTTCCCGAAAGCAGGATGACCGGGATTACATTGGAATGGGCCGTCTTAACGTGGTAGGTGCACCAGGTGACCACCGTGCGGTCGTCGGGCGGATTGGGATATTTGAGCTGGTTTTGCGGATCGTCCTGGCCGACAACGCCGGTCCAATCCAGGCTATAGTGGAGCTCCATGATCTGGCTACCGCCCTGGGTCACGGGGTTGCCGTCCTTATCCACCTGCGGCCCGACGTCATAGCTATCAAATACGTAAAAGTAGGGCGTCTGAGTTGCCAGCGCATCCTGGCCGAGATTGTGCGCGACGGTCTGGGTAAAGGTGACTGGGCCGGTCAGCGGCACGCCAGCCGGATAGACGACGGCAGCGGTCGTCTTAGCATCGTTCACGCCATTATCGGGACAGTTAAAGATGCCCCTATCCCGCAGGTACTTCTGGCCCGTCATGAGCGGCCGATAGGTCAGTTGATCGGCAGGAAGCGGTTGGCCGCTGCCGGTATAGTAGCTGCCGTCCGCGTTTTGAGCCAATCCGAACAGCGCCGCCGGGTATTTGTTGTTATCCAGTTGATAGAGCTTGAGCGCGCGCCAGATGTCGTGCATCTGAGACATGCACTGGCTCTGACGGCGCTGCTCGGCGACGCGCGCGAACGTCGGAAAGATAAGGGCGGCGAGAATCGCGATAATGGCAATGACGGTAAGCAGTTCGATCAAGGTAAAGGCTTTGCGCGTCGTTGTCGAGTACGGCATGCTACCAACTCCGTCCTTCTTTGGAGCTGCGGGAAAGCGCCCGCCTCCTGGCCTGTGTGTACAGTCTCATAAAGCAAACGCAAACCAAATCCTGAGCGATCATTCCGAATGTTTGACGATAGGTATTCAGGCAATGTTCCGGTTGCGGCAGGGTTCAGCCTGCCGCGTCAGGGTTTAGCCTGCCGCGTCAGGGCCGATCCTGGCAGTGGGATCAAGGGGTAGGAGCCTCTCCTATCCCTCCAGTGGCTGCGGCCTGGGGAGCGCGTAGGCCAGGTACCAGGCCGTCAGCGGCTCGCCGATAAAGACGGTCGCCAGAAATCCGATGACCATAAACGGCCCGAAGGGAATAGCCGTAGGAGCGGGCTGCCAGTTATCCTCCTGCGGCTCTGGGGCCTGGCCGCGCCGCCCACGCAGCAGATCGCGCACGTAATCAACCAGATCGCCCAGGACAAGGCAGTACCCGACGGCAAGCACCTCCCATGTTAGCGACGAGTTTTCCTCTTCCTCAGGTTCGTCCTCCCTGTCTAATACGGGTTCTGGCACGGCCTGGAGTTTCGCAGCCTGGGCGCGGCGAATCAAAATCAGCGCCGGGCCGACGATCACGCCGGAGAAGCAGGCCAGCAGCACCCAGATCGGAAAGAGGCGCAGTGGATGGAAGGCGGCAGGCGTCACCGAAATCAGCATCGCGCCCATCGCGCGGGCCAGCAGCACATCGCCCAGGCCCATCGCCTCCACCCGTTTCCATAGCCAACCCAGTATGCGCACCACGCCGAAGATCAGCACGCCGACGACCGCTCCCAGAATAGAGCGCGGCAGCCAGCCCCAGACAAGTTCGTGCCCCGGCTCGTGCTGGGCGATGCCCCACACATCGCGGCCCACGGCGACCCCGAAGGCCAGCAGGTTGAGCGAATCCGGTATATGAAACGTGGCCAGGTCAATAAAAAAGACCGGGATGAGTACGGCTGTAAAGAGCAGCAGGGCGACACAGTTAGCGGCATCCTGCGGATAGCGCAGGTAGAGGGCGACAAACAGCAGTCCCGTCAGAAGCTCAATGGCAAAGTAGCGCCAGGAGATCGGCTGTTTACAGGAGCGGCACCGCTGCCCCAGGATAAGAAAGCTGAACAGCGGCACCAGATCGATCGCCGTCAGCCGCCGCTTACAGTTCGGACAGAACGACCAGGCCGGATCGTTCACGGAGATGCCCTGCGGTAAACGCCAGATGACTACGTTCAGGAAGCTGCCAATAGTGATGCCGAAAACGAACGTCACCAGGCACCAGAACCAGGCGGGAGCGATCATAAGCGAGTTACGAAGCGTGCGGATGGGAGGCCGGCGCCACAGGCGCTAGCCTCCCAGGTAGACTCGGATTGATGGCTACTCGCCTTTGCCGCCGCCCTGCTGCTCGTCCTGGCCGCCAGAGAGGTTCTGAATGACCTGGATCAGCGGCATGAACATCGCGATGACGATGAAGCCGACGCAGACGCCGAGGAAGACGATCATGACCGGCTCGATGGCCGAGGTCAGCGACTGGAGCGTGGACTCCACTTCACCCTCATAGAATTCGGCGATCTTGGAAAGCATCTGGTCCAGAGCACCGGATTCCTCCCCGATGGAGATCATATGCACGACCATCGGCGGGAACATGCGGCTCTTCTCCAACGGGTCGTTGATGCGGTCTCCCTCGCGGATGCGGGCGCGAGCGTTCATGACGGCTTCACTGATGATCTCGTTGCCCACGGTGCCGGCCACTGTCTCCATCGCCTGTAGGATGGGCACGCCAGAAACCAGCAGGGTCGAGAGCGTGCGCGAGAAGCGAGCCAGGCAGATCTTATGGCTGAGCTTGCCGAAGACCGGAACCTTGAGCTTGACCCGGTCAATGACGCGCCGCCCCACCTTAGTCGTGCCGAAGTACTTGATGGACATCCAGAGGACGGCCACGATCAGCAGCCCCATCCACCATCGCTCTTTGAGAAAGTCGCTGAAGTCCACCAGAATCTGCGTCATCGTGGGCAGGTCTTTGACGCCCAGATCCTTGAACAGCTCGATGAACTTGGGCACGATAAAGGTGCACAGCCCCAGCACGATCAGGATCGCGACGACGACGACGATAGCCGGGTAGGTCAGAGCGGCCTTGACCTTGCGGCGCAGCTCCATGTCCTTTTCCAGGAAGTGGGACAGGCGCTGTAGGGCCTCTTCCAGCACACCACCGACTTCCCCGGCGCGGATCAGACCGATGAACAGGTTATTGAAGACCTTCGGGTACTTCTGCATGGCCCGCGAGAGGGTCTGGCCGCTCTCGACTTCGGTCTGGATGTCCCGGATGATGCGCTTGAGCTTGGGGTTGGTGGTCTGCTCGCCCAGCACGTCCAGCGCGCGCACCAGCGAGACGCCCGCATCGATCATGGTGGAGAACTGGCGGCAGAAGATCGCCAGGTCGTTGAGCTTGACGCGGCCCCAGCCGCCTCCCGCCGACCGCTTGGCGCCGGCGGCAGTCTGCTTGACGTCGTTGACCTGGAAGCCCTGCTCCTGCAGCCGCCGCTTCAGGATCTCCTGGTTTTCGGCCTCTGAGGTTCCCGTCCGTATGGCGCCGGTCGAGTCGCGGACCGTATATTGATACACTGGCATGGCTTGCTCTCCGTTTTTTCAAACCGCCCCCCTTCGTAAGGGGCCGAGGCTTACGGGCGTCCTCCGTAGCCGGCGGGGCCGGGCGTGGCGGTGACGGCCGTCTTGATCATCTTCTCCAGTTCCTGCGGGTTCATGGCGCGCGTCATGGCCTCCTCGAAGGAGATGACGCCGCGCACGTAGAGATCGCGCAGGCTCTGGTCCATTGTCTGCATGCCGATGTTGGCGCTCGTCTGGATCATAGAGGTGATCTGATGCGCCTTGTTTTCGCGGATCAGGTTGCGGATGGCCGGGCTGGCCCGCATGATTTCCATGGCGCAGACGCGACCGGGCTGGTTGGCGCGCGGAATCAGCTGCTGGCAGAGGATGGCTTGCAGGTTATTGGAAAGCTGCAGGCGCACCTGCTCCTGCTGGCCGGGCGGGAAGGAGTCCACGATGCGCTCGACGGAGGTCGCCGCCGAGTTGGTGTGCAGCGTGGCGAAGACCAGGTGGCCGGTTTCGGCTGCGGAGACGGCCATCTGCATGGTTTCCAGGTCGCGCATTTCGCCGACGAGGATGACATCCGGGTCTTCGCGCAGGGCGGCGCGCAGCGCGTTTTTGAACTGCTTGGTATCTTGCCCTACCTCGCGCTGGTTGATCACGCAGAGCCGGTGCGTATGCAGATACTCGATGGGGTCTTCGATGGTGATAATGTGCTTGTTCGCCTCGCTGTTGATTTGGTTGATCATGGCCGCCAGGCTGGTAGACTTACCCGAACCGGTCGGCCCGGTCACCAGGATGAGGCCGCGCGGCAGGCGCGTCAGCTCTTCCAGAACGGGCGGCAGTCCCAGCTCCTTGATGGTGGGAATGCGCTGTGGGATCTGGCGGAAGGCGGTGGCGACGTTGCCCTTGTCGCGGAAAACGTTGACGCGGAAGCGGGCCACGCGCGCCAACTGATAGGAGAAGTCCAGCTCCAGCTCGGTTTCAAAGCGCTGGATCTGCTCATCGGTGAGAATGTCGTAGATAAGCCGCTGCGAGTCCTGGGCGGTCACTTTCTCGTATGGCAGGGGAACGAGCGTGCCATCCAGGCGGATGATAGGCGGAATGCCGACGGCGAGATGCAGGTCGGAGGCGCCTTTCTCGTGCGTGCTGCGGAGCAGATCGTCAATGTGGGCGTCATCAATCGGCTGCGGGCGCGCGCTGGCGACGGCAGGCTGGGCCGGCGCGGTCGGCGGCGCCATCGGGTTGCCTGCGGCCTGCTGGGGAGCCTGCCCATAGGCTGGGGCCTGCTGCCCGTAGGCTCCGGGCTGTTGCCCGTAAGCCTGCTGAGTCGGCCGGCCATAGTTGGGAGGTTGACTATCAGACAAGGTACTTTCTCCAATCAAGGGGTATGCCGCCCTCTCCTTTTGCCGTCTGCTACGTGCCTGGAAAAGGAGGCGCGGCGCATGTGCTAATAGTATGCCTATTGTACCATAGTTTTGCCAGGATGCCCGACCAACTTTACACCTGCACGCCTGGCCGCTTCCTCTTGCCGGGCCAAAGGCATCCTGAACCTGGTGGCACGCATCTACGGCTCCGGATAAGAGCAACGTACAGCCGCAACAGCGCCAAAGACAAAGCTGCCTTGCTCAGCGTCGAGCAAGGACGAACAAACCCTCCGACACCCCTTCCCTTGGCAGGGAAGGGGGCCGAGGGGTTAGATTTAGAAGCCGGCGGTGAAGACGACGCGCATGACTTCGTCGGGCGTGGTGACGCCCTGGAGGACTTTAACCAGGCCGTCCTCGCGCAGCTCATGCATACCGTTGGCTTTCGCCGCTTCTTTAATATCGGAGAGCGGAGATCGGCGAACCACCATCTCGGCGATTTCCGCGTTCATGCGCAGCAGCTCGTAGAAGCCGATGCGGCCCTTATAGCCGGTATGGCGGCAGGCCTCGCAGCCACGGCCGCGCGCTATCTGCACCTTCTGCTCCGGGTCTTCCGGCTTGAAGCCGAAGCGGCGCAGGTAGTTGGCCTCGACCTCGTAGTACTCCTTGCATTCGGTACAGATTTTGCGTCCCAGGCGTTGGGCCAGAATGCCGATGACGGTCGCCGAGACAAGGAACGGCTCGATGCCCATATCAATCATACGAATGGTGGCCGAGGGCGCATCATTGGTATGGAGCGTGGAGAGGACCAGGTGGCCGGTAAGAGAGGATTCAACGGCGATTTCCGCCGTTTCCAGGTCGCGCATCTCTCCGACCATGATGATGTCCGGGTCCTGGCGGAGGAAGGAGCGCAGGGCGGTGGCGAAGGTCAGGCCCGCCTTCTTGTTGACCTGCACCTGCGTGATACCGCTCAACTGGTACTCGCACGGGTCCTCGATGGTCAGAATGTTCTTCTCAATGGTGTTGAGCTTGTTGAGCAGCGAGTACTGCGTCGTGGTCTTGCCGGAACCGGTCGGGCCGGTGGAGAGCAGCATGCCGTTAGGCTGCATAGCCAGCTCCTCAAGCTGAGCCTGCACTTCATCCGTGAAGCCCAGCTTGTTCAGGCCGATCATGACGCTGCTCTTGTCCAGGATGCGCATGACGACCTTCTCGCCATGCAGGTTGGGCAGGCAGGAGACGCGCAGGTCGTAGTCCTTGCCGCCGACGCGGATACCGATGCGTCCGTCCTGGGGCAGGCGGCGCTCCGCGATGTTCATCTCCGCCATGATCTTGTAGCGGGCGATCAGCGGCGCCTGGATGTACTTGGGCGTCGTCATCGTCTCATGCAGAACGCCGTCAATACGGTAGCGGATGCGCACGTTGCGCCGGTCGGGCTCGATGTGGATGTCGGAGGCGCGCTCCTGGACGGCGCGCTGGATGATGGCGTTGGCAAGCCGCACAATGGGCGCCTCTTCGGCCACTTTGGCCGCCGACTCATCATCATCCTCGATCTTGGCGGCTTCACCCCGCGCGCCATATTCGGCCATCGCCTGGGCCATGGCGGACTTGGTATCCGCATCCACCACCTCGCCGCCACCGGTTCCGGAAGCGCGCAGCGGGTTCATGCCGGGCTTGGCGGCCCCGACGGCGCCTGCCGCCTCCGGTGCGCCCACCGGCGCCACCGAGGAGCCGTAATAGCGGCCGATGGCTTCCTCGATCTGATCGGGCACACCCAGCACGGCGCGCACCTGGCAGCGCGACACCAGCCGCAGGTCGTCGGCGGCGGTCAGGTTGTTGGTGTCGGCCATCGCCACGTAGAGCGTGTTGCCGTCCTTTTTGACCGGCAGGACGTTATGGCGCTTGGCGATATGCTCAGGGACGACGTTAATGGCGCTCTGCTCTGGCTTAAACTTGCTCAGATCGACAAACGGAACTGCCATCTCCTGCGCCTTGGCCTCATAGACATCGCGTGCCGGGAGGCCCATTTCGATTAGAATTTTGGCCAGGTCGCTGCGCGAGCTCTGCTGGGCCTTGCGGGCCTCCGCGAGCTGTTCCGGAGAGATGTAGCCCTTCTCCAGCATGTAGTCGGCCATACTTTTACGAGCCATTACCATGTTCGTGTCTCCACTATCTTCCTGATACGTGTTTACATCGGTGATTTCGGGCTACAGCACCAAACCGAGGTAGACACTCCCAGCCGTGTGGATCAATCTCACGCAGCCTGCTGCTGAGGAGATACGTCAACACCGTTGGGAGCGATTACCCAAACCGAAGCCCCTCTAGAGAATGGTTCCGCGTTGATCGCCCGATTATAACACACTGCTTTTAACCACGCAAGTACTTCTGTATTTCTCATCAGGGTCATCACACATAGCGATTTCCCCTTCTCCGCGAAGCAGACGATCCTCCCTGTGAGGAGACGAACATGCGCCTGCCCTGTATTTCTACTTCCTGTTGCCCACGCACAAGAGGCGGGGCATCTCCGGATGATTGGCACCAATACGTTCCCCAACGCAAAAGGGTTCCTGGCAGCGCCCAGGTCACGATCTATAAACATTGCCTGGGCAGGAAACGCAAAAAAGCCTCCCCCGCCAGGCAGGAGCGATTAGCGAGCTCTATGCGACCGCCTACGCATTTTCGGACGGTCCGAGCCCCTGCAAGACCGCTTTTTCCATAATCTCGGTTGGCGGCCAGAGGCCCGTCCAGCGCTGAAAGGCAACCGCACCCTGGTAGACCAGCATTTTCACGCCGGTGAGCGTGCGGCAGCCATGCTTGCGCGCTTGTTTGAGCAGTTGCGTCTCGACCGGGTTGTAGACCAGATCGTAGACCAACAGGGTCGGATGGAACGCTTCCAGGGGAACGGGCGGCAGGGCATCGGTCTCTGGATACATGCCGATGCGCGTTGTGTGGACCAGCAGTTCTGCCCCGGCGATAGCGTCCGCAATTTCCTGTGTCTGATCCAGAGCCAGAGGGCGCACGGCCTCCGCACCGAATCCGGCGGAGGCGACGGCTTGCGCCAGCCGCTCCGCCCGTTCGGGCGTGCGGTTCGCCAGCACGATATGCGCGCCTTCGCGGGCCAGCCGGAAGACGACGGCGCGCGCCGCCCCGCCCGCTCCCAGCACCACCGCCTGCTTGCCCTGCAGGTCAACGCCGAGCTCGCGCAGTGGCTCATAAAAGCCGCGCCCGTCGGTGTTGTCGCCGAGCAGCTTGTCCTCAACGCAGTGGACGGTGTTCACCGCCCCCACATCGCGGGCTTCGGTTGTGATGTCGTCCAGGAACGGCAGGACGCTCTCTTTATGCGGGATCGTCAGGTTGACTCCGACGATTCCCAATGCTGGCAGGCTTCGTATGGCCGGGCCAAGGGCCTCGGGACGCACAGGAAAAGGAATATAAATGTATGAGAGCCGGAGCGCGGCAAAAGCGGCATTGTGCATCGCCGGGGAAAGGCTGTGTTCGACGGGGAAGCCGAAGACGCCAACCACTTTCGTGTTGCCGCTCACGAAAGGGACTGCTCTACCTGATAGGTCAGACGACATAAGTTAACAAAAATGTTCCGGGATGCCTCCCAGATCCAATACGCTTCGTGATGTAAATTCGTTGCCATAACTTGCAAAATAGACTGCCTTCACCCCCGATAGACCTCACCCCAGCCTGCAGCCACCCACTGCCAGGGTCGGGCCTGCAATGGACTGCAAGGGTCGGCAGGGTTACGGCCCCTGCCTCCGCCTTGCCACAGCCCCCGCCTCGCGACCCCCAAGAACAGGGGAGGGGAGAGAGAAGCCGGGTCACCCCCTTCCCTCGCAGGGAAGGGGGACGGGGGGTTATATCAAGTCCGATGGAATACTTATCGTATGGCTACCTCAAGGTGCAGCGCATATGGGAAGAAATTCACCGGATTGGATATTAGGTCAAATATGCCCCTGCCGGTTAAAGCGGTTCAGCAAGAACCGCTCCAATGGGCGGCTGACGTAGCGCGTATAAGGGAACTCACGCGGATGGATCGGCTTGACCATGATGGTATAGATGCCGCAGCGATTGCCGCCCCAGATATCGGTAAACATCTGATCGCCGATGATGGCGGTGTTATGGGGCGTCGTGCCCATTGCGGCCATCGCCCGGTGGAACCCGCTGCGGCTGGGCTTGCGCGCCTTGCGGATATTCGGGCAGCCAAGCCGCTCGGCGATGCGCTCCGACCGTCGGCTCAAAATGGAATTGGACAGGATGCTCAGCTTAAAGCCTGCCGCTTTCAGGGAGGCCAGCCAGGCGAGGACCTCCTCGGTCATCTCCTCCTTTTGCCAAAGCACCAGCGTGTTGTCCAGATCCAGGATGATGCCCTGGATGCCCCGCTCCGCCAGCTCTTCCGGCGTGATCTGGGCCACCGACTCGACGACACGGTGCGGGCAGAAGATCAGCATCCCGCGCCGGTGCGGGTGCCCTGCCTCCGCCGGGGCGGGCGTCTCCGCCGGGGCGTCGGCGCTGCCGGTCTCTAACGCTTCCGAGGGCGGCGCCTCCGGGCTCAATTCTATATTCTGCGCGTCATCCACCGGGCGAAGCCTCCTTTGCGCTCTCCTGCTGCCGTTCTAGACGGGCTTGGCGTTTGGCGGCTTCATGCTCGACGAGGCTGCGCGTGAAGATGTGCTGACCGTTGGGGCGCGCTACGTAGTACAGGAAATCGTTCTTTTCCGGGTGCAGGGCGGCGCGGAGCGCCTCCAGGCCGGGATTGGCGATTGGGCCGGGGGGCAATCCGGTATGCCGATAGGTGTTATACGGCGAGTTGACCTGCAAATCCTTGTAGAGCACCTGGTCTTTATGGTGGCCGAGCGCGTAGAGCACGGTGGCGTCTACTTCCAGCCGCATGCCTTGCTTCAGCCGATTTTCCAGCACTCCGGCGATGCGGGCGCGGTCCTCCGGCACGCGGGCCTCACGCTCAATCAAGGAAGCCTCGGTAACGATTGCGTGCAAGCTGCGCCCGCTAGACGCAATTTCCTGTTGATAGGGACGGACGAACCGCCGGGAAAAGTTCAGCAGCATGGTATTTAGGATATGGACGGGCGGCGTATGGGGTGGAAAGGCGTAGGTATCGGGAAACAGGTAGCCCTCCAGCGAGCGGCGGGGAAGCGGGAAATCGGCGCTGCATTCGGCGATCCCCTCCGGGTCGGTGGCCTGCTTGAGAAACGCTCTGGCGTCAGCGATACCCTTGGCCTCCAGCGCCTCGGCGATCTGTTTGAGCGTGTACCCTTCCGGGATCGTCACCTTAATCCGGTCTTCCATCCCGCCGGTCTGGAGCGCGGAGATAATCTGGTCCAGCGTCATGTCGCCGGAGAGCTCGTAGCGGCCCGCCTTGAGCCTGTCGCCGACGCCGCGCCAGCGCACGTACCAGTCGAAGGCGAGCGCGCTGCGGATCACGCCGCGCCGCTCCAGCAACTGGCCGATGCGCGCCACGGTGACGCCGGAGGGGATGCGTACCTCTCTGGGATGCGGCGTGGTGGAGATGGGCCGGAACAGCGGCAGAAGTCCGGCGACGGCGAGCGCCGCCGCAACCAGCAGCCCAAGCACAAGCCCGGTTATCCAGCGCCGCCATCGGCGGCGAGCGACGGCACGCGCCTTGCGGGCCGGCGTCTCGATCAGTTCCGGTTGCTTACCGCGCACGCTCATGCCGTCTCCTCGTCCTCGCTTTGTTCCTTTAGATTGCGCCTGCGGTCGAGATAGGTCTGGAGTATCAGGCAGGCAGCCATAGAGTCCACCGTGCGTTTGCGCTCTTCCCGGCGGCGGTCGGCGGCGATCAAGACGCGCTCGGCCTCGCTGGTGGAGAGCCGCTCATCCTGTGTAGTTATCGGTATGCGCACGTTGTTTCGCAAGACCTTGATAAACTCCTCGACCTTTTCGGCCTGGATGCCGCGCGTGCCGTCGAGCATCAGCGGCAGGCCGACGACGATCTCCTTGACCTCATTCTCGGCTACCAGTTGGCGGAGCGCCGCCATATCGCGCTTCTTGCCCTCCTGCCGCACAATCGTGGTTGCGGGGAACGCGCGGGTTCCCGTCTCGTCGCTGAAGGCGACGCCGATGGTCTTTTCGCCCACATCCAGGGCCATAATGCGAGACATGAGGAACCTAACTCCGTTTCAGCCAGGGCGCGATGAGCGCCAGCAAAGCCATGCTCAGGGGCACCAGCGCGAGCGCGCCGCGCCAATCCAGCGGCGTCGCGGCCAGCGCGCCGATAGCCCAGGGCAGCGCCGCCCCGCCCAGGCCGCCCAGCGCCACGACGCCGCCAAAGGCCGTTCCGGCGACGGTCGGGAAGCGCGCTCCGGTTTCAGCCAGCACGACGCCGTAGATGCCGGAGAAGAACAGCCCGGTCAGCGCCACACACAGCATCACCCAGGCCGGCGTGCTCCCGATCAGCGCCAGCGTCGAGCAGAGGGCGCCGCACCAGGCCAACCATTGGGCCAGGCGGAGCAGCGGCATCCGCTCCACCAGCGCGCCCGTCGTCACCCGCCCGACGGTCATGGCCAGCCAGAACACGGTGACGACCAGGCCGGCCCAGGCCGCGCCTCCCGGCAGCCTCGCCTGGAAATACGTGGGCATCCAGAGGAAAAATCCCGTCTCCGCCCCGACATAGAGTCCCTGCGCCAGGCAGAGCGCGCCGAAGGCCGGCCTCTTTAAGACGGCCAACAATGTGCGAAAGTTCAACGCCTCCGGGCCGTGCGCCGAGCGCGGAACAGATTGCAGCGCCAGCGCCACGCACAGCAGCACGTTGGCAAGGGCCAATCCGAGATAGAGCATGCGCCAGTTGGTCCCGATTGCCAGCAGGCGGTAGGCCAGGGTCGGGCCGATGGCCGCGCCCACGCCGAAGGCTACCTGGATGGCGTTGATCATAAACGCGCGCCGCCCCGGGTAGAGATCGGAGGCCAGCGCGCTGGCTACCGTCTCCATAGCGCCGCTGCCGGCGCCGAACAGCGCCGCCGCCAGCAGCGCCAGGTTGAACGTAGGCGCCTTTCCGAATAGCGCCAGCCCCAGCGCATAGCCCGACAATCCCAGCAGCAGCACCGCCTTGCGGCCCCATCGGTCCGAGAGGTAGCCGCAGACCACCACACCGACCACGAAGCCGCCGAAGTCCGCCGGGAAGAGCCTCCCCTCGACCTCCGGGCCAAGCCCAAACGTTTTGCCCAGAAATGGCAGCAGCACGCTCACCCCGCCCAGATAGAGGGCAAAGAGGAACATGACCGCGCAGCAGATAGCCGCCAGTCCGCCCCGCCCGCGCATCGTCAACGCGGCGCTATCTGTCGGTATAGTCTCCGTAGCGATTCGTCTGTCCAGGTCGTAGGTTCCTCTGCTTTCTGCCGCCGTGAGGCGAGACTCAGGTACAGATGGATAACTCAGCCCTACCAAGTTCTTCCAACCAGAATTCCGCATCCTTCTTCACTAGCGGGTCAGGGTCATTGAGGCAGCCTTGTAGCAACTCGATACAGCGTTTATCTCCATAATCCTGAGCTAGGCCACCCAGCACATTAACCACTGAGTGCCGCACATGCGCATTACCCTGGCGCAGAACCTCGATTAAGGCTGGAACTGCCTTCGGCCCCATTCGATGAGAGGCCATACCTGCCGGACGAGTTTCATCTTGGCTTAAGTATATCCGGGTCAGTGGCTCTATCGCACGCTCGTCGCCTAGAATGCCAAGAGCAACCGTAGCATCGTAACGCACACGCTCGTCAGGATCGTCCGTAAGGCGCAGGATCGTCTCATAGGCCCGTGGATCGTGGGTGTAGCCCAACACCCAGGCCGCCCGAAATCGAACCACCGGGTTCGGATGATGGCACGCTTCCAGCAGTTGTTCGAGCGCCCTTGAGCCATAGTAGCGGATGAGGTAGCCTTCGGCACGAGCAGAGACGTTCTCGTCGGGGCTGTTGAGGTTGGTGATATGACGCTGTATGCGTCGTTTCTCGGCTGTCTCTTTAGGCATGAGTTCGTACTCCTCATCCTAGGGTCCTGCGCCAATCCGTGCGAAATAGTATACCCTAGCGCCCAAGCAAACTTTCCTGACCGGCGCTTGGAAACGGATTGGCGGCAGGCAGGGAATCTGCTATTCTTTCCCAGGTTGCCCAGGTAAATAAGGAAACAAACTTCGGCCTTTCGATTGACAGCCGGGGAGAGCAAGCGCAGGTTGGAGGAGTCAGGGACATGAAGCGCGGATTTACTCTGATTGAATTGCTCGTCGTTATCGCTATTATCGCTATCTTAGCGGCAATTCTGTTTCCTGTCTTTTCCCAGGTGCGGGCTAAAGCGCGTCAGGCGACCTGTACCAGCAACGTGCATCAACTCGGGCTGTCGCTCAGCATGTACCGGCAAGACTACGATGGGGTCAGCGCGCGCTACCGTTTCTGTCCCGACGCGCCGGGCAAGAGCTATGCGCCATTCAGAACCTGGCCCCGCTTCCCTGGACCGGCCCTCACGAAACCTGGTGGGCGCCCTACGATAACTCCGTTCCCTCCGACTCTCCCGGCCCGTACCCGCACTACAACATCGGCTTCATCCAGCCCTACGCGAAGAGCACGCAGATTTTCAAATGTCCCGCCGACATACGGTGGCAGGTTGGCTATGCGATGAGTTACATCACGGGCGGGCCGATGGGCAAGCCGGACGCCGCCATTACCCGGCCCACGGTCCTCTATGTCTGGGACCACGCGCGAACGCCGGGCTGCGCCGATACCCGCTCTGGCCATGTCGGCCCCGTCTGGGACCCATTTCCCCAGGCCAAGGATAGCATGCACACACACTATCCCTTCCGACATAGTGATGGCTTTGTCGGATTGCGCTACGATGGCAGTGTGAAGTTCCGCAAACCCTCCAGCCTGACCAATGCTGATTTCCTCGCCGGTGAGTGAGGAGGGGCCGCACGGGGATAAATGGATGATGCCGCGCGGTGCGGATAACATCGCTTTACCAAAGGTAATCGCTCATGAACTGGCATATCCGACGGATGCGTAACCCGGACGTCGAAGAGATTATGCAGCTATCGCTATTGGCATGGGAACCAGTGTTTGCTTCCTTTGAGCAAATCTTAGGTTCGGAAATCTACCCAATCGTCTACCCGGATTGGAGGGGAAGCCAGCGAAAAGCCATCGAAGACGTCTGCCGTGAACCGGAGAATACCCTAGTCTGGGTTGCAGAACGAGAAGAGCAGGTCGTCGGTTTTGTGGCCTATGAACTAAACCATACCGAAGAGAAGGGGGAAGTACAATTGCTGGCCGTGCATCCGGATCACCAGAACCTAGGGATCGGCACCGCGTTGAGCGACTTCGCATTGCAAAAGATGATAGAAGCCGGCATGAAACTGGCAATCGTTCGCACGGGTGGAGACCCCTCCCATGCACCGGCTAGGCGAGCCTATGAGAAATCGGGGTATACCGGGATACCGTCCGTCATATACTTCAAGAAGCTATAAATCGGCTTACCGGATAGCTTATTCGGAAGCGCGTCGCTTGCCGTTGACACCTCGGCGTCGCCTCTCTATTGCCTTCCCCTGCCCTTCTGTCCAGCCCCCATACTGCCGGGCTTCTATCTACTCCCAAACACAGTCGTTGTGTTCAGGGCGTCCATCTTCAGCGCCATTTGCACATCCAGGGCCGTGATGCCGCCCGCGTCGTGGGTGCTCAAATCCACCGTCACCGTGTTATAGACGTTGAACCATTCGGGGTGATGGTCCAGCTTCTCGGCCAGCAGCGCCACGCGCGACATGAAGCCCCATGCCTGCACGAAGTCGGCAAACCGAAAGCTTTTGTGCAGCTTGCCCTCTTTGAGCTCCCAGCCAGATAGTGTGCTCAGCGCCTCCCGCAACTGTTCGTCCGTGAGTTGGATACCGTGTGCCATCGGCCTTGCCTCCTCTTCTCCACCAGTGTTCTCCACTAGTGAGATAGCCCTGCCATCAAGCAGGATTGCCTCTCGCAGGCTCCTATAGAGCCTCCCCGGAATGCCGCTCTCACAACGGCTTCTCAAATGGCTACCGGAAAGGAGGGACAACCTCCGCCGCTATTGTACCATAACGCGTATTCGGTGAAGAAGTGGGAGCCACAAAAGCCGAGAGGCGTTGTCTCAGGGTGGTAGAGAGCAAAGGAGGATCAGGCGCGGCAAGTGAAATATGTATTTGCCGCGCCTGCATTGTAGAAATGAATCCAAGCTGCACAATCCTCGCTCGAATCTAAGCGTGAATGTGCAGCGTTAACGTTTACTTAGGAGACGCCGACACCAGCGGGCGGCCGGGCTTCCTGGAGAGGCCGGGTGGCGGCAGGGGCGATCTGCGCCCAGACCTTATCGGCAGCCTGCCGCTCCTCCTGCATGAGCTGGTTCGCCAGGGAAACGGTCTCATTGTCCCCGATGGCCTGCGCGTAAGCCATCAGCGCCTGGTACATCGCCTGCTCGAAGTTCTCGATGGCGAAAGCCTTAACCAGATCCTGGGTGGTTCTATCTGCCTCACTGTGGAAGGTGTTGAGCATTTCGCTGATCTTGGCCATCAGGCTATTGAGCAGTCCCTTACTGCCGCTGGGCTCGGCGCCCAGGGCACGGATGCGCGCCTCCAGGCGCTCCTCCTGGTCGTGGGTCTCGCGGCTGTGCTGCTCGTAGAGCGCGCGCACAGCCGCATCATTGGTGTTATCGGCCATATCCTTGAGCGCGGAGACAAGAGATTTCTCCACCGCCCAGGCATCATCCAGATAGCGTATCAGTTTATCCCGCACGTCTTCTGCCATGGGAAGTCTCCTTTCCGTCCTGGGGATTGGTTTTGGCGGCTTGCCGTACCCGCCATTAGCGCGGGTTTGGGCCTCTAGAACGCCCATTCAGACGGCAAAAGGCGATCCTGGGGCCTAAGCTCTTTGTTGGGTTTTCGTCTCCCCTTTTCGGGGAAGGCGGCCTTTTCGGGAAAGACTCCATTCGCAGGGCGCGAGGAACCAATGCATCCCGTGCCTGACTCGTGATTCGTGGCTCATGCCTCGTGGCTCGGGGGCGAGGAACCAATGCGTCCCGTACCCCGTCTTCTCTTGGAACCGTACCGATCTCATCGCCTGTGGAGAGGGAAGGAGGATAGAGGAGAGTGTTAAATTCACTGGCGCTCCCGCTTTTGCTGACCATCGCGTGCCAGGGAGGACAGAGCGCGCCAAGCGCGCCGAATCAGGCGGCGAAGCCGCCGTTGCCGGCTTCCCGGACGCAGCCGCTTCCGCCCGTGATTGGCGCGGAGGCGTGGTATACGGTTCAGCCTGGAGATACGCTGCTGCGCATTGCCCGCCGTTACGGAACGGATCGACTGACCCTGGCACAGCTTAACCATCTGACCAGGCAGCGGCCCCGGCCAGGCACCCGGCTGCTGCTGCCCACCCGCTTTATCCTGCCGGCTCAGCCGCAAGAGGGCTGCGTCCTGAATATTCCCGAACGCGGCGTTTATGTATTCCGTCACGGGCAGTTCCTGGCGCGCTATCCTACCGCCGTCGGGCGTCCCTCCTGGCCCACTCCCACCGGCACGTTCAAGGTGGAGTGCAAGATCCAGGATCCAATCTTTGAGGCCCCGGAAGCGATGGTACGCAGGGAAGGCGCTCGGCGGACGCTGATTCCGCCCGGTCCGCGTAACCCGCTGGGGGATCGGTGGATGGGCTGGAGCGGCTGCCAGGTTGGATTTCACAGCACCCCGACGCTCACCAGCATCGGCAGGGCGGCCTCGCACGGCTGCGTGCGCCTCTATCCCGAGGCGGGACACCGGATGTTTGGGCAAGTTCGGGTCGGCATGCCGATCTACTCGCTCTATCAGCCGGTCAAGATAGGCCAGGAGGGCAACCGGTACTACCTGAGCGTCTCCCCGGACATCTACCATCGGGGGCTGGCCTCGTTGGCATACGTAGAGCAGAGACTGAAGAAGCTGGGCTTGCTGCCCATAGTCGATCTGGAGAAAGTGCGGGAGGTGGTGGCCCTGCAGGACGGATACCCCCATTGCATTGGGGAGGCCCCCAAGCCGACAGAACAAGAGGCGCCCGCGCCCACTTCCTCGCAGCCCGAGCCCAACCCCGATGCCCCGCCCGCAGAGCCTGAACCGGAAGGAGATAACGATGCCACGTCAAGATAAACAAGATAAACAGGTGGATACAGGTGGACAGGGCACCCTGGATACCGGCAGCGCGCTGCGCAACACCACCGCCGCGGTAGATGAAGACGATCTCGTGGAGGGATCGCCCGAGATGGTCAATGAGGATCTCCATGATGTTCTGCAAGCCGGCGTGGCCGCCGATATCTACACGGCGGCGGGAGCGGATACCCTCGGTGGGCCGGAAGCCGACGCCGTTCCGGAGCCCGTTGGCAAAACCAGGCGGCATACGCGCGTCACGGAAGCGGGCGGAATCGCCGTCACCGGCGTCAGCGGCGATATCAATGGCGTAGGCAACCCCCATCCGCCAGCCTCCAAGAGAGATGTCGGTAAGCCAGGCGTGAGCCCCGAAGAGCCATTCAACACGGGCACCGTTGACGGATCGGGCGAGGGCAGCATGGCCTCGGATATCCGGGCTTAAGGCTGCCGATGGCACGGCCTGCATCTTCTCATGATTCCGTCCGCCTAAAGGTGAAGCCGAAAAGCCGCCTGCCGATGGGGGACATCGGCAGGGCCGTAGGTTATACTTGGGCTCCCAGGACAAAATGCTGCCTCTCTCCAAGCGCTCTACGGCGCAGCTGGGAGAGGCAGCATTTTTTATAGAAGACTATACTCCTCCTCAGCGTCCCATAGTTTCGGCTTTCCGTCCTGGCCTGCCCTCTGGCAAGCTACCACTTTTGGGAACAAGGTGCACCAATTGCCCGTCTGTGGGATAACTTACCTCCATGAGTTCCTTACTTTAGGCGCAGAATAGAGGGCCTCCACCGTTCTGCGCCCTTTTTGTCTGAGCTATCTGCCGAATGTAGATGCCATCCCCCGCGGCCGAGAGCGGGAGGGGCCTGCCGTTTTGTCATCCAGGCAGGAAAGTATCGGGCCTCCCGCCGAATTGTCGGCCAGAACCAACATTTCTCGGAAGGGAGAGGCATCGGCATGCGGTTTCTGGTTTGTCTCCTGCTGCTCGTGGCCCTGTGCGCGCCCTGCGTGGCGCAGGCGCCGGAAGTGCCCCCGGCGCTCAAAGGCGTGCATCGGATCGTCTGCCTGGGGGATAGCATCACGGAGCAGGGCGAGATGCCGGGCGGCTATGTCTGGCTGCTGCGCCACTATCTGGCCGTCATCTATCCGCAGCGGCCCATCGAAGTGATCAACGCGGGCATTTCCGGCCACCGCTCCAACGATATGCTGGCGCGTTTTCAGCGCGACGTGCTGGACAAAAAGCCCGACCTCGTGACCATCAGCGTCGGCGTTAACGATGTCTGGCACGGCTTCTTCGACAACCACCCGCTCGGCGACGGGCCGCGCGGCATCCCGCTCGACGCCTACCGCAGCAACGTCGAAGCGATGGTGACGCAGGCGGAGAAGGCGGGCGCGCGAGTCGTCCTGCTCTCCACGACCGTCATTCACGAAGACCTTCACAACCGCGAGAACGCCAAGCTCGTCGGCTACAACGCGGCCTTGCAGGAGATCGCCCGCTCCCACAACGCCCTGTTCGTGGATTACCAGCGTCCCTTTCGCGCCCTGATCACGGTCTATCGTAACAGGACCGGCGGGCGAGACAACCTGCTGACCTACGACGGCGTTCATATGAACGTCGCGGGCAATCGCGTCATGGCGAATACACTGCTATCCGGCCTGGGCGTTTCTTCGGAGGCGCGCGCCGCCGTCCAGGCAAAGATCGAGGCCGATCTGCGCGCCCATCAGTAAGGCTCTGCCGTTCGATCTCCGCATGAGGATTTGCTAATGCGGGCGAGCAGGAGTTAAGGCAGAGACGCAAGGTATAATGGAGGCGGAGGGAAACGTTATGCGTTCTGATGTGATCAAGCGGGGCATTGATCGCGCCCCACACCGTTCGCTGCTGCGCGCGGCGGGCGTCAAAGATACCGACATGGGCAAGCCCTTCATCGGCGTATGCAACTCTTTTGTGGAGATCATTCCCGGCCACGTCCATCTTAATAAGGTCGGCGAGATCGTCAAGGAGGCGATCCGGGAGGCGGGAGGCGTGCCGTTCGAGTTTAACACCATCGGCGTAGACGACGGCATTGCGATGGGGCACGATGGCATGAAGTACAGCCTGCCCTCCCGCGAGATCATTGCCGATAGCGTGGAGACGATGGCGCGCGCCCACTGCTTTGACGGCCTGGTCTGCATCCCCAATTGCGACAAGATCGTGCCGGGCATGATGATGGGCGCCATGCGCGTCAACATCCCGACCATTTTCGTCTCCGGCGGGCCGATGGCGGCGGGCAAGGCCAGCGACGGCAAGGCGATGAGCCTGGTCACCGTCTTTGAGGGCGTCGGCGCGCTGCGGGCGGGCCGCATCTCCCAGGAGAAGCTGACCGAGATCGAGACCTTCGCCTGCCCGACCTGCGGCTCCTGCTCCGGCATGTTCACCGCCAACAGCATGAACTGCCTCAACGAAGCCCTCGGCCTGGCGCTGCCCGGCAACGGGACCATCCTGGCCGGCACACGTGAGAACTTCAACCCGGAGCGGGTCGCCCTCTTCAAGCGCGCCGCCGCCCAGATCATGGAACTGATCCGCCTGGACCTGAAGCCGCGCGACATCGTCACCCGCGAAAGCCTCGACAACGCCCTGATCCTGGACATGGCGATGGGCGGCTCGACCAATACGGTGCTGCACACGCTGGCCGTCGCCTACGAGGCGGGCGTGGCGTACGACCTGGGACGCATCAACGCGCTTTCGGCGCGCGTGCCCAACATCTGCAAGGTCGCGCCGAGCAAGGCCGATCCCGCGACTGGCCTGGAATATCACATGGAGGACGTCCACAACGCGGGCGGCATCTCTGCCATCCTCAAGGAGATCGCGCGCGTTCCGGGCTTGCTGAACCTGGACTGCCCCACCGTGACCGGTAAGACGCTGGGGGAGAACATCGCCGACGCCCAGATTCGCGATCCGAAGGTGATCCGTCCGCTGGAGAACGCCTACTCGCAGACGGGCGGCCTGGCGATCCTGTTCGGCAACCTGGCCCCGGAGGGCGCGGTCATCAAGACGGCGGGCGTGGACCCGAAGATGCTGGTCTTCCAGGGCGAGGCGATCTGCTTTGACAGCCAGGACGAGGCCGTTGAGGGCATTGAGGGCGGCAAGGTCAAGCCGGGCCACGTCGTCGTCATCCGCTACGAGGGGCCGAAGGGCGGGCCGGGCATGCAGGAGATGCTGGCCCCCACGAGCCTGATCTCGGGCATGGGCCTGGGCGATAAGGTCGCGCTGATCACGGATGGCCGCTTCAGCGGCGCGACGCGCGGCGGCTCCATCGGCCACGTCAGCCCGGAGGCGGCGGAGGGCGGGCCGATTGCGCTGGTCGAGGACGGGGATACCATCGCCATTGACATCCCCAACCGCCGCCTCGATCTGCTGGTGCAGCCGGCGGAGCTGGAGCGCCGGCGCGCCGCCTGGACTCCGCCCGCGCCGCGCCTCAATTTCGGCTGGCTGGGCCGCTATCAGAAGATGGTGACGAGCGGCAGCCAGGGCGCTGTGCTCAAAGGTTAAGCAGAGGAACCCGTTCCCCATCGTCCTCTCGCTGTGCCGGGTACAGAACGTACTTGTCTCGGTAGCCTGCTTCTTCTGCCGGGCATTGAAAATACCCGGCTGGAGGGCGGCATTGCCGCCAAGCGTCCTTCGGACGCCCTGTTAAGGAAGGTTATCGCCTCTCTAGGAAGGCATCTACCTGCCGAAAGGAAGCTTTTCCGTCCGCAAGGACGGTTGGCCGTAGGCCACATAGACGGGTACTTTTAGTGCCCGTCTTTTTTATTTTGCCTGCCGACAAACTCTTTTGCCTACGGCGTGAACCTTTTGCCCGGACTCGATACCCAATGTTAGTGACAGGCACAAATTCAGTCTATCAAGCCCTGGCTGTAGCATAGTGGCTGCGAGACGGCGAGAGAACACTTCGATGCGCAACGACAAGCGCCTGGCAGAACGTATCCGGGACGGCGATACGCGGGCCTTTGAGGAGTTTGTAGACATCTACGGGGCGCGCGTGCAGCGTCTTGTCCGGCAATTTGTCGCTAATTCTACGGATGCGCAGGACGTGATTCAGGATATTTTTGTGGACCTCTATCGCAGTATCGGCGCCTTCCGGGGCGATTCGGCGCTGGCGACCTGGGTGTACCGCGTCGCCGTCAACCACTGCCTGAAATACTGCAAGCGTTCCCGGCAAGAGATTATCCCCTATGACGAGCAGACCGCCTGCGCGTCGGCGGATTGGCGGGCCGACCCAATGCAAGCGGTGGAGAAGTGCGAGCTTTCCGATCGGGTGCGGCGGGCCTTGAACGAGCTCCCGCCCTATCATCATGACGTGGTGGTGCTGTGCGAGATGCTGGGGCTGACCTATCAGGAGTGCGCGGAGGTGCTGGAGATACCGGTGGGAACGGTCAAGTCGCGGCTGTCTACTGCGTTCCGCCGTCTGCGCGACCGTCTGGGCGACTATGTGCTGGGCAACGGCAGCGCGCGGCTGCCCGACAGGGCCAGGGAGAGACCGCTATGAGCAACTGTGAAACGATACGAGACGATTTGAAAGCGTATGTAGACGGCCAACTGTCGCTCCTGCGGAAATCGGAAGTGGCCCTGCACCTGGCAAGGTGCGCGGGCTGCCGACGGGAGGCCGAGGCGATGCGGCGCATCGGCGATCAACTGCGCGCGCTCGACCTGGAAGCGCTGGATAGTGAACTGCGCGCCCGAATCCTGGAACGGACGGCCAGGGAAGCGGAAGAGGAGACCGAAGTTCTGCCGGGACGACGGGGTTAGGTAAAAGGAGAAACAACCATGTGGCAGCGATTTACCGAGCGGGCAAGGCGCGTTGTGTTCTTCGCTCAGGAAGAGGCCGGACGTCTCGGCGAGAACTATGTTTCCACCGAACACCTGCTGCTGGGCCTGGTGCGCGAGAACGATAGTGTGGCC
>DASRGZ010000057.1:0-19741 GCA_035650735.1 Chthonomonadaceae bacterium
AGGATCACGCCGATCCCCGGCAGGGCAATCGGAGCCAGGCCGATCAGCAGTCCCGCCAGCCCTCCGATCACGGCGCCTGCCTCGGCGCCTTTAGTGGTTCCACTGGCGACAATGTTCTGCCTGCCGTCGGGCAGCCCTGCCGTATCCGCTTTTGTTACCACGCTGATGTCCTCACGCCGAAGGCCCATGATCTCCAGTTCCCGCACGACGGCTTGCGCGTCCTGCAGATCATCGAAAAGACCAACCACCGTCTTTGCCATATCCGCATCTCCTCATGCGCTGCCTGGCTTTCCCTGCCCTCTGAACACAAGCGACGTTCCCACAGCCGGGACTGCCGCCGGCAGTGCCCCGAATAGGAAACCCTAACCCTAAACACAAACGCTGTTTGCGCAGCCGGCTGTTGAGTGGCGAACCTGTTTTCATGGCCGGAAAGCGCCCTCACTTGTGTATACGGAGTCAGGCACGAAACCTTTCCTCTTGGCAGGCATTACACTGGCATAGACGAATGCACACTTTCTGGGGTTCAATAAGTTGGAGTGGCTGGCGCCGGTCGGCTGCATGGAAAAAGGCCGACCGACCTTTCAGAGTAGGAAAAGAGCGAAAGAGGCCAAAAATCCGCTTTCCGTGACCGACCTGCCGCGCAGGGTAGGGGAAAGAAGGGAACGCTGCGCTCAACGGCAGGAATCGCGGTTATTGCTAGCGAACCATATCCGGGCACAGGTCTGACTGTGTCACTCGCGCGGAGGGAAGCCATGAAAGCACGATTCGCTATGGGCCTGGCGGCGCTGGCCCTCGTTGGGGTTGGAGCAGCCCGGGCCGACGACTACGCCCTCAAAAAGGAGCTGCAGGGGCAGTATGGCAAACTGGCGGGCGCCATCTTGAGGAAAGATTTCCAGGCCGTCCGGCAGATGGTCACTCCGGATGCTTCCTGGAAGCTGCTGGATGGGAAAAAGCGGGACCTCAAACAGATGGAGGGCGTATACCGGCGTAGAGTGGCCGCGCTCAAGCCCGGCATTCAATTTACGGTCAGCATCAGCCGGATGACGCCGCAGGGCAAAGAGGAGCAGGTGGAATGCACCCACGTATTTGCCGGGTTTAAGACCGATGGGAAAGGTAAGACCCACCATCTCTTTGAAGGCAGCGCCTGGCGGGATCTCTGGACCAAAACCGCCCACGGCTGGAAGCTGAAGCGCTCTGAACAGGTCAATCAGAGACAATCGGTGGACGGCAAGCCCGTTACCACGCCCGTCCTTCCATCCACCTAACAGGGCGCCGATGTGCGGTTCCACAGTGACCTCAACCGCCGATGCACGCCAATAGAGGCCGAGGAAAATGCCGATCCTCTGCATCTATCCGCGCATCGGCGGCTCTTTTTGCGGCGAATCAAACGAGGGAAGCCGGCTCAACTGACCAGCTTCCCTTCCATTAAGGAGGAAGCCTGCTCGCCTCACCGAGGGAAGGAAGGTTCCCACGTTTTCGCCAATTAGCCGTCATTAAGGAGGAAGCCTGCTCGCCTCACCGGGCCTGGATGGAAGCCAGCAGCATCCCGTTGAGCGCCGTCATGGAGGGCAGTTGACCCTGCGCTTTCAGGCGCGCGACGAACGCCTGCAACTCCTTGCGTGCGTCCGCGTTCTTTGGGTCCAGCGTCAGGCACATCTGGTACTGGTTGATAGCCTTAGCGTTCTGGCTCCCTTGGGCATAGAGCCGCGCCAATTTCAGGCGGAGAGCCGGGTCTTTCAAGCGGTTGTGCGCGGCCACTTCCGTATCGTAGAGCGTCGTATTATAGTCGCTGATGCTTTGGAAGATTGTCCGGCTGGAGGCAGCGCGCTTACGGTCCCCAAGTCGGTCGTAGGCGCGCGCCAGGTGGTACCAGGCCGGCGCCAGGTTCGGCGCGCGCATGACCGCTGCTTCCAGGTAGGCGGTGGCCTGCCGGGCATCGCCCCGGTTGAGGGCGATGCGACCCAGGCCCATGAGCGCCTCGGGATTGTTGGCGTACGCGGCTGCCGATTTTTGCAGCAGGCCCTCGGCCTCTCGCTGCCGTGCCGCCGTCGGTTGGTGATCGATCAGGAACAGGCCCAGCGCCAGCATTGTGGCGGGATCGTTGGGGGCACGCTGGAGCGCCTGGCGGTAGTGGGCTTGCGCTTCCGTGAGCTTGTGCGTGTGCGTTTCTCCCCGGGCCAGGTCGCGTAGGTAGTCCGCCCGGCCCGGCAGGAGCGCCACGGCGCGGCGGAAGGCGGCCTCTGCCTCGACGGTGCGCGCCTCATGCTGCGCGCAGGCCAATCCATAGGCGTGCCAGTATTTTGCGTTGTCGGGAGCCTCCTTGACCACATGCTCCATGCGATGGGCCGCCTCATCCACGAAACCGGCATCGAAGTAGAGCCGCGCCAGGGTAAATTCCGCTTCCGGCAGGTTGGGGCACAGGCGGATCGCGTGGGCGAGGGCCTGGAACGCCTCTTCCTTGTTGCCCTGCCCATCCAGCGCCACGCCCAGACCCTGATATGCCAACGCCGAATTGGGATCGCGGGCCAGCGCGTTGGCATAGGCGCGCTCGGCCTCGGCATAGCGTTTCTGCGCCAGCATGGCATCCGCATCCCGCAGCAGCGTCGCCAGGGCGAGGCGCGTGGGCGAGGCTTCCGGCGGCAGAGGCAGCGCGACCGCGTGGTGGACCACCTCGGGATGCCAGCGTTCGAGCGCGGCCAGCTCTTTCTGCGCGACTTCCAGCGCAGCGGCCCGGCCGATCAGGCGGCGGTATTCGCGCGCCGCCTCCGCATACTCGCCGTGCGCGGCGCAGAGGCGGGCCAGCTTCAGGCGCAATTGGGGATCGTTCTTCACCTGGTAGATGCTGCTGAGCAGGTTATACTTTTCGGTGCGGTAGGCTTGCGCCTGGACGTGGAGGCGTGTCTCGCGGGCCGCATCGGCGGTGTCGCCCAGGCGCAGGTAGACCCGGCGCAGGCTGAAATGGATCTCCGGGTCGGCAGGGGCCAGGCGCTCGGCATTTTGCAGGATTTGCCGGGCTTCCTGCCAGCGCCCCGCACGCAGGTATGCCTGGCCGAGGGCGAGCAGGGCCGGGGCGGCATTCGGGTTCAGGGCGACGGCACGCGCCAGCGTCTGCCGTGCGCCCTCCAGATCGGAAGGATTGGCGGCGCGTTTAAGCTGCGCGCGTCCCAGCGCCAGAACGGTCGCGGCCTGGTCCGGGGCCAGGGCTGCCGCCTTCTCGTAACAGGCCAGCGCCTCGCCCTCACGGCGTGCCTCGGTGAGCGCGTTCCCGAGGGCCAACTGGGCGCGCCAGTCCCTAGGATCGTGGGCCAGGGCTTGCCGCAGGGCGGATTCCGCCTCTGGGTACTTGTTCAGCGCCAGGGCTTCGACGCCCGCCAGCCTCCACGCGGCGGCGTTCCCGAAGTTGATCCTGGCTGCCGCCAGGGCCTCCTCATAGGCGCGCTGCAGGGCATCCTCCTCGTGATAGAAGAGGGCCAGAGCAAAGTGCGCGCGTTCGCTACGCGGGTGGGTCTTGAGGAACTGCGTGAGGGTGGCGAAGGCTTCCTGGTCGCTGCCGAGCGCGCCCGCCATAGCGGCCCAGGCCAGCCAGGAGTCTTCGTCGTCACCGTCGAGGGTGGCGGCGCGGGCGAAGGCGGCGCGCGCCGGGCCAATCTGGCCGAAGGTTTGCAGGCGCAGGCCCAGGTGATAGAAGACGCGTGGGTTGTTCGGCTCGCGTTTGGAGGCGGCAATCAGCGTGTCAAATGAGGCGCTGCGCAGGGCGCGCTCGGCGCGGATCGGGGCCGTCCAGAGGTAGGCGGCGACGGCAAGAAGCAGCGGCAGCGCCAGGAGTTCGAGCCGCCGCGCGGCGCAGCGATTTTGCCAGAAGCGGGTCAGGTGTTTCATGATTGAGAGAAGCGCAGGCCGGGCCGTAGGTCCCGGCCTGCCATCGTTCAAGCTTCTTGCGAAGGAGAGAGGAGAGACCTCACCCCTGCGGTCGGCCCTGAAGCGGCAGGCTAAACCCTGCCGCTATAGGGGGTTAGGTCTGGTGGTCACTGCCAGTTACCGTTACCGCCGAGCGGGTTATTCGGATTGTTACAGCCGTCCGCCTCGGCACCACGCTGCAGGGGGTCCACGTGCTTAGCGAACTTGAGCGTGCTGCAAAGGATGGGCTGCCCGTTGCTATCGGTCATCTTGACATATTTGACATGGCCGTCGGTGAAGGCGACGATGCCGCCCCCGTTATAGAACGGGGCACCGAGGATGCGCACGCCCCAGGGGACATAGTTGGTGCCGGCCATCAGCCAGGTCTGGTAACCGGACATCGTCTGCTCCATATGCCACTTATTGTGCGGGTCAGTGCTGCCGGTCCAGTCCGGCCCCTTAGCCTGGGCGCTGGAACTGTCCTTGAGCTTGGCCCAGCCGCAGTGCCCCTCGGAGAGCAGCACGCAGTCCGCTGGGGAGTTGACGGAGGCCAGAGAGAGGCCGGTGGAGTAGTGGACCTGGTTGGTCACGTCGCAGTAGCCCGCCGCCGTTGTGGGCATATCGTGGGAAAGCAGGTCGTTGATGAGCAGGCTCTCGTTGCCGTCGGTCATATGCATGTCCGGGCCCCAGGTGAAGTCAGGCTGGCTGGCATCCCCCGGTGAGACGAAAATCCCGCCGTTCTTATGGTAGGGCGCGGTGACGTTCTGCCAGGAGGTGGCGCCGCAGGCGTTTTCCGCACCGGGAGGGATGCTGGGATCGTCGGCGTTGGTCTGGCACTCCCATCCGGCGCGCGGCCAGCGCTCATCATAATCCTGGACGTACATGTTAATGGCGAGAGCTACCTGCTTGGCGTTGCTGGTTCCCGCCGCCTGCCGCGCCTTGGAGCGCGCTTGGGCAAAGACCGGGAACAGGATGGCCGCCAGAATAGCGATAATGGCAATAACGACGAGCAACTCGATCAGGGTAAACCCGGGCTTTCGGGTCTTGCGGTAATGCATGGTCGAACCTCCCATGAATTTGGACATGATGGTGCGTTCCAGGGTCGTGCCGCGTTGCGGCCAGGGATGGTAGCGCGAACGATAGCGCCGTTATTGCGGGTTGTTCGCGAAGCCTCGAAGTGCCATCTCGCCGCGTCCGCCGGTAATGCGTTGCAGCTTATCGTAATCTTCTTTGCTGAGCTTGCTGGGATCTCCGCCGCTCTCCTTCGCCTTCTGCTTTATCCAGTTATTGACGTCTTGCTCCTGTTTGGACATGGGCGGGGTTTTAGGCGGGGCGAGTAGGTTGGCATAGGCCAGCCAGGCAATAAACGCCAGCAGCGCGATGGCAGCCACAGCGATGATGATGGGCTTGGCCGGTTGCTGGGCCAGGGTCGGACCGGTTCCTCCAGCCATATCCTTTCACCTCCTTTCGCATCAGTCTATGTGCGAGGGCTCTCCATGCCCGTGCCGCTGGATTCGCGCACGTGCAGCGATACGGGGAAGCGCCGGCAGCGCTGCGGGACGTCGCGCTCCTCGATCAGATCGATCAGCATATCCACCGCCGCCGCCCCGATCTCTTTGAGCGGCTGCCATATGGAGGTCAGCGATGGGCGGGCCAGCGCGCTTAGCTCCGTGGAGTTGAAGCTGACGACGGCCAGGTCGTCGGGCACGCGCACGCCGGCGCCGGGCAGGCGCTCCACCAGATGCAGGGCGCGCGCCTCCTCGCAGCAAACCAGCGCGGTTGGGCGCGGGCGCACGGATTGGAGAAAACTTATCGCCGAGTGGACCCACTTCAGCGAGGGAAGCGCGGTCTCCGGCCACTCATAGACGTGCAGCGCATCCGATGGTAAGCTGGCTTCGTCGAGCGCCCGCAGTGCGCCCAGGTAGCGCTCACATCCCCAGGAGACGGAATGCCCCGGATAGAAAAACGCGAACTGCCGATGCCCCAGATCGATCAGGTGCCGGAAAGCCAGATAAGCGCCCTCCTCGTTATCGCAGTCCACCGCGTAGCAGCGCGGGTGATCGATCTGGTAGGAGATGCACACCACCGGGACATCGGTGTCCAGCAGGGCGGGCGTAAGCTGATCGCTGGCATAGCGGCCAATCAGGAGCGTGCCATCGCTGGCTCCACTCAGGATGTCGGCGTAGAGCGCCTGCCAGTCTGGGTAATGCGCCGAATGGAGCAAAAGGTTGTAATTGTGGCAAACTGCCCCACTTGTAACGCCCGCCAGGACGTTGGAAAAGTAGAGGTCATTGGCCCGAAAGCTTTCCGGCTCGTTGAGGACGATGCCGATGCGGTGCGTCCGCCCCGTCACCAGCGCCAGGGCCGTGGCGTTGGGCCGGTATCCGAGCTGCCGGGCGGCCAGCAACACGCGCTGCTGGGTTTCCGGGGGAATGCCGGCATCGCGACCGTTGAGCACAAAAGAAGCGGTCGTGCGGGACACCCCGGCGGCCTGGGCCACATCAATCATACGCACACGACGCGAGGGCATTTTATCCTTCTAAAGAATTAGAGAACTATCACGCAACGAATCTGCTAACGCGTGTTAGAAGAAGAATAACAACTCTCTGTATTTTTGTCAAGAGGTCTTCGCGCAAAAAAACGAAAATCTTGAAAGCGATTTTGCCGGATGGAAGAGAGAAGCCGTAAAAAAGCCTGTTGCAAATTGTCACAAAACCTGTTACAATGCCTGCGAACGTATGAGCGCCGGTTCATGTGTTCGCACAACGCTACTCTGCTCAAGCGCAGCCTTCCCCTGCGCGCCAAGCCGCATCGGCGCCTGAGTGCCAATTCCCCACGCGGCGAGGGTCCTTATTCATGCCTACTCTAGCGGACCGATCCATCGCTGTCGTTTCCGTCACTGCTGGCGCCGAAACGCCCCCTTCCGGGGAGCCGCAGGCGGAATTGTCCTCCTGCGCGCCAGAGGGAATCGCCGCAGGACAGCCCCGGTGGCCGCTGGCGGAGCTTACGGAGACCGGCACAATGCGCCATCTGGCCGAACTGTTCGCGGCCCTGGCCGATACGACCCGCCTGCGAATCATCGAGGCGCTGGCCCGGAGCGAGCTTTGCGTGGGCGAGCTCTGCGCCGCGCTGGGCCTGGCCCAATCGGCCACCTCACATCAACTGCGTATCCTGCGCGACCTGCGCCTGGTCAAGTTTCGGCGCGTCGGTCGGCTCGTGTACTACTCCCTGGAGGATGCTCGCCTCTATCCCCTGCTGCAGCAGGGATTGGAACACATCCGTAGGATGTCCGATCCGCCCCGAAAGGGGGATCAGGGGTGCTGAGGGTTCTTAAAGTTCTAGGGCTCTAGGTACTTAGGTAAGATGTCCGATCCGCCCCAGAGCGGGGGAGCAGGGGAGGTTTGGTTAGAGCACCCGGGCCGGGTGCGGAAAGACAAGGTATGGATACTCGTAGTCTGGATCTGCCTGTCATCTTGCCGGCGGGCGACGAGTGCCTGCGCTGTATCGGGCGCTTGCAGCAGGAGCTGACCCGCATCAAGGGCGTTGTAGATGCCTCGGTCAACAACGCGCATGACACCCTCCATGTCTCCTATGACCCCAACCTGGTCACGTTTTCGCGCCTGGAAAGCGAGGCCCGCCGCATTGGCGCAGAGATCCGGGCGCAGGTCGATCACGCGACCTTTGTGCTGGAAGACCTGGATTGCCCGGACTGCGCGCGCAGTATCGAGCGCGCGGTGGGCGCCCTGGAGGGGGTTCTGTGGGCGAGCGCCAACTTTGCCGCCGGACAGATACACGTCGAATTCCAGCGCGGCAAGGTGAGCCTGGCGTCAATCGTCCGGCGCATCCAGAGCCATGGCGTGCGCGCCCGGCTGCTGGAGCGCGGCGTTCCCCTCTCAGCGGAAGAGAGCACGGCGGAGCAGGAGGCACTGGCCGCAGGCATCCGCAGGGCGCCCTTCGCCTTTCTGCGGCGGCGCGGCGGGCAGGTGGTCCTGGGCGCGGCGCTGGCGGGCGTGGCGCTGGGGACGCAGATGCTGGAGGGCGCGGAAGGGCATCACGGGGCCAGCCACATCCTCTGGGCGGTGGCGATCCTGGTGGGCGGATGGGGCATCCTGCGCGCGGCCCTCTCCGCGCTGCGCTCGCGCACCGTGGACATGAATGTGCTGATGACGCTGGCGGTACTCGGGGCGGCGGCGACCGGCGAATGGGACGAGGCGGCGGGCGTCGTGCTTCTCTACGGCGTGGGCATGATGCTCCAGACCGCAACGCTGGAGCGCACGCGCCGCTCCATTCGCGCCTTGATGACGCTGACGCCGCCGACGGCGCGGGTGCTCCACGACCGGCATGAGGAGAGCCTGCCCGTCTCCCAGGTGCGGGTCGGCGATATCCTGGTCATCCGCCCTGGCGAGCGTATTCCTATGGACGGCGAGGTGATCCACGGGGCCAGCGCCGTCAACGAGGCGCCGATCACCGGGGAGAGCCTGCCGGTCGAAAAGGGAGTGGGTGCTCCGGTCTACGCTGGGACGCTCAATGGTCAGGGCGCGCTGGAGGCGCGCGTAACCCGGCCCTATCACGATACGGTGCTGGCGCGCATCCTCCACAACGTCGAGGAGGCCCAGGCGCAGCGCGCCCCCGCCGAGCAATTCATTGACCACTTCGCGCGGGTCTATACTCCCATCGTCTTCTGGCTGGCCGTGGGCGTGGCGCTCGTGCCGCCGCTGATGATGGGCGGCGACTTCTGGTGGTTCTTCCCGACCTGGTTCCACCGGGCGCTGTCGCTGTTGATCATCGCCTGCCCCTGCGCGCTGGTCATCTCAACGCCGGTTGCCATTGTGACGGCGCTGGGCACGGCCTCACGGCGCGGCGTGCTGGTCAAGGGTGGGGCTTACCTGGAGGCCATCGGCACGGTCAAAGCCGTCGTCTACGATAAGACCGGCACGTTGACCGAGGGCGCCCTGAAAGTGGAGGACGTCCTGCCGCTCGGCAATATGACCTGCGCGGAGATTCTGGTGCTGGCGGCCACTCTGGAGCGGCGCTCGACCCATCCGCTGGCGCAGGCCATCCTACAGGAGGCGGCCCGCTACGAGGCACCCTCCTACCAGATCGCCGACTTCGTCGAGATGCCGGGACGCGGCGTGAAAGCCACTGTCAACGGCGTGCCCTTCCTGCTCGGCAACCTACAGCTTTTCCAGAGCCAGAAGATCGAGCTTCCCCTGGCAGCCTCAGAGGCGCTAACCGAGGCGGAAGCTACCGGCATGACCGGCGTGCTGCTGGGCAATCGCAGCGGCCTGCAGGGGCTGATCCTGCTGCGCGACCAGCCGCGCCCGGAGGCCAAGACCGCCATCGCCACCCTGCACCGCATGGGCATCGTCTATCAGGCGATGCTGACCGGCGACAACACGCGCGTGGCCGCGCAGGTGGCGCAAGCGGCGGGCCTGGAGGAGTACGAGGGCAACCTGCTGCCGGACCGGAAGCTACAGCATATCCACTTCCTGCAGCACCGCTACGGGCGCGTGGCGATGGTCGGCGACGGCGTCAACGATGCGCCCGCGCTGGCGGCGGCGGATGTGGGGATCGCGATGGGCGTGGCGGGCAGCGACACGGCCCTGGAAGCCGCCGATGTCGCCCTGATGCGGGATGACCTTTCGCGCCTGCCCTTCCTGATCAAGCTGAGCCGCAGCACCCGCACCATTGTGCGCGAGAACGTGGCCATCTCTCTGGTGACCAAGGCGGCGCTGCTCGTCTCGGCGATCATGGCGACGCTGCCGCTCTGGCTGGCGGTGCTGGGCGATGTGGGCGTGGCGCTGCTGGTCACGCTCAATGCCCTGCGGCTGGTGGACGGCCCGGATGTAGACGCTCCGCCGGCGCGCTCGGACGAGGAAGCCTCCGAGGAGCCGCTGCTGGAACTGGTCTTCATCAACGACAAGAGCGTAGACGAGCAGCCGGAGCCGGACTATCCCTATCCGACCTGGGAGCGCTTCAGCGTGCCCTTTACCGGCACGCCGATCCGCTTCGGGCGCAAAGCGCCGACCTCCGTGCTGCCCATCCAGATTGACGATGCCGGGATGTCGCGGCTGCACGGCGAGTTCCGGCTGGAGGGCGGGCGTCCGGTGGTGGTGGACCTCCAATCCACCAACGGCATCCGCTTCAACGGGCGCACGGCGGGCGCGCTGATCCCGCCCCTACGCCCGACCCCGCTGCGTTTCGGCGACAGCCTGCTGATCGGGCGCAACACGCGCATCGAGATACGCCGCCCGGGCGATTTTGGCGCTGGCCCCGGCGCGACCGGAGGCGGCGCGCAGGCTCCGCGCAGAACCACCTCGACACTAATCCAGGCGGTGGTCACCGGCGACAGCGGCACGCAGGATCTGCGCGGTAAATCCGGCATTCCGACGGGTAGATAGATCGCAGGTTATGTGGCAATCATAGTAGTGACAACGTGACTGCCTGGAGCGACGCACCGTACAGGACGGCGTATACTAAATCGGGGCTTTTCGCCGGCGCCAGGCCCGGCTCTTCTCTAGCGGTCACGCCCACTCTTCGGTATCAGGCTCTAATCTATCCTATCCTGGATGGATTTATTCGCGCCGAGTACCTTGCCGGAGGGAGGAAAGGAGGGGCAGTTTATGCCAAGCATATCTGCGGCAACGTCGGTCTATGCAGCGGCGCGCGATAGCTCATCGGCAGCTCATGCCAAGAGTTCCGCCCGGAGCGCCTCTGCCAATCGCGAGGCAGAGTTGGCGCGGCAGCTTGATGAGCGGTTGTCCGGGCAATTAAGCCGCATTCGCCAGCAGATCGGCCCTGCAAAGGATGCAGGAACTACCTCCAGGGAAGGGACGGGAGGCGTACTCGATATTCGCGCCTGAGCGTCATGGGAGAGCTTTCGAAAAAAGCCCGGCGAGGGAACTCTCCTCACCGGGCTTTTATGTGCCGCCGCAGGGTAGCCTACGGAACGGACTGATAGGTGCCGTCCTCCAGGGGAATGGAGGGGAACGGCGAGCACTGTGCCGCAATGAACTTTTCGGTCGCCAGCTTGGCGTGCCCATCGCAGAAGTAGGCCACGCGCACCGGGCCGGTCGTATCGTGGCGCTGATCCAGCGGGCCGGTGGAAGCGGACTTCCAGCCGGAGACCATGCGGCTCGGCCCGGCATGGAAGGAGGCCACCTCCGCGCCCATGTAGGTCAGAGAAGGCACCGGAATCGCCGCCAGCTTGCTCAGCCGGGTCATCACAGTATTGAGGCAGTAGCTTGTCCCTTCCACCTGCCAGACGGGCCGCCCCTGCGAGGGATCGTCGGGCACGTCGCCCGCAGGGATGCCGTTATCGCTGGGGCACTTGAAGAGGCCGACGTTCTTGATATACGGCATGGCGAACACGCGCGGGTCATATGCCGCCTGGTCGAGCTTGGGGAAGAGTACCGGATCATCGGGCGGAACGCTGGCCTTGCGGCGCGGGCGGCAGGGCTTGCAGGGGAACGGGCCGGCTGTTGCCGGAACCCACTGCGCGTTAGCGCCGTTGGTGGAGTTGTTGGGCGGGAACGACTCATCGTGGTCCTGGGCGTACATCATCCAGGCCAGGCCCAACTGCTTGACGTTAGAGATGCAGGCGGTGCGCCGCGCGTTCTCGCGCGCCTGGGAGAAGACCGGGAAGAGAATCGCGGCAAGAATCGCTATAATGGCGATGACGACGAGCAGCTCGATCAGAGTAAATGCCTTTGCTCGCAGCTTCTGTGCGACAAACATGGTAGAATGTGCCTCCTGAACACAAAGAGAGAAGTGGAACGTTAGTGCGTCTTTAGCGGGCGGAATCGGACGCAAGCCGTCCATCCCGCAGTGTAAGCTGGCGGCGCGCGGCCTCGGCCAGCGCCGCGTTGTGCGTAACGACCACGACGGTCAGGCCGTCGCGGTTAAGTTGATCGAAGAGGGCGATAATCGCCTCGCCGTTGGCGCTGTCCAGGTTGCCGGTCGGCTCGTCGGCCAGCAGCAGGCGCGGGCCATTAATCAGCGCGCGGGCGATGGCGGCTCGCTGCATCTCGCCGCCGGAAAGCTCATGGGGCCGATGGTGGCGGCGGTGGGCCAGCCCGATCTTTTCCAGGAGCTCCAGCGCCCGCCCCTGCGCCTTCCGGCGGGAAAACAGCGCCGGCAGCATCACGTTCTCCGCCACCGTCAGCGTGGGCAGCAGCCCGAAGTGCTGGAACACAAACCCGATGTGCTCCCGCCGCAGCCGGGTCAGGGCGGCATCGGAGAGGCCGCGCGTGGACTGTCCGGCCAGAACCAGGTCGCCGGAGGTCGGCGCATCCATGCAGCCGAGCAGGTGCAGCAGGGTCGTCTTGCCCGCACCCGAAGGCCCGACGATGGCGGCAAACTCGCCCTCCTGCAAGGCAAACGTAACGCCATCAAGCGCCCGTACCGCCTCTGTGCCGCGTGGATAGACCTTTGTCAGCCCGACCGCCGATACCAGCGGCGCTGCCGCCAGACCCAACTCCTGCGCGACTTCCGCCTGCCCCCTCGTCCTCACCGCATTCAAAACCACCGCCCTTTTCCTTTCTCTTATTTCCAACAGGATTAACAGGATTTAGAGCCCCTAACATAACGTGGCTGTGAGGCGCTCCCCTCACCCCGGCCCTCTCCCTGCAAGGCAGAGGGGGAACGGGTTGTGTTCGGCACTCTTAGCAGGATTAAACAGGATTTCTGAAACCCACACAACTAACCGAGTGCCTATTTCTGTGAACTTAGTTGACTGGAAGGCTTTTGTCTCTTACCTTAATCCTGGGTAGACACTCCCAGCCGTGTTGATCAATCTCAAGCAGCCTGCTGAGGAGATACGTCCACACCATTGGGAATGATTACCTAACTCAAGTTGCTACCTTGCCTCTTCGAGAAGGCAAACGGTGATGCAAAAGCCGGTTTCCAGAGCGATTCTCTCTCAAACGTGTTCCTAGGTAGCAACTTGGGTTACCTAATCCTGTCAATCCTGAGAAATCCTGTTCATCCTGTTGAGGTTGTTTTTAGCCGCCGGTGCGGATAGCTTCAACCGGGGACAGCCGCGCCGCGCGCCAGGCCGGCAGCAGCCCCGCCACACTGCCAAGCAGCACTGCTCCCGCCAGGCAGAGCAGAACGACGCTCAGCTCAGGATGGACAAGCGCCCCCGAAGGCGAGAACGGCAGGCGCTCCCGCAGCCAGTTCTCCACGCTCCGCGCTCCCAGGCCGGCGACAAGTACGCCCAACAGACCGCCCAGCAGGCAGACCTGGACCGTCTCCAGCCAGATCAGCCGGAAGATGTCGGCGTGCGAGGCGCCGACGGCCCGCAGCACCCCGATCTCGCGCGTACGCTCCGTGACGGCCATCAGTACGGTATTGCTCACTCCGGCTCCCGCCACCAGCAGCGCCACGAGCAGGATGCAGTAGAGCAGCGTGCGCGTCGAGCTCACAAGGCCCTGGATGGTACGGAACAGGTGCGCCAGCGGCACGACGTTCATCTCCAGGCCCGCGTCGCACCCGCGCAGCGCCGCCACCACGCTTTCCATTTCGTTCGGATCGGTCAGCCGCACCAGGATATGCGTCAACTGCTTCGGACGATGGAAAAGCTGCTGTGCCGCCGCCAAGGGCAGGTAGATAAAGGTATCGTCCGCGCCCTGCGTTGGAGCCAGGATACCCGCCACGCGGCCCCGCTTCCCCTCCAGGCCGGGCAGCGCAAACGCCTGTCCAACCTTCAGGCGCAGAGTCTCCGCCACCGTCGCGCCCACCAGGCAGTCCTGCCCCTGCGTCGGGAAAGCGCCCTGGATACGCCAGCCCTTCTTGATCGCCAGCAGCCCCGGCTCGGCTCCCAGATAGACCGATTGCGCGCCGCTGGCCTGGTCGTAGACGGCATTCATCAGCAGGGGAGCGGCGGTGTCCACGCCCTCCGTGCGCCGCACGCGCGCCAGATACTCTTCTTTGAGATAGCAGGGCCAGCTTGCGCCGTGGAGCGCTATCGAGGCGGCATCGTAAGGGCAGCCCTTCGGCACGACCAGGACATGCGCGCCCAGCCGGTCCAGCTCGCCCTGCATCCCCGCCTGGTAGCCGCGCTGAAACGCCGCCAGGCTGAACAACGCCGCGACCGCAATCGCAACCCCCATCACGGTCACCAGCGTCCGCAGCTTGCGCCGCCCACTGTTTCGGAATGCCAATCGCAGCCAGGTCATTGCAAAATTACTCCAGGCGCAAGGCGCGCGCCGGCTGCAGGCGGCTTGCCTGCCACGCCGGATACAGCCCTGCCGCCAGCCCCACGCCGATCCCCACCAGCGCGCACTGCATCGCCACATCCCCGGTCAGCGTCAGCAGCGATTCCGCAGGGGCCAGCGGCACCAACCCCTTCACCGCCTGCTCGATAGCCCGGCCTGCCACCGCCGCCAGCAGCAGGCCCGCCAGGCTTCCCAGTGCCGTCAGCAGCACCGCCTCGACGGCCAGCAGCCGGAATACCTGCCCGCGCGACGCCCCGACCGCGCGCATCACGCCCAACTCGCCCGTCCGTTCCAATACGGCGGCCAGCATCGTGTTGAATACCGAGAGTGCGCTGATGGTCACGGCCAGGATGGCGATAGCCAGCACCAGCGTGCGCACCGCGCCGATCAGGTTCAGAAACGTGCCCATCATCTCGGCCAGCGTCACCACCTGCGCTCCCGGCGTGCGCTGCAGACGCGCCGAAGCGTCCGTGATCAGCGCGGGGTCTTTTAATCGGATGGCGATGGCCGTCAGGCGGCCTGGCTGGTGGAACATGGCCTGCGCCGTCGCCAGCGGAATAAAGAACTGGCTATCGTCGCTGGTGCCGCTGCGCTCCAGGATGCCGCAGACCTTCAGGCGCTTCCCGGTCTCCGGGCTGTAGAAGGAATCGCCCACCTGCCGCATCTCGGTCGCTGCCGCCTCCGCGCCCAGGATCACCGCGTCGCCGTTTGGGAACCAGCGCGAGCCCGCTTTCAGCTTCCACCAGGGCTTGAGCGCGCGGATAGATTGGTCCACACCCACCCAGAGGTCGGTGCGTCCTTCGGAGGGGCGCGGCAGGGCCACGAGCAGCATCGGTGCGGCATGGGTCACGGCGGGGTCGTGACGCGCGGCGGTCAGCGCCGACTGGGGCAGGGAGACGTCGAGCGTCTTGCCTTTAAGCACCCGCGCCGCCGCATCGTAAGGGCAGCCGAGGGGCACGAGCATCATCTGCATCCCCATGCCGTCAAGCTCGCGGGAAAGCCCGCGCTGGTAGCCCTGCCCGAACGCCAGCAGGCAGGCCAGCACGCCGACCGCGACGGCCACGCCGAGGAGGGTTAGGCCGCTGCGCAGGCGGCGGCGCATTAAGTTGCGAAGAGCGAGGAAGAGCATAGCAAATTCACAAATGGGAATGCGGTCTTGAGCCTGCCGCGCCGCTGCCAATATCCAGCAGCGTGCCGATGTCCAGCAGCGTCAGGACGGTGCGCGCGCCCTCCAGTAGGGCCTTCGCGGAGGTCTGCGCCGCAGCGGGCACGGCGGGAATATCCTTGCCCAATTGCCAGGAGGAGCGGGCGGTTTTGCCATCGAACGCGCCCAACCAGGCAGGGGATTGCAGGCATTTTGCCACGTCCTCAGGCTCCCGCAGCCGTTGCAGCCTCGCGCCGACAACCTGGCCCTCCGTCCCGACGGCCAGCACCAGCTCGATGACGCCCGATTCGCCCTTGACCCGCCGGGTAATCACCGCGCCGATAGGCAGCTGTCCCTGCAGAATGCGGTGCACCGGCAGCGCGTGGTCTTCGCCGGTCGGCGGATGGCCCAGGCGGCGCGCGATCTCCAGACGCTGCCCGCTTAAGATCAGTGTCTCGTCGCGGAAGCCGGTCGCCTGCGGGAAGAACCGTCTCAGATCGGCTTCCGGAGCACGCCACGGGCAGAGTCCTGCCGTCTCTGTCTGCTGCGCGGCGACGTTTTGCGGCGTCAGCTCCAGGAAAGGCGTGTCCGGCTCGCGGGCAAATTGCGGCAGGAGAAATCGGGCCGCTAGCGCGGCCACGACGCCCGCGCCCAGTATCCAGGGAAGCGGCTTTGCCATCTCAGCCCTCCATGCGCGGGGCGCACCCTCTCGCACGAAAATGCCTCTTCCCTCTCCTTGCGAAGGAGAGGGGCCGGGGGTGAGGTCTCTTTTCACCTCAGTAGCGTATCCCCGTCGCGGCCAGGCCCGGCTGCGCGCCCGGAACCACCGTGCCCGTGACCGTAAGGTTCGTATGCAGCGGCACGTCGCTGACCACGAAGCCGGCAGCCTTGGTATCCACGCGCACCGTGCCGGTCCTGTCGCGCAGGATGAACCAGCAGCCCGCCACGGGGCACTTCTCGATCATCTCGCCGCGCAGGGTCACTTTCCGGGCAGCATGGGCTTTTGTTAGATCCCGCGCGGTCGCCGTTGCCTCGGCGGCTGGCGTGATGCCTAGCACATTCCCTGCCGCTCTGCCACAGCCGGCAAGCGCCATACCGATTGCCAACGCACAGGCGCCCGCCGTGAGAGAGCGTTGTAGAGCCATGGTTGCTTTCAAATCCGTTTTTCTCATTTGTGAAGAGGTCACGAAAAAGGCTACCGTATCCGCCGTAGTGCTTGTTTCGTTGGCGATCTGGGCTTGATTATACGGGAAATTGCTTAAAAGTAGCTAAATTTGAGATTAAATCTTTTTAAGCTGGGCCAGGTAGGACAGCCAGGCAGGCTCTGCGCTCCTGGATGTGGGCAGAAGTCTGGCGCGCTTGCCTACCTCTTTGATAGGGAAACCAATGAAAAGTCGCACCCTGCCCTTGCCGGGCACGGAAAGTACCCGGCTCTAGGGCCTACGGCCAAGCGACTGCAAGGGACGGCGCTACGCTTGCTCGCGCCTTTGCCTTGCGACTGGCGGACGCGCCTGTCCCGCAGGGTTTTCCGTCCGAAGGACGGTTGGCGGCAACGCCGCCCCTGAGCCGGGTACTTTCCGTGCCCGGCAAGGATCGGAGGTTTTCAGCCCCCGGCGCTCTAGAGCTTTGTATGAGGTTTAACTGATTCATCTATGAGGGGTATGGGAGTCAATTGCGATCTGCGTTCGTGGGTGGACGGCCATCTGCGATGACTTCCGCCGGGACGGGCGGCGGCGCGGGCGCGTCCATTTCGAGGGAAGGCAGTTGGGAGAGGTCGGAGAGGCCGAAATAGTGGAGGAAATCGGGCGTCGTTACGTAGAGCGTGGGACGGCCAACGGCGGCTTTGCGCCCGGCTTCGGCAATCAGACGGCGCTCCAGCAGCGTCTTGAGCACCCCGCCGACGGAGACGCCGCGCACGGCCTCTATCTCGGGTGCAGTGATCGGCTGCCGATAGGCGATGATCGCCAGCGTCTCCATCGCGGCCCGCGACAGCTTGCTGCTGCCGCGCGTCAGCAGCCGCCCGACGGCCTCGGCGTGTTCCGGGCGCGTCGCCAACTGCCAGCCGCCCGCAATGCGCAAAAGCTGCAGGCCGCTGCCCCGCTCGGTCAGGCCGATCTGGAGGCTGCGCAGCGCCGCCTCCGTCGCGATCTCGTCCAGGGCGAGCGCGCGGGCCAGAGCAGCTAGCGGCACAGGCTCACCCGCGACAAAGAGCAGGCATTCCAGGGCCGCCTCGATCCCCTTACCTGCGGGGCCGCTCATGCCGATCCGTCCTCCGTCTCCGCAGGCTCGTCTGCGACCGGCACGAGCCGGATCGTCTCAAAGGGGTGCCGCTGCTCGGCGCGCACCCGCCCCAGCCGCACCAGTTCCAGCAGCGCCAGGAAGGCCAACACGATGCCGTAGCGCGGGCAGGGCAGCTCGAACAGCGCCTCAAACGCCAGCCCGTTCGGGTGCGCGGCGGCGATTTTGCGCGCGATTTCGACCATCTTCATCCGCAGGCTCAGGCGGCGGCGCGGCGTCACCGCCGTCACCGGCCGGTCCTCCACGCCCGCCTCCGCCAGCAGCCGATGCAGCGCCTGGTAAAGCTGCTCGGCGGTCGCCTCCCCCTCCGGCACCGGCAGGATATAGTCGTCTACATTCTCCAGCGCGCCCCGGAAGTAGATCTGGCGGCGTAGCTCCTCCCAGCCGCGCAGCGTCTCGACCGCGCCCTGATACTGCTGATACTCCAGCAGACGCGCTACCAGGGCCGCGCGTGGGTCCTCCCCCTCCTCCTCGCCCTCCGGCGCCGGCGGCGGCGGCAACAGCATCCGAGACTTGATCTCGATCAACGTTGCCGCCATGACCACATACTCTCCCGCGACCGCCAGATCCAGCGCCTCCAGCAACTCCATGTATTCCAGGTATTGCTGCGTGATCTCGGCGATGGGGATGTCGTAGATGTCTACCTCATTGGCGCGAATCAGGTGGAGAAGTAGGTCGAGCGGGCCTTCAAACGCGGGCGTTTTGAACAGGGGTTTCGGTGCTGTGCCGGCAGCAGCGAGAGGGGAGGCGGGCCGCGAATGAACGCCCGCTTTTACGGTCGGGTTTGTCGTCGGCGCCTGCACGGCTAGAACGGAGGAGTCAGAGGTCACACTGCTCATTTCAGGCTAATAATACACGCTGGCGGCCTGCCTGTCAACTCCCCGCTGGCAAATCTCGCAGGCAGGGGTGAGGACAGGCGCGTTGCAGGTTTGCTTTAGTTCGGCATCCAACTTGCCAACAATGAACCTGAAGGCCGATTTTATCCGCGCCCAACGCCGGAAAATAGCTTGACAGCCCAACGTCCCAGGCGTTACAATGCCATCATATACGACAGACCAATAACGAGTCTGCGCTTACCGACCCTGAAGCTGCGTTTCCCTAAGGAGCCTACCATGCGCTCATTCCGTCCCCCACGCCACTTCCGCCCATTCCGGCGCCTGCCAGCGCTGCTGCTCTGCGCGGCGCTGCCGATGGCAATCCTTATTACCGGCTGCTACAAAGACCGGCCCGGAGCGTATCCGGTGGTCGCCAGCGCCAACGGCGACATACGCTCTATGGGCAGTACCGAGGCGCTGCCTCCCCTGACCGCTAAAACACCCAGAGTAGCGAAAGACAAAGTCCCTGCCGCCAGCGTGCCCGGCGAAGCCGATTTTGGCGTCCCCTTCTATCCGGGCGCGAAGCCGCATACCGGCCTGGATGGGGTGCCGAGGGCCTCTCGTGAGAGCGATGGAACTCTGCTTCTGCTGCTGGAGACGCCCGATCCGGTAGAAAAGGTCGTCGCGTTCTACCGGAGCCGGCTGCCCAAAGCCAGCTTCTCGGAAGCTATTCAGGAGGGCAAGCGCGTGCAGACCGTCACCAAGGAGCTATCCGATCACGGCCTGCAGAGCATCGAAATCAGCGCCAGCGGCGATAAGACCCAGATTCTGCTGATGCGCATTCCGGCCCTCAATTCCAGCGGAGAGACGCCCATGCCCCCTGACGCGGCGCAGCTTCTCAAGCAGATCAAGACGGCTGAAGGGCTCGCTTCGCCCTCCTCTACCGAGCCGCCGCCAGCAGCCTCTGACTCCCCGCCTACGGTCGGTGCACCGGCGATAGGCAAGCCGCTGCCGGGAACGCACCCCGGCGAGGTACTGCCCGATCCGACTCGGCCCCACCGCCCCGCGCCGGTTCCGGTGGCTCCCATAACGCCGCCTCGCGATACGACGACGCCCGGCATTACGCCGGAGAGCTCCCTGAGCAACAGCGAACCCACTCCGCCGCCGATCAGCCGGCCCTGAGACGCCTGGGGCGGAATCGCCTCCTTTTGACCTAACCCCCCCGGCCCGGCAGGCTAAACCCTGCCGCTGTGGGGCTCTGCTAGGGTCGGAACTGCGCACGCTCGACTGCCAGGGACGCCGCTCAACGGTTCGCGGCTCTGCCTGGCGATCTCCGCCTAGCCAGGCCCGCTGCCCACCTACGTGGGCAG
>DASRGZ010000058.1:0-34116 GCA_035650735.1 Chthonomonadaceae bacterium
GGTGGCCAGGCCGATCTGCTTGAGGTTGGAGGTGCAGCTAATGGCGCGGGCCTTCTCGCGGGCCTGGGCGAAAACGGGGAAGAGAATGGCGGCCAGGATGGCGATAATGGCGATGACCACGAGCAATTCGATCAGAGTGAACGCAGATCTAGGCGTTGTTGGACGGCTGATCATCTGAGTCTCCTTTCTGACGTTACACGGCGTTGTGCAAATCCGGCTCTTGAGAACGCCAATCCTTCTGACAGGCCAGCTTAGCACAAGACTAACACAGTTAGGTTGCATTGTCAAGAGGTAGCGCCCTGATAGTCCGCCTGGACGCGCTTGATTCGAGGCAATAGGGAAAAAGCGCTGTGCGATGGCCTGATGATCTTGAGCCGCTATAGGTCGGAATAAATGCGCAGGAGGCGCGCTTGCGGCAGGCGAATTAACAGAACAGTATAGAGGCAGCAGAAAGCAACACTACGGCGCGCTGTCCGCCCGCCGCCTGGCGCAAGGAGGAGCCCGATGCCCGAAATCAATCCCCAAGAGCCGCTCTCCAGCGAGAGCCGCCTGATCACGGCGGTGCATGAGATTACCCGTGAGCTCTCCTCCACCCTAGATCTAGATGAGGGATTGCGGCGTACGCTGGAGGTCGCCATGCAGGCGGTAGACGCGACAGGCGGAGCGATCTGGCTGCACGATCCCAAAAATCGTCAGCTTGTCTGCCGTCATGCAGTGGGGGGAAAAGCGGAAGCGCTACGCAACTTTGTCATGGCGGATAACAAGGGCAACGCCGGACAGGTCTACCAAACGGGCCAGCCGGAGCTCGTCAACGATGCCGCATCGGATCCCCACCATGCGCGCGACATAGATGAGTGGCTGAAATATCAAACGCGCAACCTGGTCACCTCGCCCATCCGCTACGCCGGCGGCCAGATTATCGGGGTTATTCAACTGATCAACAAACGCTCCGGCGATTTTATACCCGAAGACTTGCTGGTGCTCAATATTGTCGGCAGCGTGGCGGCAATGAGCATCCAAAAGATGGACCTGGCTCAGGAGGCTAAGAAGGTCGCCGCGCTTCACTACGTCGGCCACTTTGCCCACGACATCAAGAACGATGCGATGGCTGTCGTCGGCGGCGTACCCACTCTGGAGCTTCTGCTGGAGGATCTGCGCCAGCGCTGCAATGCCCCCGCCAACGCGAGTTTGATTGCCAATATCCAGGACATCGTCCACGATATGGATATCTATGGCCATAAGATTCGCCGCACGACCGAGTTTCTTGCCGACTCCATCAAGGGCCGGCCCATCAAGCTAGAGATTGCCCCCAACGATCTAACTCAAGTCGCCGACGGCATCTTGAAGAAGTTTATCAGCGCCGCCGGCAGGGCTGAGGTCCGGTTGGAGGGCCAGTTTGACGGCCCGGTGATTTGTCCCTTCGATAGCCTCCTGATTGAGAGCGCGATCTATAACCTGATCAACAATGCGCTGCCGGAGACGCCGCGCGGGGGGACGGTGCGGGTGCGCGTCTGGCAAGCCGACGGCGAAGCGGTCGTGGAGGTAGCCGATACGGGGCGGGGCATGCCGCCCTATATCCTACAAAGCATCCTTTCCGGGGAAGCTATCAGCACCAAGCCGGGCGGCACGGGATTGGGGACGGCCATCGTCAAGCGCGTGGCGGAACTCCATCACGGGCGCTTCGAAGGCGAGAGCACAGAGGGCGTAGGAACAACGTTCCGCATTCGATTGCCCCTCCAGCAGCCCGGCGAGACGCCAACGCCGGGGTAGGAGCGCTGCGATCCGGTCGGGAAAGAGGCATGGTGTTGCCCTGTTTTCTAGCCGGCAGCGGATTCGACACTCCTTCTAGGCTGAGCTTGTCGCCAACGGTGGATGCGTGCTATAATAGTCGGCACATTCTGGCGCATGGCTGTTAGTGAAGGAGAACGGGTGTGATTATTATTCTGGAGCCGAGCGCAACGGAGGCGCAGCAGGAGGAGTTGCTGGCCGACCTAAAGGCGCGAGGCTACGGCATACATCTGTCGGTGGGCGTGGAGCGCACCATTGTCGGCGTGATCGGCACGCCGGAGCGGGACAAAGAGGGGCTGGTCGAGCATTTTGAGGCGCTGCCTTATGTCGAGCGCGTCGTGCCCATCCTCAAGCCCTACAAGATCGTCGGCAAGCCCTTTAAACCGGAAGGAACGGTTATCCACGTGCGGGGCGTGCAGATCGGCGGCGGCAAGCTGTGTGTGATGGCCGGGCCGTGCACGGTAGAGTCGCCGGAGATGTTGTTCGAGACGGCCAGGTTCGTCAGGGCGCAGGGCGCGCACGTCCTGCGCGGCGGCGCGTTCAAGCCCAGCACCTCGCCCTACTCGTTCCATGGCATGGGCGAGGCGGGCCTCAAGCTTCTGGCCGAGGCACGGGAGATGACGGGGCTGCCCATCATCACGGAGGTGATGGATACGCGCGACGTGGAGCTGGTCGGCAAATACACCGACATCTTCCAGATCGGTACGCGCAACATGACCAACTTCTCGCTGCTTCGGGAGGTAGGTACCGCGCGCAAGCCCGTCATGCTCAAGCGCGGCTGGGCCAGCACCATCGAGGAGTGGCTGCAAGCGGCGGAGTATATCGCCAGCCAGGGCAACTACGAGATTATCCTCTGCGAGCGGGGCATCCGCACCTTTGAGACCTACACGCGCAACACCTTCGACATCAACGCGATCCCGGCCATCAAGGAACTGTCGCACCTGCCCATCTTCGCCGACCCCTCCCATGCGACCGGCAAGCGCAGCCTGGTCAACGCGGTGAGCCGGGGCGCGGTGGCCACGGGCGCGGACGGCCTGATCATCGAGACGCATCCCAACCCGGAAAAGGCGGTCAAGGACGGGCCGCAATCGCTGACGTTCGCGCAATTCGGCCAGTTGATGCAAGAGATCAAGCCCATCGCGCAGGCTGTTGGAAAGACGCTGTGACCGCTGCCCCTTCCGAGCCGCCCTCGCCCCCATGCTGGCCTCCCTTTGAGTGCGTGGCCATCATTGGCGTCGGGCTGATGGGCGGCTCGCTGGGCCTGGCGCTGCGGGCGCGTGGGCTGGCGCGGCGCGTCGTCGGCGTGGATCGGCACGCGGACACATTGGTCGTGGCGGAAGCGCGGGGTGCCATTGATGCGGGCGAAACGGATCTGGCGGCTGCGGTGCGCGCCGCCGATTGCGTTGCCGTGGCTGCGCCCGTCGGGGCGATACCGGCGCTGCTGGAGGCGCTGTCCCCCCACGTGCGCCCGGAGGCGCTGATCACCGATCTGGGCAGCACGAAGGCGCGTATCGCGGAGACGGGCACTCGGCTGTTCGGACCGCGCTTTGTCGGCGGGCACCCGATGGCCGGTTCTGAGTCGAGCGGAATCCAGGCGGCACAGCCCCATCTCTTCGTCGGGGCGGCCTGGGCCATCGTGCGCCCGGAGCCGTTCGCGCTGGAGGCAGACCCGCCCGCGGCACGCCTGGCGGCGCTGATCGCCGCGCTCGGCGCGCGCCCGATTCCGCTGGACGCCGTGCAACATGATCGCCTCGTCGCCCTGATCAGCCACCTCCCGCACGTTCTGTCCTTCGCCTTTGCGCGCACGGTTGAGGCGGACGCAGCGGCGGAGCAGGCGCTGGAGTTGGCGGGCGGCAGCTATCGTGACCTGATCCGCGTTGCCGGCGCCGATCCTGCCCTCTGGCGCGATATCTTCCTGGAGAACCGCGCCGCCCTGCTCGACGCCCTCGCCGCCTTCGAGACCCACCTTCACGCTCTCAAGCAGGCCATCCGCTCCGCCGAACCTGATACCCTGCTCACTGCGCTAACCAATTCCGGAAACTCAGATACAATCCGGCCCGAAAAGGGCAGGCTTAGAACCCTGGAACCCTAGCAGCCTGGCACCCTGGAGGCGGAAACTCGGATATTGTCCGACCCGAAAGGAGCGGAGGCGCAACGTTGCGCCGCAGCAAAGGGAGGGAAAACGCCATGACGACCTTGATCGTTCCGGCCCACTATTATCAACAGTTCGACGCCGATTTTAACCGGGATGTGCTGGCGGAGGGCTATGGCGGCTGGAAGCAGGCGGAGATTGAGCTTTCCCGGAAACATACTGCCGTCGTGGTGATGCACGCCTGGGACACGGGGACGCGGGAAATCTATCCGGGCTGGCATCGCGCCGTCGAATACTTTCCCCGCGCGGATCATATCCTGAAAACGGTTTTCCCCCGGCTGCTGGGAGCGGTGCGCGCCTCCGAGCTGAAGCTGTTCCATGTGGTGAGCGGCGGCAACTCCTATAAGGAGTATCCGGGTTACAAGCGGGCGGTCGCGCTAGCCGGCCCGGAGCCGGAGCCGCCGGAACAGATACCAGCCGACCCGACCCTGGAGCGCCTGCGCCACTTCCGAGCCGAGCATGTCTTCGTCGGGACGCACAACGAGGCGGACGTCCGACGCGGCTTTGAGAATCTAGATTTCCCGCCGGAGGCCCGGCCGCAGGGAGACGAGGGCATTGCCGAGAACGGCCACCAGCTCTTTGCGCTCTGCAAAGAGGCCGGCGTAAACCATCTGATCTACGCCGGCTTTGCTATCAACTGGTGCCTGCTGCTGTCGCCGGGAGGCATGGCGGATATGCAGCGGCGGGGCCTAATGTGCTCCGCCTTCCGCCAGGCCGTGACCGCCGTGGAGAACAAAGAGACGGCCCGCCAGGAGCTTTGCAAGGAGATCGGCCTCTGGCGCGTGGCGCTGGCGTTCGGCTTCGTCTTCGACGCGGATGCGTTTATCGCGGCATTGAAGACCTCACCCCAGCCTGCGTAGGGAGAGGGGAGAGACCTCACCCCCTTCCCCTCTCCTTCACAAGGAGAGGGGAGAGCAGAAGCTGGGGGGTGCCTCTGCCTGCGTAGGCAGATCATTCCCGCCCACGCAGGTGGGCGAAGGGCCTGGCTAGGCGGAGGCGCGAGCGAGCGCAGCGCCGACCCTTGCAGCGCCCCACAGCGGCAGGGTTTAGCCTGCCGGGCCGGGGGGTTAGGTAAACGGAGAAGTCAGGCGCAGCTGGCTCCGTCATCCACGCGCACGATGTAGGGCAGGCCGCCCTCGCGCCGCATGGCTTCCGCAACGGCCTCTTCACAGCCAGGCGCATAGGCGAACAGACAGCCCCCGCCGCCCGACCCGTTGACCTTGCCGCCCTGCGCCCCCACCGCCATGGCCGCCGAAAGCATCCGCTCGATCTTGTCGGTGGAGAGATCCAGGCCGTCGCGCAACTGGGCATGGTGTTCGGTGAGCAGGCGGCCTAACGAGCGCGTATCGCCGGCCAGCAGCGCGGCGCGCGCCTGTCGGGTCAGATCCCGGTTGACCAGGTTGGCGCGGAGACGCCGCGCGGGATTGGGGGGCAGATGCGGCAGGTGCTCGTCGGCCTCCGCCAGAGGCGTTGCCGCCAGGTCGAACGAAGGCAGCCGCTCGCGCAGCAGCGTCATACCCTCCGTCACCTCGCGGCGGCAGCGCGCCAGCGTCTCAATCGTTGCTTTGGGCTGGAGCGAGTGGCCCAGGACGATGCCGGTCAGCGGCAGCGACCAGCGCTCGGCGGCAAAGGGCGGGCGCGTATCAATCCAGAGCACGCCGCCGAGGGCCGCGCAGTAGTGATCCATCATGCCGCCCGGTTCGCCGAACTCGGCCACCTCGGTCTGATACCCCCAGCGGGCCAGGTCTTCGGGCGTGAAGGCGCGGCGCGGCGTGCCGGTCTCCAGCAAAAAGCGCAGCCACATGATCACCATCGCTGAGGAACTGCTCACGCCCGCGTTGATGGGAATCTCGCCGCGCATGACAATGTGATAGCCCTGCGGCCAGGTCAACCCTTCGCGGCGCAGGACATTGACGGCGGAGCGCAGATAGTCGCGCTTATGGGCATACGTCTGCTCTGTGTTGGGGTCTATCTCGACGCGCTCCTGAATGTCGGGCATCTCCACCACAAAGCGCCGGTCGGGGTGGGGGGTCGCCTCCACGCCGATGCGCAGGTTGATCGCCGCGGCGATGACCGGCAGGCCGAGGTAGTCCTGGTGTTCACCGAACAGGCAGATGCGGCCCGGCGCGCTGACTCGTAGGGTATCTATGGCCGTGTCTCCTTGATTTAGAATGGGTGGGGGACGCCTGGGCGTGCGTCTGCGGTATTATTACACGCAGGGGCCTGCGCTTCCCTGCATGACCAGAAGCCTGCCGTTTTAGGTAGCGGGCGAATGAATTCGCGGCAACCAAGGCACAAAACCCGCCTGCGCGGGTTCGTTTCTCCCCTCTCCCGGCGCTGCGGGAGAGGGGCCGGGGATGAGGGCAGTCGCCGTAGGGCGACTTTGTGCCTTGGTTGCTTCGGCTTTAGCCGCCCGGAAAGAAAACGCCATCGAAAGGAGATCGTATGCCGCTACCTGCCCCGTATCGCATTCGCGTCTATCGCCCGGAGGATCTGCCCCGCCTGCAGGACATCACCGCCGACACCTTCGGCCCGGTCTCCATTGACAACAACATGGAGCGGCGTTTCGGGCCGTTCGGGCAGGGCGATTGGAGGACACGCAAGCGCGCCGCCATCGCCGAGGACTGCCGCTTACAGCCGGATGGCGTGTTCGTCGTCGAGGACGAGAGCGGAACCGTGGTCGGCTATGTGACGACACGCCTCAGCCCGACGAGCGGCATCGGATGGATCCCCAACCTGGCAGTAGATCCGGCCCACCAGGGCAAGGGCCTCGGGCGTGCCCTGTTGGAGCACGCGCTGGAGTTCTTCCGCGCGCGCGGCATGGAGATCGCCAGAATCGAGACGCTGGAGCAGAACCCTATCGGCCAGTCCCTCTATCCCAGCCTGGGCTTCGCGGAGGTCGCTCGCCAGATCCACTATGCCATGCGCCTGAATAGGGATGCAGACAGCGGTGGCGAAACGGAGGGCTGTCTAAATTCATCCCCGAATCCTGAACAAAAAGAAGTCTTTTAGAAATCCTTTCGGTGCGCCAGAACGCTAAGAAACTCACCTTAATTGAGCCAGAAGCTGATCACCTCGGGGGCATGGGGAGGGTCTGGCTGGGTCAGGTACTCCCCGTGGGCCACGATTCCGGGCCTGCCGCCCACCAGAGTCTCCTGCCAGTAGTGGCCCTGAGCAAACACGGTCATGCCATAGGCAATCGTAGTCTGTTTGATTCGCTCCGGCATGGCGTACTTGACCCAGGCCTGGTAGGGCGTCAACAGGTTGATGTCCCGGCCATCCATATCCTCGGGAACCGGCACGCCGGGCGCCTCGCTATAGCCCGGCCAGACCTGTCCCGACACCAGGGCCGTTGCCGCCCGGTGCGAGGGACTGACCAGGAGTTGCGCTCCCTTCTGCTGCAGGGTCTGGTAGGTCTGAGGATACCAGCTATCGGCACAGATGGCCACCCCGAGCTTGCCTTTGGGCGTGGAAAAGACGGGCAAGTCCTCAAGCGCGCCTCCGGCGATGCCCAGAAACTCGGCTTCTTCCTGAATGGGATAGACCTTTTTCACCAGTTCTGGATAGAGTTGTCCATTGGGCTGGAAGACGGCACAGACGTTGGAGATAGGGCCGGCGACGTCGCATACGAACTGGTCGCCTTGAATAGAGGGCGCCGGCAAAAAGAGCGAGCCAGCTACCAGGGTGACTTCGTAGCGCTGCGCCAGCCGGGAGAAGACCTGCTGGTAAATCTGGGCCGCTAGAGGCGCTTTGAACTCCATGAGCTTGCTGCGGACCAGCCCGGCAAGCTGGCGCTGTTGCTCTGGCGGTAGGCGGGCAGGATCGGCCGGGAGCGGCATCCCGTGAGCCTGGACGATCCGGTAGGCGGCCTCCCAGAAGGGTTGGGGCGCATAGACCTCCCGTCCCTCCTGGGCTGTTAGCAGATACGTACCGGTCAGTTCGGGAAAAAGGACAATGGTTTCGGGCCCAATCCAGCCTTTCTGCCTGGCCAGGGCCAGATGGGTCTCTAGTTTCTGAGAGAGGGTCTCCGCAGAACGGTAGTCTTGCAGAGTCAGATACGGCTGGATGCCAAGCAGATTGCCTTGGCCAGAATTGCTGCCATATTCGTGGGTGGTTTGGGGGCTTGTGTCCATCATCGTGTCATCCAGGGAGAAGCGTTAAAGAGCAGCCGGGCCTTTTTTCAAGGTCGCAGGGACCGCTCTCAACACGAAGTTTCGGGTCGTCCCCAGCAGGAAGCTGGCGATTTTTTCAAGGTCGCAGGGACCGCTCTCAACCCCTATACATCGCTTAACCTCATTAAAAGCCCGCGTGCGTAACAGGAGAGGCCCGGCCCTTGAGGGCCGGACTTTTCAAACGCCTTGCGGCGCTATCGGAACCAACTTCATCCGGCGGTTCTCCCAGGTGCAGATCTGGGTGAGGCCGTTCTCCAGGGCTAGACGCACCGCCATCGGGTAGGCGTGGCCCAACTGGTCGGGATGATGCGCGTCGGAACCAAAAGAGACCCGTTTGCCGCCGCGTGCGGCATAGAGGGCGACCGTCTCCGCGCAGGGATAGGTCATTCCGAGGCCCTGATGCAGTCCCGCCGTGTTGATCTCCAGCGGCATCTGCCGCTCGATCAGGCCGTCGAAAATTGCCTCCAGCTCGCTTTGATACTCCCGGGGATCGTAGGGACCCCAGGCGGCAACGCCGCGCCGGTTGGCATATTCCAGGTGGCCCAGGATGTCGAAGAGGCCGCTGACCACCGAGTCCCGCACCGCCTGGAAATAGTCGGAGTAAGCCTGGCGCGCGGTGCGCGTCCGGTTGTACTCCGAGGTCATGATCATGATGCGGCTAACATAATGCACGCTGCCGATGACAAAATCGAACGAATGCGAATCGAGATAGTTGGCGATCTTGTCCTCGAACCAGTGCTGGTAATCGATCTCGACGCCGGCGCCGATCTTTAATCGGTCGCCCCACTGATGGCGGGCCATCTCGATCTCCTGCATGTAGGCGTCGTAATCGAAGTAATCCACCGCCGGATCGCCGGGATCGAAGTCCTTATGCTCGGAGAAGCCGATCTCGTCTAAACCAATAGCGACGGCCCGCGCGCACTGATCAGCGATGGAAGCCTTACCGTCGTGGGAACGGAAGGAATGCACCTGGCAGTCTACTGCGTAGAATCCATTAATCATAGGCGCTTCATCATGGGCACGGCCCAGATCAATACTCGCCGAAATTGCTCAGGTTGGGGCCGTCCGTGTCTGCCCCGACGATGCGCCACTCGTGGCCCTGGAACAATCCCCAGAGGCGGGGCACCTCTACGCGGCGCAGTTGCAGGGTTACATGCGATTTCGGATAGGCTTCGGCGAGCATATCGGCCGTCTGCTGATAGACGACCAGGTCGAACTCCACCGTGGCCTCATCGCCGTGCGGGTGGAAGGCAACGTTGGAGTACTCGGCGCGCAGTTTGCCTGTGCTGCGGAAGCCGCGTATGAGCATCAGGCGCAGTTGATCCGGATTCACCCCGGCAATGTGAGCTTCGCCGGTGGGCGCGATATGTGCCATAATGGTGTTCACGTCTTTGCGGGCGACGGCCGCTTTCATTTCGTCGAGCATCTGGACGGTCTGAGTCTGGGTCAGCGTCTCCGGGCCGGGCTGGGAGACGAAATAGGCCATGACGAGAAAACCGGCCAGCGCCACGCAAATCGCCAACACGATCCACGATTTTTTTGCCAATGTCAGATACCTCCTGAGTAGGTAACCGGACCTCCGCTGAGTCGCTCTTGCATAGGATAGGGCTTCTTCCCGTCGCGTGCGCAGAGGCCGGAGTGGGTTACCCGCTATATATACGTTGAAAACGGAGGCGAGAGCAGCCTGGCCTGCAATCAGGAACCGGAGAAGCCGCGCGCTCCAGGCGATAAGGGCTGCGTTGCGCTGACAGGCATCTATCCTAACCGGACGCGCCTGATAGGAGTAACGCAATTGTACACTGCTGTTGACGTATCGTCAAGGCCAAAGGTAAGGATATGCCGGACGGCAATTTTGTTGAACCCGGCGCCCGTACCGCGCAACTAAACAGATGGCACGGTCAGCGCCGAAAGTGGGCGGGACAGGACTCTGCTGCGAAAGGGCGAGCGCAAATAGACAATGGCCGCGCGTAACGAACGAGATCTGGTGCGACGCATCCAGGCGGGCGACCGCCAGGCGTTCGAAGAGTTGCTGGACGCCTACGAAACCCGCGTCTATCGGCTGGCCCTGCGCTTTACCGGGAACGTTCTCGATGCTGAAGATCTCACCCAGGACGTTTTCCTGGCCGTCTATAAAGGGCTGGCAAACTTTCGCGGGGACTCTGCGCTCGGCACCTGGATCTACCGCATCGCCATGAACCACTGCCTGGAGTACCGGCGCAAGCGCCGCCTGGACTGTGTTCCTTACGACGCGCAATTGACGCTGGCCAGCGGCGACTGGCGGGAAGACCCCGTGCAATCCGCCGACCGACAGGAACTGTCGTCGCGTGTGGAGCAGGCCATTAACTGCCTGTCGCCGCTGCATCGGGACGTGGTGGTGCTGCACGAATTGCAGGGAATGACCTATCAGGAGGTCGCTGCCACGCTGAATGTGCCGGTCGGCACGGTGAAGTCCCGGCTATCGAATGCGTTTCGCCGCCTGCGCGATCTCTTGGGCGGTTATGCGATGGAAGGAATTACGTCATGAACCATCCCGGCAACAACTCCAACGGAACGGACCGCAGCGAGCGTGGCCCGCAGAGCAGCTTCTGGGCGCGGCAAGGGCCGTCTCAGGAGGCGCATCTGCGCGCCGACCTGAAAGCCTATCTGGATGGCGAGCTGCCGGCCCTGCGCCGATGGGTGGTGCGCAGGCATCTGGTGCGCTGCTCGGAGTGCCGAGAGGAGGTGACGTGGTTGAAGCGTCTAGGGGATGAGACGCGGGAGCTGGATAAGGCCGTGCCGCGCCCGGAACTGCGCGCGCGCATTCTGGCCAGCCTGCCGGATTTGCCGCCTGCCCATATGGCGGGCACGTCGGAGCCGTTGACGCTGCGTTCCGCGCGCGGGGGCCGGTATCGCCTGGCCCTGGGCAGCGCGGTGGCGGCGCTGGCAGTTGTCGGGGCCTTCGCCCTCGCGCACAACGGCCTGCGGCTGTCCCGACAGGCGCCCTCAGAAGCGGCCACGCATCCGGTGTTGCTGGCCCAGGGGGAACCCGGATCTGGAGCGCCCTCACGAGGGACACCCCAACCTGGGCGTTTCGTCCCTGGCCCCCCTTTCCCCGCCCGTATAGCTGACGCACCGTCGCATTCGGTGACAGGTCGGCCCGGCAGGAACCCGGAGAACCGGCCGGTGCGCGACCCCTTCCAACCCGGTAGCGCGGTTGACTCCACTCCGACGCCGCATGTCTCCCATCCTGGCAGCGCGCCATCCGGAAGCTCGGATGGCACGTACGCGGCTGCCGAGAATCTTTTCCAGCGCCGATGGGCCGAGGAGCAGGCGCGACAGCCATATCAGAATCCAATGCCTGGTGGCAACGGCGAGAAAGCGCCGCAGAAGCTTGCCCACGCCCAGGCTGCCCCGCCGATTCGCCTGGCTCTGGCGGTGGAGGATGTAGCGGCGGCGCGCGACAGCATTCAATCCCTCGCTCGACAGATGAACGGCAGCGCGGCGTTGAACCCACCGGCCAGCATCAGCGCCTGGCAGAGGGGCGCACCGCAGCCAACGGCAGATAAGAATACGCTGGCGCTGCGCGTCCCCGCAGACCGAGCCGCCGCACTGCTGCAACAACTGAGTAAAATGGGAGCCTTGAAGGCCGTCCGGCCTGAGCCAAACGGTAAAAATGGCGTTGTCTCCGCGAGTAAGCACGTCATGGCCGTGCCGGAGGCGGATCGCAGCAAGCAGCCGGAGGAGATGTATCGGCTCCTCTTACGCGGCTATTCCGTTGCCCAGCCTGGAGCGCCGTCTGCCGGAAACCCAAGATCGCCGGCCTTCGTCACCGTGACCGTTCAGCTACAACCGCGTAAGCGCCCTGCGCCTGAGCCAGGCCGATAAGGGCTGGGAACGTTCTGTGCCCGGCCCTAAAGGACCGGGCTGTGGATGGCAAGCCCCCTGAAGGGGGCTAACCTTTACTTTGTGTTCGTCTTCCTCCTCCGATCCCCAGCACAGCAAAAATGTAACCATTGACAGCGGCCATCACGTATGTTACGATAGAACCGCGATTCCCTTTGCGCCGCGCCTTCTCCACGCTTCTGCCTGCGTGCGTTCCTGCCGCCGGCAGGCGGGCCGATGCTGCAACGGCGCTCCTGAAGTGAAAAGAGCGCTCACCCCCGGCCCCTCTCCTTCGCAAGGAGAGGGGAGAGGCGTTTTCATGCTCGGTGGTGCGCCCCGCGCATGAAAGGTTGTTCTGTAGATAAGAGGCTTGCACGTGCCCGTTCAGTTTTCGTATTGGCCCGCCCTGCTCTTGCTGCCGGCCCTGCTGTCCTTCTTCTGGTGGCAGCATCGGCACAGCGTCACCGATATGTCTGCCCGGCGAAAGCGCCTGGCCCTGCTGCTGCGCTGCCTGCTCGCCACCCTTCTGGTCCTCATCCTGGCCGGAACCCGACTCGTCAAGAAAGGCGAATCTCTGGCCGTCCTTTTCCTGGTGGACGCCTCCAAAAGCGTCCGCGAGGATCAGAAGGCCGCGGTAGCCCACTACCTTCAGGAGGCCGGCAAAGGGATGCGCACGGTGGACAAGGTTGGCGTCATTACTTTCGCCCAGGACCCGCACACGCAATCCTCTCCCGGCCAGCCCCTCGACCCCAACCACCTCCACGATCCCGGCGCGGCCACCGCCACCAACATCGCCCAGGCGCTCCGGCAGGCCAAAAACGAGCTGGATACCACCGCCAAAGACAGCGGCAAGCGCATCGTCCTGCTCTCGGACGGCAACGAGAACGTCGGACGGGCGCTCTCGGAGCTGCCGGAATTGACGGCGGACCATATCGTGCTGGATACGGTCACGCTGCCGGTCACCTTAAAGCAGGAGGCCCTGATCGAAAAGCTGGTGCTGCCGCCGCGCGTCAAGATTGGCGAGCCGTTCCCGGTGCGCGTCGTGGTCAGCAGCCTGATTCCGCAGACGGCGACGGTGACGCTGGCGCGCGAGGGCAGGCCGGTCGGGACGAGCAAGCGCGTGGAGCTGCACGCCGGCAAGAGCGTGGCGGTTTTTGAGCAGAGCGTGGACAAGCCCGGCTTTTATCGCTATAGCGCCACGCTGGAGGCGCCGCAGGATACCATCGCCGAGAACAACCGGGGCGAAGGGTTCGTCTGGGTCAAGGGCAAGCCGACCGTGCTCTACGTGGCCGACAGCCCCGCGCTGACCGGCTTTTTGCGCAAGTCGCTCAAAGAGCAGAACATTGAGGTGGAGTACGTGCCGCCCGGAGCGCTGCCGACCTCAGCGGCGGCGCTCCAGCGGTTTGACAGCGTGTTTGTCAGCAACGTGCGCGCCGACAACCTCTCCCTGGGCCAGATGACGGCCCTGCAGGTGGCCTGTCGGGATTTTGGGGTCGGCTTGGGCATGGTCGGCGGCGAGGACAGCTTCGGGGCGGGCGGCTGGCGCGGCACGCCTATCGAAGAGACGCTGCCCGTCACCATGGATGTCAAGAAACAGAAGCGCCTGCCCTCCGTCGCTGTCGCTATGGTCATCGAAGACCTGGAGATCCCTACGACGGTCAATATGTCCATCGAGGCGGCCAAGGCAACGATGGACCTGCTGGAGCCGATTGACCAGGTTGGCGTGCTCGACTGCAACGGTCCCTTCAGCTTTACCGGCTCCAACACCTCCGCGCCCAGCGGCACCTGGCGCATCCCGATGCAGCACGTCACCGACCGGGAAGCGCTCAAGGCCCAGATGCAGAAGCTACAGGACATGGGAGACCCGCCCAGCTACGACCCCTATCTGCTGGAGGCGGCGCGCGTCCTCAATACCACGGATGCCAAGGTCAAGCATATCATCTTCCTGGGCGACGGCGACGCCGTCTATGAAGGCAATCAGAACCAGCTAGCGAACAACATCCAAAAGATCCGCACTCAGGGCATTACCATCTCGACGATCACCACGGGCGCGATGTCCCAGCACGACCGGCAGTTCATGGCGCTGATCGCCTATCTGGGCGGCGGGCATAACTATATTGCCGACCGACCGGAGGAGCTGCCCCGCCTGCTCCTCAAAGACCAGATGACCATCAGCCAGCCGCCCATCATCGAGGAGCCGTTCCAGCCGCGTCCGGTGGCCGGCGATGAGATTCTAAAGGGCATAGACTGGGGTTCCACGCCGCCGCTGCTGGGTTACAACGTCGGCAACGCCAAGGCCAACGCGGAAATTGCCTTGATCACCCACCGCAACGATCCCCTCTTTGCCGCGTGGCGCTACGGCCTGGGCCGCTCTGTCGCCTTCCTCTCCGACGACCGCGCCAAGTGGGCCGCGCAGTGGCTCGGCTGGCCCGGCTACGCCAAGTTCTGGGCGCAGGCCGTGCGCTGGACGCTGCGCCCCTTCGCTCCCAGCGACTACGCCACTCAGGTCACTCTGGAGGGCAATCGCGGCCACGTCGTCGTGGACGCCATTGACGAGCAAGGCCACTACGTCAACAAGCTCCCGCTCAGGGCGCTGATCGCCGGGCCACAGACGGGCGGACTCAAGGGCAGCCCGGCTCAGGAGGAGCCGCTGCGCCAGACCGCGCCGGGCCACTATGAGGGCTGGTTCGATGCCCCCCAGATCGGCACCTACCTGGTCAACGTCCTGCAAAAGCGCCCGAACGGCCCCGAGGCCTCCACCGTGGTGGGCCTCTCCACCGCCTACTCGCCGGAATACAAGGACACGCAAGCGAACCGCTACCTGATGACCCAGTTGGCGCAGGCGGGCAGCGGCCGTGTGGACCCTCCCGCCAACGCCGCGTTCGGCGGCGAACGTCCGGCGGTATGGGCCGCCGCCGACCTGACGCCGCTGCTGTTACTGCTGGCGATGATCCTGCTGCCCATAGACATCGCCGTGCGCCGTCTGGCGCTGGATTGGCAGGACGCGCGCCGCGCCGTAGCGTGGGCCGTGGGCAGAAGTCGGCGCGTCGAGAAGCCCCGCGCGGCCACGCCGGAGCTGGCGCGTCTGCTGGACAGAAAAGAGGCGGTGGTCGCCGGGCGGGAGGGCGCCCTCCACGCCGCCGATGGAGATGGGGCGGCCCCGGTCACTCCTGCCAGCGCCGCCTCGCCGGTCACGCCTCCCGTTCGGCCCGCCGAAAGCAGCGCGCCCCGCAGCCCCATTCCCACGCCGCCCGCCGTGCCCACGTCCCGCACGCTGCGCCCAGAGGGGCTGGAAACTCCCGCCGCCGCGCCCGAATCCGCGCCTGCGCCCCCTGCCGAGCCGGAACCGGAGCCGCAAGAGGCCGGTTTCTCGCGCCTGATGGCCGCCAAGCGCCGCGCCCAGCAGCGCCAGCAGCAGGACCACGACCAAAGCTAAAGGAGCGATCATGCAAGCGCACAGCAATGACGAACACAACCTGACCCCGGACGCGCTCGCGCCGGAGCTTCTGACGGCAACGGCACGGCTGCCGTCCGGCGAGACGATGGTGATGCGTCCGCTGCGTTCGGACGATGCCGCGCGCTTTGGCGAATACCTCTGTGGCCTCTCGGAGCAGACGCGCGCGCGTTATGGCCCACACCCCTTCGACCAGGCCACGGCGGACGCCATCTGCGCGGCGCTTGACCCGACGGACATCCTGCGCATGGTGGCGACCGTTCCCCGCGACGGCGGCGAGCGTATCATTGCCTATATCCTGCTCAAGCTGGGGGTTCGCGAGTCGGATGGGCGGCGTTATGCGGCCCTGGGCCTGACGCTCGATCCGGCTACCGATGCTTCCCTGGCCCCGTCCGTGGCGGACGACTATCAGAACCGGGGCGTCGGCAGCGCGATGATGCGTCACCTGCTTCAGGTTGCCAGAAAGCTTGGCCGCAAGAGGATCGTGCTCTGGGATGGCGTACAGGCGACGAACGCGCGCGCCGTCCATTTCTACACGAAGTGGGGCTTCCGCAAGGTCGGGGAGTTTTACACGGGCATCAACAACTTCGACATGATCCTCGATTTAACCGCAGCCGACGACGCGCTCCCTAACAACGCATAGTTTTGAGGGAACGGTCCGCGTCCTGATTTGCGCTAGAAGGCAAAGGCGGCTACCACAGGTCCAGGCCCAGCAGCTTGCGGCCCAGCGGTGTCAGTTCGGCGGTAACTCCGTACTTCTGTTCTCGCTGACGCGGATCGCCCGGAAACGACCGGGGATGTCGGCGCTCACGCCAGCACGCGATCCGTTCCTGGCGATGGGCTTCGTCCTCGGAGGCAGGGTACATCGAGATATACTGCGCCAGGCGGGGACGCTGCGAGGTGTTCCGCCCGTTGCCGTGCGCCAGCATCCGGTTCCAGATCAACAAATCGCCCGCCTTGCCTGGAATGGGCGTGACTTTCATGCCGTCCGGCAGGCTGTTCAGATCGGGCACGCGCGGATTGCGGTCGGGCGGTTGGGCCTTGATCCACTCTTCCAGGTTCTTATGAAAACCCGGCACGCACTGAAAGCCGCCCTGATCGACCTCGGTATCGGTCAGGTAGAGCACGCCCTGCACGCCAAAGCGAGCCGGCAGCTTGGACGTATCCAGGTCCCAATGAATGAACCCTTTGTCCTCATGTTCGGGATGGTCTGGGTGATTGGGAGGCTTCATGCAGGCCCGATCCAGGGAGACCCAGAGCTTTTCCGTACCGAAGATGCCGGCGAAGGCGGCATGCACGCGCGGATACTGGCGCGTGTCCCATAATGCCTGATGCTGATATATCTCCACCATGCCGCCCGGACGGCGTTCGCCGCGATACCATGTTTCCGGATCGTTCGGGTCCATCTCCAGGAACTCCCAGACGGCAGCAATAACGGCATCCAGGTACTTTTGCGGTACGGCCTCATGCACCACCACATACCCGTTCTCTGCAAAGAATTCCAGGTCTTGTGAACTCAACACAGCCATCTCTATCTATCTCCGTTTGGTTATTGCAGCCGAAAAGGAGGTAGACACCCCCAATCGTGTGGATACATCTCAAAAGCGTGCGCTCCATGAGAAGCGTCAACACGGTTGGGAGGGATTACCGAAAAGGAATCCATGCGGGCTATTTTTCCTTAATCAGTGCGTCGCCGTATTATGCTGCTAACGGTGCCATAGAAAGCCGGTCGCTGGCTCGCCTCTTTTCATTGAGAGGGTTTATCGCTTGAGTCCCGCCTCGATCTCGTACCAGAGGGTCTTGTTGGCCGGGCCGATGGCGAACGTCAGCAGCCCGCCGGAAAGCTTCGAATCGACCGTGCCGATGCGCTTGCCCGTGCCGTCGAGCGCGTAGACGGTCGCATAGGTGACGACCGTGCGAATGGCGACGGTGGCCGGGACGCCCTCCACCAGCGTCGGGCCGGTGCCCCATCGGTCACCAACGGAGGTGCGGTCGGCGTTCCACTCCATGCCCGTGTTCTCCACGCTGTCCACCGCCGTCAGCAGCAGCGAATGGGACCGATCCACCGGCTGTCCATCCATCGCCGTCAGCGTCAGGGCCGCGAAGTTCCGAGGCGTCTCCCCCGCCTGCACCAGCCAGCCCGGCATCTGGACGCTGCGCCCGCCCAGAAACCCGACCACCAGCTTCGACGAAGGCGAGTCGGCGATAAAGAGCGGCTGATCGGCGGACGGCTGCCAATCAATCGGGCCGCGCCCGCTCGGCTTGTTGATAAAATCCTCCTCGTTGCGTGGCTTCGGCGTCGAATCCTGATCGGGCTTCTGGCCCGGCGCAAACGAGACGGAAAGCCGCTGGGTCAGCGACTCCAGGCGGCCAATGCCCGCCGAATCCCACTCCGCCGCCACATCCGGCCCGTTTTTGGCGAGCAGCTCGACGACGTTCTCCGGCGGCACGCGCAGGCGCAGTTCGCCGTTGGCCAGGGGCATATCGTCGCGCAGGAAGAGCATTGCGGCGGCAGGCAGAAAGGCCATCTTCGCCGGGTTGGTGTCCACCGAGAAGAAGCCCTTGATCTTGTCGCTGTTCCAGGCGTTGCGGTCGCTGTTGTAGTCGAACAGGTAGAGGCCGTCCCAATCCTGTAGGGCGGCGTAGGCGGCCAGCATCAGCACGCACTCGGCCTGGTAGTCGTTGGGCGCGGGGTGGTTGTATTCGCTCACCGTAAACGGCTTGCCGGCGATGCGATAGCGCGCCAGTTCCGGCAGCGTGCCGCCATTGGAGGCGCGCGTCATGGAGGTGTTGGGAATGCGCCAGTCCACCGGATCCCAGGGCTTGTGCGGGAAATTCGGGTGCTGCCAGTAGGCGTGCATATCGGTAAAGTCCATCTGCGACTCGCGCAGCGCGCCGCCCAACCCGCCGTAGCTGGCCTGCGACCCGGCCACGTTCGCGTGGGCTTTCAGGTCGTTTTTGATGTAGTCCCGCATCCCCGTCATATAGCGGCGTTCTGTCTCCACCAGGAAGGCGATCCAGTCCTGCCCGGCAGGGTTAGCGACGGGATGGCCGAGCGGCATGTTTCCGGCCTCCAGGCTGGCCCCCGACGGGAACTCCGTCTCTACGCCGGGCCGCAGCGAGGGGCCCGCCAGGTCCACCGTGCCGAGCGCGTCGCCCAGCACAAAGGTCAGCCGATTGTGGTCTTTGAGGGTCCGCGCCGCCGTAAACGCGCAGGTGAACTTCTGCCACTGCGGCCCGATGGTCAGGCGTCGGCTCAGGCCGACGTTGTGCCAATCCGCCTTATCCAGACTGGTATAGACCGAGATCGGACGCTCACGGTCGGCCCTGGCCCAGAAGGTGACGGTGTAAGGCTCGCCCTCGGTCAGGTCCAGCCCCGGCTGGTGGAACTGAATATGCCAGTTCTGCCCGCCCAACGTCGTGACGCGGATACGGATCACTTTGCCCGCCGCGCCCGGCGGCGCGGTTACGTTCTCCGGCAGCTCCATCTTTGCGCTGGCCGGGGCGGTATTCATTTCCAGAGTCCAATGCTCCGCGCCGCGTGAAAAGTCCGCATTTTGTAAAAGATTCGGGCCAAAAGGTTTATCTGCGGCGCTCCAAGCCCGCTTGAGGCTGTCGCTATCTTTGTACTTCTCCTTCAGCCAGGCGTTCCACTGCCGCGCCAGCTCTGCCTTCGGGAGGGGCGGCAGGTTGTCAATGCCGCCATCCCAGGCCGCGCCGAGCAGCGTGTTCTCGTTGTTGACTTCGACGACGGCAACGCACGGCTCATCCACGTAGCGCGTGCGCGTGTAGGGGTTGCGATGGGTCAGGAGGTCATGGGCGTACTGCTTTTGCAATGCGATCATGCGCGGCATGAAGTAGGTAACGACCTTGCCGTTGTCCGGCAATGTATCGGCTTCCGGAAAACCGTCGGCCTCGGTATAGCGGCGCGAGACGTGGAGGTTGATGTTCACGTAGATGCCGTGCTGTTTCAACTGGTAGATGAGGTAGTCCAGCCGGTCGAGCGAGTCGGCGCTGAGGTGCTGGGTATCCGGGAAGGCCGGGTCGAAGATGTTGGGTTTGGCCCAGGGCGCGTCCATGTGGTGCAGGCGCACCATGTTGACGCCGTACTTGTGCAGGCGCGCGGCGGCCTTCTCCGCGTCGGCCTTATCCGGAAAGGCGGCGCTCGCGACGATGTTGACTCCCAGGAACCGGACGCGGTTGCCCTTCTCGTCATAGAAATGGCCGTCTCTGGCGCGGATAAAGCCGTTGACGCCCGCCGGGGTGGGGTTGAGCGCGCTGACATCCGTAATGGTCTTGCTGGCGTCATCCCAGGGCAGGACGAAAGGGAATTTTGGCGCGTCCTGCGCGCGCGCGGTCGCAAGGATACCGCCCAGCAGCACAGCAGCGATTAGAAGAACTTTATATTTCATTATTGTGACAGTTAAGGTTCGCCTGGAGCGACCGTTTGGCTCACGGGCTTGTGTTTTTCTCACCAGCCAGCTTTGCGATGGCTGATAATAGCGCCTCCGAAAGCCAGTATCCATTCTGGCGTATCTGTTCGAGTATAGGAAGAACGTGCGGAAGCAATCCCGCTTGTTTGGCCTGTATCAAGACCCCGGCTGTACCGAGCATAGGAATACTCAATGCCTGATTTCACGTAGGAATATTCGCCGTTTGTCATGAAATTCCTGTGATAACGAATATTATTGAAGGCTCTCCGGTGAATCGTCGAGTCCGGATCGTGGAGGATATGCTATCTGGTAGACACCCCCAATCGTGTGGATACATCTCAAAAGCGTGCGCTCCATGAGAAGCGTCAACACGGTTGGGAGGGATTACCTGCTATCTAACTCAAGTTGCTACCTTGCCTCTTCGAGAAGGCAAACGGTGATGCAAAAGCCGGTTTCCAGAGCGATTCTCTCTCAAACGTGTTCCTAGGTAGCAACTTGGGTTATCTAGCGTCGTTAAGGAATCGCCATTTAATCCGAGAGTTACAGTCCGTTGGCACGACGGTCAGGTCCGCGGCGGACAAAGAAGCAGTCGGATCCGAACCGCCGTGCCTTCGCCGACCTTGCTCTCGATTGTCATCCGGCCCCCGTGGGCCTCGGTGATGCTCCGGCAAATCGCTAGACCCAGACCGGTGCCGCCCGTGCCGGCGGATCGAGCTGCATCGACCCGGTAGAACCGTTCGCCGAGGTGCGGCAGGTGCTCCGGCGCGATGCCTTCGCCGGTATCCGTCACCGTGACGGTGACGCTCATCGCCTCGACCATCGCGGACACCGTGACCGTCCCCTCGGGCGGCGTGTGCCGGACTGCGTTCTCCAGCAGGTTGGTAAACAGCCGGGTCAACTCCGAGCCGCTGCCCAGCACCATGAGCGCCGGGGCGATGGACTCCAGCCGGATGCAAGGCCGATCCGGCCGCGACACGGCCTCCGCGGCCTCCTCCAGCGCCTCGATCAGACACACCGGTCCCATGTCACGGGCCAACCTGCCGGCGTCGGCCCGGGCGAGGAAGAGCAACTCCTCCACGATCCGGCTCTGCCGACCGGCGGCGGTGTCGATCGCGGCGAGGAATTCGCGATAACGGTCCTCGGGCCAGGGGTGTTCGAGGGCCAGGCTGGTGTTGGCCTTGATGATCGACAGGGGCGTACGCAGCTCGTGGGAGGCGTCCGCGGTGAACCGGCGCTGGCGATCGAACGCCTCTTCGAGTCGCGCCAGCATCGCGTTGAAGGAGGACGACAGCTCGGAGAATTCATCGCGGCCCGCCACCGGCAGTCGTTCGGAAAGATCGCTCGCTCCCAGCCGCGCGGCCGTCCCGGCGATCTCTCGAACGGGGCGGAGCGCGCGGCCGGTCAGAAAGGCCCCGCCCAGGCCGGCGGCGAGCAGCCCGAGCGGCACGAGGGCCAGGAGCGTGGACGTCAGCGCGTCGATCTCCCGCAGAACGCCGTCGAGCGGATAGGCGAGCTGAACCACCTCATCGATCCTGCCCCGGCGCTCGATCGGCATCGAGAGTATCCGCATCGGCGTGCCGCCATCCCGGACGGTCGAATAGACCGTCCTGCCGGCGAGGGAGCGAGCGAACGCGTGTCGATCCCAGGGTTGGTCCCAGTGTTCCCGGCCCGCCCGGTCGCGAGGGAGGATCCGCGGCAGGAGAGGAGGCAGCGCGCGTGGTCTCGACCCGACGAGCGATCCTTCGGCAGCCGCGACCATCGGATCGAGCACTCTGGGCCGGACGGTGTTCCGCCCGGCGTAGGGAGGTCCGAGCGCATACAGGCGTCCGGCCTCGTGGGCCCGCTCGGCCAGGGTCCGGTCGACCGCCGCGAACCGGTCGGCCTGCACCTGATACCGCACCACGCCGCCTAAGGCCCCCAGGATGAGGGCCAGCACGGCCACGTTCCACAGCGTCATCCGCAGCCGGACCGTGCCCCATCGGCGGAGATGCCAGTTTGTGAGGAGCAAGTATACCAAGTAGCCAAGCATGGCACCGAGCGTATTGAGCAGGATGTCGTCTACGTCGAATATGCCTGTTCGCAATACGCGTTGCAGGGTTTCTATACACAGACTAAACGCAACCGCGATGCCGAGAACGCCCTTCCACGAAATCGGCCGGTAGAGCAAAGGCAACAGAAAGCCGAGTGGCATAAACAGGATGATATTCCCCAGTAGATTCTGTATGGCGTCGCTCCATATCGGGTATCCGCGTAGGTACGGCAATATCGTCTTAAACGGCACGTAGTTGCTATGCACGATTTTAAGCACGCCGGGAACGCCGCCCCCGCCGGGCGGCCCCATGCCGGACGGAACGTGGTGCGTGGACACCATAAACGCCAGCAAGACCACGAGATATACTACGAGGAATATGGCGGCAAGCAGAGTTTTAGTATTTGTATTCATATTTTATTGCGCAGGAGTTGTGCGCCAGAGTGCCGCACTATGCCGATCTCCTGGAGCGCCTGGAGGAACGCCGCGATGTCGATGACGCCGGTGGCGCCGGGCATTTCGCGGGGGCTGTCCTTCCTCTCGTCCCTGGGCCGCCCAGCGGGGGCGTCGTTCACGGCCGCCGAAATGCGCGAGCGTTGCCGCCATCAGCTGGGACACGTCCCTGAAGCGGCCGTTCTTGGTTGAGCCAAGCACGACAACGGCAACTGGATGGTTGGTGCCTGCGTTGACCACGATGACGAGATTGCCGCCAGCGAGACGGGTGTAGCCGGTTTTCGAAAGTAGCAGGCCGGGATATTTTGTGAAGTAAATGTCCGTATTGACAAATCTATGACGAGTACCTTCGAGCGACGTGATGCTTATCGCCGATTGCGTGGTAGCCGCGGCTATCTGAGGGTCTTTTTTGAGCAGTTCGCCTGCAAGCACGGCGACGTCATGCGCGGAGCCGTAGCTTCCTGCAACCGTTGCGCTTTTATCAAGGCCCGTAGCGTTCAATGCTTGGGTCTGCGCGAGGCCGGCTTGTTGAGCGGCCGTGGAGAGAAGCGAAGTGGTGTCGGTATTTTCCGCAGAGTCGGCTGCATCGGCGATAGCTTCCGCTCCCACGTTCGACGAAGCTGCAAGCGTGAGACGTGCAATGTCTTCAAAGTTAAAGGTCTCGCCGTCTCTAAAGCCGACGTCAGCCGCGTTGCCGTTCTGGGCGAGCGCGAACGGCGTCATGGTGACGACGCTGTTCGGCTGGAGCACGTTCGAAGCGGCGTAGACGGTGAGGAGCTTGGTAATCGAAGCGAGCGGCAATGGTGTGTACGCGTTTTGCGCATAGAGCGTTTGGCCGTTCGTGAGGTCATAGACGATAGCAGCGTTGCCGATAAGCGAAATGTTCGCGTAAGCGTTCGGAGCGGCAGGCGTTGTCGACTCGTTCTCCACCGTTGGCGGTTGGATGGCGTTGTTTACCGCCGCTGAAGCATTGAAAAGATTCGACAGGCTGAGCGAGGTATACGCCTGCGGGATGCAGAACGCGCCTGCGCCGATGATAATACAGTCGGCAAGCACGATCAAGGCAAGACGTCGGTGCCCGCGGCGCCTTCGATCACGTTGTATGCGGCGTTTGAGATCGGAGGTCGTCATCGTCTCCTTGTCTCCTTGAGCTTGGGCTGTTAGTCGGAAGGACCGCGATCATCCGGTCGGACGATCCTCGTCGGATTCGGGCGCCCGGAGCACGTACCCCTGCCCGTAGACCGAGTGGATCAGGCGGACGGCGTGGCCGTCGTCCACCTTCTGACGGAGCTGCCGGATGCGGACGGCGACCGTGTTCGAATAACTCTCGTCGTCGTTCCAGACCCGCTCCTGGACATACTCGCGCGAGAGCACCCGTCCCTCGTTGCGGGCGAGCGCCTCCAGAAGCGTATACTCCCGCGGCGTGAGCGGGATCTCCCGGCCGGAGCGACTCACGCGTCGCGCCTCGGTGTCGATCTCCAGATCAGCGATCCGGATGAGCCGCGTCCGGTGGACCGCCGCGCGGCGGATGAGCGCCCGCACCCTAACCCGCAGCTCCGGCAGCGCGAACGGCTTGGGCAGGTAGTCGTCCGCGCCGATCTCGAACCCGCGGATCCGGTCCTCCAGGGTGCCGCGGGCGGTCAGCATCAGGATCGGCGTCGGATCGCGGCGGCGCCGGAGCGTCTCGCACACCTCCCAGCCGTCTATGCCGGGGAGCATCAGGTCCAGGATGATGGCGGCATACTCCCGCTCTCGGGCCAGCGCCAGCGCCTCAACGCCGTCGCGCGCCCAATCGACGGTGTAGCCCGCCTCCTCCAGACTCTCCTGGGTCCGGACGGCGATCGCCGCTTCATCTTCGACGAGTAGTAGACGCATCCGGCTTCCCCGCTGTTATCCCCCCCCGCCCGGCTCCATCTTTACGCCCTTCGGGGGGGGCGCATGCACCCGGTTGGCAGCCGCCCGGGCCTGTTCCATGTTGATGTCGTGGTTCGGATCATGGCCGATGCCGGAGAGCGCCCAGAGGAGCGCCCCGAGGAGTAATCCGCCCAGGAGGATCACCCCCCCGCGCAACATCCACGCACGCATGATACCCTCTCCTCTCTTCTACTTGAACGGGTAGTGCAGGTTGGTCGAGGCGTCGCCCCACGTCTGCGCGAACGGCAGCGCCTTGACGTGGCTGTCGAGGAACAGATAGGCGGCGACGTCGCCCACGTAGCGCCGCGGCGAGATCTGGACCGCGACCATCAGGTCGTCGTACGGACGCGGTAAGTCCGCCGGTCCCCGGTCAAGCGGCGGGTTGCAGAACTTCCACCAGAAGTAGACCTCCGGCGGCTCCTGGGCCGGGCCGATCGTAAGCACATCGAGATCGGTGCGGTCGGTGAGGTAGATCGCATCCGCGGGCCTGCCGATCTCCGACAGAGGCCATCCGGGGGCCAGCTCACCGTTCACAGAGAAGCTGCTCGGGCCCCGTTTCGACAGGCGGTCTTCGGGGCTGTACCAGACATCCTGGTTCCGGACATACGCCTTCAGGAGCGAGGGAAGATCGCCATCTTCCACCCTCCAGTAGAACTCCCTGTATCCGTTCCAAATCGGCCACCGATCCGGCAGATGTTCGTCGTAGTCGGCGGTATACATATGCAGGGCGGCGCCGATCTGCTTGAGGTTGCTCAGGGCGGTCGACTTCCGGGCGTTCGCGCGCGCCTTCGCGAAGACCGGGAAGAGGATGGCGGCCAGGACCGAGAGGATGGCGATCACCACCAGCAGCTCAATGAGGGTGAACCCGGACGGACGGCGTCGCTGCGTCCGATGCAGTGAAGCCAACGGCAACATGGTTTTTCTCCTACCGGCGGATCCGGTCACAGCGGCCCGCGCTCCTCGCGGCAACATGCCGAGTGCCGAACCGCTGACCTTATGGTACCAGTAGAAAATGACGCAAAAGTGACGAGACGCCGCCTATTTTCGGGGGAAACCCAACATTGACATTGTTGCCCATTCGGTAGTTGCTCCGCCTGCTCCTTGAGCGCCGCCTGGATCACCGGGAGTTTATTTTCATCGGGGGAGGGATCGGGCGGGCCGGTAAAATGCAATCGCAACTCTGCATTTCCGGTGAGAAGACGCTGGCGGAATTGCGAGAGGACACTGAAATCGAAGCCGGGATCGGTCAGTTGCAGTCCCAGAGCGTATTTCCAGTCAATGTGAATGGTTGCCAGGCTGACGCCCTCATTGACCAGGCTAAATCTTCCGGATAGCTTACGACTACCTCTTTCATAAGTTTAATCTCCCAGCGGGATTATACCAGAAAGCAGCACCTCCCACGGGCAGAGGATAGGACGCGCGAAGGCTGTATTGCTACTGCGCAGTCCAGCCGCCATCAATGAGCAGGGAGGTTCCGGTCACGAACGCAGAGGCAGGGGAGCAGAGGAAGACGATGGCCCCGCCCAACTCCTCCGGCTGGCCCCAGCGCCCGACCGGAATTTTGGCGAGAAACGCCTGGAACGTCGCCGGGTCGTTCATTAGAACGCGGTTCATCGGCGTCTCGAAGGGGCCGGGGCAGAGGCAGTTGACGGTGACGCCGTGCGGCCCGCCCTCCAGCGCCAGCGTGCGCGTCAGGCCCAGCAATCCCGCTTTGGCGGAGGCGTAGGGCGCGCGGCCCGGCAGGGAGATAAAGGAGAGCGTCGAGCCCAGCATGACGATGCGGCCCCACTTGCGCTCCATCATGGCGGGCATGAACGCCTGCGAGCAGAGGAACGAGCCCTTCACGCTGATGTCCACGACGGCGTCCCAATCCTCCTCGGCCAGTTCGGACAGGGATTTGCGGATATTGATGCCGGCATTATTGACCAGGATATCGACTTTGCCGAGCGCCGCCTCGCAGTCCCGCTTTAACTGCGCGACCGAAGCGCGGTCGGTCACATCAGCCTCAAAGCCGACCGCACGCCGTCCTGTCGCCTCCGCGATCTCGCGGGCCGCCACCTCCGCCTCCTCGCCGTGCCGGCTGCAAAGGGCGATATCCGCGCCCGCCTCCGCCAGCGCCAGCGCCATCGCCCGACCCAGGCCCTTGCTGCCGCCGGTCACCAGAGCGGCCTTTCCATCCAGCCGAAAACTATCAAACACGCCCATTGCACGCCTCCTAAAGCCAAAAATCTCAACAGGATGAACAGGATTTCTCAGGATTTACAGGATTAGGGCTAGAGAGACAGAAGCCTTCCCGTCCACTAAAACAAGAGGCATAGGGGCTTAGTAGTCCATCCAGGTAGAACGTTGGCATCGCCTTGAGATAGACGGAATGCTAGGCTTATCTCATTACCCATACAAACTTTCTACCTTGAAGGAGTATTAGTTGGTTGGGTTTTAGAAATCCTGTTCATCCTGTTGAAAGGGTTTTCTAGCGCAGTGCGATCTGGTCGGCGCTGTCGTCGTGCCCGGCAGCCCTGTCGGTCGGGACAAGATGCACGACGGTCGGCAGGCCGACGATGCCAAAGGTCTTGAGGAACGGCTTGACCTTCTCGCTGTCAAAATCCTCCAACTGGAGGCGCAGGGCAACGAAATTGCCGGTCGCCTTTGCCACCTCGGGATCCTGGAACGTTTTCTCGTCCAGCTCCTTGCAGGCGCGGCACCAGGTCGCCCAGAAATCGATCAGGACCTCCTTGTTCTGCGTCCGGGCCTGCTGAAGACGCGCTTGCAGAGCATCGAAGTCCGTCGTCAGCGTCTCAAAAGCGATGACGCGGCGCTCGCCGCCGGGCGCTGCGTTCGCGGCCTCCTGCCGGGGAAGGAAGGTCCACAGACCGAGCAGGATGGCGACCGCGCCCACCACACGCTTGAAGATCTGGAACCGAACGGCAGACCGCCCGGCCTTGTCCAGAAAAATCAGGTAGAGGCCGGAGCCGATGGCGAAGAGCGTGAAGAGAATGCGATAGGCCGTGGGGCCGAGCAAGTCCCGCAGGTAGTAGAGGCCCATGCCAAACAGGAGCAGGCCGAAGATGTGCTTGACGGCGACCATCCACTCGCCCGCGCGGGGCAGCGCCCGGATGAGCCCGAAGCCAAGCAGCAGGTAGGGAGTCGCCAGCCCGATGCCGAGCGTGAAGAAGGTCGCCAGGCCGAGCGCGACGTTGCGCGTGGTGCTGACGACCTGGATCAGAGCGACGACGATAGGGCCGATGCAGGGCGCCGCCACAATGCCGACCATCAGGCCCATCAGCAGCGCGCCCGCATAGCCGGCGCGGGAGCGCGCCTGGCTGGTCAGGCTGGAAGGCAGCTGAAGCTCCCAGATCGGGCGCCCGTCCGGGCGGTCGAACATGGAGAGTCCTAATGCGAACATCAGCACGGCAAAGCCCACCAGTACCCACGGATTGTTCAACCATGAGCCGAAAACTTTACCAGCCAGCGCCGCGAAGATGCCCAGCGCCGAGTACATCAGCGCCATGCCCAGCGCATAGCTGACCGAGAGCCCGCCGGTTTTGGCGCCGCTGGCCGCCTGCCGACCGAAATAGCCGATAGTGATGGGAATGAGAGGATAGACGCAGGGAGTGAGATTGAGGGCCAGGCCGAGCAGGTAGATAATGGTAAGCGCCGCGCCGAAGTTTTTCACGCCGCCCTGCCGAAGCAGATTCGTTACCACGTCGGCTTTGCCCGCCTGCGAGCCGCCTTTTTGCAGCCAGGCGATGAAGGGCTTGGGCTCCATGAACTGGGTGATTTTGCTGCCCCGAAAGCCAGGAACCGAGACAGACTGCGCGTCTGTCCCGGTTCCACTGGCGCCTGCCGGCTGCCTGTCCTGCGCTAAGATCAGCGTCCCGGCGCTAGCGTCCGCCCTTTTTTTTTGTGCGGAGGCAGATCGAGAAGCGCCCACGACCACAGTGGCCTGCGTGGTGATTTTCGACGGGGGGTAGCAGGTCTTGTCGTTGCAGCCCTGGTACCGGACGGTGACGGGCAGCGTGACCTTGCCCGGCTTGAGGCCCTTGTTCGGCATCACCGCCGCCTTGATCTGTACCGTGCCTTCGTAGACGGGCAGCCTCTCCCCTAAGAACTGAATCTGCATGGGCTTCGGATAGACGACCTTGCCGATCTTGAATCCGCTCACCGGGCCGATGTCCACCACCGTGGCGATGTAGTTCTGCTTGGGAGGATTGGCTTGGATGTGGTAGGGCTTATCTACCGTCACGGTCACGACCACCGTGAACGGCTTACCGGGCGCGACCGTTTTGGGCGCAGTGGCCGACGCTTTGATAAACTTTGGCGCGCCAAATTGGGCTTGCGCCGTTCCTGCTCCCAGGCCCATCAGGCTCAGCGCCGCGAGGAGGACAGCCGCCGTAAGGCTCCATCCTGTACGCTTCATCTTCACAGTGCTCCTTTGTCTGCCTTGCGCCCGGCGCACCCTGTTTTGCCAGGCGTGCCGGGCGTTCCCTCAACACTCGGCTTACAAGGTTCGCGCACGCCGGGCCAGACTCCTGCCTTGCCGTACGGCGCGTCCTTTTTGGATACGCCTCCCCGCCTGCCTGCGGTTCCTGGCGCGGCGGCATTTTGGGTACTGGCCGGGGATGGGCGACGGGCGCAAAAAAACGCCGGCCTGGCGGCAGGAATGGACGTGCGCGCGGGAAGGAGGCGGCAAAGCGGTGGCGCAGGCGTGCCTACTCGGCGGCAGCGTGCGCGGCAGGCGGCTGTGTAATTTTCACCGGCTGGATAAAGCCGTAGATGAACCAAATTAACCCGGCAACGCCGATCAGCAGGCTGATGTACCAGACGGGCTTACGTCGGGTCAGCGCGGCGACGGCAGATAGCGCGATGGCGACCTGGGTGAAGGTGACGCAGTAAGCGAAGATGTGATGGTGGTCCATCAGCGCCTTCGCCTTCTCATTTTCGGCGTTTCGCTCGGCTTCTAATTCCCGCGCCTTCTGCTGGGGCTCGGTCTGTTCCTCCTTATACCGATCCGCCTCTTTCTTCCATTTGGCAATGGCGGGCGCGGGCGCGTGGATGGCTTCCAGCATGGCTGCCGTCTGCCTGGCGCCGTTGCCCTTGATGCCTTTGGCCTGGTAGTAGGCCCACTGGTCGGAGGCTTGCGCCTGATGGAGCACGGCGTCGTTCTTCTCGTTCAGGGCCTCATTGACGAGCGTGCCCGATTGCAGCGCGGCGACGGCGGCGATAACGGCCAGCAGGGCCGTGCTGAGAGAGATCCAGCGCGTCCAGGCCGTCTCTCGGGCTTCCCGAGCGCGCTCCTCCCGCTCCTCGCGCATCTCGTCAATGGTCTCTTGCAAGTCTTTCGTCTCAATCTCGATCTCTTCGGGCATCTCCTCTCCCTCCAACGAAGACCCGCCGGACGCGCCCTGGCGTGGGCGCGGCGCGGCGGGTCGTGGGCGTCAGAAGTGGCCTGGCCTGGTTTTCATCCCCATGAGGGGCCATCGCCGTTTGCTACTTGACAAAGCCCTCCTGACCGCTTATAATCATTGCAAGCTTACGCGCCTTGATCGGGCGCTCCGTTCTCTGCGCTGCCTCGCGCGCAGCACCCCGAAATTGCTGTTCAACGGTTTTCCTTGTCGCTGGATATGCCTCTTTTGAAGATAGTCCACCCCGGATCCCTTGAGGTCCAAGAAAGCGATGAATCCGATGCCCCTGGATATCAAACAGCTCGCCAACATTGCCCTCTTTGAGAAATTCACCGATGCGCAGTTGGAGTACGTGGCCGCCCACGCCCGTCAGCGCACCTATCGGGCCGATGAGGCCATCGTTCACCAACTGGATCCGGGCGATAACTTCTATGTCATCCTGCACGGCACGGTCAAGATTTCGGCCACGCTGCCGGATGGCAACGAGGTCTTTCTGGCGCTGCTGGCGTCCGGCGACACGTTCGGCGAGTTGAGCCTGATCGACTCGGGGTACCGCTCCGCCGACGTGATAACCCAGGAGCCTACCACCCTGCTTTCCATTGACCGCTCCACCTTTGACGAGATGCTGGCGACCATTCCGGCCTTCACCCGCAACCTGCTGCGCCTGCTGGCGCGCCGCTTGCGCCTAGCGAACGTGCGTATCCTGGCGCAATCCACCTTTGATGTCTACGGGCGTGTGGCCCACCAGCTCATTGAGTTCAGCGATCTCTACGGCCAGCCCCAGCCCAACGGCGACATCCTGATCCCGATACGACTGACGCAGGGCGATATCTCCCAGCTGGTCGGGGCCTCGCGCGAGCGGGTCAACCAGGTCATGGTCGCCTACCGACAGCGGGGCCTGCTTTCGGTGGATCCCAGTTACCGCATCACCATTCACAAGAGAGCGGACCTGGAGAAGCGAATGCAATAAATGCCGGGAAACGGTAATTGCTGGCAGCCCACCCCTAAAGGAGTGGACTGCGACGGCAAGCCCCATAAATGGGGCTACGAGGGGTGGTTAGTCTCCTTCCGGGGCTGCCAGAAGGAAGGTTAGCCCTCTAATGAACCTTGACAAATAAATCCGGTAATCGCAGGGCGGCTAGGTCCTTAGGTGTATGGCCCTACGAACCAGGGATTACCCGATGAAAAGGTCAAGGTTCATTATGGGGCTGCCAGAGGTGGGGCAGTCTCCTTCAGAGGCTATAAGAAGGGAGAGCCCCCTTCCGGGGGCTTGCCGCCCACAGCCCGGTCCTTTAGGGTCGGGCATCTTTTCCATCCTTATTCGCCTCTCTCCAGCGGCAGCTTCATCCAGAAGCGTGAGCCGTGCCCTATTTCGCTCTCCACGCCGACCTGGCCGCCGTGCGCGTCCGCCACGCTCTTGACGAAGCGGGTGCCGATGCCCGTGCCGCCCGGTGTGGTGCTGATAGTCTGATCGGTGAACAGCGAGCTCTTCACGCGCGGGGGAATGCCGGGGCCGTCGTCCTGCACTTCAATCAGGCAGTAATTGCCTGCCGGGAAGGCGCCTCCGGTCACGGCGGAGGCGCGCACCCAGATGTTGAAGCCCTCCGGGCGATAAGGCAGCACCTTCTTCTTGACCGCGTCGTTGATGGCCCCGAGCGCGTTGTTGACCAGGTTGAAAATCGCGCGCCCCAGCAGCCGTCGGTCAAAGGCGAACGGCGGCACCGTCTCCATCCCCTCCAGATGCAGGGTCACGCGCCGGTTGCGCGCCACCACGTTCAGACGCCGCAGTCGCTCCTCGATAACCTCCTTGAGATTGCCGGCCTCGATATTGGTCGCCTGCGCCCCTTTGATGTAATCGGCGATCTCGCTAACCATCTCCCGAATATCGGCGCAGCCATCCTTGACCGCGGTTTCCATCTCCGGATACCATTCCCGCAGGGCGTCGGTCGCCTGCTGGAGCGTGATAGCCAAGTCGGGGTTGGTCTGCTGCCACTCGGCCAGCAGTTGGTCCAGCTCCGTATACATCGGGGCAATAAAGGAGCCGATGGTGGTATCTACCATCGTTTCGATGGGCGTCAGGGCGTTCTTGATGTCGTGGCCGAGGTCGCCGACGGCGCGGGCAACGGCGGCCAGTTGCGCCTCTTCGGCCAAGCGGGCGTTGACGATGGAGGTGGCGGCCAGGCTGCTGACGATCTCCATGAGCTCCAGGTCATCCTGATCGAACTGTCCCGCGCGCTTGTTGAGCGCCTGCATCACGCCGATGGGCTCGCCGCCCAGGTTCTTGAGCGGCACGGTCAGGATCTTATCGGTATGGTATCCGGTCCGGTCGTCCACGCTCTTGTTATAGGTCTGGGTGCGTGTATCCGTGATGAGCGATTGGCCGGTGCGATACACCATCGCCGCCTTGGCGTTGGGGTCTTCCGGGTCCAGCTCATAGCCGATCAGCGAGGCCGCGCCCCGGTAGACGTGCCGACAGACCAGCTTACGCTTCTCGTCGTCGTAGAGCCAGATCGAGCCAGCGTCGGCGTCCACCGTTTCCAGAAAGACGCGCAGGGTTTCTCGCAAGAGCGAGTCCAGGCTCGTCTTCGAGAACAGGGCGGCGCTGATCCGATGGACGGCCTCGATCTGCCGGTCTCGCATGGAGAGACACTGGTTCAGGTGGTGAATATCCTCAATCATAGTTTCTATGTCCGTGGTATCGGGTTGCCCCTCCAGCGGAAGCTTGGCGCGGGCAGCCGCGCAGATTTCCGCGCGGCGTTGATGCGAGGTAGCGGTCATGGCAGCGTGTCTCCTTCCCATTCCAGGCGCACAAGCGGCGCCTGCGTGGCGGAAGGCAGGGAAAAGCCCCGCCAGACCTAGTATAACACCGGCTTTTGTTCCCACGCTGTGAAGAAATGCACACCGCGCCCGTGAGCTTTTCCGGGTTTCTATTCTCCTCTAATCGAGCGCAGCGAGGAGAAGTGGGGGCACCGGCACCGTTCCTTCCAGGAGAATAGTATAGGCGGCGCGCAATTGGGCGGCAAAGGCTTCGGCGCTTTCGGCGGCGCGCAGGTGCAGAACCGCCAATTCCTCACCCGGCGCTGCCAGATCCCCGACCTTGCGCCGCAGTACGATGCCCACCGCCGGATCGATGGTATCGCCTTTGACGGCGCGGCCCGCTCCCATCGCCATTGCCAGCCGCCCGACCGCCTCCGCATCCAGACCGGCCACAACGCCGCCGGCCTCCGAGCGCACGGCAAAGCGTATCGGCGCGACCGGCAACGCCGCCGCAATCGCCTCCAGCCCGCCCGAGGGCCCGCCCTGCGCGGCCACGATCTCGGCAAACTTCTCCGCCGCCGCGCCGGAGTCGAGCGTGCGTTCGGCCAGCGCGCGCCCCTCCTCCTGATTGGACGCCTTTCCGACCGCCGCCAGCCCATGCGCCGCCAACCCCACGCAGAGCGACCGAAACCGGGCGGTAGCGGGCGCCAGGGGGCTCCCTTTCCCGCGCGCCGTCGCGGGCCGCAGCGCCTCCAGGGCTTCCGCTACCTCCAGGGCGTTGCCGACGCACGCCCCCAGGGGCTCGTCCATCGCCGTCAGCAGGGCCGAAGTCGGCACGCCCGCGCCATTGCCAATCGCGATCAGCGTCCGGGCCAGCTCCTCGGCCTGCGCCCGTGTCTTCATGAAGGCGCCGCGCCCGACCTTGACGTCCAGCAGGATTCGGCTTGCGCCTGCCGCCAGCTTCTTGCTCATAATGCTGCTGGCGATCAGAGGAACGCTCTCGATAGTGGCCGTGACGTCGCGCAGGGCATAAAGAATCTTATCGGCGGGCGCTAGCTCGTCCGATTGGGCGATGAGCGCGGCCCCGATGCGGTGCACCTGCGCCTTCGCCTCGGCAATCGTCAGGTAGGTGCGGAAGCCGGGAATGGATTCGAGCTTATCCACCGTGCCGCCGGAAAAGCCCAGCCCGCGCCCGCTCATCTTCAGTATCGGCACGCCCGCCGCCGCCAGGATCGGCACGACGACCAGCGTGGTCTTATCGCCAACCCCTCCCGTGCTGTGCTTATCCAGAGCCGGGCCGTTGGGCAGGTCGGAGAGGTCCACGCGCAGGCCGGAATCGCGCATGGCCAGGGTCAGGTCCAGCGTTTCTCGGGCGCTCATGCCGCGCAGATAGACGGCCATCAGCCAGGCGCTCGCCTGGTAGTCCGGGATGATCCCGTCCGTGATGCCGCGCACAAAGAAGGCGATCTCTTCCGCTGTCAGTTCCTTGCCGTCCCGCTTTGCGGCCAGGATGTCGTAGACGTTCATAGATAGACCAGCTTGCACCTAACCCCCTATAGTGGCAGGCTAAACCCTGCCGCTGTGGGGCTCTGCTAGGGTCGGAACTGCGCACGCTCGACTGCCAGGGACGCCGCTCAACGGTTCGCGGCTCTGCCTGGCGATCTCCGCCTAGCCAGGCCCGCTGCCCACCTACGTGGGCAG
>DASRGZ010000059.1:0-77960 GCA_035650735.1 Chthonomonadaceae bacterium
GCCGAGAGGCTCTCGACCTGAAAGCCTCCGCCGGCGGGAAGCAGAGTAGGAGGTGTCATGCTCTGCTTTACTGGTTCACCTTGCCGACGGTTTCAGCGTCACCAAATCGTCGGGAGAGCCACTCCTACAAGGCGTTTGACAACGCAGAATACTTAACAGTTTTTAAATTAGGGAAAATGCCTCCCTCCTGATGTCGGAACAATGCCCGCCGCCGCCGCGTCTTATCTGTGAGCGTCCCTGCCGCTGCTTTCGGCAGGGTTATTTCTCATCACAGCAAGCGTGCAATCCAGAGGGAGGCATCCATGGCGCTTTCGGACCTTGTATTGAAGGCGAAGGTCAATATGGCCCTGGCGCGCGATCCGCGCGTGGGCGTCCTGGATATCGGCGTTACGGCCAACAACGGCATCATCACCCTGACCGGGGATGTGGATGATCCGCAACAGTGCGAGGTGGCGGCCCAGATCGCGCAGAGCGTGCCGGGCGTCCAGGGCGTGCAGAACGAGTTGACCTGCGGGATCGGGCAGACGGAAGATACAGCGGAAATGGTCAAGGAGCGGTTCCTGGCGAAGCTGGATGAAGAGTGGGAGGCCCTGCCGGATCGGACCGCGCTGACGCAAGCGGACTACCTGCGCTGGGCGCTGTGGCTGATTTACAAATTCCATATCCCGGCCAGCCTGCATGTAGAGGATGTGGAGGCGCTGGAGGCGGAGGCGACAGAGGAGGCATTGGAGAAGGTCTCCGGCCATGTGGGCGTGCCGAAGGCGCTGCTGGCGCTGGAGATGTTGCGCCAGGCGGAAGACGTAGCCGAATCGCCCTATTCGGATGTGCCGGAACCGGAGACGACCACGCTGGCGACAAGCCCGTTATCGTAGTGCGATGATCTCCTCGTCTGGCTTCTGTTTCCGCCGGTTATTCGAGAGCGCGCCGCCCTTTTCGGCGGCGCGCTGCCGTTCTGGGAGAATAGGTCAGAGGTTGCGCATGATGATGCCCAGACTGCGGGAGTCGAGCTTGTTGATGTCGGGAAACTCAAAGCGGTTGCCATCCACGTCGGTAAGGATGATGCGCGAGGCGGAAAGCTCCTGAATGTTATCGCGCATATTGCGGACGATGAGTTCCTTCTCGCCACGGTCGGTTTCGACGCGCCAGTAGACGGTGCCGAACTCCTCCTTGACGCTGAGCACGCGCTCCACCACCGGCACGAAGTAGCGCTTGTCCAGTTCCTCTTCCATCACGCGGCGGGAGTCCGGGTCGAGCTGGCCGGGGTCCACGATCAGGCCGATATCCTTGCCCGCCCCATCCAGAAAGCCCATGTAGTGGTCCGGGTCGGAAAGAGGGAAGGCGCGCGCCACGGAAACCTTCGTCCACGACCGCTCGTTCTCCCAGGTCAGGCGGGTGACGCCCGCGACCCGGAAGAGACGGATGCGTTTGGGGTCGAAAATGCGCAGTTCAAAGGTGGCCGGGTCCGTCGGCAGAGGCGGCGGGATTTCGGACACGACAGACTTCTCCGCCTGGTGGTCGCCGTTCTTGTTTCCGTTTCTTTCCATTGTTGATGCTCGTTTATACTCTTCAGGATGTCCCAGGACGCGGCAGGATAGCGCTGGGACAGTGAAACAATCAAAGGAGGGACGGCATTTACAGAGGTTCTATAGTGACCGGTAGACACCCCCAATCGTGTGGATACATCTCAAAAGCGTGCGCTCCATGAGAAGCGTCAACACGGTTGGGAGGGATTACCTAGTGACCAGGCCGCCATCGGTAACTTGTAGCCGGACATCAGAGCCATCCAGCAGAGACATTCCTATGAGCGGTTCGCTGCCCATCGCAAGCACATCTATGTCTCGTTCTGAGCCATCCCAGAGTACCACTGCTCTATAAACATCAAGCAGGATGCGGCTGCCATCGGCGAGGGCCGCTGGCATTGGATGCGCAAAAGGCAGCGAGAGAGCCGATACTATTGCAGGCGGTTAGGTAGGTAGACACTCCCAGCCGTGTGGATCAATCTCACGCAGCCTGCTGCTGAGGAGATACGTCCACACCGTTGGGAGGGATTACCGTTAGGTAGGGAAGCCAGTAAAACCTGTATCGAGAACGGCTTCTATCTCGCTTTCTTGTCCACTCGGATTCCGTAAAGTAAGCCGAAGGACAGGCCGACGCTTGGTAACGATACCGGTTATCATCGTTTGGTTGGTTCCAACCGTCCGCCGAACGTGTGAACGGCGTCGTAGCCGATCCGCATCATATAGAGGGCGTGGCCTGGATGCTTTGCCATAGCGCGGCGGCTCGCGGCGATCTCATCGGCATCCATCTCATATTCGCCCGTTTCGATGTCTATGACCAGGATTTTCCCGATGTTCTCGTCTGTTTCGACTTTGGCGCGGATGTTCTGGTCATAGAGTTCTTCTGCGCGCTTTTGGATCTCTTCATTGCTAAATCGTGGGTGAGACATTATTCCCACCTCCTACAAAGTTATCCACATAGACATATGAGTGTCTGCCGTTGTTCAGAAACCTTAGGTACAAGCAGTTCCGGCCGCGGCCTTATACGGCGCGGATTTTGTTGACCTCGTTCTGGATTTTGACCAGGTTGGCGTAGACGCCATCCTGCTCCATCAGTTCATCGTGGGTGCCGCACTCGACCATCTTGCCCTCCTTCATCACGACCAGGCGGCTGGCATGGCGCAGGGTGCTGAGGCGGTGGGCGATGGCGAAGGTGGTGCGCCCTTCGACGAGGCGCGCGATGGCCTCCTGGATCTGCTTCTCCGTTTCGGTATCCACGCTGGCGGTAGCCTCGTCGAGGATGAGGATTTTGGGATCGTGGAGGATGGCGCGCGCGATGGAGATACGCTGGCGCTCGCCGCCGGAGAGCCGCTGGCCTCGATCCCCGACCTGAGCATCGTAGCCGTCCGGGAACTTCATGATGAACTCATGGCAGTTGGCGGCTTTGGCCGCCCGCATGATCTCCTCAATGGTGGCATCTGGCTTGGCGTAGGCGATATTGTCCCGGATGGTGCCGGGGAAGAGGAACGGCTCCTGCAGGACGATGCCAAGCTGACGGCGGAAGTCGTCCTGCTTGATCTTGCGGATGTCCACGCCGTCTACCTTAATGCAGCCTTCGGTCACGTCGTAGAAGCGGGCCAGCAGATTGATGATGGTGGACTTGCCCGCGCCGCTATGGCCTACCAGGCCGATCATTTCGCCCGGTTCGACCTTGAGGTTGAAATCCTCCAGAACGCGCCGGGCCTTATCGTAGGTGAAAGAGACATCCTCAAACTCGACCGCGCCCTGCATCTGCGGCATGGGCACGGCCTTGCTCGACTCCTTGATGTCCGGCTCCGTGTCCAGCACCTCGAAGACGCGCTCCGCCGCCGTCATCGAGCGGGTAGACCAGTCCATCACGCGGCTGAAGTTCATGAAGGGTGTGTAGAACTGGCCCAGGTAGCCGATGAAGGCAGTCAGGGTGCCGATGGTCATCCCTTCCACTCGATGCATCACTTTGTAGCCGCCATAGAGCCAGATGATGTAGTAGCCCAGGCTCATCAGAATGTTCATCAGCGGCCAGTAGGTGGCCCACATGGCATTGGCGGAATAGCTGGCTTCAAAGACCTGGCGGTTGCTGTTGCGGAAGTTGGTATTCTCGCGCCTCTCCTGCGCGAAGGCCTTGACGACGCGCATACCGTTGAGCGTGCTGCCGAGCGCGGAGTACATCTTGCTGATGCGGTGCCAGACGTGACGCCACTTCTTGTGCGCGCGCGGCATGAACCATTTGGTCAGGGCAAAGATGAACGGGGCGGGCGTCAGCAGCAGCAGCGCCAACTCCCAGTTCATTCGGAACAGGACGACGCCGATGCCGACGAGGGTGAGGGTGTTGGTGACAAACCAGGGGATGCCGTCGGTCAGGAAGTCCCAGAGTTGGTCGGAGTCGTTGGTGATGCGGGACATGACCGAGCCGATGCTGCGCTTGTCGTAGTAGCCGAGCGAAAGCTGAGTGAACTTATTGTAGAGGCAGACGCGGATGTCCATCAGCACGCGCGCGCCGAGGAAGGCGTTCAGGCGCCGCTGCATGTACTGGAACACGGCGGCCAGCAGGCGCAGACCAGCCAGCATGACCACCAGGGTAAACAGCGGCGTCATGGAGTGCGTCGGGTTCAGGCGCGGATTGGTCAGCAGGTCCACGATGCGCCCGCCGATATAGGGCGGGGCGAGCTCGATGGCGGTCAGGCAGAGCATGATAATCACGCTGCCCGCCGCCGGAACTTTGAACGGCGCGAGGAACTGGAACAGCCGCAGCATGACCGCGCGCTTGTTGACGCAGGCCGGGCAGACCTCGCTATCCTCCGGCAGCACGCGCTTGCAGCGGGGACAGTGCTTCTTCTTTTCCTCGATCTGCTCCTGTTTGGGCGGCTGGCCCTTCGCCAGGGCGTTAAGCTGGCGCGCGACCGCGTTGGCCTCTGCGATAGTGGCGTGGGAAAAGCGCACCAGCGGGATGGTCTCGGTGTCGGTGCGCACTTCCAGCAGGCCGTTGCCGACGTGGACCTCGGCTTTGGCCTCTTTGATGCGCTCGACGGGCACGGCCAGGCGCAGATGGGCGCGCTCGCCTCCGTTGGGGCTGAAGACGTAGACCTGCTCCTGGTCCACGACCAGCCACTCTGGGCCGAAGACGCCTTCCGCGTTGATGTCGGTCGCAAAGGCGATGGGCTTCTCGGCGATATTCAGGACTGTGCCCTCTGTCTCCTCCGCGTCAGTCTGCCCGTCCGGGACAGGCCCGCCGTCCCGCATGGCGACGACGGCCTCGGCAGGCTGTGGGAGAGCGGTGGGGTTGTTGTCGGTGGAGGTGAGTGGAGTGTCGGTGTGGCCGTTGGCCGGTTGGGTCTGGGTTCGTTCGCGCAGTTCGCGCAGGCTGTTTTCAACGGGTTCGGGAAGCGTTTCAAGCAGTGCCATAGCCGTGGTGCCTCTCCGTTCTGGCCCGGTCTACGTCAACCAGGTCGCTGTCACGTAGGGTGTCCGTGCTTGCCGGGATGGTTCCTGCGGCATACATCCGAATATCCCTGTCCGAGAATCAGGGAGTTCAGGCAGGCAGGAAAAGCGCCGCCGAGTCAATAAAAGGATACCGTAATGGCCTCAAGGGATTATGTGCGGCGCGGGGTCACTGCCAATTACAAGGAACAGGACACGTTAAGTAGTAAGTAGTATACCCGAAATAGATGCAAGGACGTATACCGTTTTTTGCCTGGAAGCAGATTAATAGTCCGTCCCTCCCGCCAGACGGGAACCGCCTGGAAATGTTCCGCCAATAAAGGCAAAACAGGCGGGCGCGGCGCGAAATAAACAGAGGGTCACTGGGATTGGGTGACAGGTAGGCGCCTGCCACCGCCGAAACGGAGGAAACGCCATGCTGAAAAGCTGCGACACGATGGTCGCGCTGGGAAACGCGACGGCCAACGGCCAGACTCTCTTCGCCAAAAACAGCGACCGGCCCGCCAACGAGTGCCAGCCGCTGGTGCTGCACAAGCGGCGCGCGCATCCTCCGGGCACACTGACGCAGTGCCAGTTTGTCGAGTTGCCGGAGGTCAGCACGACCTATCGCCATATCGGTTCGCGTCCCTGCTGGTGCTGGGGCTATGAGCACGGCTTCAATGAGCACCAGGTCGCCATCGGCAATGAGGGGCTGCACTCCCGGTTCTCCTTTGATGAGCCGAAGCTGATCGGCATGGAGCTGGTGCGGCTGGGCCTGGAGCGGGCGCGCACGGCGGCGGAGGCGGTCGAGGTGATGACCGACCTCATCACGCGCTATGGGCAGGGCGCCTTTAAAGACGCCCCATTGGATGGCAAGTACGACAACGGCTATCTCGTCGCCGACCCGCATGAGGCGTATGTGATCGAGACTGCGGGGCATCAGTGGGCGGTCAAGCGGGTGGAGGAAACCGTCGGCATCAGCAACGTCTACTCGCTGGGAACCGATTGGGACAGGCTTTCGCCGGAGGCGGAGCAGGTCGCCGCCGCGCGGGGCTGGCGGCAGCCGGAGCAGGGACGTCTGCATTTTGCCGCGACGTTCAGCGAGGAGGGCTTCCGTTGGGACGGGGTGGCCCAGGCCCTTGACTTGTTGGTTAACGAAGTGCGCAGACACGGGGTTCTTCGGGCGGTGGACGAAATCAGGGAGGAAATTCAGGAACTTGCCCTGTTGGGCAGCGGAGCGCGGAGACGAGCGCGCTCTTGCGCGGTGCTGGCGCAGAAGGAAGGCGCGATTGACGCCGCGACGATGATGGCCTTGTTGAGCGATCACGCGACGGGCACGAAACCCACCGAGCCGTTCCAGACGCAGCTTGGCGCTCCCGGAGGCATCTGCATCCACTATGACGATGAAAAGACGGGCACCAATACCGCCGCAAGTCTGGTCGCCGACCTGTGCGCGGACGGCTCCCGGCTGCCGGTCTATTGGTGCAGCTTCTACTCGCCCTGCCTGGGCGTGTTCCTGCCCATTTTCCTGGAGGGAGACCTGCCGCCCATCCTCTCTGTCGGCGGCGCGGAACCCGATGCGGAGAGTCCCTGGTGGCAGTTCCGCCGCCTGAGTCGGGCCGTGCGGGCCAGGCCGGAGGAGCGCGTGGGCACGGTGCGGCAGGAGTGGGCGGAGATGCAGGGGCGTCTGCTGAGGTCGGCGTATGATGTGGCGGCGGAGGGCCGTCGTCTGATAGACGCGGGCCGCGAAGAGGCCGCAGGCCGCCTCGTGGCGGATTACATGAACGAGAACGTAACGGAAATGCGCGCCCGGATTTCCCGGATGCTGAAAGAGTTTGCGCTCACGCCGGGGACGTGAGCACCAGCACAGGAGGATTTTAAGTCAACTAATGAAGGCAACACTCTTAGGGACGGCTTCGGGGCTACCGGCGAGCGACCGGTTCGGACAGACGATTGTGCTGACGCCGGAGGACGAGGCCGATTCCTTTTTTATTCTGGATTCCGGCGACGGCGCAAGCTCGCTGCTGATGCGGCACGGCTTCGACCACCGCAATCTGCGAGGTATCTTCATCTCGCACATGCACGCCGACCATCACGGCGGCTTCGCGCAAGTCGTCAAGACCTGCATGCATCTGAACAAGGCCGATGATCTGGTGGTGCTGGCCCCAGAGGAGGGGATCGCTCCGCTCAGGGCCTATCTCGACGCCAGCTATCTGTTCCCGCAATTGCTGGGCTTTCCGATACGCTGGGTTTCCCTGGCGGAGTGCGTCGGGCAGAGAATCGCGCTGCCGGGCGGGATCGCGCTGGAGGTCTATCCGAACGCGCACCTGGCCTGGTTTCGGGAGCGCGTCGGCCAGATGGACGCGCCGCCGCGCCCCTGTACGTTTGAGAGCTATAGCGCCGTCTTCGCGCAGAACGGGCATCGCGTGATCTACTCCGGCAACCTGCACGGGCCGAAAGGCTCGGACGAGATGGAGCCGTTCGTTGAGCCGTGCGACCTGCTGATCGCCGAGCTGGCCCATGTAGACCCGGTGGAGCTGGGTCGGTTTCTGGCAGGACGGGCCGTCCGGCATACGGTGGTGACGCACTTCCATCCCAAGTGGAACGGCGTTCCCGACGCCGACATTCTGGCCCTCATTCGGCAGGGAGCCGGGGAAACCGGCCTGCGCGGCGAGGTGTCCCTGGCGCGAGACGGCCATACCTTCGCCTGTAGGTGACGCTGTAGTCCGCGTTTTGCTCTCTTCGTAGTGGCGGTTAAGGCAAGCAGGATAAAGAGGATACAGATGAAAGCTATCAACCGTCGCAGTTTCCTGGGCCTGTTGAGCGCCGGATGGCTTGCGTTCCGTTCCGGCAGGACGCACGCACAGCCGCAGCAGCTAGACGCGCAGGCTTCTCCCGACAAGCGCCCTCCTGAAGAGACGAGGCAGCCGAAGAAACCGCCGCTAGAAGGGGCCGTCTGGGCAGCGGATACCGAGAACGAGTTGGAAGAAACCTACTTCTGGGCATCGGACCAGCAGGCGCTTTTCCTTCAGCATGTGCCGGAAAGTCTCTACTTCCAGGCTCTGCTGGTAGACGCAGGCAGCGGAAGGAAGACCCTGCCAGAAGCCTTCAACGCCCGATTCAGTGCTTTGTTGACGGCGAAAATTATGCATGTCCGCTTTGCAGACGACCCAAATCGCCACGAGACCCATTACCTGCCTCCCAAATGCGCTCTATCGCCGGATGGAAAGTGGCTCGTCTGGTTAAGCCAGAATCAAAAATGGATTGCTGCCAGGCTTGACGCCGCCGACAAGGTCGAATGGCCGCGCGCCGGAAAGACCGTTCCTGGTTTTGCGTTATGGATGTTCGATAGCCGGCATTGGGTGGAATGTGTTGAAGACTACCATAACGATGCCTTTACTATCCCACGCGCCATCTTCCATGACCTGGAAGCCCCAAGGGCTAATCAGACCGTGCAATTTACCGGGCTGCCGGACGGTCTCCCGCTGGGAATTACCCACGACAACCATGTACTTCTCTACAAACAAGACTTCGCGGATAGAACAACGAGGAAGGTTAAGCCGCAAGTGGATTTTTACGAGGCCAGCTTGGACGGCGAATCGGCGTCTGTCCGCGACTATTCGATTTCCTGGCCGCAGTCTATGCGCGTATGGGACATGGCGCTGTCGCGTCAGGGCGACCGATTAGCCTGGAGACTCATGCCTGATGACCTGGAGCGTGCCACCTGTGAAATCTGGACGAGCGATCTGAGGGGAGAAGCGAGGCGTAAAATCGGCCAGGTGAAGAATCTAACAAGGCTAACAGGAGACCGTTCCATTCGATCTCCCTTTCCGGTCAAGCTGCGCTGGCTGCCTGACGGTAAGCGCTTGAGTTTCCTCTACGATAACGCGCTCTGGACGGTGCCGGTGGATTGAGGGGCAGGCGGTGTGCCTTGAGAGGATTCTGACAGGGAATGAGGAGGACGTAAGGGTGAACGAGGCTGGGAAGGTGCGCGTTGGGATTATTGGGCCAAGCTGGTGGGTGGACTATTGGCATCTGCCCGCCATTCAGAACCACCCGAACGCCATTATCACGGGGGTCTGCGGCGAGAGGCCGCGCGGCGCGGCGGAGGTGAAGGCGAAATACGGCGCGGCGGCTGAGCCGTATACGGATATGGAACAGATGCTGGACCGCGCGCCGCTCGATGGCGTCATCGTCTGCACGCCCAACGACCTGCACTACCCGGCGACGATGGCGGCGCTGCGGCGCGGCCTGCATGTCACCTGCGAAAAGCCGGTGGCGCTGAATGCTGCGCAGGCGCGGGAGATGATGGAGACCGCCCAGGCCAAAGGGCTGATCGGCATGACCAACTTTCCCTATCGCGGCAACCCCGCGGTGCAGGCGCTGCGGCGGCTGGTCGCGGAGGGCTATGTCGGCACGCCGCTGCACATGCACGGCCTCTATCATGGCGGATTCGGGCTGGGACGGCCCCCCGGCTGGCGCGGGCTGCGGGAGCGCAGCGGCGCGGGCATCCTGGGTGATCTTGGCTCGCACCTGATCGATCTGGCGCGCTTTGCCAGCGGCGATGAGTTCCAGGCCGTCTGCGCCAGTTCCCTGACCGTTCTCTGGGACCAGAACGCCGACAGGCAGCCGACGCCGGTGCCGACGGAAGATCCGCGCGTCGGCCCCCGCAACGACGACGCCTGCGCGTTCCTGGCCGAGTTTGCCAGCGGCATGCAGGGCGTGTTCCATACAAGCTGGGTGGCCTATCAGGGCGCGCTGCGGCAGCGCCAGGAGATCGAGGTCTACGGCACCGAGGGACGGCTGCACTGGACGGCGACCTTCGCCGGAACCCTCCTGCGCGGCCTGAAGGTGGGAGCGCCCCACTGGGAGACGATCCCGGTAGAAGGCACCGTTCAGCCCGGCCAGATGCCGGAGGAGAACGAGGACTACTTCCGTCCCGGACGCCTGGATGCCACGAACACGACCTATCGCTGGATCGAGGCCATCCGCACCGGGCAGCGCGCCATCTCGCCCGACCTGGAGGACGGCTGGCGGTCACAGCAGGTCATTGACGCCGTGCTTCGGGCGAGCGCCGAGCGCCGCTGGGTGGCGGTGGGCGGATAAAGCCCTCACCTCTATTCCGGCAGGGTTTAGCCTGCCGGGTTTTAGAAAGGTTCTGAACGCAATGCCTGCCACGGGCACGATCTTAGATGCGACGTTCTTAAAGAAGCTGGAGCGGCTTTCCCTGGCGACCAAGCGGCCTTTTGCCGGCCAGATGAAGGGCGAAAAGCGCTCCGTGAAGCGGGGAACCAGCGTGGAGTTCGCCGACTACCGCGAATACGCCCTCGGCGACGACCTGCGCTACGTGGACTGGAACACCGCCGCGCGCCTGGAGAAGATGTTCCTCAAGCTGTTTGTGGAGGAGGAAGACCTCTTCCTGGCACTGCTGCCGGATACCAGCCGCAGCATGGACTTCGGCGACCCGAAAAAGCTGCACTATGCCATCCAACTGGCGGCGGCGCTCGGCTACATCGGCCTTTCCAACTACGACCGCGTGAGCGTCCAGCCGTATGCCGCCGCGCTGGGCAAGCCGCTTCCCACGCAGCGCGGCAAGGCAGGCGTGCTGCCGTTCTTCGCCTACCTGGAACAGCTAAAAGCCGGAGGCACGACCTCCTTCGCCACGGCGCTGCACCGCTTTGCCGCCTCTGTGCGGTACAAGGGCGTGGCTATCGTCTTCTCGGATTTCTTCGATCCCAACTGGCAGGAGGGGCTGAAGGCGCTGCTGGCGCGCGGCTTTCAAGTGGCGGTGCTGCATATCCTCTCGGAAGAGGAGATCCATCCGACGCTGCGCGGCGACCTGCGCATCATAGATAGCGAGACGGGGGAAAGCAAAGAGATGAGCGTCAATCCACAACTCCTGACGCGCTATCAGCAGACCTTTGACGCCTTCTGCGCCGAGATCGAAACGTTCTGCCACCGCTACGGCATTGACTACCTGCGCGCCTCCACGGCCCTGCCCGTCGAGGACCTGGTGTTGAAGTACCTGCGCCGGGGCGGATTGGTGAAATAGGGAGCCACAATGAAAGCCCTGCGTACCGTCAATATGATCTGGGAGCGGCGTTACCGGGGGACGTACCCGGTGGCGCGCTTTGGCCTGGCCGATGACGGCACGGTGGTTCTGGCCGTGCCCCGCCCGCTGGAGGCCCGCGCCTACGACCTGACGCACCTGCGCCCGGACGGCAGCGCCGAAGTCCGGGCCGGCTTCTCCGTCGAAACGCTGCTCAAGCTGGAGGCCACGCCCTATGCCGACGATTTCCTGGGCATGACCGCCGACGACATCTATCTGTTTCGGGCCGGAAGCAAGAGCCGTTTCCTGGGCGAGCGCCGCATCTCCTATGTGGACGCGGCCCTGAGCGCCGACGGGCAGCGCCTGGCGGTCGGCTTCTCGGATATCGCGGGCGCAAGCTACATGCTGGCTTACGGCGAGATCGGGGGGCGTGTCCTCTGGACGCGGGACATGGACTCGGCCTTATCGGCGGTCACCATCAGCCGGGATGGCCGACAGATCGTCGCCGGCGCGGAGGATGGGACGATCTGGCGGATGGACGCCGCGATGCAGGATATCTGGCGGTTCATGCAGGAGGAGGCCGTGCGGGCGCTGGCCTGTTCCGCCGACGGCAGCGCGGTCGCCTACGGCACGGCGGGCGGGGCGGTTGGCCTGATTGATGCGGAGGGGGCGCGGCGCTGGGAGGTGCGCGTAACCGGCGAGATCGCCGCGCTGGCGCTCTCCGGCGAGGGAACGCTCTGCGCGGTGCTGTGCTGTCCCGCAGAGGGAGGAGGGACGCCGCGCCTCCTCTGCCTGGTCGGGGAGGGACAGGTCGGCTGGGAGTATGCAGCGGAGAAGCGGCTGGTCGGCCTGTCGGTTTCGGCCAACGGCCTGTATCTGGCGGCGAGCGCGCGGGACGGCACGCTGGCGGTGTATGAGGTGGTGCCGGGCGAGGCGCAGGGCGTCGTCGGCGGGGCCGGATTGCCGGGCGCGACCGCGCTGGCCCGGTCCGGGGAACAGGCGGAGGCGGGCGACCTGGAGGGCGCGGTGAGGACGCTGCGCGCTGCACTGGAGGCCAACCCGGCGGATTGCGCGCTGTGCGAGGCGCTGATCGCGCGGCGGCAGGAGTGGCTTTCGGCGGTGCTGGCGGCGGCAGAGGCGCAGATGGAGGCGGGGGACCTGGATGCCGCCGTAGCCGCGCTGGAATCGGCGCTGCGCCTGGAACCGCAGGAGTCTTCCGTCGTTTCCCGGCTGGAGGCGGCGCGTCTGCGGCGGGCCGAGCGCCTGCTAGAGACGGCGCGCAGCCACGCGGCTGCCGGAGAGGGAGAGGCCGCCGAAGCTGCGCTATTGCAGGCCATTGCCGATGCGCCGCTACGGGTCGAGGCGCGTCGGGAACTGGGCGCTTTGCGGCAAGAGCGCGCCCAGGAGGCAGCCGCTGAGGCCGAGCGCCTGCTGGCCGAGGGCGACCTGGAGGGAGGAGTCGCCGCGCTGGAACGGGCGCAATCTCTGGCGCCCACCCCGGAAATCGACGAGAAATTGGCCCGCGCGCAGGTGGCGCACGAGTTCATGCAGGGAATCGCGTTCTACAACCAGAAGCGGTATCATGAGGCCGTTTTCCAGTTTAAGAAGGTGCTGGCGCGTGACCCCGAACACGGCGAAGCCCGGCGCTACCTGGGCTATGCGCAGAAGTTCGCGCAGGATACACTGACCGGCGATCTTACCGACCGCTTCAGCCGGCTGGAGTGAGAAAATGCAGACTCCTGTGGCTCAGGCGAAGGCAGTCGAAGAAAGCCTATCACTGATGCAGATAGCGCGCTTGCTCAACGCCCCGATCCCTTCGGAGGCGCGCGACCGGGCCGTCCGGCAGTTGTTGCCTTTCCTCTGGAGCCGCAAGCCCTGGCTGCGCTACCGCGCGCTCTGTACGCTGACCACGCGCATCTACCTGCCGTATGGGCTGCATCCGCTGGAGTGGCGGTCGTTCCCCAACATCTTCCGACGCAAGCTCCTCGCCCTCGGCTATCGGCAGATGCCGGAGACCCCGGAACAGCGGCGCGCTGCCGTCAATGAGGCCCTGTTCGCGCTGCTGGAACGGATGGTGGCCTCGTTGGGAGTCTGGGTGTCCGTTTCCCTGGATGTCGCTGTAGATACCTGCGAGGCCGTCGGGCGGCTGGGGCTTTACGAGGGGGAGGCGCACCTGCTGAGTCTGCTATATTATTGCGACCGTGGAACGTATGATCTGATGGGCAGCCTGCGCATGGCGATCATGCTGGCGCTGGCCGCGCTGCCGCCGGAGCGCCTGGAGCGCTTCTGGAAACAACTGAGCCACGGGCGACGCGATCAACGTGAGCTGCTGGCCGCTGCCATTCATTACATGAGCAACCCGGAAGCCGTTCCCTTCCTGATGCACGCCCTGCCCTACCAGACCGGCGAGTTTCAGGATCAGATCGCCCGACCTATTCTGCTCAAGCTGGGCAGCCTCGGCGACCTGAGGGCCCTGCCCGTGCTGCAAGGGATCGCCCGCGACGAGGACCATCCGCTGCGTCCGGTCGCGCGCAAGGCCATTCAGCGGCTGATGAAGCAGGCGCAGGGACATGAGGAGGTCACGCTGGTGCGCGCGGCGCAAGCCTCCACGCCGCATGCCGATACCCTGCTGCGGCCCGCCCGCGAGAGGCCGGAGACGGTCCCGGAGGAGCTGTTGCGCCCTGCCGAGTCGGAGAGTCAATCCGGCGCGCATTCCCGATCTATGCCGGAGCCGCAGCCAGGCCCCTTCCCTGTGGATGGAAACAATGAGGCCGCGAGAACTCCAGGTTCCAGGGGGTTAGAGGTGAAGGACTAGAGCCCCTGGCCTGCGGATGGGAGCAATGAGGCCACTGAAACGCCGGCCTCAAGGCGACGGTCTGGCAGAAGGCCAGTACCCTGCCCTGCGGATGGGAACAATGAGGCCACTGAAACTGTCAAACCGGTGACACGGGAAGAGAGGCCGCGTCCTGCCCCGCCTGCTGCGCAACGCCGCGCGGAGCCGTATTAATGCCATTCTGGGATCGCCTGTTTAAAATCAACGTGCCGTCCACTTACCACTGGGAGCGTGTCTTTGCGCGTGCCCATGCCCTGGAACAGCGCGGGGAAGACCCGCGCCGCAACCCGGACATCGGCGAGGGGCTGGGCCTGCTCTGGGAGGAGAACCTGATCGCCCCGTCCGAATCGGCGACCTCGGCAGACCAGGCTTTCCTGCGGGATTTTGTCTGGTATCTGCGTCAGCGCACCCCCAAACCGCCGCCTGCGCCGGAAGCGCGATATCAGGCGGTGGTGGAAGCGCTGCGGGACGCCATCCGAGCCAACACGGAGGAGTTACGGCTGACGGAGGAGCCCTTCCCAATAGATAATCTGCGGCGGGCCATCTGGATGGTCGAGCAGTTGCAGGCGGCGGAGCTGCACGCTGTCTGCTGCGAACTGCTCGTGACGGTGAACGCCACCCTGATTCGGGAGCGGCAGGGCAATCGCGTTCCCCCATTGGAAAGTCTGCGCACGGAGCTGCACGGCTGCCTGGCGGCGCTGCCCCCGGACGCGATGCCGCGCTTCTGGGAGATGCTGCAAGCGGAAAGCACCTCCGAGGATTTCTGGCCGGTGGCCGCGCGGATGCGCGACCGGAGGGCGATGCCCTTCCTGCTGGAGGCGCTGCCGGTTGTGCCGCCGGATGGCCAGGCGATAATCGCCGTGACGCTGGGCAATATCGGCGATACGCGGGCCTTGCCGGCCTTGCAGCAGTTAGCCGCAGAGGAGACAAGCCTGGTGGCGCCCATTGCGAAGGAAGCCGTAGCGCGTATCCTGCGCACGAGCGGGGACGACGCCGCGCTGCTGCTGCGCCCCACCGACGCGCCCCACGCGGGCAGCGCCTCGAAAACGCTGCTGCGTCCTGCCGCCGCAACGCCCGCAGCGGCCAGCCGTCCCGAAGAATTGCTGCGTTCCAGCAACATGCCCCTGGAAAAGGAGCCGTGACGATCCGTGGAGGCCCACGATGACATACGCATCTATCTAAAAGGCACGGAAACGCACCTGGCGCGCGCGTATATCGCGGCCGGGCGCGAGGCGCTGGCGAGTCCGCGCGCGTCACGGGAGCACGCGGAGGCGCGCACCGTCCCCGGCAGCCGCATCGCCCGGCTTCTGGCCCTGCTCTGGCACCCGGAGGCCGACATCCGCAAAGCGGCGGCGCTGGCCCTGGCGGGCGGGAATCGGGAATCGCGCTACGTGCCCCAGTACGGCCACTTCGCCAGCGCGTTCTTGAGTTATCTAACGAGCCACGCCCCGCACGCCCCGGCCAGCCCGGCGGAGCGATACGCGGCGGTCGTCCATGCCCTGCGCGTGCTCCTGGATCGCAACGCCAGCGATATCCGCGCCATGGGCAACATGAGCTACTCCTTCCTGGGCAGCGCGCTCTATCTGGCCCTGCTATATACGTGCCGGGATGTGATAGAGGCGGTACGCCGCCTGCGCGTCTCCGCTGCCCACACGGAGCTATGCCGCCTGCTCTGGCACCTATCGCATGTGAATCTCACGCGCCGGCTCAACAGCGAGGACTGGGTGACGCTGGTGCAGACGGCGTGCGCCGCCTTTGCCGCGTTGCCGCCCGACGAGATACCGGACTTCTGGCACAGCCTGATGCACCGCTCGCTGCCGCGTCGCCTGGCGGTCGCGCCGGTGCTGAGCCATCTGCGCGATGACTGCGCCGTGCCCTACCTGCTCCATGCGCTGAGGGAACAGCCGCCGTGCATCGCCCAGCCCATCATCGAATGCCTGGGACGGTTGGGCGACCCGCGCGCCCTGGCGCTGCTCCAGTGCATCGTCGAGGGGAGAGATCGCCTGCTGCGCAACCATGCCCGGCTCGCCATCGCCGCCATCGGGCGCGCCCACGCCAACGGACCGGCCCGCACGCTGCTGCGCCCTCTGGAGACCAATCCAGACGCCGATCCGGCCAGCCTGCTGCGCCCGGCCCACCCCACCGGGGCGATGGAACCGCCGGAAGAGATGCTGCGCGTCCCCGATCCGCCCTCCGACCCTGCCGGTGAAGAGCCATGAGCGATCCCAGGCCAGAATCATTTCATTCTGACCCCCACCCCCAAGAACAGGGGAGGGGAGAGGCCCTCACCCCCAACCCCTCTCCCGCAGCGCGGGAGAGGGGGAACGGAGAAGCGGGGTTACCCCCTTCCCTAGCGAGCGACGAGCGGCCAGGGAAGGGGACCGGGGGATTAGGTGCAACTCAGGAGAGAGGAGACTTGGCTTCTCCTCTCCCCTCTCCTTACGAAGGAGAGGGGCCGGGGGGGAGGTCTTCTAGGGAGAGGGCCACAGGCGTACAGGCGCAGAGCGAGGAGGAGCGCGGCGTCTGGTCTCCGGCGCTCTCCTTTGGCGAGCCGGAGGAAACCCGACCCGTCCCTGCCCCTCCGCAGGAGGTGCAGCTGCGCTGGGACGAGCGGCTGATCACGCTCTGGAACGCGCGCCTGAGCGTCGCCATCCAGGCCGCCGGGGAACTCTATGCCGTCGATAGCGAGGACCTGCTGCCTCTGGAGGACGTGGCCGACGATCTCTCCACGCAGTTCTGGCGCCTCTTGAGCAGCCAGCAGACAAGCCTGCCGCCCTCGGCCCCGGCCCGCTACTATGCGGTGGTCAGGGCGGTCTGGCAGGTATTGCAGGAGGTCCGTCAGGGGCTGGCGACGCCCGAGCTGCCGGCGAAGCTGGCGGTGGCGCTGCGCCCGGTACGCAAGCTGCGCCCCGGAATCCTGACGGCGGAAGTCTGCGCGGCGCTCTACTACTATCATCGCGGCGTCTGGACACCCTACCTGACCAAGCCGGAGCTCTGGATAATTCGGACGGCCCTGGCAAAAACCATTGCCGCGCTGCCGCCGGATGAAATGGACGCTTTCTGGGAGAACCTGCAAAGCTCCGATACGCTGATTCGCGACGCTATGCGGCTGGGCCTGACGTTCCTGCGCTCGGCTCATGCCGTGCCGCACCTGCTGCGCGGGCTGGAGCGGATTCCCGATAACGCCACCCGCGCCGCCATCGTGGATTGCCTGGAGGAGATCGCTGACCCGCGCGCGCTGGCCCCGCTGATACGGCTGCGCCAGGAAACCGCGCAGTATGATTGGCCGCTCTCCCGCCAGATCGCTCGCGCCATTCGCATCATCGAGCAGCAGAATCGCGACAATGGCCACCGCACGCTGCTGCGTCCCTCGGCGACGCCGGCAGATGACGAAGAGGCGCTGCTGCGCCCTGTCACGGCGGCGCCTGATACCCGGCAAGCTGCTGAAGCCGACCGCGCTCAATTGCTGCGCCCGGCTTCTGAGGAAGACGAGAAGACCTGATCTCCGGCCCGCACGCCTATGAGCTGGAAGGATACAGAGGGAAAAGAGAGAGGCGAAAGTGCGGCCCGAAGCCGCCTCCAACGCCTGGAAGAGCTTCGCCTGGACCTTAGCCGCAAGAGCGCGGCCCGCCGCGCCTATGCTGTCGAGACGCTGCTCTCCCTGCTCTGGGTAGAAGAGGGCCGGGAGCGGCTGGCGGTCGCCTGTGCTCTCTGCGGCTACCCGCCGCAGGTTGGCAAGGCGGAAACGCCGCTCTGCGTCACGCGGCTCTGTTCCCGCCTGAGCCGCACCGTGCCCGACGACGATTTGCCGCTCCCACCCCCGGCCGCAGAGCGCATCGCCTGGGCCGGGCGCGCGGTCACGGCCCTGCTCACCGAGTCGCTGGATGCCCTCAAGGCGGCGGCGCGGGAGCAGACCGAGACGAATGCCCGTATCATCCACCGCGAAGCCAGGGTCTTGCAGGATGCGCTCGCGCTGGCGTGGTGTCTGCGCTTTGCCGAGACAGCCGAGCCGTGCGTGCGCCTGCTGCGTTTCCTGCCTGCCGAGCTCGTGCGCGAGCCAGGGCCGCTGGCGCACTACGTCCCCTTGCTGCGGGAGGCGGCGGCGCACGCACTGGGAGCCCTCGCGCCGGATGACCTCTCCGCCCTCTGGGACGCGATGGGCAGCCGGGACGCCGCCGCCCGCCGCGACCTGCTGCCGGCGCTGGACTATCTGCACGACCCGCGCGCCGTTCCCTACCTTACGCGCCTGCTGGAACGCCGCAACGAATGGCCGGAGGGCGAGCTAATCGGCTGGTTCGTCGTGCGGGCCTTTGAGCGCATCGGCGACAAACGCGCGCTCCCGGCCTTGCGGCGGTTGGAGGCGCAGGGCCGACGTGGCACGCTGCACCAGGCGATGCGTCGGTTCCTACGCGGGTCCGAGGCGGGCTTAAGTTCCGATCTGAGGCTTGAGGTACAGCGCGTCATTCGGAGTCTGGAGCAGGGGAAGGACTCGCGCCAACGCAAAGAGTTGCTGCGGCCCGCCCAATCCCAGACCGGAGAACTGCTGCGGCCCGCCGTCGCCGCGCCGGAGGAGGAAGATTGGCAGGAGCGCGCCCAACTTCTACGTCCGGAGGAGGCTTCCCCCGAATTCTGAACGAGGATCTCCCGTTACGCCGGCGCCCTCTTGGCGCAGTCGCGGTTCCGTCCGCGAGGACGGTTGGCCGTAGGCCCACCAGACGGGTACTTTCAGTGCCCGGCTCTCAGGCGGTCACGCATGGTCGGAATAAGCCCGATCGCGTAAGGGAAGTGAGGATAACGAATCGGTGTCTCTAGTCAAGCACAAAGCGCAACCGCCCGCTCTCCGGACGCCGCCGCGCCCGGCGCGAGGGCACGGCTTCGGCGGATGGTGGTACCGCACGGGGCGAATCGGAACTAGCCACGCCGTCCTGTGCCTGCTCGCCGTGACGACCCTGCTGCCCTTCCTCTGGATGGTGCTGGCCAGCTTCAAGGCCCGCGCCGAAGTCGAGCAGCTCAACCCCTTCCCCACGATCTGGCACCCGGAGAACTACGCCAGGGTTTTTCAGGAGATCCCCTTCGCCAAATACTACTTTAACAGCATCTTCATCGCCGCCTGGGTCACGGCGCTGCAATGCCTGACCAGCGCTATGGCCGCCTACGCCTTCTCGCGCATCCAGTGGAAAGGCCGGGATACCGTCTTCCGGCTCTACCTGGCGACTCTGATGATCCCCGGCGTGGTCACCATGATCCCCAACTTCACGCTGATGGTCAAGCTGCACCTGCTCGACTCATATGCCGGCCTCATCGTTCCGGCGGCCTTCAGCGCGTTCGGCACGTTCCTGCTGCGCCAGTTCATGCTCACCATCCCGCGCGCCCTCGACGAGGCCGCCGGCATGGACGGCGCGACCCACTGGCAGATCTTCTGGGACGTGATCCTGCCGCTGGCCCGCCCCGGCCTGATCACCCTGGCCGTCTTTACCTTCATGGGCACCTACGGCAGCTTTACCTGGCCGCTCATCCTGATCAAGAGCGAGGGCTTGCGGACCCTGCCCATCGGCATGCTCTACTTCGATAGCGTCTACGGCAAGCAGACGGAGCTCATCATGGCGGCCAGCGTCATGAACATCGTGCCGCTGATCTTGCTGTTTGTCGTCACGCAAAAGTACCTCGTGGAAGGCATCCAGCTTGGCGCGGTCAAGGGATAAACCTAATGCGAAACACCAGAACGAAGGCCACGGAGCCGTCTGGGTTCAATGGGAATCAGCAATGATCTTGCTGCCGCTGGCGCTCTGGACATGAAGATGGAAGCGTCTCAGGCTGGGAGCCGTTTCCAGGCGTGCGGCAAAATCTCGGAGGGAAAGCGTACTGAGCAACACTTCCGTTTCATAAATCCGAGCATTGTAGTCGCCTGGATTGATTTCCTGGACGCCCTCCAGCTTGCTTAACGCCTTTTCGAGCGCATTAGCCAGCGAAACGCTGCCGATGCCGCGCACTTCGAGTTCGATATGGCGAGTGGGACTGAGGGCGAGCTTATCGAGCTTGCGCATCAGTCCCTCGCTTATCTCTTCGCCAAGCTGCTGCAAGCAGATTTTGCTTGCCAATTCCTCCGTCGCATCCGGGGAGCCAGTCTTATGGAGCGCATCGGAGTAGATTTTCTCGCCGGTATCCACGCGGATCGCTTTTAGCTCCAGGCGTCCCCGGCACTGGACACGCTCGAGGCGTCCCAGGTCCGTATCCACCATGCGGCGCGTGGCCTCCTGAGTGAACGCTTCCCCCGTCACCAGAATATCGGCCCCGAACCGGCGTCCTATCTGTATGGCCTCCTTTTTGGCATCCGCGCGGCCTTGGAGGATACGGTCCATCTAGGCTGAATAGCGCAATTCCTGGTAGCCGTTTGGCCTCTCTATGGAAGCGGCATCTAGCCTTCCTGTTCTCTCTTCCCTTTTCAGGCGGCGTGCGGCAGGCGTTGCGGCGCGGCATCCGAAGGAGCGCTCTTGCTCTGAGCCAGCGCGGCAAGCGGTGCAGGCTCCCGGGCGTCGCGCGGATAGATCGCCGATCCCAGACCCAGCCGCAGGGGCGCGCGGCCCGCATGCCAGCCCTGCTCCTCCAGCCAATCACCCAGGGCAACGGCCAGACGCGCCTGGACGACCCGCACCTTCTCGCCCGTGAACGGCAAGATCAGGGCAAAGGTATCCTCGCTATAACGGGTCAGGATGTCCACGCGGCGCACCGTCTGGCGGATGATCTCCGCCGTGCCCAGCACCGCGTTGTCCGCCTTGAGCGTTCCCTGGGCGCGGGCAAAGCTCTCCAGCCCGCCCAGCACCACGAACAGGAGCGCCAATTCGCTCTCCATCCGGCTCGCCCGGCTCAATTCCTCTTCCAGGCGGCTCTCGAAATAGTTGCAGTTATAGAGCCGGGTCTGGCTATCCACGACGGAGACCTGATCGAGCAGCGCCTGCTGCTCCTCCAGGCGCTTGCGCATCTGCGCCATCTTCATCTGCGCGTCGCGCAACTCGTCCGTGACCAGGATCTTCTTGAGCTTGCGGGTGGAGTTGCGCAGGATATGCGAGACGTAATTACAGGAGATGCCAAGCTGCCGGGCTATCTCGGTCTGGTTCAAATCCTTGTAATAGAACTCGAAGAGGACCGTCTGCTCCAGGTCTTTGAGCTTATCCATCGCCGTTTCCAGCACGATCCGGTCTTCGACGGGCAGTTGGAAGGAGACGGCGACATCCGCGCCGGCCTGCCGCTCCATATCAATGGCCCCGCCGCCATCGTCTTCGCTTTCGCTGCCACCGTCAATGGATTGGACTTTGAAGACCTCCCGCGTGGTCAGCATCTCCGTGACCGTCTCTTCGGACAGGCCCATCATCTGGGCTATCTCGGCGTTGGTGGGCGGACGGCTGAACTGTTGGGCCAGCGAGTCGATGACCCGCGTCATCCTCTGGTTCAACTCCTGCAGCCAGGCCGGTTCCTTGATGATCTTGCCCCGGTCGCGCAGGTAGTGCTTGATCTGTCCAATGATAAAATGAGTGGCGTAGGTCGAAAATTTAACGTTCTTGGTTGGGTCGTAGAGATCGATAGCCGTAATCAGGCCGATATAGCCTTCCTGCGCCAGATCCTCGACCGGCTCGGCGGAGCCGGAGAAGCGGCGAGCCACGCTCTCCACCAGGCCGGTATACCGCAGCACGATCCGGTCGCGCAGGGCAGAATTGCCGGTCTGCCGGTACTCCAGCAGCAGCTGCAAAACCTCTTCTTCCGTGCGCTTGCGTTGGGCCTGATTCGGTTTTGGGTTTTCTATGAGCATCTTCCTTAACTTTGGTCACACGGCTGCGTTGGCGTTTATGGCGCGAAGCCTCAAGGCCGCACTCATTATTGCCCAAAGCGCCCGGTAGCTTTAGCGTTACGGCGCGCCCATAGGCCCGCAGGACCTCTTCCGCGTGCAACCAGCGTCCTCTGCGGCTCGCCGACTCTTTTCTCCCCTCTCCTTGCGAAGGAGAGGGAGCAGGGGGTGAGGTCTCTCCCCTCTCCCGCAGCGTGGATCGCCAGGCGGAGGGCTGTCGCAAGGCAGAGCCGTGTCGCAAGGTGTCGCTAGGCGGAGCCGGAGGCCGTAACTCCGGCGACCCTAAGCAGTGGCCCAACCATTGCAGGCGCGACCCTTGCAGTCCATTGCAGGGCCGACCCTGGCAGTAGGGGACAGGGGGTGAGGGCTACATGAGAAAACAGGAGGACTCTGTGGGCGTAGAGGAAAGGAAGGAACAGCGAGGGGCTCTTGCCGGGGCGTTAGACAGCGAAAATTTGCAGCCCAGCCCTGCGTATAGAATAGAGAAAAACGGGCCTCGGTCGGCCATTGCGCCTCCGTTTATGCCAGCGCATGTGAAATGGTACACAACCGAGCAGGAATCGTTGACAATCGTTTCGAAAAGTGTGATAATACAATTTCATAGGAACAAAGCGGGCTGCGCCAGATAGGGTGTAAATAGCCTGCAGAGTAGCGAAACAACGACCGAAGACACAATTCACAATTGGCCCTCACCCCGGCCTTGTGGGAGAGGGGAGAGACCTCGCCCCCAGCCCCTCTCCTTCGTAAGGAAAGGGGAGTTTGAAAACACAAGAATTCCTCGCACGCGCGGGGGTGAACCGAGATCGCTATGAGGGCTTGACGCCGAGCCCGCGCGCAGACCGCGCGGTTGCCCGGAGAGGCGCGCTCGCGCCGCGCCGTCCGCTAGAGCCAGGCGCGAAAGGAGACCGGCTGCAATGTTTAAACGCATAATGCGCTACCTACGGGCACTGATAATGGGTAAGCTCGATCAATGGGAAGACCCAGAACTGATCATTAACGAAGCCGTTCGCGAGATGAAGGAAAACCAGATCAAGAACCGCGAGCTGGCCGTGCAAGCCATTACCCAGAAGAATAACCTGCAGGCCGAGGTAGACAAGGAAGAGCGGCTTATCGCCGAGTTGGAGCGCAAGGCGACCCTGGCCCTGCAATCCGGCAACCGGGAACTCGCCAAGCAGTTCCTGAAAGAAAGGGCCCTGCATGATCAGACCCTGCAGAGCATGAAGGCCAACCTGGCTGCCGCCACCGAAGCAGCCGAAAAGGTCAAGCAAGCCATCCGTCAGGAAGAGGAGCGCATTCGCGTGCGCACCGCCGAGGCGCTGGCCATGAAGGCCAACATGAAGCAGGCCCAGATCCAGATCAAGATCAATAAGGCCCTCGACCAGTTCCAGTTCAGCGAGAACGAGCAGCAGTGGTCGCACGTGCAGGAGCGCATCCAGACCATGCAATCGGAGGCCTCGGCCCGCGCGGAAGTCGCCAATACCAGCATCGACTCGAAGCTGCGCGAGATGGAGGTCTCCCAGATGGATGCAGAGGCCGAGCGCCAGCTGGCCGAGCTGGAGGCCAAGATGGCTATCGGCGGCACCACCGCCACCAACTACGCCACCGCCAATGTCCAGCAGGTGCAGACGGTCGGCGGCGGTGCCGTCAACTCCAACGGCGCTGGCGGCGCGCAGGAGAGCGAGCTCGACCGGCAGCTGCGCGAGCTCGAAGCCAAGCTGGGCGGCCAGAAGTAATCGGTAGAAGGCAGGGCATTGGGGCGATGGCGTGGGCAGGGCCTCAATGCCCTGTTTGCGCCTGCCGCCCGGTATCGCCCGGCAGCACCCCACCTAACCGTGGTTTAAGGCGGAAGGAGGAAGGAGGAAGAGAGCAAGAGCTTTTCTTCATCCTTCATCCTTCCTCCTTCCGCCTTTCAAGAGGCAGCCACGCTTTCGCGCTGTGCCATCTATTTCCCGAAATTTGGAATCAATTCCATGAGTATCCCACAACGTCTCTATCGTATTGCCAAGTCTAAACTCAACGAGCTTAAGGATCGCATCGAGCAGCTCGACGCAGAAACCCAGCTGGACCCGGAAACCGAGCGGAAGCTCCAGCAGGCCCAGTATCGCCGGGATGCCCGCCGCGAACTGGAGGATGCGCTCTCGACGCCGGCCCCGGCTCCGCCTCCCGCCTCGTCTCCGCCACATCCGAGCGACCGTTCTACCGTTCCCTCGCAGCCGTCCCTGCCGCGCCGCACGCCGGAAGAGATCGCGCGCGGGACCTTTTCTAAGACCGCTCCTCCGCCCACCAGCGCGCCCACCACAACCACGCCAACGGCCCAATCAGACCCGCTGGCCTACCACTACAGGCTGCTCGGACTGGAGCCGGGAGCCGATTGGGTCGCCGTGCAGAACGCCTATAACAACCTGGCAGCCCGCGCCGAGCCGGGCCGTTTTGCCGCCGGTTCCGAGGAGGAGCGCACGGCCCAGGAGATCCGCAAGCGCCTGGATGCTTCTTACCAGGTGCTGCGGGATGCCCTGGACCCGACCGCGCGCCGTTTCGATCTTATCGAGTACTGACCGCTGTAGAATTTATTCCATCGCCCTAAGGCGTGGGAGAATCAGGGTACTTCCGTTTTCCTTGTAGGGACCCTGGGGAAGTACGAGGAGCCAGGAGAGACTCGGCAGACGCTACGGGTTGGCGGGGCCAAAGGATTGGCCTGAGTTCCAGACCCGAATGTTGTTCTGGAGAACGCCGTGCCAGCGGACTTGTTCGGGAGTAAGCTTGCCGCGCCGGTGCCGGGAATGCTTGTAGTTGCCCATAGTGTTGCGCATCATCTGGCGGCGCTCGGCCAGCGTAAAGACATGGATAGAGCGGGCATGATAGGGGCGGATACTGTGGCCTCGGAAGGAGCGGAGGGAATGGCTGCGCACCGGACGGACGGGCTGCGCGTGAAACTCCTTAACGGGCTGGCTATGGATTGGCTGGAGCGTCTGCGCATGGAATTCCTGAATCGGTTGGGCCTGATGGGACTTGATGGTTTGCGCGGAGGCGCAGACGGGCATCAGCGCGCCCATCAATCCGAACAGCGAGAGCTTACCAACCGGGCCAATCGTCTTGTTGAGGGGAGTCATTAAGATAACCTTCCTAAGGTGAAGTGAACTGGCACTTTGAAGTATCGCGTAAAGCTAGGCGCCATTTGACAGAGAAAAGCACCGGAGTTGCACCACGCCAGGCCGAGCTTCTCGGCCTGGAACCTACTCGAAACAAGAACGCCTCCCAGGCTGCCTGAGGAGGCGTTCTCGCTAGATTGTCCCTTTATTGGGCCTCTCCAGCGGAGACGGCCAGGCGGAGACTACTTGAAGTAGACCGGCTCGCCCGTTCGAGCAGAGGTGTAGATGGCTTCCAGGATTTCGGAGACCACACACGCCTGCTCAGGCAGGGTCACCGGCTGCTTGTCGTTGACAATGGCATCAATCCAGAGCCGCGCCTCCATATCCGAATCGCTTTCCGATTTGCCGGCATAGAAGGCCACGCCCCCGGCGCTCAGATCGATCTTGGTCTCATAGAGCCGGCTAAGGTTCTCCCCGTTGATGCGCAGGCCGTTGAGCATATCGGCGCCGCCCTCGGTGCCGCACAGCGTACACATGGCTTCACCCACCTGCAGGGTATTGAGCGCCCAGCTCGACTCGAGGACGATGGTGGCACCATTCTTCATAACGATGAAGCCAAAGGCGGAATCCTCCACGGTGAACTTCTTAGGATCCCACGGCCCCCAGGCGTTGGCGGCGTTCTTGCGCTGGGAGAGCTTGTGATAGGCGGTTCCCACGACCATGCGGGGCTCGTAGTTGTTCATCATCCAGAGGGTCAGATCCAGCGCGTGGGTGCCGATGTCAATGAGCGGGCCGCCTCCCTGCTTCTCCTCATCCAGGAACACGCCCCAGGTCGGCACGGCCCGCCGACGGATGGCGTGCGCCTTGGCGAAATAGATCTCGCCCAGGTCGCCCCGGCGGCAAACCTGATGTAGATACTGGCTGTCGGGACGAAATCGGTTGTTGTAGCCGACCGTTAGCTTCTTGCCGGTGCGCTTGGCCGCCTCAACCATGCGGCGGGCATCCGCCGCCGTCTTGGCCATCGGCTTTTCCGACATGACGTGCTTGCCAGCCTCCAGGGCCGCGATGGTGATCTCGGCGTGCGAGTCGTTGGGCGTGCAGACATGGACGACATCAATCGTCTTATCCTCAAGGAGCTTACGGTAGTCCGTATAGACCTTCGCGTTCTCTTTGCCGTACTCTTTCGCCGCCTTCTGCGCGCGCTCCGGGATAATATCGCAGAACGCAACTAGCTCCACGTTGTCCAGTTTCGACAGGCTGGGCATGTGCTTGCCGTTGGCGATGCCGCCGCATCCGACAATACCAATGCGGACTGTTTTTGCCATAGGGATCTCCTTCATCGGATAACTAGGGTGTGGGCCCTTCGCGGGCATAGCTTGGGGTAACACAGAGTATACCTAATTCGGGACGGGAAAGAAAAGCCTCCCTTCACCCCCTCTTCTTTGACAATCGAATTCAGGGAACCTCACTGCTTGCTATTTCGTCCGACAACAGGCATCCTACGAGGAGGCGTGTGCAAGGAAGTAAATAGAGAGCGTCCTTGCCCCAGAGCAAAGGCACGCCGATCAAGGTTGAAAGGAGAGGTGTTCTACAATGGCAGAGAACAAGAAGAACCAGGATGAGCAGGGCATGACCGTCCAGGAGGCTGGCCGCAAGGGTGGCGAGGCCACTGCCAAGACCCATGGCCATGAGTTCTATGAGGAAATCGGCCACAAGGGCGGCGAGGCCCGCAAGGAAGAGCTCGGCCCTGAGGGCTACAGCGAGCTGGGTCGCAAGGGCGGCGAAGCTACTGCCCAATCCCATGGCAAAGAGTTCTATCAGGAGATCGGCCACAAGGGCGGCGAAGCTACCGCCCAGTCCCACGGCCACGAGTTTTATGAGGAGATCGGCCACAAGGGTGGCGAAAAGGGCGGTCAGCGCGTCAAAGAGCTGATCGAGGAAGGCAAGCGCGCCGAGCAGGAGAACAAGTAATCTCTTCTGCCCGCGCAGCCTATTTTTGAGGCAGGTCTGATGCACAGACCTGCCTCATTTTGGGTGGACCTAACCCTCCGTCCCTATCGCCCTCACCCCCTGCCCCCTCTCCCACGCTGCGGGAGAGGGGGCAGGGGGTGAGGGCGATTTACGCTTCCTCGCTGGCGTATTTCTCGCGCAGGGAAGCGACGACGGCGGGATCGGCCAGGGTGGTCGTATCGCCGAGCACGCGCCCTTCCGCCACGTCCCGCAGCAGGCGGCGCATGATCTTGCCGCTGCGCGTCTTGGGCAGGTCGGCGGTCAGGATGACGTCGTCCGGGCGGCAGATCGCCCCCAGCTTCTTCCCCACCCACTCCTTCAGCTCGTTGCGCAGCGCTTCCGCGCCCGCTGCATCCCCCGTCGGGATCATTCCCTCGCGGATGATGACAAATGCCACCGGCGCCTGCCCCTTGATCTCGTGCTTCTTGCCGATGACCGCCGCCTCCGCCACCGCCGGGTGCTCCACCAGCACGCTCTCCAGCTCCATGGTGCTGAGGTTGTGGCCGGCCACCAGCAGCACGTCATCCACGCGGCCAAGCAGCCAGTAGTCGCCATCGGTATCGCGCATCGCGCCGTCGCCGGGGAAATAGACGCCGGGGAATCGGCTCCAATAGACCTGTTTATACCGCTCGTCGTTGCCCCAGAGCGTGCGCAGCATGGACGGCCAGGGCTTGCGGATGATCAGAATGCCCTTTTGCCCCTCCGGGACGGGGTTGCCCTGCTCATCCACCACGTCGGCGAAGATGCCGGGGAACGGCTTGGTGGCGGAGCCGGGCTTGGTCGTCGTCAGGCCGGGCAGTGGGGTGATCATGATAGCGCCCGTCTCCGTCTGCCACCAGGTATCCACGATGGGGCAGCGGCCCTTGCCGATGTTCTCGTGATACCAGAGCCAGGCTTCCGGATTGATAGGCTCGCCGACCGTGCCGAGCAGGCGCAGGCTGGAAAGGTCGTGGCGGGCCGGATGCTCCTCGCCCCACTTCATGCAGGCCCGGATCAGGGTCGGCGCCGTATAGAGAATGGTGATCTTGTGCCGCTCAATCATGTCCCAGAAGCGGTCGCGCGCCATGCCCTGCCCTTCCCGGCCCCAATCCGGCGAGCCTTCATACATGAAGACCGTCGCGCCGTTGGCCAGCGGGCCGTAGACGACATAAGAGTGTCCTGTCACCCAGCCGACATCGGCGGTACACCAGTAGAGGTCGTCCTCTTTGAGATCGAAAACGAGCTTTGTCGTGGCGTAGACGCCGGTGAGGTAGCCGCCAATCGTGTGCAGGATGCCCTTGGGCTTGCCGGTGCTGCCGGAGGTGTAGAGGATGTAGAGCGGGTCTTCGGCGTCCATCTGCTCGGCGGGGCAGTCGGGGGAGGCTGTGGACATCAGGTCGTGCCACCATAGGTCACGCCCGGGCTGCATCTGGATGTTGGCCTTCTCTCCGATCCGCTGCAATACCACGACCTTCTTCACGGTTGGGCATTGGGCCACGGCCTCATCGGTCGTCCTCTTGAGCGGGACAATGTTGCCGCGCCGCCAGTAGCCGTCCGCCGTGATGACGATTTGGGCGCCGCAGTCGTTGATGCGCTCCTGGAGGCTTTCCGTGGAGAAGCCGCCAAAGACGATAGAGTGCGGGGCGCCGATGCGGGTGCAGGCGAGCATGGCAATGGCCGCCTCGGGCACCATTGGCATATAGAGGGTCACCCGATCTCCTCGCTGCGCGCCCAGGCCGCGCAGCACATTGGCAAATTTGTTGACCTCCTGGGAGAGCTCCGCGTAGGTCAGCGTGCGCTGGTCGCCCGGCTCGCCTTCCCACACGATGGCGCGCTTATCCCGGCGCGGCCCATTCAGATGTCGGTCCAGGCAGTTGACGCTGACGTTCAATTTGCCGCCGACAAACCACTTGGCGTGCGGCGGGTTCCACTCCAGAATCGTATCCCAGGGCCGGGACCATTCCAATTCCTTGGCCCAATCGGCCCAAAAGCCCTCGAAATCCTGCGCGGCGCGGGCATAGATTTCGGGGTCGTTGGCGTTGGCCTGGCGGGCAAAGTCGGGGGGCGGGGGAAAGGTGAGGCTTCGCTGCCATTCGGTTCCTGCCGTCTCTAAATCGGTTGCCATCGTCTCGTCTCTCCTGACTATGTCACAGCGTTGTGCTTGCTGTCTCTTTCGACAGGGACGCCGACGAGTCCTCCCCTTCCTGGTGGAGAGAGAATCCACCGATGACACCGATTAACCCAAGATTTCAACAACCTAAACGCGGATGGGATGGATCGGACGGATACCACGGATTCCAGGCCCTTATCCGTTGCATCCGTGTCATCCGTCCTATCCGTGTTCTTCTTGGTCTTTATAATCTGTGTTAATCGGTGTCATCGGTGGATTCAGCTTTATCCTGTGCCGGCGTAGATGTCCATGATCTGGCCGAGCAGGCGCAGGGCATCCTGTTTAGGACGCTGGAAGGAGTTACGCCCGATAATCGAGCCAAAGCCGCCGCCCTCCTTAATCGCGCGCACCTCGTTTAAGATCGCATCGTCGGAGGCGGTCGGCCCGCCGGAAAAGATGACGATGCGCCGCCCGTTAAAGGCGCATTGCACTACATGACGTACCCGTTCCGCCAGCGTCGCGATCGGAATATGCTGATCTTGGATGACCTTGCGCGCCGCCTCCTGCGCGACATGCTCGGTGGGCAGCTTCACCTTGATAATATGCGCGCCCAGCTGCGCGGCAATGTGGGCCGCATAGCCTACGACGTCAATGGCTGTCTCATCCTCCTCGCGCAAGCTGGAACCACGCGGGTAGGACCAAATGACTACTGCCAGCCCGCACCGCTTGGCCTCATCCGCGTAGGCCCGTATCTGCTCGTACATCTCGTAGCGGTGGATGGAGCCGGGATAGATGGTGAACCCGATGGCCACGCAACCCAGCCGGAGTGCATCCTCCACGCTGCCCGTCAACGCCTGGGTCGGGTCGCGCTCGTCATGCAGGACATCGCGGTCGTTGACCTTGAGAATCAGCGGAATGTCGCCGGCAAACTCACGCGCGCCCGCCTCCAGAAAGCCCAGCGGCGCGGCGTAGGCGTTGCAGCCCGCCTCAAGGGCCAGCTCAAAATGATAGCGCGGATCGTAGGCCGGAGGGTTCGGGCCGAAGCTGCGCACCGGGCCATGCTCAAAGCCCTGGTCCACCGGCAGGATGACCATTTTGCCGGTGCCGGAGAGCCGGCCGTGGTTGAGCAGGCGGGCCAGGCTCGTCAGCGTGCCGGGATTATCGCTGCCGTACCAGCTCAATATCTCACGCACACGTTCTGTCATAATGCCTCCTCAACGGCCATAGCCGGATGCCCCGCTCTGGGCCGAAGCAGGCGCATCCCGGCTAGAGCCAATACCATGAGCGCACAAGCCAATGTCAGAAGCACAAGAGTCTTTTATGCTCTTTTGGTTATCTATACGCTGTATGCCGGGCGCTTACGTCACGCGGGCCAGAATTTGGCAAACTCGGAGAACTTCCCGGCGCTTGCAGAACGCCCGCTCTGCCCCGGCAGGCTCCTTGCCTGTCCCTTTTGCCAGGCAGAAAACGCATCGGGCTACTGCCGGTGCTCGGATTTTTTTGCGCTTTTTTTCACGATCACCCTAGAGATAACCTGGTATTCGTGCTATAATCCTCTGTTACCTTTGGTAAGCACCAGACCTTTCTCGTTTTCGCTCCGGATGGTGGAGACCTGAAAAGGCGAGCTAAAGAAAGGAAGTGATGTTATTGAAGTGGACGCCACTTCAGGCTGCGGCCGGTGCCGCAGCGATCTCCCTGGTGGCTCTAGTGCAAATTCGCGTTAGCGCCGACCAATCTTCCCCCCAATCGGTTCCTCCCGCAGAGCGAGGCGCGGTGTCTTCCCCGACGAAGCCCTCTTCATCCTCCGCTCCCAAGGCCATAACAAAAACGAATTCAGCCCTTGATCGTCACGCCACGCGCGGGCAATACCTGGCGCGTACAGCGCTCTCCTATCGCGGCGTGCCGTATCGCTGGGGCGGGCGCTCGCCCCGTACCGGTTTTGACTGCTCGGGGCTAGTACAGAGCGTCTACGCCAAGTGGGGCCTGTATCTGCCGCGCGTCGCCAGCGCCCAGATCAAGAAAGGCGTGCCGGTCAAGCCGGATAAGCTGCTGCCCGGCGATCTGGTGTTCTTCAAGAACACCTACAAGCGCGGCATCTCGCATGTCGGCATCTACATCGGCAACAACTATTTCATCCATGCTGCCGGGCGCGGCAAGGGGGTCTGTGTGAGCCGATTGGCGGGCTACCACAAAAGACACTGGGCCGGCGCGCGCCGCCTGAACCTGTCGAAGCTGCCGCCCGTACCGGGCGAGGAGACCCCGCCCACGCGCATCATCCTCCAGGAAACCCCGGATGCCCCGGCGCAGTCCATTGATATGCCGGCGCCCCAACAACCAAACGCAAATCCAGCCCGTTGATCGAAGGCAAGCAAGCGACATGCAAGAGGGAGAGGCAATTGCCTCTCCCCTCCGCGTTTTACCGGGTTCCCTGCCCTGGCCACTATTGGTGGAGCGTGAAGTTGCCGGTATCGTCGGCGCCGGAATAGGTGCCGCTCATCTGGGTGCCGTTAACCGTAGCGGTATAGCTGAACTGCGCTCCCCCACCTGAAGCCACGCCATAGGTAATTTTGTTGCCGATGATCGTTCCGGTAACGGTGCCGTTGACGGTCTGCCCGGCAACGACCGCGGAACCGTTTCCGGTCAGCGCATTTCCGTTCTGCGTAAAGTTGACGCTTAACGCCCCTGTGCCCCCGCCCGCGGTGGAAGTGTAGCTTCCAGTCCATGCGCCCGCTACGTTCGCCGTCGTTACGGGGGATTTCGCGAGGGACAAGTTTCCGTGCTCGGCGCCCAGGTCATACGTGCCGGTCAAAGTCGTGCCGTTCAGGTCGCCGGTATAAGAAAAGTTCTGTCCGTTAAAGGTGGTCGTTACCGTTAAATGGTTGTTGGCATCCAACGTGCCGGTAAGCGTGCCTGTGAACGGCTGATTGCCGCTGGTAAGCCGTCCGGTTCCCGTGACGTTGGTTCCGTCTTGATGGAATTCTATTTCGATTGTGTCGCCGGCAACTCGGCCCAAAGTGCCTGTCCAGACGCCACTTAGACCCGGCGCTGGGTTCTGGGTAGTTTCCTCGCCTCCCCCGCACCCAGGAAAGGCCAAAGCAATCAACATGCAGACAACCGATGCAATTCCCCATTGACGATGCATCTTGTTCTCCTTTTCAAGATTTGCCGCTTACTTTGCGGCGCCGGCAATGCAGGCCCACACCGAATGCTCCGGTTCCAACGAGCAGGGCCAGGCTGCCCGGCTCGGGAACCGCCGTGAAGCGAATATTATCCACGGCCACATAATCTCCTTCCCATCCTGGCGTGACCACAATCGCGCCGATGAAATCGTCCTTGTTGGGCGTGATGGATACCGTTTCTATGTCCCCCGTGCTCACTACGCCGGCCGCTTTCATGAACTGGCCGTAGGGATTGTAGGCGTAGAGGCTGGAGAACCCATCGGTGTCGCCAATGAAGTCCAGGGAAAAATCGGTGACCGGCTTGTCGAACTTGATCTCAAAATTAGCGTCTCCATACTCGCTCAGCCAGCCAAAGCCCTGATAGACCAGGCCGTAGGCGTGCAGCACGTTGCCCAGCCTGGGGTCGTAGCCGTCTCCGGTATCTATGGAGGTCGCCGTCATGTCGGTATTGAAGGCGAAAAAGTAGCCGGAGACCGTATTGGGCTCAAAAACAAACGGGTCCGGGATAAAGTGCGCTCCAAACCCGGCATACTGCTCATCAATGAAGGTGCCTTCCGCAATGGGATTGCCGTCGGCATCGGTATCGAAGTTCATCAGGAAGGAGCGCTGGGCGCTGGCGGCGGCGCAAAGGCAGAGCAGGCCGCAGAGGCCAAGCAGCAGAGTGAGCTTGCTCCACAATCGAAGGCGCATGGAAACCATCCTTATGCGTAAAGTCCGGCGGCGAAGGCGGTTAAAGTCCCTAACACAACGTGGCTGTGAGGCTCTCCCCTCACCCCGGCTCTCTCCCTGCAAGGGAGAACGGTTGTGTTAGACGCTCTTAGTTCTTCGCCGCCGGCGCCCCTAGAAGCCGTGGACGCGACTGCGGTCGGCCCGGTGCGCCTTCCAGGTATCCGTGAACTTGGACCCATGCTGCTGGAATATCCGCATGAGCGTGGTCAATGGCGGACGGCGTGGGCCTACAGGCAGCGAGGGAAACGGCTTGACGATAATGCCAAGCGCCTCGGCCGCAGAGCGCACGGCATCATAGGCCCGCTTGGCGCTAAAGGCAGCCGCCGCGTAGTCCATGTTCTCATAGGAGGCCACGGCATCGGCGGCGTAGGTATCGGCCTGGAGCAGTGTGGCGCTGACCTGCCCGGCATGGGGATTGGCATAGATCGGAACCAAAATGTTGTTGGCCTGGTTGATATAGGTGGTAGTCATGTACCGGTTCATGTTATCCCGGTCAAACTGGCTGAAGCCCAGGCTCAGGTCCATGTAGTTCATGATGGTATCCGACTCATCGCCCGATTGAGCAAACCAGAAAAAGCCGTCCGGACCGTAATCAAAATCAAACACCCAGTCGTAGCCGTCATGCGGATGCGACAGGCCCAGATGGTGTCCCACCTCATGAATCATGTCCGTGGTGAAGCCGTAGCCCGCACTACGAGCATCAGGCCAATCGAACCCGAAGGAGAACGTCTGGGTCCCATTGATCAGATTATCCACGGAGATGCCCAGCAGAAAGCTGGCGGCATCATCGGTGGCGTTGTATTCTACGGTCACCAGCTCATAATCGCCCCGGCCCGTGAGGAAAGAACGCCGCAGATCGTTGTGGAAGCGGAACAGGTCATCCTCGGTGACGAAGCCATAGACCATAGAGGCAAAGCCGGTATAAAAGGCGATCTCGCGGCGCATGTTGGGCGAATCGCGCAGCAGCGTTCCAAAAGAATTATAGGGCTGGAGCCTGCGCCATGCATCGGCCATCAGTAAGGGCTTGAAGAACTGTTTGCCGTCGGTCGTCGGGTCATATTGAACCACGTTGAGATCGACCAGAATTTTGGTCGGCAGCCTGGGAGGCGATAGGGCCGGATCATAGAGCGGCGAGGTCGTGAAGAGCAGATTAATAGCCACAAAGCGGGCGATCAGCCCTAAATCGAAGGAGACCGAATCGAAGGGCCGGTAGGTGGGCAGAGGATTGCCATACTCCCAGATCGGCGGCATCCGATAGAGGGTATCGAATGGGTCGAAATCCGAGGGATCGAAGGGGTTGAGGTCGTCCACGTCCCAGTTCTCGGTCCAGGCTTCCGGGCCTGCGGAGAGATCGTAGAACCAGATGCGCTGCAGCGAGCCCACGTCCTCGGAGGGAAAGCCGCCATAGGCTATCATCTTGCGCGCGTCTTCAACAACGCCGCGAGGGTAGCCGGTGTCCGGGTCAACGAAGCTAGATTTGACGTAGACGTGCGGTTGGAAATCCGGGCGGGAATACCAGTTGATAAAGAAAATCGTGTAGCTGCGCGTATCTATGCCTAGGCGCGCCGGCGCGTTGTCGGCCAGCCACTTCTCCACGCTTAAGGCTTCAATCCAGAGGTTGCTGGTCGGCGTGTCCGGCAGCAGGATCGCGTTGTTGAAGTTATAGTAGTTGTATAAGAGTTGGTAGAGGGTGAGCGGTTTGGGCGTGCCGATGGCGGATAGATAGGCAAAGAAATCGTCCTCAAAGCTCTGGTCGGCGTAGACGACGTTGTAGTCGAAGTGAAAAGAGTTGCCCACAAACTGGCGGATGCCGAGGAAATTGCGGAAGCGGACCAGATCCCGGTATTCCTGGGGCAAAATGCTGCGTAATCGCCCTTCATCAATCTCCTGGGGTCCGGTGCCCTGCCGGTAGCCCACAAAGACAAGATTGATAGTCAGGTTTTGCCGGAGATCCAGAAAGTCGCCTGGCTGCAGCGTGCTCAACGGCGGTCCTGGTTGCGTCCATGCCGCTGGCATCAGGAGGCACAAAAGCGCGAACAGACCGCAGAGAGTGGTGAGGATTCGTTTCATACTGCTGCCCTCCCGACTGTGCGTCCAAGCTGCTGGAGCGCACCCGATCCTGTGATGAGGTTGCTGGGTTCTGCTAGCAAATGCAGCCCTGGCGCTCCAGGTATCCTGCCAGGCCGCGAGATGAGGCGGGGGCATCGAGGCGCTCAAAAGCGTGGGTCTCCCTCCTGGGTGTTGCTGAGGGTGCTAGAGTATAGCGTGGGCGGAGACGAAGTATTGCGTTCAGAAAGTTAGCTTACATTCAGCCCTGCTCAGCCTCAAAAAGGCTCAATGGACATCCTTTTCTGGTCACAATCGAACGATACCCCTGTCAGAGTTACGAGGCTGCAAGAACTGTGCCAAAATGGATGAGGAGAAACAGCGATGTCCTTTATCATTCGGGAAGCGGTCGCTTCCGACATACCCGCTCTGGCCCGTCTGCACGTCGAGACCTGGAAGGCAACCTATCCGCATGTGCCCAATCCCCCGACTTACGCGATCCGTGAGCGGCAGTGGCGCGAGGCGTTTGCGGTAACCGACGGAAGCTGGTTCTGCTTCGTCGTCGAAGAGCGCGACGGCCAGCTGATAGGATTTGCCAAAGGGGTGCCCTATGCTCACTCTGATCTTCCCGAGTTTTCGGGCGAGTTGAGCAAGATCTATCTCCTGGGGGAATACCAGCGCCAGGGCCTGGGGCGTCGCCTGGTCGGTCACGTCGTCCGCCGATTTCTGCGCCAGGGCATCACCTCCATGGTGTTGTTCGCCGATCCGGGCAATCCCTCCTGTGCCTTTTATGAAGCGTTGGGGGCTGAAAGGCTGCTCGACAAGGCAGGCAATTTCCGCGGTGGTTACGGCTGGCGCGACCTGCGGCGGCTCGCCTCCCTTTGCCCTGACGAATGAGAAGCCGTAGATTATCGGACAGCAGGAGCATGGTCGGGGAATGTTGTAAGGCAGAGTCTCCTGTCAGGCAAGCGCCTCAGGGTCCTACTGCGCGCTCCAGTGTGGGCAGCAGCTCGGAGAGCCTCCGGTATTCCCCGGGCATCCAATCCGCCGCCTCCGGGTCCCGGCCCCACCAGGCGATACATTCCAGGCACAAGAGCAGGCGGTAGAAGTCAACCTTCAGCCGGTGCTGCTCGCTCAGGGGAGAGATACTCGCATAGCCCGCATAGAACGGCGCGACGCTCCCGGCACACTCCGCCAGGGTCTCGTCAATCCGGCAGTCGAAGGCGGGATCGCCCGACATGGCCCACTCGAAGTCTATAATCCCGGTGATCTTGCCCTCCTGCTGGAGAAGGTTTTCAAAGTGGTAGTCCCGGTGCAGCAGGCAGCCGGTCGTCACCGCGCCCAGCAGCGGTTGGAACCCCACGAGAAGCTGTTCTATCCGCGCGGTTGTTGCCGTGTCAAGAAGGTTCTCATTGCGCGCCTGGCGGACGTGTCGGGCGGTATAATCCTCCAGATAAGCCCTCCACGTAGGAAAGCCGCCTTCCGCCAGTTGGCTCAGGCCCCCAAAAGCAGGCAGCGTGTGCTGGTGCAGCAGAGCCTGGTAACGCCCGGCCTCGAAGGCAAGATGCTCACGCGTTCTACTATCCAGACCGCTCCAACTGTCGTAAACGGTCTCCCCCGGCAGGCGCGTCGTGACCAGGAAGGCATACGGAACCAGCGTCTGGGATTCATCGAGCACGAGGACTTCCGGGACCGGCAAGGCGCTGCCGCGAAGCAGGTCGTAGGCGATCTTCTCGGTGCGGAATTTGTGGTGGGGCAGTTCCGTTACCTGGAAGCGCACGACCCGATCCTCATTGACGAGAAAGCAGGCGTTGCTGCAACCGCGCTGAGGAACGGTAATCGTCCGCACCGTGCCCAGCCCAAATGCCTGCCAGATGGCTGCAATGTGTCCGCTTGTAATAGGCTCTGCATTCATGCTATGAAGCTCGCTCGTGCCCTCCGACCGACGAACGCCCCGCCTTGCAGCAAGGCAATAATCTCCTCGGTCGTTCCTTCTATCACCTGGGGCTGTGTCATATTCTTTCCTCCGGGTTCGGTTTCTCCCATTATAATATGAGCGGACAATCCGTGAGGGGAATCGGTGACGGTCAAGCGGGCGCTGCGGCCTGGTGCTTCTCGTCTCTCCAGGCATTCTAGAGGCTCGCTTTCCGGCTTGTCTTCCCTTGCTTGAGTGAGGTAATATCCCACTCGAGGGAAAATCGCCGGAGGTCTTCCCCATGACTGCGCTCGAACTCCAACTCATTTATGCCTTCGATGTCCACTCGGTCGAGGAAGTGCGCGCCGTCCTCGACGCCGGACTCGATCCCCGTCTGCCCATTGAGGGCAAGACACCCATTAACCGGTTGACCGAAGCCTACCTCAGATCGGATCGGTTTCCAGAGTGTCTGCGCTTACTGCTGGATCGCGGAGCGGTTCTGGATGACCCGATACTCTTGCCGGTGCTGCTCAACGACGCGGGCGGGCTGGCGGCGGCCCTGGATGCCGATCCTTGCCTGCTCGAACACCGGACAACGATGATTTCGTCCTTCACCCCCCTGATCGGGGCGACGCTGCTGCACGTGGCCGCCGAGTATGGCCATTTGAACGCAGCCCGTGTCCTCGTTGAGAAGGGAGCCGACGTGAACGCAACGGCAGCTAGAGACGAGTACGGTCTCAATGGTCACACGCCTCTGTTCCATACCGTCAACTCCCATGATAACCGCTCTGAGCCGATCATGCGCCTGCTGCTGGAAGCCGGAGCGAAGGCGGATGTACGTCTTGCGGGCCTGGTGTGGGGTCAGGGGTACGACTGGGAGACGACCTTCTTTGACGTGACGCCGATCTCCTACTGCCAGTGTGGGCTGCTGCCCCAGGTACATCGTCGCGAACAGGATATTTATGCCAACATTGGGCGGTTGCTCGAAGCGGCAGGACGGACTATGCCGCCCCTGGAGAATGTCCCAAATCGTTATCTGCAACCAAAGGCGAAACATTAGCGGACGGCATCGCCTGGCAGCGTTCGTCTTTAGATATAGTCTCCGAAAAGAACAGACCTCCGCCCAATCCGGCAATCGAACGTTTTTGACACCCAAAACGGTCCTTTTCAATTACGGCAGGCTGGCCTGATCTATTGAGCATTTTAGACTGCCTTCTCAATAATAGGTCTTTGGTCCCATGCGACTGCCTTAGGTCTCGGTTATAATGGAAACAATCTCCCGTCCAACGCCCTCGGGAATGATTGCTCATATAGCCGGCTTTGTCCCATTCCGGCCTACGGATGACGGTAACTTGGACGGTAACGGCAGGAAGATAGCGTTCGGCTTATTCTGCTCGGGCAGAACTCCGGAAAGGCAAGGTTTACCAGAATGTACCGATTCTCTCTTTTCGTACTCGCCGCCACAGCCTTTATAGGCATCGGACGCGTGTGTGGCGCCCAGGCGTCCAAAGGCGTAGATTATTCCAGGCTGCAAGCCTATCGGACGCTGCAACATCCACGCAGCCTCGAACCAGAGGTTCCAGGTTCGTACGCAAATGTCGAAGCCCTCGCCTTCTCCCCGGACGGGAAACTTCTCGCAAGCGGCGCTATGGACGTGCATAACGTGGTGCGGCTGTGGGAGGTTGCCACAGGCAAGATGGTCGCCGCCTTCCCCGTGGAGACAACGCCGGAAGGCAGTATTGTCTATGAGGTCCTCTTCTCCCCGAACGGGAAGACCCTGGCCGTTGTCAGCCAGAGTGGAGGGAGAATACCTGCCGATACGATTCTGTTGTGGAACGTGCGAACCCGGCAGTTACAGCGGAGATGGACGGGGCAGCCAGGGACGGCCCTGTGGCTCGGCTTCACGCGCGACGGACGCGCCCTGGCGAGTGAAGCTCCTAGCATCTCCTCAGGAAGCGCGGCCAAGCCGGAGGGTTGGGTGAACGTGTGGGATGTGCAGGCCCAAAAGCGGTTGCAACAGATCAAAACGGCGGACCCGTTTCCGCCGGTGGCCTTCTCTCCGGATGGCAGTCTGCTGGCTATCCTCAGCGCTCCCCCGCTCAAGCTTCCCCTCCATGAAGTCAAGGAAGCTGTAGAGTTGTGGATGATTGCCCAGGGGAACCGCTTAGTAACGCTGCCGATGCAAGGCGATATTGCCCCGGTAATCGTCTTTGCTTCCGACGGAAAGCGCCTGGCGTGCCGGAGCACGATCTTTGGAAGTGCGCGTCCTGGAGAACCAGCTTCTCCGCTGCGGAGTGAAGTGCAGTTATGGGACATCGCCACGGGCAAACCGGTGCAAACGCTAATAGCGGCGCATACAACAGAGTTTAGCGCGGCCTGTTTCTGTCCGAACGGGCGCGCGTTTGTGACCGGCGGTCAGGACGGCACCGTAATCCTCTGGGATGTGCAAACGGCGGCGCAATCACGAGTGCTGACCCAACACCGCCAGCGGGTTACCTCGCTGACGTTCTCTGCCGACGGCCACCTGCTTGCCAGCGGCAGCGAGGACGGCAAGATTCAGCTCTGGCGGATGCCCTAACAGTTATTGAGTAGGCGATTTCCGTTTTTAACGAACGAGCGTCCAACCCAGGGATCGAAGGTTTTTTCGACGGCCACAAATGCAAGCAAGCCATCAGCGGCTTCCTATCCTTACTCGTGAAGGTAGAAAGACTGCCTTCTCCGCTGTTCTAACACAGGTCGGCAGTCTTTTCTGTGAGGGACGGGTTTCGGAGCTCATAGTCATGATACGTATTCCCGCCGCCCTCCCCGGTATAAACCCAGACCATGCCGATCTTCTGGAGCACCCGGTTGGAAGCTACATTCAAGACATTAGCGCCCGCAACAATCCGAGACAGGCCCAGTTCCTTGAACCCGTAATTGAGGAAGGCGCGGGCTGCCTCCGTTGCCAACCCACGCCCCCAATACGGACGCGCCAGATAATAGGCAAGAACACCCTCTCCTGGGATCACTGCGTTATCGTCGTTTCGGGGCGGATAGAGGCCGCACCGACCAATGTAACGGCCCTCTGGCTTATAGACCGTTGCCAGCAACGTCATCGGTCTGGGTGCAAGGGTACCATTACTCAGAATATGACGGAAGGACTTTTCTGCCTCCTCGCGCGATAGCGGCAGCCCCCCGCAAAGGCTGCGAAACTCAGGATCAGCCATCATCTCAGAATAGGCGTCCAGATCGCCCTCCTCATGATAACGAAAGAGTAGCCTCTCGGTTTCCAGAATGCTCATGCTGTAACTCTCCCCTCGAAGAGGACAACGCCCCTACTACTTGCTGCCTATCAGAACAACAAGGGTACTATCGCGCGCTCTGGTGCGGCAAGAACATCGGCGCTGGCTAGCCGCGTGTGGCGTCGTGGAGATAGTCGTAGACGATTTCGGCCAGTTTGAGGTTCATGCCGGGCGCAGCGGCGAGTTCGGCCAGCGTGGCCGCTTTCATCTTGCTGACCGAGCCGAAGTACATTTGCAGTGCCTTACGCCGCTTCGGGCCGATGCCGGGAATATCGTCCAGCAGGGAGCGCGTGTTCCGCTTGTCGCGCACGTTGGCCTGGTAGGTATTGGCGAAGCGGTGCGCCTCATCTCGGATGCGCTGCACCAGGTAGAGCGCCTGGGAGGTACGCGGCAGGATCACCGGGTCGGGCTCGTCCGGCAGGAACAGGTGCTCGAACTGCTTGGCCAGCCCGCAGACTGGCACGCGCACGCCCGTCTCCTCCATTGCCGCCACCGCCGAGGAGACCTGCCCGCGTCCGCCATCCACGATGATCAGGTCCGGCAGGCGGCTGAACTTGGGGTTGTTGGCTTGCGCCTCCCTCAGGCGGCGCGTAAGGACCTCGCGCATAGAGGCGAAGTCGTTGGGCTTCTCATCCTCCCGCCGTATCTTGAAGCGCCGGTACTCCTGCTTGCTCATCTCGCCCTTCTCGCAGACCACCATCGAGGCGACCTGGTTCTGCCCCTGTGTGTTGGAGATGTCGTAGCATTCGATGCGCTGCGGCGGCTCCGACAGGCCCAGCGCCTCCGCCAGTTCGGATAGCGCCCGCTCCGTATTGCCCAGCTTGGCCCGCATCTCCGCCTTGATCTGCTCTAAGGCGTGGACGGCGTTCTCGGTTGCCATCTCCACCAGCTTCTTCTTGTCGCCGCGCGCCGGAACCTGGATTTCGACCTTCCGGCCCTTCTTCTGCCGCAGCCAGCTCTGGATAATGAGGACTTCGTCCATATCGCAGGGCAGCAGGATCTCCTGCGGGATAAAGCTGGCGTTCTGGTAATACTGCTTGACGAACTCCTGCACCACGTCGGCGGGCGTCTCCTCGCCCGTGCCCTCCACCAGGAAGTGGTTCTGGCCGATCAGCTTGCCGCCGCGAATGAAGAACATCTGCACGCACGCGCCGTTGAGGCCGGTATTGTCCTCCACAACGGCGATCACGTCCTGATCGATCATCTCCGTCGTGATAACCTTCTGCCGCTGTAAGACCTCCTCGACGCCCTGCAACCGGTCGCGCAGCCGCGCCGCCCGCTCAAACTCCAGCGCCTCCGCCGCCGCTTCCATCTGCTGGCGCAGCTTCTTGATGATCTGCTCCTGCCGTCCCTCCAGGAAATCGGCGACATCTTTGACAACGGCAGCGTACTCCTGCCTATCTGCCAGGCCCGCGCACGGCGCCAGGCACTGCCCCATATGGTAGTACAGGCACGGCTTCTGAACCGGGGCGCCGTCGAAGCTCTTGCCGCAGCTAATCAGCGGGAAGATACGCTTGATCAACTCCATCGTGGCGTAGACGGCGCGGGAACCGGGGTAGGGACCGAAATAGCGGTTGCCATCCTGGCGCACGCGGCGCACCAGAACCAGGCGCGGGAACGGCTCGCTGGTGGTCAGACACAGGTAGGGGTACTGCTTATCGTCGCGCAGGCGCACGTTGTAGTGCGGCTGATGCTTCTTGATCAGCGAGCACTCCAGCACCAGGGCTTCCAGTTCGCTGTCGGTGACCATATACTCCAGGTCGGCGATATGGCTGACCAGGCGGCGCACCTTCGGCGGGTGGCTGGCCGACTTCTGGAAGTAGGAGCGGACGCGATTGCGCAGGTTGACCGCCTTGCCGACGTAGATGATCGTGCCGCTGCTGTCCTTATAAAGATAACAGCCCGGCTTGGTCGGCAGCGTTGCCAGTTTTTCTTCTACTGCTTGCGTAGGCATAGGACTTACTTACGGAGGACGGGACCGACGCCTTCCAACATAACGTGCCGTAAGGTTTCTTCGCCGCCGAACCGTTGGGTTGCATCCAGTATCTCGATGCCGGCTAGCTGCCCATCGGCATCGTACTCAGCGGTGATTCCTTTCGGCCAGGTCTTCTGTCGTTACCGTAGTATCGCGGAAGATAATGCTGAGCGCATCCACTTCTTGATCATAGACTATCCTTATGACGCCACTCCCTTTAGATTTGGAAGGGTAACCCGACACGCGCCTCCAGTCTAGATACACTGCCTGTAATCATGGCGTTGTCCGCGTCAACATGCCGCCAACAGCATATACGGCATCATAGCCTATTCTTACGCCCCAGATGGCGGCGTCAGGATGCTTATCGCGAAGAACTCGTGCTGCTTTGATTCCCATATCGGCAATCGCATAGTTGCCTGTCTCAATGTCAATGCAGCATATTTTACCGATGTTTTCCTCAGTTTCTACCTTAGCGCGAATATATCGGTCGTAGAGTTCCTGTCCGCGCTTTTCTATCTCTTCGGCGCTAAATCGTGGGTGTGGCATCCGCTTGACCTCCATCCCCTATTCTGGCCCTACGCTTATTGTACCACAGGCGGCAGACATCAGACGATTACTTTGCGCTGCACATGGCGGCGATAAAGGCCCGTACTGCCGCACGGCGCACTCCGGCTTTCTTGACCAGCAGGCCCTCCGGGCGGCGGAACGAATCCGAGGGTGCGAGCGGCACGCTGGCAAGCAGTCCCTCTCGTACCTCCCGGCGCACCGTATCCGCCGGCAGGAGCGCCACGCCGCTGCCGATCTCGACCAGGTTCTTGATCGTCTCGATGTTGTCGAAGGCCATGAGGATATGCACCTTAGCGCCCGCCGCGCGCAGGCGCTCGTCCACTAGGTGCCGCGTCGGAATGTCGTCGGCGAAGGCGATGAAGGGCTGCCCCTCCAACTGCGCCAGCCTCAGCTTAGACTCCTGGGCGAACGGATGCTCCGGCGCGCAGACGACCACCATCTCCTCATCACCGAAGGGAACTATTTCCACACCGCTGCGCTCGGTCGGGCAGGCGACAATCCCCACGTCCACTGCGCCCGACAGCACATCCTGATAGACCTTCGCCGTCTGGCTGTACTCCAGGTGGACATTGACCTTCGGATGCGCTGCTAGAAACGGCTTTAACCGCCCCGGCAGCGCGTGCAGCCCCACCGAATAGACCGTCGCCACGCGCACCGTGCCCGCGATCTCCTCCGAGAGACCCCGCAGCCTGGCTTCTAGCTCCTCCGCCTCGGCCAGCAGGGCTTTCCCGCCCTCATAGAGGATGCGTCCCGCCTCGGTCGGCACCACCCGCCCCTTACCCTTGCCGCGATCAAGAAGCACCTGCCCGTACTCATGCTCCAGGGCGCGCAGGCGCTGGCTCACCGCCGATTGGGATACGAAATTGCGCTCCGCCGCCCGCGTAAAGGAGCCGGTCTCCACCAGGTCACAGAACAGTTTCAAGGCCGCCATATCCATCGTAGCTCTTGCCCATAACAATTAGAAACGCTTATTATTCCTATCTTAACATTTCATTTTACTTTTGGCAACCTCCTGTGCCAGAATAACCCGGTCAACTTTGCGGCCCGCACGAAGAGGAAGCGCCTGCCGGACGCGCTTCGTCCCTTGCGGTTGATACTCCTGCCTGGCAGCAACCTCGCAACCGCAGGGATAGCTTGCCGCTAAAATGGCGGGCCGTTGGAGAAGAGAGAAATGGCAATCAATACGGCGCAACGAGCGCAAACTCGCGCAGGCGACATACCTAAAACTAAACGGCAAAACGTTCCGGTAACACGGCGGGACGCCTGGTGGATCGAGCCGGTGCTCACGGTCGTCGCGTTCATCGCCTTCAGCCTCTACGCGCTCTGGCGTGCCCTGGAAGCCCGCTACATCAATACCTATGCGCTAGGCTCGCACTACCTGTCGCCCTTCTACTCGCCGCCGATCCAGGAGTGGGTACACATTACGTTGCCTATCTCCCCGGCGCTCTTCGTGCTGCTCTTCCCGCTGAGCTTCCGGGCAAGCTGCTACTTCTGCCGCCGCTCCTACTACCGGGCGTTTTTCTGGGACCCGCCCGCCTGCGCCGTGCCGGAGAGTGTGCGCCGCCCGCACTATACCGGCGAGCGCACGTTTCCATTTGTCTTGCAAAATTTACATAGATACGTCCTATATGCTATATTCATATGGGTCGTTTTTCACTGGATACATCTTTATCAGGCCTGCGTATTTACCGGCGCGGCAGGGACGCATTTTGGTATTGGGCTGGGCACTCTGGTGCTGTTATTTGACACCCTGATGCTGACCGCCTATGTCGTCTCGTGCCATTCCTTCCGGCATCTGGCCGGCGGCGTGGTCAACAGGTTCTCGCGCTCCGGCGCGAGCCAGGCGCGCTTTAGGCTGTGGAAGGGAGTTTCGGCGCTCAATGCGCGGCACGGCCTGTTCTTCTGGCTCAGCCTGCTCTCGGTTGGCCTGGCCGACTTTTATGTGCGGATGGTCGCCAGCGGCGTCCTTCATGACCTGCGGCTGCTTTAGAGGTATCATTGCATGGAAGCCTACGAAACCTATGAATATGATGTTCTGATCATCGGCGCGGGAGGGGCCGGCCTGCGCGCCGCAATCGCCGCGCGTGAGGCGGGCTGCTCCGTCGGCATGATTTGCAAATCACTTTTAGGGAAGGCGCACACGGTGATGGCGGAGGGGGGCGTGGCGGCGGCGCTCGGCAATATGACCACGCCCGACGGGCAGAAGGAGCCGGACGACTGGAAGGTTCACTTTGTGGACACGATGAAGGGCGGCGCGTTCCTGAACAACTGGCGCACGGTGGAGATCTTTGCGAAGGAGGCGCCGGAGCGCGTGCTGGAGCTAGAGCAGTACGGCGCGGTGTTCGACCGGACGCCGGAGGGGCTGATCGCGCAGCGGCCCTTCGGGGGGCACAAGTACCGCCGCCTCAACCATGTGGGGGACCGGACGGGGCTGGAGTTGATCCGCACGCTGCAAGATAAGGCCGTCGGTGTGGGGATGGATGTCCACATGGAGGTGACGCTGTCCCGGCTCCTCAAAGACGGGGATCGAGTGGTCGGCGCGTTTGGGTACCACCGCGAGTCGGGGCGGTTTGTGGCCTTCCGGGCGAAGGCGGTGGTGCTGGCGACGGGGGGCTGGGGCCGGATGTATATGTATACCTCCAATTCGTGGGAGGGCACCGGCGACGGCGTAATGATGGCCTACGAGGCGGGCGCGGAACTGATGGATATGGAGATGGTCCAGTTCCACCCGACGGGCATGATCTGGCCGCCGGGAATGCGGGGCATCCTGGTGACGGAGGGGGTGCGCGGCGAGGGCGGCATCCTGCGGAACAGCCAGGGCGAGCGCTTTATGTTCAAGCCGGAGTATATGCCGCCGCTCTACAAGGGACAGTTTGCCGAGACGGAGGAGGAGGCAGCCCGCTGGCTGGACGATAAGAAGAACAACCGCCGTCCGCCGGAACTGCTGCCGCGCGATGTGGTGTCGCGCTGCATCTATAAAGAGGTAGAGGCGGGCCGGGGCAGCGAACATGGCGGGGTCTATCTGGATGTGTCGCATCGCGGCGCGGACTATATCAAGCGGAAGCTGCCCTCGATGTACGAGCAGTTTCATGCGCTGGGCGACGTGGACATCACCAGAGAGCCGATGGAGGTGTATCCGACCATCCACTATACGATGGGGGGCATCTGGGCCGATCCGGAGACCTGCGCGACGACCGTGCCGGGCCTATATGCGGCGGGCGAGGTCGCGGCGGGCCTGCACGGGGCCAATCGGCTCGGCGGCAACTCGCTCTCGGATATTCTGGTGTTTGGGAAGCGGGCGGGGGAAGGCGCGGCGGCCTACGCAAAAACAGCGGCACAGGGAAGTCTGGATGAGGCGCAGATTGCCGAGGAGGCGCAAATTTTACTCGCGCCGCTGGAGAGCGCGTCGGGCGAGAATCCGTACAAAATTCACCAGGAGCTTCAGGAGACCATGCAGAAGCACTGCATGATCGCGCGCACGGAACAGGGTCTGCTGGAGGCGCTGGAGAAAATTCAGGAACTACAGCGGCGCGCGCAGAATCTGAAGGTGGAGGGCGACCGTATCTTTAATCCGGGCTGGCACGCGGCGCGGGAGATCCGCTCGATGCTGCGCACGTCGGAGGTCATTGTGCGGTGCGCGCTGGAGCGCAAGGAGAGCCGGGGCGCGCAGTGGCGTCTGGATTACCCGGAGAAGGATGACGCCTTCTGGGGCAAACATAACCTGATCGCCGTCAAGGAGGCCGATCGCGTGAAGATCACGACGCGCCTTCTGCCGGAGATGCCCGCAGAATTGAAAGCGCTGTTTGAGGAGAATAAGTAGCCTTCACCTTGGGGAAGGGAGTGAGGATAACGACGATGGATAAGATTACGCTGCGCGTGTTTCGCGGCGATGTCTGCGAGGGCAAGCTGGTCGCCTATGAGGTGCCGACCTTCCCCGGCATGGTCGTGCTGGACGCGATCCACTATATTCAGAAGAACCTGGACACGACGCTGGCCTGCCGCTGGAACTGCAAGGCGGCCAAGTGCGGCTCGTGTAGCGCCGAGATTGACGGCAGGCCGAGGCTGCTGTGCAAGTCGCGAATAGACCAGTACCCTACGGGCGTGATTACTGTGGGGCCGATGCGGGCCTTCCCGCTGGTCAAAGACCTGGTCACCGATGTCTCCTGGAACTATCGCACGGCTGCCAAGATCCCGCCCCTGGTGCCTAAGCCGGAGGTGGCGGGCAAGCCGTTTGTGATGCAGCAGGAGGATGTGGACCGCATTCAGGAGTTCCGCAAGTGCATCGAGTGCTTCCTGTGCCAGAACGTCTGTCATATCATCAGGGACCATCAGCGCACGGATGGCTTCTTCGGCCCCCGGCAGATGTGCCGGATAGGGGCGCTGGAGATGCATCCGATGGATGCGCTTAACCGCCGGGAGCAGCTTAAGGGCGATGCGGGCGTGGGCTTCTGCAACATTACGAAGTGCTGCACGGAGGTCTGCCCGGAACATATCCACATCACGGATAACGCGATCATTCCCTTGAAGGAGCGGGTGGCGGACGATTACTTTGATCCGGTGCAGGGCATTCTGCGCAAGATTGGCGTGCTCAAGCGGGAGAAGAAGCAGCCGATGGAGAGCGTTCCCAACGAGCAGACCAGGATCCATGACGGCAAGTAGCCGACGGCAAACGCCTTTGTGCTTTCAGCAAAGGAGGATCTGCCAACAATTTTACAGGAAGACTCGACACAATCGCTTTTTTATGCTATGGTGTTTATATCTGTTCGACGACATCACGTTCCGATTGAACTGCGATCTATGTACGTCGTGGGATAGCCTGCCTGTTGTCCTTTGTACATTCTTCTGGTTCCTCCGGCTCTCTTGGCGCTCGCATCAGATGGTGAAGCTACTCAAGGCTTCATCCACTTTAGGTGTCGCTAAGATTCTATATCTCGACACTGCGCTTTTCCTAGAGGGAAAGAACTCAAAGGAGCCAAGAGATGAACGAGTATGAGGTCGGGCGGGATGTCCAGATGCTGCGCGCGCGCATCGAGCGCCTGGAGCGTGTTTGTGACGGGCATTCGCCTGAGGCGTCGGGGCGACACCAGGGAGTTTCCGCGCCACACGCGGAATCGGCGGGCGTGGCGCGGCATCACGCTCCGCTGCACTGGAAGCCGGAAAAGGCCATGCAGTTGCCCCCGTTCTTGTACCCACTGCTGGGTGTGCCCGAGCGGCTAAGGCAATTTGATCTGATGCCGGAATCCAAAACATGGATATGCCAGCCGGAGCCCCTGGTTTTGTTCGTCAACTGGTTTGCCGGCGGCAGCGATGAGTTTTATCGATTGCAGAACCAGGTATTCTCGGTCATTCGCCTCATCGAACCAAACTCAGGACACATCAGTTGCACGGCGACCTATTCGGCCAGACTGGTAGCTTCCGGCAAAGCCCGTTCGCACTATTTTCCGGCAACGAGCGGCCAGACAGGTTTCCTCCCTACCTCTCAGTTCAATATCACCCTGCGCGATTCTCAGGGCGGCTCCCTCGGAGTGTACGTAAGCCCTGGCTACTCGATTGCCTGCCAAGACAACCATGAGTTCGTGCAGCTTTGGGACTTTAATGCCGGACTCTATGATCTGGTTGCCGGTGCGACCTGGGAAGTCACCGGCGCCCAAGCAGTGGATGGTTGCTGATCTTTTCTCGGCGTTGTCTGGAGCAACCCGGACGCTTCAAAAGAGTGAACCCCTCTTTCCGGTATTGGGAGGAGGGGTTGTGTGTTTGTGCCGGGCAATTGGAAGGATTTTTTACAACCTCCGTGCCCAATCCAGATTACGGCCGATAAGTAGCTCTGTCATCTCCGCATGATGGGTATTTTTCATGACGATGGCCTGGGTATCAAACTCGTGCCGATCTGCCAGTTCCTGGACGCCCTCTGCATTGTCATAGGTCATCAGGAAATCCCCTTGCAGCGTCTCACAGAGGGCAAATAAGGCTTCGTGATCGAGTTCATTGTACATATAGAGGCGCTTGCCCGCCTTCTTTCCGGCCGCTGTATAGGGCGGATCAATGAAAAAGACCGCATCCCTGCGGTGGGCGTTTTCCCGAAGGTAGCCCAGTCCGTCGCCAGGAACGAAGGCTATCCTGTTTTTTATTTCTCCGATATGGAGAATCCGCCTTGCAAGCGTTTTAGGATACCAGCGCGATTTTATGCCCTTTCCGTTTTCACCGTACTTGAGCACTCCACTGCCGGGCGCTAAAATGCCGCCGTGATTAATCCGGTTGCGAAGGATCGTCTGAAAAGCAAGTTCTTCGCCTGTTATACCCTCTTTAGAAAGCTCAGCTTCCACCGTTTCAGGGGTAAGGTCAAAATGCTGGATACGCTCGGCTAGTCGTCGCCCGCCACCATTTAAGACCGTCTCCCATACGGCGGATACCTGCTCATCAAGCTCGATCATGGTTACATGGTTCGCCAATCCTTCAAAAGCTACGGTAAGGCTGACAATACCCCCCCCGGCAAACGGCTCTATGAACTCAGAAGGCTTTTCGGGAAGGCTCCATAGCCATTGGCGTATTCGCGGAACAAGCCATGTCTTTCCGCCAGGGTAGCGAAAGGGGCTCCGCTGCGGTACAGAAGCGACGTTCACTATTTGGGTGAAGGTGTCGTCCTGGGTAAAGTCATCTTCAGGGAAAAGGCTTGGTTGCATCCTAATGCACTCTGACTAGAGGTTTTCCAGTTGGTCAATCAGGTCCGTCTCGTCCGCCGGTACGTCCGGGGGAACATCGGCAAGCTGGGCGTCGGTTGCGCCCTCTAATTTCGCATCGAGCTTCGTTTGAAGATTTGCAAGGAAGCCTTCCATCGGCCCCGGCTCGGAGAGGGTTATCTTATCCAGCGACGGTTTGAACTGTGTATAGACTGTGCGCGCTGGCGTAAGAACATAGCGGTTAAGCGCCTCATTATGAACAAGGTCATAGATGAGCCATGCAATGTCTGCCTCTTCTCTGGATACCTCTGGCAGTTCTGGAAGGGTGGCGTAAAAGGCGCTATGAACTGCGACCGCCTGTTTTCTTCCCCATGTCTTCAAAATCCCGCCTTTGTAGATTAACTGAGGTGCAAGGCGCTTTCGGGAAGAGGAAAGATAATCCGGCCTGGGTTCTTTCTTCCGGCTCTTTGTCCAATCGGTTGCTAGGTAGGCTGTGGGGTCATCCATATAGGGCTTGAAGAAAGACTTCCGCAGATTGCCGCTGATATAGACCGCCTGAACTTCTAAAGCTCCAAAGTCTATTACTTGGCCGTCGCCGTTATATGCGACGACGACCACATCAATATTTCCGGCCGATTTCCCATACTTATCATTCAGCCTGACCTCGACAAGTGTTGTCCAGTGTGTTCCTTCAGGAAAGAAAAACTCGGCGGCTTGCTCGGCAATAAGCCATCCCTCGCGTAGTCTTACCGGGCAGATAATAGCGGGGCGATCTCCATCGTAAAGCGAACAGACACCGAGTGGATCAGTCACGCTGTCTTTTGTACAGTTGGGTACTTTGTTGTTAAACGGACAGAGCCGGTTTTTCCGGTATCGCTCGGCCTCCGGCGAATTAATATCAATGGGAAAGCCGAACACTTCGGCAAGCGGCTGCTTAGGCAAAGGGATTGTCCTCTTCGTAGGTTGCCCGGTAGTTCGCCAGTGATACCGTATATCCTTGCAGTCCAGCGGGCAAGATTTATATTGCGAAACAATTGTCTCCTGCTTCTCTATTTCTATTATAGCAAGTCAGGCTGTCTTGTGTCGAGAACCACAGGTTTTGTGTTCTTGTTGCTGGGTTTGTCGGGAGGGATGCGTAAAAGGGCGTTCTCGGCGCACTGAGAGCGAAAGAGCCAATTCGTGGGAGTGCGCTGAGGAGGGAAAACACGGTGGGGCGGAAGGTAGAGATGTATAGGCCGCAGGATGGGCAGGACTGGATTGATACCGGGGAGGCGGCGGCAATTTTGAAGTTGACGCGGGAGAGAGTACAGCAGATGGCGAAGAAAGGCACTCTGCCCTGCTATCGTCCGCCAAAAAAGCGCGCGCCGCACTATTTTCTGCGGGCGGACGTCGAGGCGCTGGCGACGCAGCGCGAAGAGGCCGAAGCAAAGCGGCGGCAGGTGGCGTTTTACAAGACGTGGGACTTGAGCGCGGCGCGGCAGGCAGCGGAGGAGGGGGAGGAGCCACTGCTGAGCACGCGGGAGGCGGCGGCGATGCTGGAGGTCGCGCCGGTAACGCTGCTTCTGATGGCCTATCGTGGGCGGATCGCCTGTTATCAGGAGCGGGCGGGAAAGTCGGGGTCGCCGCTACGGTTTGCCCGGAGCGAGGTGGAGCGTCTGGCGGAGGATAGGGAGCGGCTGAAGCGGCGGGAGGCGTACAAGAGGCGGGGCCGTGGGAATGGAAAGGCCGATGACCTGCCGTATCCGGGTTATTTGACGCCGAGCCAGACGTTTTGGAGCGCCGACGAGCTGGAGGGCAGTCCGTGGCTGACAACGAAGCAGGTGGCGGCGAAGATGGGGGTAAATAACAATCGCATATTGCAGTGGGTGAAAGCGGGACGGCTGCGGGCGTATCGCCTGCCGAGGAAGTACTACAATCGTCCGCCCTGGTGCTTTCTGAAGACGGATATAGAAGCGCTGATGGCCGATCCGACTTATCAGCGCTACCGGGCGCGCTGGCTGGAGGCGAACAGTCCGGAGCGACAGGAACAGCGCGAGTTGGAGCGCTGCGAGGCGATCCTGGAGTGGATGGTACGGGCGAACGGCTGGGACGATCCCAATTATGAGCCTGCTTACCAGGCGTGGCCGGGCGGTATCTGGTGACGACACTAAATATGCCGATTTTTTGCGGCTGCCTCTCTACGGGCAGGAACTCGCCTTTCCCGCGCCGAAAAACTGCAACCGGATGAACAGGATTTTGCAGGATTGACAGGATTAAGACTAAAGAGACAGAAGCCTTGAGCCTAAGAGGAACAGAGGCATAGGTATTCGGTTGGTTGGGTTGTAGAAATCCTGTTTAATCCTGAGAAATCTTGTTCATCCTGTTGAAGGATTGGGGTTTAGAAGGAACGCGCGTGCAACTCAAGAAGCTTCAGCTCGTCGGCTTTAAGACGTTCGCGGATAAGACCGAGATCGAGATAGATGGCGGCCTGACGGCCATCGTCGGCCCCAACGGCAGCGGCAAGTCCAATATCGTGGATGCGCTGCTGTGGGTGCTGGGCGAGCAGAACCCGCGCCTGCTGCGGGGCAACTCGGCGCAGGACGTCATCTTTGCCGGCACCGATAAGCGCAAGCCGCTCGGCATGGCGGAAGTCCGCCTTACCCTCGACAACAGCGACCGCACACTGCCCATCCACTTCTCCGAAGTCACCATCACCCGCCGCGTCTACCGCTCCGGCGAGAGCCAGTACCTGCTCAACGGCTCGCCCTGCCGCCTCAAGGACATCGTGGAGCTCTTCCTCGATACCGGGCTGGGCAAGGGGGCCTACGCCTTCGTCAGCCAGAACGAGATAGACGCCGTCCTCTCGGCGCGGCCCGAAGATCGGCGCACGCTGTTCGAGGAGGCCGCGGGCATCAAGAAGTACCGGGTCAAAAAGAAAGAGGCGCTGAGCAAGCTGGAGTCCGCCGAAGCTAATTTGACCCGCGTGCGTGATATTCTCCACGAGTTGGAGGGCCAGCGGGAGCCGATGGAGCGGCAGGCGCTGGCGGCGCGCCGGTATCTGCTGCTACAGGAGCGCCTGCATGAGATCGAGGTTGGGCTACTGATCGCGGAATTAAAGAAGGACGATTATGAGCTTTACGCGGCCCAGCAGGAGCGCGAGGACGACCAGGCCCGCCTGCTCAAGTACGACGCCGAACTGGCCCATCTGGAGCGCGTGGCGGAGAACGTCGGGGAGCGGCTGGCGCAGACCGAGGGCGAGATGGAATCGGCGCGCATTACCCGGCAGAACGCGCTGTCGCTGGTCGAGCGCACGGAGAGTCAGTTGGCGCTGATGACCGAGCGCAGCCAGACGGCCCGCAAAAGCCAGGCCCAGCTTGCCGAAGAGTTGGCCGATATCGCCGAGCGCGCCGAGCGCCTGACGGAAGACATGGGGCGCGACCGGGCGGAACTGGAGGCAACGGAGGCGGAGGAGGCGGCGCGGCGCGAGGAGTGGGCCGGGCAGAGGGCCGTCCTGAGCGAACTGGAAGAGGCCGTGCAGGAAGCTGTGCGGCAGGTCGAGGAGCGGCAGGGCGAACGGATGCGTCTGGCGCAGGAGCGGGCCAGCCGCGAGGCGGCGCTAAAAGCCGCGCAGGAGCGCCTGGCGGATGCTAGGCAGCGCTCGGAACGCCTTTCCGACCAGATCACGGCACTGGCCGAGACGCTGCGCGACGCACAGGCGCGGGAGGCGCAGGCGCAGGCGACGCGCGAGGAACGTTCTGCCCGGCGTGAGCAGCTAGCGCAAGCCCGCGCGGAGGTCGAAAGCAGGCTACAGCAGAGGCAAACGCAGCAGTCCACACTGCGGGCCGCGCTGGAGGCCGCGCGCCGCACACAGGCCGAGCAGTCGGCGCGGCTCGCTACATTGACGGAGCTCCAGGAAAGCCATGAGGGGTTCTATCAGGGCGTGCGCGCCGTTCTCAACGCGCGCAAGAAGGGCCAGCTTACAGGCCACTATACCGCTGTGGTGGATTTGCTGACCGTGCCGGAACCCTATCGCATCGCCATCGAGGTCGCGCTGGGCGGCAGCCTCCAGGACGTCGTGACGGAGACGGAGGCCGAGGCGAAGGCGGGCATCCAGTGGCTCAAGCAGAACCGTGCGGGCCGGGCGACCTTCCTGCCGCTGCCGCTGCTGCGCCCAAATTCAAAACTGCAAATAGAAGCCCAGAGGCACGGAGGCACGGAGGACACACAGAGAAAAGCAAAGAGAGGGATTGAGGGTATAGCGAGTGAGTTGGTGCGGTTTGCGCCGCAGTATGAGAAGGTGGCCCAACTTCTGCTGGGGCGCGTGCTGGTCGTGGCGGATATGGATTCGGCCCTTGCCGTCTCGCGCCAGGTTAACGGCTGGAGCAAAATCGTCACGCTGGAGGGCGAGCTTCTGACGCCGGGGGGCGCGCTGACGGGCGGCTCCTTGCAGGGGCGTGGGGCGCATCTGGTGGGGCGCAAGGGCGAGATGGACGACCTGCGGGCGGCGCTGCCTGAGACAAAGGCCGAGGTGGAGCGGCTGACAGCACAGGTGGAGGGCAATGCCCGCGCCCTGCAAGCGCTGGAGGCAGAGCGCGCGGCGCTGGTCCGGGAGGAGGCTGAAACCCAGGCCGAGTTCGCCGCCGCCGAAAGCGCCCGCGCCGCCGCCGAGCGCGAGCGCGCGCGCCTGACTCAAGACAAGGCCGACCGGGACGCTGTGCAGACAGCCCTGGTCGCCGAGATCGCCGCGCTGGAGGCCGAAACGAAGCGCCTGGTGGCCGCCCTGGAATCGGGCCGGGTCGAAAACGATAGCGCCGACGATGCGCTGGCGGCGCTGAATACGGAGACACGCGCCCTGGCAGCCAAGCGGGATGCCTGCCGCGCCCGCGCTACCGCCCTGGAAGTGGAGGTCAGCCGATTGCAGGAGAAGCGCGAGGGACTGATGCGCGCCCTGGCCTCCAACCGCGTCGCTCTGGCCTCCCTGCATAACCAGCACTTGCAGAAGAGCGCCCAGCGTGCCGCCGCCGAAACGGAGGGCGCGGACGCCGCCGCCGAGCGTGAACGCCTGATCGCTCGGCTAGAAGAGGCGCGTCGGCATCTGGCGGAGGGGGAGGCGGAATTGGCGCGATGGCGGGAGCGCAGACAGGCATTGCTGGGGGAGAGCTTTGAGACCAATAACGCCATCAAGGAGACGACGCAGCGGCGCGCGCAGGTGACCGAGAACCTGCACGCCGCCGAGCTGGCCCTGGCCCGTCTGGAGGTGCAGATCGCCCAGATCACGGAGCGGCTTGAGAACGAGTACGGCATCGCGCGCGAAGAGGCTCTGGCCCGACCCGACGAGGTGGAGGTGGACAAGAACACGGCGATGGAGGTCGGGCGGCTGCGGCGGGAACTGCGCGGCATGGGGCAGGTCAATACGGGCGCGGTTGAGGAGTACGAGCGCCTGACCGAGCGCTACGAGTTCCTGTCGGCGCAGCAGGCCGATCTGGAAAAGAGCCGGGAGTCGCTGCTGGCGACCATCGCCGAGATAGACGAGAGCACGCGGGGGGTCTTCCTGGAGACGTTCGACGCCGTACGCGCCGAGTTCGACAGGCTGTTCACGCGCCTGTTCGAGGGCGGCAGCACGAAGCTTGTCCTCACCAATCCCGACGACCTGCAGGAGACGGGCATCGAGGTGATCGCGCAGCCTCCCGGCAAGAAGCCGCAGAGCCTGTCGCTGCTCTCCGGCGGGGAGCGCGCCCTGACGGCCACGGCGCTGCTGTTTGCGTTCCTGGCGGTCAAGCCCAGCCCATTCGTACTCCTGGATGAAGTGGACGCTCCCCTGGATGGAGCCAACGTGGAGAAGTTCACCCAGTTGGTGGGCGAGTTCAGCCAGCGCAGCCAGTTCTTGATCATCACCCACAACCCCACCACGATGGAGGCGGCGCCGATCTGGTACGGGGTGACGATGAAGGAGCCGGGGGTCAGCAGCCTGCTCTCCTACCGGATGCCTTCGGAGACAATCGCCTCCGAAGCCGAGACCACCCTCCTCTTCACCCGGTAGGGGTCTCGCCAGCACGCGCCGCGCAATCTCGTGTATAATGAAGCAGTTCGCTTCGTGGAGGGCAAGCCATGACTACTCCCTTGATGGAATTGGAAGGGACTTGGGAAGAGATTGCCGCGCATGGACCCGAACGTTGCCGGCCGCAGAGTCCGCCAGATCGTGCTGCCCCTTAATTGCCATAAGCAGGATTGATATCGCCGTCGCCCTTGCCCGGTAGCCTATCCAGGCGTGTCTATTCGCGGGTGAGGTCGGCGCTGGCAGGGCAGGGCGCATTAAGGCGATGGGAGGAAACCGGGCGGCAACGCGGCGGAAGAGGGTTCGTTCTGACCGGGCGGCCAGAGCCTGGGCGCAGCAGCCGGGCCGACCAGCAGGAAGCGCGTTGAGTCTAGCTGACGGGCCGATTTTGCCGTGGATGTATCCACATCGCCCAGGTTCCAGGCCAGGATGCAGGGATGGGAGCGGTCGCGCAGGATGAGTTCGCGCATCTCCTCCCCGGCTTTGGCGTCCTGGCGCGGCCCCTCCACGACCAGCAGCCCTTCCTCGTCGGCCAACCGCAGCAGCACGGGCGGCGGCGCCTCCAGGTAGATCAGGTTCGTTCCCTTCTCCTTGAGACGGCGCAGCGAGTCGCGGGTACGCACGGCGTCCTCGGTGGTGGCGATGACGATGGGCTGGGATGGGCGTGGAGCGATGGCTGCCAGTTGGAGGGGTTGGCCGTTGAGGGTGATCGCGCTCTCCTTCCAATCAAACTGCCGGAAGCCGAACGTGACCTCCAGAAGATCGAGGATATCAGCCTCCTGGTGGAAGACTAGCTGCAGCCGGTAGAGGAACGGCGTCTGAGGCGACCAGCGTTGCAGGCGCTTGCCGCGCAGGGTCAGGAGCAGCGTGGCCAGGTTCCGGCCCGGCGTTACGTGCAGCTCCTGATGCGTGCGCAGGATGTCGCGGGTGGGGGCGTTGGCGGCGACGACGCGGCCATCCAGCGTAGCGTCCCCGGTCTTCGCGGAGGTATTGCGGAGGGTTACGGCGGCGTTCAGGTGGCCCAGGGCATCGCCCTGGGCGACGGCATCGGCGATATAGGCCTCGTCGTGTGCCATCAGCAGCACGCCCTGCCAGAGGCCGGCCCCGGTCCTGGCGTCGCCCTCCACACGCACGGCCAGCGTATTCTTCGCTCCCGTTCGCACCGTTCCGGTAACGTTGAACTCAAAGGGCGTCGCGCCGTCCGTGTGCTCGCCAAGCGGCAGGCCGTTCAGCCAGACGCGCGCCTTGTCTGCCGCCGCCTCAAAGCGCAGGCGTACCGTCTGCCCCTTCCAGCCAGCAGGCGCCTCAAACTCCCGCCAGTACCAGGCAACCCCACTATACCCCGGCGCGGCGCTCGTATTCCACAATCCGGGAACCGTTATCTCCTTTGCCTGCGCGGGCGCGGCCTGTGTCCAGTCCTGCCGCTCTCCCTTGTTCTCCGGGTCGGTCAGGAACTTCCAGACCCCGTCGATCACGAGCGTGTCGCGCCCCTTCCGCTCAGGCGGCTTGGCGGCAGCGCAGAGACATAACGCGACGAGCCACAGCGCAGCCAGCGCGCGCAGCACAGCAGAACGGCCCAGGAGAAACATACAGCGGCACTTCCTTTCGACAGGCATACCGAACGAAGCACACGGGCAAGCCAGCGATGCATGGGTCCCTGCAAAGAGCAACGCACGCGCCGCGTTGCCGTGACAAGCGCCTTATTCGCGTTTCGAAAGCCGGTTTCCTTGTCAGGCCCCCAGGGGCATTGCATCAAAAAGCGGCAGGGGGCAACAACCCCTCTGCCGCTTCTCAACGCGCCCGCCAAACGAGGCGGCTTTCACGACATATCGCCGTAGAGTACCTGGGTGTAGTTGACCTGGCCCTCATGGTAGACCGTGTTCCAGTAGAAGAAATCCGCAAACTCGGCCCAGGTAGCGGGCTTGCCGGTAAAGGGGTTGGTGATCGTGTCCCCGAACTTGTTGGCCGGGAACGCCGCGACGGCGTCCGCCAGGGCGCTGGTGCCGTCTTGGAGCCACTTCAGCGCCGCCTGCCGGTTGCGATGGGCGTCCTTTTGCTTTTTGTAATCGTTGTCATCGAAGGCAGGCAGAGAGCCGGCACGGAAGGCATTGGCTGCCCATGCGTTGAGGTAGCCGCACTCCACAAGCTGGTCAAGCGCATCCCGGCCCTGGTTGCCCTCGGTGACCGGGTGCCAGGTGAGGCGGTCATCCGGCATCTTCTCGCAGGCCGTGTAGAGGGCATTGCCGGCGGCGCGCAGCCGATTGGCGAGAAACTGCGCCAGGTTGACTTCAGACATGGTCTTCCTACCTCCTTGTGAGAAGTAAATACGCGACGGCAGCGGGCAGAGGCGGCAGCGGCCCTGCCCTGCGGCCTGGAAGCGGCGTATCTTCCTGCCGAAGCGCCGCGACTATAGAAAACGTTCGCAACTTCGAACGAACAATCCTGCCAGAAATACCGGCAACGCGGGCTTAATTCAGGCGATTTTTGCGGCCTGTTCTCACCAGGAATTGCAGGCCCGCCCGGCGCAGGATGGAAGGTTGTCGAAAGGGCGCTCTGGCGTCAGAACCCGGCTGGCCTCTAGGTTCTGGCAGTCAGATGAATTTCATAGGCCGCGCGCAAGCCCGATTCGATGGCCCCCTGAATCCAGCGGTGATTGAGCGAGGTGTGCTCTCCCGCGAAGTGGATGCGGCCTTCCGGCTGCTTGATGAACTGATGCAGTAGGGTTTCCTGGGTCGGGTTAAACAGAGCAAAGGCTCCTCCGGCAAAGGGCTCATTCTGCCACATGACCGACGTGCCGCCTTCGATGAGGTCGTCTTCCTGGCTTACCTGCGGGTGCAGCCGGGCCAGGTCCTGGACCGCCTCCCGCAGCCGTTCTTCCGGCGACAGATTGCCCCAGACGACCGCATCGCGACCCCAGGTATAGCTGACCAGCAGCACGCCCCGTCCGGTTTCCTGGCTGTGATCGGGATACCAGGTGCTACGGATGGCAAGGTCCGATTCCGTACCGCCGCCGAAGATGTGCTCGTCTTCCTCCCAGAAACGCCGGCGGCATTGCAGCAATATCTTTGCCGAGGCATCGTAGTTGAGCTCTTGAATGGCGTCTTGCTTGCCATAGGAAAAGCGCTCGATCCCCTCCACATGGCGCAATAGCGGGAACGGGATGGCGATAATGGCATGGTCGCCCTGCACCTGTTTCAGGCTGCCGCTCGTGTCCCGGTAGGTGACGGTTACTTTTTGGGGAGACTGCTCGATAGCCTCCATCTTGGCCCCGAAGTATATTGAGCGCTGGAGCGTGGGCAGAAACGAGCGGGGCAGTTGGTCCATGCCCCCTTTGAGTTCCACCAGGTCCTGGAACGAACCGGTCAGCTTTTCGCGCAGCAGAGAGACGACGGAGTTGTTCAAGCGGGCCTGCTGGTTCTCCACCAGGCCGAACATCTGGATGGCCTCCTCCGACCACTTCGCCTGTTCCAGAAAGCTGCGCGTGGAGTACTTATCGTACTCGGCCACAATCGCTCGCCAGGCCGCTTTGCCCCCGGTTTTCAGGCGCTCGCGCAGCGGGGCGACCGTCTCGTTCCAGAGTTGAGCGGGGGTTTTGCCGCGCTCATCGAAACCTCCCATCGCCCGACGATCTTCCAGGCTGAACCCCAGGCAGCCAGGATTGGCCGTGACTTCGCTCCAGCGGTGCTTCTTGTTGCGAACGAAGCAGTAGGCGTTGGGATTGGTCATGGTGAAGGGCGCGGTCTCGATTTTCGGGGCGCCGCGCTCCGGGGCGTTGTGCACGTAGGCCAGCGTCAGCGTATGGGCAGCCGGAATGCGCATTGCACCGGCCTCGGCATAGAGACCGAACGTGAACGGCTCGCGCAAGGTGCGCACGCGCCCTCCGACCCGATCCTGCGCTTCGATAAGGAGAGGTCTATGCCCTGCCCGCCGCAGTTCGTAGGCGGCCACCAGGCCCGCCATCCCCGCTCCAATCACGATTACGGTTTGAGGATTCGTGGTCTTTCCCAGCCCCATGCGGACGATCTTGAGCATGTCTTCGTCCTCGAGTTCGGGAATCTCGACACGTCTGGGGGTGCGCGCAAAACAGGGGGTTACTGCCATTAAGGAAGCACCGCCCACCAGTTTAAGAAACTCACGCCTGTTCATCGGGTCGCTCCTTTCGTTCATCTCACCGCTCCTTTCGTTGGGCCTGATAGGATTCCTTCCCGCTCTAGGGCTTTCTCACAGGGCTCTACCGTTTTGCCGCCGTCGAGCATGATCGCGACGAGCATATCGCTCATGACATTGACCCCGGAGCGGCACCGGGCGATGATCCAGTCCACGGGCAGGAGCAACGGCAGGGCGGCCACGATGATGGATTCGGGCAAGCCCGCCGCGCCCAGCACCAACGGCAGGACGATCAGTCCCGCTTCGGGAACGCCCGCGACCCCTGCGCCTGCCATGATGGCGGCCAGAACGACGGTGATCTGCTGCGCCACTCCCAGGTCACGGCCAATGGCCTGTGCCAGAAACAGGGCGGCCATGGCCTCATAGAGCGTGATGCCATCGTTATTCAGATTGGTTCCGACGCAAGCTGCCAGGCGCGCTGACGCCTCGGAGACGCCCATCTTCTTCAGACAGCGCAGCGTCACCGGAACCGTCGCTAAGCTGCTGTTGGTGGACAACCCGGTGAGGATGGCATCCAGGCCCTTGTCCAGGTACGTGCGCGGGGACTTCTTTCCGACGACCCACGCGGCCAGGGGATAGTAGAACAGCGCGTGCACCGCCAGCCCCAACAGCATCACCGCCAGAAACACCCACAGGATCTTGAACACGCCCAGTCCAACGCTGCCGACCACCTGCGCCACGACCCCGAGCACGGCCAGGGGGACCGCCAGCACCACCCACTCTAGCATCTGGAGCAAAATATGGTAGACCGCTTCGATGAACTTTTCCACCGTCCGGAGGCTATCCAGGCCCTCCTCGCGCTGCCGCTCCTGCACGCGGCGCAGGGCGGCCCCGGCCAGGAGCCCGATCAGCACGACGGTGATGATGTTGTTGTAGAGAAGCGGCTTCATGAGGCTGCTCGGGACGTAGTAGGAGACGTTTTCCAGGAAATCTAGGGTGGCTGCCGGCGCCTCGGGGTCGTCCACCTTCCTGTCCTTCATCTGAGGATTGCCTAGCTCGGTGCGGATCTGATCCAGATGGCCGCGCCACCGGACGCCGGGCTTGAGGGTGTTCATCAGCAGCAGTCCGATGCACATAGCGACCGAGACATTGACCAGGCAGATCAGGACCAGCTTGCCGCCGCGCCGCGCCGAGATGCGGGTGCGGGCGAAAGCGTCCAGAATGGCGAACAGCACCAGCGGCACGGCCAGCGTGCGTAATAGCTTGATCACCAGCATCCCCAACCGACCCAGGTGCTCGTTCTTGATGCCCAAAGCGATAACGTCCTTGCCGAAGATCGCCCCTAAGCCTGCGCCCAGAAACACGCCGATCAGGACCCGCACGTAGAGCGGGACGCTGATGCGCTTGCCCGCCGGTTTCTCGCAGAGCTCCATCATGGTCGTCTCTCCTTTTCCCAAGCACTTCGTTTCATGGCAGGGGCCAAGTTCTATGGCCGCCGGGTTGGTCTGTTCCGCTTTTTGTGGGTGCCTCTCCCCAAGAAGGGGGACACCGCGTGCTCTTGTCAGCAGGGCGCATTGCGCGTATAATATGTCCGCAAGGGAGCGGCGTGCCTCTCTGGAAGCCATTATAAGAGGAAGTGCGCGGGAAACAAGGGCATGATAAGCCGTTTTAGCTAACTCGTCTTCTCGTAGCTTATCGTGCGGCCTGGAGAGGGTACGAGGAGGAATGCGCATGGAAGCACAGGACCCGTGCCAGAGCCGGCAGCGGGGCGGCAGTGTAGTTCCCGGTCCCGAGGTGGTCGAAGCCATCCATCTCTGGCTGGGCCAGAAGCGGGAGGATGGGCGGCAGCGCACACGGATGGATCTGGCTCTCCTTTCGGGATTAGGCGAGTCGACTATCAAGAAGATCCTCAACCGCGAACCGGTCCGGCTGGAGACGCTTCATCGTGTGTGCGAGACGGTAGATTTTAAGCTAAGACCAAAGCACTACGCAAAGGTCCTGGTTCCCCCGGACGATCCACCTCATGAGACCACCGAGCAAGCCTTCGGTGCCCACGGCCAAGAAGAGGTTCCTGGAGCGGCAGAGAATACGGCCCCGCCGCTCCCGCCGAAGGCATCGAACGCCGGCCCTGCGGCTTTGCCTTCGCGCCGTGCCTTCTTGCTGACTTCGATGGGCGTCGGGGGTCTGGCTTTCGGTGGCGGGTATTTGGCGGCGCGCCTCGACATTCCTGACGAGTACGAGCAGCAGACTCAGAAGGCCCATTTTATAATGGGAGAGCGCAGCGAGGCGGCCATTCGTGAGGCCGGGGAACTCTATGAGGCGGCCCGGCAGCGTGAGCCGAAACGTCCCCAAGCCTACCTGGGGCTCGCCACCTCTCTCAGTCTTTTGCGCTACTACGGTTATGAGCCCAACTACCACTACGACCCGGCTAGCGGGCGCAAAAGCAGCATCGCTCTAGAGGCGGATAAGGTAGGCTCCTGGCTGCGGAAGGCGGAACAGTACAGCCGTAACGATGAACTGGCCCTGTGTCAATTCTATACGTTACGCGCCTGGGTGAACCTGCTGCGTTGGGAGATGAATAATAGCGGCAGTGACTTCGATATCGCTCTCCTTCATGAGAACAACTTGCCCGCCCGCGACCCGCACAGCCCAGCCTCCCAGTATGCGACCCTGCATCAATGGTACTCGCTCTTTTTGATCATTAAAAATCAGCGCACCAGCGACTTTTACGAGAGCTTTACCGAGATTGGCCGCGCGGAAGGGATCGCGCCAAAGGAGCCGGTCATCCCCAAAAGCCTGGCGCAACGGTTCTACTATGCGAAGGCGTACGAAACCGCCCTCAAAAAGCTGAGCGCTTTAGTTGGAAAGGAGGCCGACAATCCTTTGGTTCATTACTGGCTGGGGCTGGCCTATGAGCAGCTGGCCCTTCAGCACCGCCACAGCCTGCCGGAGAACCGGAAAACAGAGCAAGACTATTTCACGCAGGCTCGCAATCATCTCGCTTATGCCAGTAATGCGAACCAATTCGGGCATGAAGACTATAATATGCTGGGCGCCTATATCCACGCTTGCGCGATCTCAGGCGATCTTAAGACCGCTCAGCCGCAATGGGATAACCTGAAAAGCCGGCGCGAGGCATGGACGACCTGGGAAGCGCAGGGGCAGAAGGTTGCCCCGCCCCCCAGCTATGTTTCACCGGCTGCACTCTCCATTGCCGCCATCGGTCTCTATGACGCAACCCATCAGCCGACCTGGCGGGATAAAGCATTCGATTATTTACGAGATAAAGCCTTGGGTTATTTAGAAGATGCTGAGCAGGAGTATTGTAGCGATATGCTGTTCCTGTCACTGGAACCACGCTACGAGAGTCTGCGTAAGGAGCCCCGCTTCGTGCAGCTTCAAAACCGAATGAGTCGTGTCTGGGCCTGAAATAGCCCTTGAAAAGCCGGACGGTTACGACAGTGCGGTTGACAGCAAAGAGGCTAGTTTTGGGAAGGGTAAGGTACTCTATTGGCTTAAAATTGCAGATACGGAGAATTGTTAGGAGGAGCTATGGCAACCCACCACTTTACCCCCGAACGCTACTATACCGCGATGGGAACCTATGAGTCCGTGCTGCGGATCGCCGACGGTGATACGGTCTTCACCACGACGGTAGACGCAGGCGGACAGGACGCCTCCGGCAAGAAGGTCACCCCAGGCGGAAACCCGCAGACGGGGCCTTTCTACATCGAAGGCGCGGAACCGGGCGATATGTTGGCCGTCCATTTCGACCGGCTCTGGCCCAATCGGCGGATCGGATATACCTCTACCCAACTGGCTTCGAACGTCGTCGATCCCTGGCACGTCTTTGAGTTCAGCCGCGAACCGCCGATGGCCGCATGGGAGCTTGACCTGGAACGGGGCACGGCCACGCTGGCCAAGCCGGAAACAAAGCTCGGACGGCTGACGCTGCCCCTGCGTCCGATGCTGGGCTGCTTCGGGGTGGCCCCGCCCGGCGGCCAGGCGATCTCGACAGCTACCTCCGCCACGCACGGCGGCAATATGGACTACAAAGGCTTCGAGCAGGGCGTGACCGTCTACTTCCCCGTCTTTGTCGAAGGCGCGCTGCTGTTTGTAGGGGATGGGCACGCCATCCAGGGCGACGGCGAGATCGTGGGAACGGGCATCGAGGTTTCCTTCGATGTCCAGTTTACGGTGAAGCTGCGGAAAGGCAAGCGCATCCACTGGCCGCGCGCCGAAAATGCTACACACATCATTGCCGTCGGCAACGCCCGCCCGCTGGATCAGGCGCTTCAACATGCCACCTCGGAGATGGTGCGCTGGCTTGAGGACGACTACGGCCTGGACCCGGTCGGCACGCATACACTGCTGGGGCAGTGCGTGGAATACGAAGTCGGCAACGTTTTCGACCCGGCCTACACGATGGTGTGCAAGGTCTCCAAAAAGCTGCTGGAGCAGATCGGGGCCAACGCCGCACCCTAGCCCCTCAGCCGGTTTGCGGGAGGACGGCGGTACCTCGCCCTCCTCTTTTTCTATAGCCTCAAATCCATCCAAAGTCCGATACCGTCGCCAGATTTTGCCCGTCTTATCCTTACCTGCGACGATGGCAGCGTCCTTCGGCGCCCATTGACGCAGGGTTATTCAGTTTTCTCCTATGGCCCTCACCCCCTGCCCCACTGCCAGGGTCGGGCCTACAACAGTTCGGCCCTCCGCCTAGCGACCCCTGCGGGGATACCCAACAGCCTCCCGAACGGTGGTGTCCGCGTAGGCGGACACTAGGCGGAACGCCACACAGCGAAGGGCTTTAGCCGGTCGAAAACAAGTGTTCGCCCTTGAACCTCACAGAGGCGGGGGCGAGCGCGGCGCGTGAGGCGCTATGCCGACGTGATCACCTCAAGCCAGTCTGCTCCCAGCAGCACGCAGGCGGAAAGGCAGTCGTGGGTCTGCGGTTGGGAGGAGTAGAACATGGTGATCCCGTCCGGATTGAGCGGTCCCGGCGTGCGGATCTCGTGGCGGCGGCCCCCTCCTCGGTGAGAGTAGAGAACGACGGTCCAGCCTTGCGCGCAGGCAAGCTGAATGCCCTGATAGAGCCTGGCGGCGGCGCGTTTCATCTCCATCAGGGCCGCGTCCTGCTCCTCTTTGTGCTCGTCAGGAACGAGCAGAAAGTCGCGGAAGGCGCTCTTGAGCTTCAGCAGCAGAGCAAAGAGGTTATCGCCCCAGGCCTTGTCTTCCATCTTTGCTCACCGTGGCCACACCGAATACGGCCATAGGACGGGCGGAGCCAGTCGAAAGTTCCCTGCGCTCTGCCTCTTTTCCGCTTGGGGGCCGCAGGAGGATTATCTATCCCATCGCTAAAGCGCGTGGGCTTTTCGTCCCCCTGCGCCCTCTGGATTCTATAAGCCATGCCCAACTCACCGCCGATCTTCGTGATTCAGAAGCACGCGGCCCGTCGCCTGCATTACGATTTCCGCCTGGAGGTCGAGGGCGTGCTCAAATCGTGGGCCGTCCCCAAAGGCCCCTCCCTGAATCCGCACGAGAAGCGGCTGGCTATCGAAGTCGAGGATCACGCGCTGGCCTACGGGGACTTTGAGGGCATCATTGCCGAGGGATATGGGGCCGGAGCGGTGCTGGTCTGGGATAAAGGCACCTACCGGAATCTGGCTGAGGAAGAGGGCACGCCCGTTTCCATGTCCCAGGCCCTCGCGAATGGACGCGCCTTCTTCTGGCTGGAGGGGAAGAAGCTGCGGGGCGGCTACACGCTCACCCGCTTCGGCAAACCGGCGGATAAGCGCTGGCTGCTGGTGAAGGCTCTGGACGCAGAGGCCGATTTTGGGAGCGACCCGCTGATCGAGCAGCCCGCCTCGGTGCTCACAGGCCGTACCCTCGAAGAGATCGCCGCATCGAAATAGTTACCGATTTGGGGTGCCGGGGCGCAAAGCCCACACGCTTTAGCGGTGGGATGGAAAATCCTCCTGCGGCTCCCAATCAGTCATCACTCGTAGCCTGCTAAGTCCACTTCTTCCCAGGTTATGGGGCGATGGTCTGCGTCCGGCACGACCCGGTTCTTCCGAAAGATGCGGCGCGCGGCCTCCGGCCAGGAATCCCAGGTAGACTGTGGAATGGTGATGGATAGCGAGGCAAGCCAGCCGCGCTGATAGACGATGGCAAACATGGCGCGCGGGTAGTCGGCCCTATTGGGCGTTCCCCGGTGCCAGCAGCGCAGGTCTCGCAACGCAAACGATCCGGCGGGCAGATTCAGGCGGACCGAAGGCAGGTTAGCGGCCCGCGCCTCAAGTCGGTTCGCCTCTTCCGATAGGGAATCCACGATGAGGTGGGTTCCCGGCCAGAACTCCGTGCTGCCGTTCTCCTCGGTGAAGTCACAGAGGGGGACGTTGAGCACCAGAGAAACCGGTGGATGCGGCACGCTCATCTCCGTGCCAAACAGCGGGCTACTGTCGCGGTGGATAGGCTGGTACTCCGAGCCGGGGAAGGCAGTATTGGTGTGGTAGAAGGAGCACTGCAAGCCCGGGCCGAGCAATTCCTTCATGATCTGGACGGCGACAGGATGGGCCGCGATTCGCGCATCGGCCAGCGGCAGGGTGAGCGGCGGAAAGAAGCCGATATGGTTTTTGCCAAAAGTCCGGCCTTCCAGCGCGGCCAGGCCGCCTCGCGCCGCAAGAAAACGATCTAGCTCCGCTTCGTAGGCGGCGCGGACTTTGGCGATAAAGTCTCGGTCGTAAGCGTTTTCCAGGACAACCAGTCCCGTATCCTGAAACGTTCGTACCGCCTCGGCCAGCCGGGCGGACTCCAACTGTCCCTGTTCCAATTCCTCAGCCGAAAGTTTCACCAGGATTTCACCTTATGATAAACGAAATTATGGCCCTGCCAGATTACGAGCCGGGTCGTTTATCGGCCCGGCTCTGCTTAACCTAACCCCCCGGCCCCCACTGCCAGGGTCGGGCCTGCAATAATTCGGCCCTCCGCCTCGCGACACCTTGCGACCCTAGCCGCTCGTCCCTCGCTAGGGAAGGGGGGGACCCGGCTTCCCCGTTCCCCCTCTCCCGCAGCGTGGATCGCCAGGCGGAGGGGCGTCGCAAGGCAGAGTCGTGTCGCTAGGTGTCGCAAGGCGGAGCCGGAGGCCGTAACCTTGCCGACCCTTGCAGTCCATTGAGCGGCGTCCCTTGCAGTCCGTTGTAGCCCCGACGATTCTGTCAAAGATCGCCCCGCATTCCCCCAACTCCCGGCGTCCCTTGCAGTCCGTTGTAGCCCCGACCCTTGCAGTAGGGGGTTAGGGGGTGAGGGCGACTCTACCCCCTACACCCTACCCCCTACACCCTATCCCCTACACCCTGCGCGAGGGGCCGGGGGTGGGGGCTTCTCTCGGAGAGGCTTACGGCACATCCACGCCGCGCTCGGCCGCCATGCCTTTCGCGCCGTTGCCCGGCTTAGCCTGTACGCTGCCATGTGCCTCGCCAGGCGTGCGGGTTGGCGGTTGACGATTGATCATGTACCAGCCTAGCGCCAGAATGACGACCACCACCGCAGTGACGATGGCGATCATGGCCGGCTGAGAGACCTCTTTCCTCATCCTTTGCTTGTCCTTCCTGTGCCCAAAATCAGACGATACACGGCGGCCAGGTGATCGGCCCCTTTAGAAGCAGGAGTCACTGGGGCTATAGTCCGGGCGGAATAGGAAGGCATGGCAGCCGAAGTGATCCGTCCAGTAATAGTAAGAGAAGCCGTTGCCATCGTAGCCGGCGTTGGGATCGGTATGGCAGTCGGTGAGCACAGGCGGGTTCGGGGGATTATCAAACGAGTAGGAACCCGGGCTGTAGTTGGCGCCTAGCCGCCGCCACTTGGCGTGCCCATCGCTCATCACAAACTGCGCGCCCTTGCTGTGTATCCAGCTTGTGCCGTCCGTGTAGAAGGCCACGCTCAAGGCCCCGTTCTGAGAGTCGCTGCAGCCGTCATGCTCGGGGACAAAGACGCAGGGCTGGGTCGGGTCATTGCAGATCAGGACGGGATTGCTCACCGCCGCGCCCTTCAACTGCACCTTCCCGTCTCCTTCCCAGAGGATAGGAACGTCGGCGGGGTTGCTGACCCCGGCCTCGGAATAGCCGTGCAGCAGGCCGTTATAGGTGTAGGAGACGCTGGCGGGCGGCTTTGCCGGATTCGCATAATCGGCGGTCCAACTGCCGCCGATGCGGATTTCGGCGCCGGAGGGGCAGGCGTACATGCCGTAGTTCTTGATGTAGGGATAGGTCACGTTGGCCCAACTGCCGGCATAGGCGTTGATGCGGGTCTGCGACGAGTTGGGGCGCCAGTCCGCCGGAACGCCATGATAGTACTGCCAGAGATAGCCGAGCGAGGGATGCTTGCCAAACGCGATCGGATACACTTCGTCGTAGTCCTGCACGTACATCATGATGGCCGTGCCGTACTGCTTGGCGTTGGACAGACAGGAGGTGGCGCGCGCTTTCTCCCGGGCCTCGGCAAAGACCGGGAAGAGAATGGCGGCGAGGATCGCAATTATTGCGATGACGACGAGGAGTTCAATCAGGGTAAACCCTGACTGGAGACGACGTTTCATACGGTTACCCTCCATGAATAAAAAGGCGATCCGCCTATCAAAGCCGATGCCAAGGGAGCGTTCTGCGGAGGTATCCGAGACGCGCCCTGTCGGTTGCCGCGCCGCGTTTGTAGCAAGAGCCTGGGCGCGGTATACGAGCCCACATTCTATTGTAACAGAGAAATGGCGGGGGAGCGTTCCTGGGAAGCAAATTTTTTGCGTGAGAGGCAGGCAAAAGCAGCGCCCGGCTGACTTGAAAATAGACCTCACCCCCGTCCCCTCTCCTTCGCAAGGAGAGGGGAGAGACGTTTTCATGTTCGGTGGTGCGCCCCGCGCATGGAAGGCTAGAGCAGGTGCAGCATTTTGTGGGTCTGGGGGATGACGCGCACCTCGGCCAGGTGGCGAGCGGCACGCGCGTGCAACTCGATCAGGCGGGCGGGCGCTACCGGGCGAGGCTCAAAGCCGCAGGGCGTGACCGGCTGCAAGATGAGAGGGATCGCTGGGTCAACCGCGCTGAGGATAGCGACAACCCGATCCAGCTCGAAGTCGGCGGTAGCAGGCGTGACGACCAGCTTGCCATAGACCTGTATGGCCCGCGCTGCCTCCAGAAACTTGCGATGTTGGGTCCAGGTGGTTTCGGCGTCGAGGCCGGTGGCCGTCGGCGCTTTGAAGTCCATGGATACATAGTCCACCCACGGCAGGATGCGCTGCAGGTGATCGGGCAGAAGGCCGTTGGTCTCGATGAAGACCTTGAGGCCGAGGGCGCGCACGTCCGGCAGCCAGCGCTGTAGGAACCGGGCCTGCAGCAGCGGCTCGCCGCCGGTGATGGAGACGGAGTGGTGCGGCTCGGCCAGGTAGCCGCGCACGATGGCTGTCAGGTCGGTGGCGGCAACCGGGTTGGGCACGCACCGGAACTGCCAGGTGCCGGGCTGCGTCTCCACCCGGCACTGCGGCGGCAGGCCCGACTCCTTGAGGGTTTCCGGGCTGTCGCAGTAGGTACAGCGGAGGTTGCAGCCGTAGGTGCGAACGAACACCTGCCGGTGGCCGACCAGGATGCCCTCGCCCTGGATAGAAGAGAAGACTTCCACCAGGTGCGCCGTTTCTTTGCCCTGACTCTGTGCGTCTGCCATTGCGAAAACCTACCAGAAATGCCGATAAACAGAGTGCTGCTGCCGCAGCGCTATATTATATCACAACGTATCACAACGCCTGAGGAACTATGGTTCTTAGGGTTCTAAAGGTTCTGAGGGTTCTGAGGTAGTTAGCCCCCTTAGCCCCCTCAGCACCTTGAGAACCCTAATACACGGGCGAGGGCCAGCCGCGCACGATGGCGTCGCTCATCCGGGCGACTCGCGCCATCGCTTTGACGTCGTGGACGCGCACGATGGAGGCGCCGTTGGCGATGGAGATGGCGACGGCGGCCGCCGTTCCTTCCAACCGCTCCTCCGGCGGAAGCCCCCCCAGCACCTTGCCGATGGTGGATTTGCGGGAGACGCCCACCAGCAGCGGATAACCGAGCGTGGTCAGCGCGCGCAGGCGGCGCAGCAGCTCCAGGTTCTGCTCCGCTGTCTTGCCAAAGCCGATGCCGGGGTCGATCACGAGCTTTTCCGGCGCGATGCCGGCCATCTGCGCCGCCTGCGCGCGCTCCCGCAGATGCTCCCGGACCTCCGCGACGACATCCCGATACTCCGGCTTTAGCGGGATCGCCGTCGGCAGGCCCGGCAGATGCATCAGGCAGACCGGCACGCCCAACTCGGCCAGCGTCGGGGGCATGTCCGGGTCGGCGCGCAGGGCGCTGATGTCGTTGACCATCGCCGCGCCTGCCATCACCGCCTGACGCGCCACCGCCGCCTTATACGTATCCACCGAGATCGGCATGGTGGGAAGGCGCGCGGTAACGGCCTCGATAACGGGCAGGATGCGCCGCAGCTCCTCTTCCACGGGCAGCGGGGAGTGCGTAGCGAAGGTAGCCGGACGGGTGGACTCGCCGCCGATGTCAAGGATATCGGCGCCTTCCGCCGCCATCCGCTCGGCATGGGCGACGGCGGCCTCCGGATCGAAAAACTGCCCGCCATCGGAGAAAGAGTCTGGGGTGACGTTGAGGATGCCCATGATCAGCGTGCGGTGCCCGGCGCGCGCCTCCGCCAGCAGATCGCGCAGGACAGCGCCGGCAGGACGGGCGGAAATGGCCTCGGCGCTCAGTTGTAGCGGATCGGGCGACACGGGTGGGGGGATTCGGACAGGACGAAGCTGCTGAGCTCGATCAGCAACTGGTTGCCTGTCTCGCTGAGGTAGAAGCCGCGTTCGGCGGCGGCTTCGACGGGCTCGCGATCCAGCTTGAGACGGAAGACCGAATCTTCCATCGCCAGGGTGACGATCTGGTTCAACTGGTGAGCGTCCAGCGCCTGCAGCGCCTCGCGCGCATCCTCCGCATGCGGCCCGTTCGGGTCGAGCAGGAGGGCTTCGGTGAACTCCTGCACCGCCAGCGCAATTTCGCCCTTATGTTGGCAGAGCAGGGCCTTCTTGAAGTGGTGAGCGGCGGTGTCCGGGTCCAGGCGGATAAGCGCGTTGGTAATGCGCATGGCCGCGTCCACGTCGCCCATCTGGATATAGGCGGCGCCCAGCGTATCGTGGGCCGGGACGTGGCGGGGCGAGATTTTGAGCAGGGCGCGGCCGGCCGCAATCGCCCGCCGGCAATCGCCGGCCTCCAGCGCGATGGTCATCATCGTTTCATAGGCGGCCAGGCGGGAGGGGTCCAGGGCGAGGGCCTGCTCAGCGGCAGCCAGCGCGGCCTCCCACTGCCGCTGGACGCGATAGAGATCCGCCAGTTGTAAATAACAGGCGCAGTCGTTAGCGCCGGCAGCAATGGCCTGGGTCAGGCTGGCGATGGCTTCCGAAAACGCGCCGCGTTCGGCCTGCCGTTCGGCTCGGCGCAGCAACCGCTGCCAGGAAGGCGAGGTCGCGCTGCGCCGGGAACGGCCGCGCTCTGAGATCGGCAGGGAGAGTGATGAAGGCTCTGGCATGGGCATGAAGCAGGCTCCAGGACGGCGGTGGTCGGGATCATCTGCGCTCTTCTGAATCGCAGAGAAGCTGACGGCGCTGGCCCCAGGGCAACTCGCCATGGCAAGCGCGCCGTCAGGAAACGGACGAATCAGCGGTTCTGGTAGCAGACTCTAAACTATTTCGCCGCTACGCAGCCGGGTTCCTGCTGCCATCGGCGGCATAAAATATAATTTGGCCCTTCTGCTTATCGCCGCGCCTTTTGATACGCATTGAGAAGCCAAAGGTTCCCGACGTCAGGCAAAAGGACCGATAGAAGCATAGAGCAAGGAGAATAGGGCGCTCCCGGTGAAAATTTCCAGGATTAAGGATAGCCCATGCAGGTGAAAATAGGAAACGTGCGCAATAATAAAGCTACACGGATCTGATTCGTTGTGCCTCGGGCGCAAAAGCCGCCGCAGCCAGGGTACGAAATCGCCCTGCGACGACTAAAGACCTCACCCCGGCCTACTGCTAGGGTCGGCCCTGCAATGGTTCGGCCCTCCGCCTAGCGAGGCCACCCCTCTCCTTCGTAAGGAGAGGGGAGAGCGAGTGTAGTCAGGCCCCTCTCCTTACGAAGGAGAGGGGCCGGGGGTGAGGTCTGCATCCTCCTCTCCTTCACAAGGAGAGGGAAGGCAAGAAGGAATTGACAGGTAAAACACGGAAATAATAAGCAGCAGATATGCGGACTCTTCAGGGGGAAATACTATGCCGAGAGTGAAATGCCCGCACTGTGGCGCGGGAAACCAGGATGCGACAGAACAGGACACCTGCTGGCAATGCGGCAATGTGCTTGGCGCGCCGGTAGCCCGGGTGGCGCGTCCGAGTCCGATCAGCCCGGGTTCCCTGCCTGACTCCGGAGCCACACGCCAGTTGAGCAGCCTGGAGGTGCCGACCGGCATGCGGCAGAGCAGCGGCCCCTCTCAGCGCACGCTGGCTATCCTCGCGGGCCTTGTGGTGCTGCTCGTAGGCATTATCATCGTAGTGCTGCTCGCCGTCCTGGGGCATAGATAAGGAACGGGCAGGGATCGCCCGTTGGCCCATGGAGCAGAGGACGGCGCTTCGGATCGCGTCCTGGTGTCTCCGACCGATTTTTCGGTAGAGAGATGGGAACGGCGTAACGCGCTCGCCTCCGGGCTACTGCACAACCATGCCGCTGCCCTCGCTTTGGGATCGGGAGAATCGTCACAAATAACCCGGCAATCGAGTCCGGGATATGGTATAATAAGCGTGCTGCCTCCGCGCTTTGAGGCTGAGAAGCAGCGAAACGCAAACGGGAGAACAAAATGGCCAAGAAGGATACATCCAAGACCAACGTTACCGCCCGCGCCGCGCAAAAAGCCCAGGAGGCGAATTGCCGTTTCTGTGGCAGAAAGCCTGAAGTCGTGCGCTTGCTGACGCCGCAAGGCCGCGCCAAGATGTTCCGCAAGTGCTGCGCCACCGCCGGCATTGCGGCTTAGGGGCACCCGCTTTTGGCGTGGGTGCGCGATAGTAACCAACGTCCTTTTTCCAGCCCGACTCTTCGCCTGAGGAGCCGGGCTTTTTGCATGGGGGAGCAGGGATCGATTTTGTCCCCACTTCCTGGCTCCTCATCCCCATTTTTAAGGATGGTGACGTGAAACCGGACGCCCTCGGCAGTTATGCCTTTGTGCTTCACTCCCACATCCCCTACGTGCTGGCGCATGGCCGCTGGCCCCACGGCATGGACTGGCTGGCCGAAGTCGCCGCTGAGAGCTACGTGCCGATCCTGAACGTGCTTAACCGCCTGGTCGCTGAAGGAATCTCGCCCAAGATCACCATTGGCCTGACGCCCATCCTCGCCGAGCAGCTGGCCGATGAGTCGTTCAAGGCCGAGTTCGGGGACTACCTGGAGCAGAAGATACAGACCGCCATCGCCAACCAGGAGCAGTTCAAGTACGAGGGCAACATGCACATGCTCGGCCTGGCCCACTACTGGCAGGACTTCTTCACCGGCGTGCTCACCGCCTTCAAAGAGACTTACCGGTACGACATCGTGGGCGCCTTCCGCAAGCTCCAGGACGACGGGCACATCGAGATTATCACCAGCGCGGCCACGCACGGCTATTTGCCGTTGCTGCTGACCGACGAGAGCGTGCAGGCCCAGGTCAAGCAGGGCGTGCAGGCTTATATCAAGCACTTTGGCCGTCAGCCCAGCGGATTCTGGCTGCCCGAGTGCGCCTACCGCCCGCGCTATCCCTGGAATCCGCCCGTCCCCGAGTTCCGCACGCCGACCCCGACGCTGCGCAAGGGCCTGGAGGAGTTCCTGGCCGAGAACGGCGTCGAGTATTTCTTCGTGGACTCGCATCTTTTGAAGGGCGGCCAGGCCATCGGCGTCTATGCGGATCGGTTCCGGGGCTTGCAGGAGCTATGGGCGCAGTTCAGCAAGGGCTACATCCCCGAGATCGCCGAGCGCACGCCCTACGCGTCCTACCTGGTCAGTTCCGGCGGGGAGTCGCAGGCGCCGGTGGCCTTCTTCAACCGCGATCCCCGGACCGGCATCCAGGTCTGGAGCGGCGATCAGGGCTATCCCGGTGACGAGTTTTACCTGGAGTTCCACAAAAAGCACTATCCCGGCAACCTGCGCTACTGGCGCGTCTCCTGGCCCAAGCACGATCTGGGCGCCAAACAGTTCTATGAGCCCAATCGCGCCTATGAGCGCCTGAGCGGCCACGCCGATCACTTTGTAAACCTGATTCGCGACGTGCTGGCCGAGCACCGGGCGCAGCACGGCTTCCCCGGCATCATTACCGCCATGTACGATACGGAGCTTTACGGCCACTGGTGGTTTGAGGGGCCGGAGTGGCTGTATCATGTGCTGAAGCGCCTGCACTACCATCCGGAGATCGAGCTGACCACCTGCCGCGACCACCTGCACGCGCACCCGCCGACGACGGTGGTGTCCCTGCCGGAAGGCTCCTGGGGCGAGGGCGGCTACCACTGGATCTGGCTCAACGAGTGGACGGCCTGGACGTGGGAAAAGGTCTATGAGGCCGAGCAGGAGATGGTGGAGTTGGCGCGCCGGTATGCCGACCTGCCGCGCGTGCGCACGATTCTTAACCAGGCGGCGCGGGAGCTGCTGCTCCTGGAATCGTCGGACTGGCAGTTCAGCATCAGCACGTACAGCAGCCGCGACTACGCCGAACAGCGCATCAAGTATCACTACACGAAGTTCAAGCAGTTGGCGGACCTGGTGCGGCGGGCCGGGGCCGGCGAGGAGATTCCGACAGACGACTGGAACCATCTGGGCGAAGCGGAGGACCGGGATCGGTGCTTCCCCGACATCCAGCCGCAATGGTGGGCGCGCACGGAGTTCCCGGCCCGGTAGTTACCTAACTCCTCATTCCGGCAGGCTAAACCCTGCCGCTGTGGGGCCTATGGCCCGCTGCCCGCCTGCGCGGGCAGCGGGTTCGGTAAGATGCCAGACTCGCCGCCCTCCCTCTCTGTGGGTGACCGTGCTGCCTACGCAGGCAGAGAGTCTCGCCCACGTAGGTGGGCGACGGGCGCTGTGCGCCCCCGATCGGCAGGGTTTAGCCTGCCGCTTCAGGCCCGACCCTCGCAGTGGGTTGGGGGTAAGGGCCTTTTAACCTCAAGTACGGATCTGCGGGCCTTCTTCCGCGAACCGGCCCAGCCGATACTGGTTCTGCTCCCCGGTGAGCTGATTCCAGAGCTCAAAATCAATATACTCTTTGGCAATAATCCAGTCCTGGTCCGAGACCGTCATGTTGTTCATCCCGGTGAACTCCCCGCGCTCCGGGTGGCGCAGGTTGAAGTAGGTAGCGCCTTCCTGCAAGCGCGTTCCCGGCTCCAGGATAGGAATGCGCCGGAGCACGTCATCGGCCAAGTTCGGCAACGCGGCGTGCATCTCCTTGATGTCGTAGGCGGTCCGGCTCGTCAGCGGGCCGGGCAGATCGCTCTCGCCCGCCCGATTGTGCGGGGTTAGATATTTCTGGGCAACTTCCACCACTTCGGGATCATTATGCTGATGTTCTGGCACCGTCGTATCCTTTCTAGCCGTCCGAGTCGCAGCCCGTAGGATTGGCAATCGCGCGTGGTCTGATCCTGCCAAGAACGCTCGTTGGAGGCGGGCGCAGGCCGGCCCGGTAAAGGGATCGCCGGGCAACTGCCGACGCAGATAAGACGGGGGCGGAGGGGAGAGGGTTCCCCTGGAACGCCGGAATGGGCTGGAACGGCGGGCGCTCCCCCGGCATCTATTCGTCGGAAGCAGGGGCGGTCTCCTGGGGCTGCGCGCGCCGATGCCAGTTCGGATTGACGAACATATTGAGGCCCGGATCGCAGATAATGCCGTTCTCCGTGTGGACAGGGCAGCTTGCCAGAAAGTTCTCATCAATCTCCACGCCCCAGCCCGGCCCCATAGGCAGCGTGAAGTAGCCGTCCACCACTTCCGGGTAGGGCGCACCGCACCGCTTGATCTCGGCATCCACGAAGTCGTTGAAATGCTCCAGGACTTTGGCGTTGCGCAGGCCGACCATCATGTGCAGCGTCGCCACGGTGGTGATAATTCCGCCGACGTTATGCGGCGCGGCCATCATAGAGTAGGTCTCCGCCGTAGAGCAGATCTTCTTGGTCTCCAGCAGCCCACCGCACTGATTCAGGTCGGGCTGGATGATATGGGCCAGGCGATGGGTGAAGAGCTCCCGGAACTGCTGGGCGTGGTAGAGCCGTTCGCCGGTGGCAACAGGGATGGAGGTATGCTCCATGACGTAGCGCAGCGCAGGCAGATCCTCCGGACGGCAGGGCTCCTCGATCCAGCCGGGTTGGAATTTCTCGATGGCTTTGGCGATCTCGACGGCCTGGTGCGGCGCAAACCGCCCGTGCATCTCGATAAACATCTGGGCTTCGTTCCCCGTCACCGAATGCACCGCCTCGATGAGGGCGATAGACTTGTGGAACTCCGGGCGGGTCAACTCCAGATTGCCGCTGCCGAAAGGGTCGAACTTCAAGCCCTTATAGCCCCGCTCCACCACGCGCCGCGCCGCTTTGGCGAACTCCTCCGGCGTGCGCTCGCAGGTGTACCAGCCGTTGGCGTAGGCCGGGATACGGTCGTGGACTTTGCCTCCGATGAGCTGATAGACCGGCAAGTTTGCCTTCTTACCGAGGATATCCCAGCAGGCCATCTCCACTAGCGCCAAGCCCGTCATGACGACCTCGCCCGGCGAGCCGAAATCCAGCAGCGTAAAGCGCCGGTAAAGGTCTTCGATGTCGTAGACCTCATGGCCGATGAAGTGACGGCGCACGTCTTTGAGGTATTCCAACACGGTATAGGTCTTGCCCAGGATGCGCGCCTCGCCGACACCCCGCAATCCCTCATCGGTCTCCAGGATGAGGTAGGTTAAGTTGCGCCAGGGGGTCGCGACGACATAGGTTCGGTAATCGGTGATCTTCATTCTTCCTTTATCCAGATAGTCTTAATGTTGACGAACTCGCGGATGCCGAAGACGCCCAGCTCGCGGCCATAGCCGGAGCGCTTGACTCCACCGAAGGGCAGGCGGGGATCGGAGGCCACCATGCCGTTGATAAAGACCAGGCCCGACTCGATCTCGTCAATGAAGCGGCTGCGCTCCGCCGGGTCGTTGGTCCAGACGCTGGCGCCCAGGCCGAAGGAGGTGGCGTTGGCAAGGCGGATCGCCTCGTCTGCGTTGCGCACGCGGAACAGCGCGGCGACCGGGCCGAAGAGCTCTTCTCCGAAGGCCGGGGAGTTCTCTGGGATGTCGGTCAGCACGGTCGGGGCATAGTAGTAGCCGGGACGATCCAGGCGCTTGCCGCCCGTCAGGAGGCGTGCTCCGGACGCAACCGTCTGCTGCACCTGCGCGTCTAGCGTCTGAAGGATGCCCTCCGTCGCCAATGGGCCGATATCGTTCTCTATATCCATCGGGTCGCCGATGCGCAGCGCCTCCATGCCCTGCACAAAACGCCGTTCAAACTCGTCCGCGACCTCTTCGGCGATGAGGAAGCGCTTGGCTGCGATGCAGGATTGCCCGTTATTGATGACGCGGGCCTGGACGGCGGTTTTAACGGCGGCCTCCAGGTCGGCGCTAGGCATGACGACGAAGGGGTCGCTGCCGCCCAGTTCCAGCACAGTCTTCTTAATCTGCTTTCCCGCCTCAGCGCCGACACTGCTGCCGGCCTTTTCGCTGCCGGTGAGCGTCGCGGCGGCAACACGGGGATCGTCGAGGACGCGCGGCACCTGCTCTGTCCCGATGAGCAGGGTCTGGAACGCGCCGTCGGGAAAGCCCGCGCGCCGGAAGATGTCCTCAATGGCCAAGGCGCACTGCGGGACGTTGGAGGCGTGCTTGAGCAATCCCACGTTGCCGGCCATGAGAGCGGGTGCCGCAAACCGAAAGACCTGCCAGAAGGGGAAGTTCCAGGGCATCACGGCCAGGATGGGGCCGAGCGGCTGGTAGTGAATGTAGCTGCGTGCGGCGTTGGTCGGCACGTCCTCGTCGGCCAGGAAGCGCTCGGCGTTTTCGGCGTAGTAGCGGCAGGCCCAGGCGCACTTCTCCGCTTCGGCGATGGCGGCTTTCAGGGGCTTGCCCATCTCGGCGGTCATCAGGCGCCCGAGGCGGTCCTTCTCCGTCTCCAGTATCTCCGCAGCCCGCCGCATCCTCTGCGCCCGCTCAGCAAACGGCATGTGCCGATACTGCCGGAACGTCTCCGCTGCGCGCGCCAGTTTCGCCTCGATCTGCCCTTCGGAAAGCGGCTCAAAGGAGCGCAATACCTGGCCGGTCGCTGGATTAATACTCGTAATCGCCATGATTATCCTCCCAGGAGCGTGCAACGAGCAGGGCCATTCCCTTTAGAGCGTGTGATGCACTTGGGTCCTCTTGAGGAGATAGGCCAGCCGCTCATTAGAGGCTTGGTGCTCGCTTTTTAGCGAGAGTGTCGAATCCGTTGCAGGCAAGTTCTTGCCTTGACTGCACAGAACCGCACTCACCTGC
>DASRGZ010000060.1:0-15103 GCA_035650735.1 Chthonomonadaceae bacterium
GTGCCCACGAACGGGCGGCAGATGACGCGCCCGACTTCATGCGGCCCGGTGAGCAGACGGCGCGCAATCTCACAGATTTCGTACTGGCGCTCGATGGGGATGACATCCTCGTGCATGGCGATCTGGAAAACGCTGTCCGCCGAGGTGTAGACGATGGGGTAGGCGGTGCGCAGGTGTTCCGCGCCCAACTGCTGGATGATGACCGTGCCGGAAGCGGGCACATTGCCGAGGGTTTTGGTGCCGATGGCCGCCTCAAACGCGCCGATGACCTCCGGCGGAAAGCCATGCGGATAGGTCGGGAAGGGGCGCGGTAGGATGACGCCCGCGATCTCCCAGTGCCCGGTGATGGTGTCCTTGCCGGGCGACGCCTCGCGCATCTTGCCGTAGCAGCCGAGGGGCGCGGCGGCAGGCGGCACGCCTTCGATGGGCAGGATATTGCCCAATCCCAGGTGGCTCATCTGCGGCAGCTTCAGCCCACCGACGGCCTGCGCGGTGTGCGCCAGCGTGTTGCTGCCGGCGTCGCCGTAGTTGGCGGCGTCCGGCAATTCGCCTGCGCCTACGCCATCCAGCACAACGATAAACACCCGCTTGATCTGCATCAGCCCTCACCCCCGGCCCCTACTGCCAGGGTCGGCGCTCAACGGACTGCCAGGGACGCCACTCAACGGTTCGCGGCTCTGCCTTGCGACACCCCTCCGCCTGGCGATCCACGCTGCGGAAGAGGGGAGAGACCTCACCCCCGGCCCCCACCCCGGCCTGCGGCCACCCCTCCCCTGTTCTTGGGAGGGGGAATCTCTTCCTCCCAGGTTCTTGGGTTCTGCCTTATCTCCCCTCATCCCCGGCCCTTCTCCCTCCAAGGGAGAAGGGGGAAGTAAAGCCGGGTCCCCCCCTTCCCTAGCGAGGAACGAGCGGGTAGGATCGCTAGGCGAGGGGTGTCGCCAGGTATCGCTAGGCGGAGGCAAGGGCCGTAACCTTGCCGACCCTAGCAGTGGCCCCAACCATGGCAGGCCCGACCCTGGCAATGGGGGACGGGGGGGGTTAGGTTACCCCTTCAGCGCTTCAGCGCCGCCGACGATCTCGGAGATTTCGCGCGTGATGCCGGCCTGACGCGCCCGGTTTAATTGCAGGGTCAGGGTGGTGATCATCTTACCGGCGTTGTCGGTAGCTGAGCTCATCGCCGTCATGCGCGAACCGTGCTCGCTAGCCAGCGACTCCAACAGCGCCTGATAGACCTGGCCTTCCAGGTAGCGGGGCAGCAGCGCCTGCAACAGTTGCTCGGCGGAAGGCTCAAAGATATAGTCCTGCTTCTCGGCCTGCGCCGGCTCGGCCTCCGCCTCCGGCGGCTGAATGGGCAGAAGCTGCACATCCGTCGGTTTCTGGGTGATGGGCGTATAGAAGCGGGTATAGAGCATATAGAGCTGGTCTATCTGCTCGTTCTCGAATTCGGTGCGTACGGCGCGGGTAATATCGCGGGCCTCGGTAAAGCTGACGCCGACGTTGCTAACATGAAATTCGGCCACGACGTTAAAGCCCCGCCGTCGGAAGAACTGGATGCCCTTGCGCCCGACGATGTAGAGCCGCAGGCGCTCCTTGTCATAGTCGCGCAGCAATTCCATCGCCCGGCGCAGCATCGCCGAGTTATAGGAGCCGGCCAGCCCGCGATCCGAGGTGATGATCAGGAAGCCGATGTTGCGCGGGGTGCGCACCGCCAGCAACGGATGCTGGACGGCCTGGCCTGCGCCTCTGGCCAGATCGGTCATCATCTCCCGCATGATCTGCGCATAGGGACGCGCGGACTGCACGCGGTCCTGGGCGCGCTTGAGGCGCGCGGCGGCGACCCTTTTCATGGCGTTGGTGATCTGTTGAATATTCTTGGCGACGCGGATACGCTGCCGCACCTGTCGAATGGTTGCCATCTAAATCTGAACCTCTCTATCGGAAGGCCAACGGGCCTATATGCTCTCTCGTTACCTTTACCCTCCGGCCCGCCGACGCACTAACAGTCCCTAACAAAACTTGGCCGTGAGGCTCTCCCCTCACCCCGGCCCTCTCCCTTCCAGGGAGAGGGAGAACGGTTGTGTGAAACGCACTAACTTTTGGAATGGAAAGGGTGCGGTGTCCCCACACGCACGCAAAGGCGATCAGTCCGCACAGCAGCAGCGTCCCGCCACAGCCTTTCTTCTGCTTGCGCGATAGCAGCGCCTGCCGCTGCGCCTCCAGCATACTGGATTGCTGCTGGACTTCGGCGCGCAGGGCCGCGAGCCGCTGCTCCCGCACCTGCTTGCCGCGCTCCGGATCGTTGCCGCAGGAGGGGCAGACCGCAGGCGGCAGCTCGCCCGGCTCAGGAACGCGCCCACAGTAGGGACACTCGCCGGGAGCGGGCGGGCGCGGCAGCGCCGTATGGCACCGCGCGCAGTAGAGCGCGCCTGGCTCGTTCTCCAGTTGGCAATTCGGGCACTGCACGGGCTCTCCGCTCCTACTTCTTCTTGCGTACCGCCGAAAGCAGCGCCTCCACCAGCGCATCGTCGGCAGCTTTCGCATCGTTGGGATAGCGGGAGGCGATCTCTTTTGCGAACGCCTTGAACTCGTCCACCGAGCAGCCGCGCCGTCCGTTCATCTCCGACAGATACGACGCCCCGACCACGGCGGAGCAGTCTGCCCCAAACTCCGGCCCGGAGATGCTGGGCACGCCGTTGCGGACGCATTCCGCCATGTTCAGAATCTCGCCGTAGAAAGAGGAGAGCCAGGGCTGCCAGGTCGGGCCGCTGGTCTCGATGCGCCGCGCCTCGTTGCCGTACGCATCCGTAACCACCGCATACCGCCGACTGCCCTCGGAGACGGCAAACGTTTTGCTCGTCACGTTGCCCTGAGCATCCGTGGTGATCGCGGTGCAGTTCTGGCTGCCCTCAGAGACGAATTTGATGGCGCCCGTCGTGCCCATGAGGACGGTATCGGGCGAGTCGCGATGGCTCCAGGAGCCTTCGACGTGCGCCGTAGACCACGCGCCGTTGTTGGGGTCCTCGAACCGAATCAGGATGTGCGCGTCGTCATCCACAGTGACCTGCTGGAAGCGCCCGTCAATGATGCGGGTGGGCATACGGATGCTCATGCCGAAGGGCTGCGCCGCCTTGACCAGCGTGGGCCGCTTCTCCAGGCCGCTCAGATACCAGGCCGCGCCGATGGCATGGATGCCGTTATCCAGCAGCGCACCGCCGCCGCCAAAGTCCGGGTTCCAGAATTTGGGACTGCCCTCCGGACCGCCGTGCGCAGTCGCCAGGAACATCAGGATCGGCTCGCCGATGGCGCCGGCTTCTATCAGCTTCTTGGCGGTATAGTAATCCTTATCCCATAGCCAGTTCTCGTTGTGCTGGTAGAACTTGCCCGTGCGCCGAACCGTCTCAATGACGCGCTGCGTCTCCAGCCAGCTCCGGGCCATGGGCTTCTCGCACATGACGTGGATACCCGCCTCTAGCGCCCGGATGGCCAGCGGCGCATGGAGGAACGGCTGCGTGCAGATGTCCACCAGGTCGGGCTTGACCGTCTCGATGACCTCGCTGATGTCGTCGCAGATCTGGACCGTCTCCAGGTCGCGTTGCAGGCGATCAATGGTGTCCGAGTCGCTGCGCTCCTGGGCCTGCTTGATCTTGGCCTCGATCAGGCTCTGATAGCGCTTGTAAGCCCGGTTTTGCGCCTCCTTGTCGGGGTCGCAGAGAGCGACCAACTGAACCTGCGGGATCTCCGGGTAGGCGGGCAGATGCGCGCCGCGAAAGATGTTGCCGGTACCGATGCCGGCCACGCGGACTCGCTGCGTCGGTTCCATGCGCGGGGTACCTCCTTTGGCTGTGGGAAGGATAGAAAAAGTTTTCTGCGCCGCCCTCGCTTCCTGCCCGCCCGCCGGGGACGCGCTGTGAAGGTCCTGACTACCACTGGCGGCTGTCGGCGTCGTAACTTCCGGCGTACTCGCCGCAGAGGCGCCCGTATTCTGCGGTGCGGCGGCTGCGCTTGCGTCGGTCGTCTCTTGCGGTGAGGCGGCCTGGGCGGGCGCGGCTTTGCTCTCGGTGGCAGGCGCTGACGCCGGTGTCGCCGGAGCTGCGGGCGGCTTGTTGTCCAGTTCCAGGAAGTTGGATTTAGACGGCTCCGATGCGGGAGCTTGCTGCGGGGCGATGCCGAGCTTGGCTTCCAGCGCCGTCAGCATCTCCTCCGCGCTCTGTTCGGGCGAGGGCGAAAGGGGACGCGGCGCATAGGCCGGGCCGGTAGAGGTTCCACTGGAGGAGACGCCTGCCACCTCGCCGCGCGCCGACGCCTCCCGCTCTAGATTGCGCATTTTTTCACTGGCGCGCTCGAACATGGCGTCGGCTTCCGTGCCAAACCCGCCGGAGGCATTCGCGTCAATGCGCCCGCCGGCCAACTGGATAAACCGCGTGTTTAAGTCTCTCGCCTGCTGCGTCAGGCGGGCCTCTTCCTCCGGCAACTGCAGCTTGGCCGACTCCGCTTCGGCCTCGGCTTTGGCAAGCAGCGTCTGCAGCCGCTCCAGCTCCGCCTCGCGGCTCTTGCGCTCCTGGCGGATTTCGGCGGCCAGCGCCGTATTATTGATCTGCTCGGCCAGCGCCGCCTTCCGCTCCAGGTCGGCGACCTGACGCTCCAGCTTGGCGGCCTCGTCCTGCAGGTAGTTACGCCGCATCACCGCCTGCACGACGCTCTCGCGCAGGTTATACAGCGCCCGGCGTATCTCCTCCAGCGCCTCCCGTAGCTGAAATCTCGGGTCTTGAGTTGGGTCCGAGCCGCCCATCGCGTTCTCCTCGTTGCCACGCCGAAAGTCAGGCCCTTCTTGACCTAACCCCCCGTCCCCCTTCCCTAATGCGTTCGCTACGCTCATAGGGAAGGGGGGACCCGACCTGGGCTGGTTATGGCCCTCATCCCCGGCCCTTCTCCCTGCTAGGGAGAAGGGGGAGGAGAAGCCAACTCTGACTCTCCCCTCTCCTTGAGAAGGAGAGGGGCCGGGGGTGAGGTAAAGCAAAAAGGGAGCAGGGCGAGGCTGCAGGAACCGCGCCCGGGCTCTTGCCACTCCTCCTTCCCCACTCCCTACTTCCCCGCGTCTAAGGCTTGAACTGCGCTTTGAACGCCGTAATCGCCTTGTTCAGGACAGCCTCATCCTCACTCGACAGGTCTTTGGTGCGGCGGATCTTCTCCATCAGGTCGGGATAGTTCTCCGCCATGAAGGGATGGAACTGCTCCTCGAACTTACGCACATCGGCCACCGCAATATCGTCCAGGTAGCCATTATAGCCAGCGTAGATGATGGTGACCTGCTGCTCTACCGGCATCGGCTGGAACTGGGGCTGCTTAAGAACCTCAACCAGGCGCGCGCCGCGCTCCAACTGGTCGCGAGTCGCCTTGTCCAGGTCGGAGGCGAATTGCGCGAACGCCTGCACGTCGCGGTACTGGGCCAGGTCGAGGCGCATACGTCCGGCGACCTTCTTCATCGCGTTGACCTGCGCCGAGCGGCCTACGCGAGAGACCGAGATACCTACGTTGATGGCCGGGCGCACGCCGGAATAGAACAGGTCGGGCTCCAGGAAGATCTGGCCGTCGGTGATGGAGATCACGTTGGTCGGGATGTAGGCCGATACGTCCGAAGCCAGCGTCTCGATCACCGGCAGCGCCGTCAGGCTGCCGCCCGTGCCGGGCACCCTGCGCACTTCCAGGTTGGCGGCGTCGGAGCGGCCCTCCAACACCTCCTTCGCGTGCTTGAGGCCCTCGGCGCCCTCATAGACCTCGCTGTCCACGCCCTGCTTCGTGCCGCCGGGCGCATCCTTGGGAACGATAATATAGTCCTCGCGGATCTTGGCGGCGCGCTCCAGCAGGCGGCTGTGGAGGTAGAAGACATCGCCCGGATAGGCCTCGCGTCCCGGCGGACGGCGCAGCAGCAGCGAAACCTGGCGGTAGGCGACGGCGTGCTTGGAAAGGTCGTCGTAGAAGACGACGGCGTGCTGGCCCTTATCGCGGAAATATTCGCCGATGGAGCAGCCGGTGTAGGGCGCGATATACTGCATTGGCGCCGGGTCGGCCGCGGTCGCCGAGACGATAATGGTGTAGTCCATCGCGCCGGCCTGCTCCAGCGCCAGGCGCACGTTGTTGACGGTGGACGCCTTCTGGCCGATGGCGACGTAGATGCAGACCACGTCGCCGCCCTTCTGGTTAATGATGGTGTCCAGGATGATCGCGGTCTTGCCGATACCGCGGTCGCCGATGATCAACTCACGCTGTCCGCGCCCAATGGGAACCATGGCATCAATGGCCTTGATGCCGGTCTGGAGTGGCTCTTTGACGGGCTGGCGCTCCACGACGCCGGGCGCGCGGGTCTCTAGGTGGCGCGTCTCGGTCGTAATGATGGGGCCTTTGCCGTCCAGCGGGTCGCCGACCGCGCTGACCACGCGGCCCAGCATCGCCTCGCCCACCGGCACTTCAATAATCCTGCCGGTGCGCTTGACGGTCGTTCCCTCGCGGATCTCTTCGTCTGGTCCCAGGATAACCGCGCCGACGTTGTCCTCTTCGAGGTTCAGGGCGATGGCGCGGATGACGGCGCCGTTCTCGTCGGTGATAGGGTTGCCCTTGTCGTCGAGGAACTCCAGTAGCTCGGAGACCATGCAATCGCGCAGCCCATAGACGCGCGCGATGCCGTCGCCCACCTGCAGCACCGTTCCAACGCCGACCTCTTCGATCTCGCGAGTGTAGGACTCTAGTTCGCGAATGAGAATATCGGTGATCTCTTCCGGTCGAATGGCCATAGTGTTGCCTTCTCTCGTTCTAATAAAGATTTCGTAGGTGCGGTTGGGAGTCTACGCCTCTTGCAGCAGTTGCTCGCGCAGGCGCTCCAGTGTGCCGCGCACGCTGCCATCAATAATGGTATCGTGCATACGAACCACGACGCCCCCCAGGATGTCCGGGTCTACATGCACGGTAAGTTCCACGTTTTCGCCCGTGCGCTGCTCCAGGCTGCGGATCAGCTCCTTCTGCTCCTCCGGCGTGGGCGCCAGGGCAAAGACCGCCTCAGCGCGCACCAGATGCCGAGCCTCATCCGCCAACTGATGTATTTCCACGCGCACGGCGTCCAGGATGTCCTCGCGCCGCTTATCCACCAGCAGGCGCAGGAAGGAGAGCGTCAGCCCATCCACGGACTGGCCCAGGATGTCGCCGATGATGTCCCGCTTACGTCCGGTGGGCACCTCCGGGCTTTCCCACATCTTGCGCAGCAGCGGGGTCTGATCCATCAGTGCCAGAACGGAGTCGAGGTCCTTAACGACGGCATCGAGTTTGTCCTGCCGCTGGGCCGTATTGAACAGGGCGCCCGCATAGCGCCGGGCAGCGCGCGTATCATGTCCGGCCACGATCAGGCTCCCCCTATCGTCGTTCTGGTTATCGCGGCGGCAGGCTCGACGCCTTCTTTGCCCGCGCGGGCAATAAAATCGCGTATCAGTTGGTGCTGCACGCCTTCATGAGTGTAGGCGCGAACGGCCTGCTCGGCGGCATCCAGGGTCTGCTGAACGATCTGTTGGCGCAGGAGGATGCGCTGGCGGGTGTGCTCGCGCGCAATCTCCTCCTCACCGCGCTGGCGAATGACCGCCGCCATCTGGTGCGCCTCCGCAATAATCTCGGCGCGCGCCGCCTCCGCCTCCCGCACGGCGGCGTCTATGCGCTCGCGCGTCTCGGCCTCAATCCGATCAATGCGGGATTTGTAGTCATTGCGCAGATGCTGGATGTCGGCCAATTGGCGCTCGACCTGGTTGTGCGCTTCGGCGATCCGGGCCTCACGGTCAAGCAGTAGGCCGCGAAACGCCGGCACGCCGAAGCGGAAAAACAGGAACAGAATCAGCGCCACTCCGATAAGCCCGGCCAGCAGGGCCTTCGGATGCTCAATATAAAACGGAAAGTAATGGACTTCGGCAAGAAGCACGGTGGGGTCTCCAGCCTTAGGAACCGTCCGGCCTGCGCCCTGGGCGCAGAGGGCCGATTATTGTCGGGAGTGATTGGCGCCGTTGCCGACGCTATGGGCCAGGCGCTCCTCGATGGAGTGGCGCAGCGTGATCGGGTCGGCGGCAGAACCGAGCGCCTTGCTGGCCGCCGTCAGCGCCAGGCCGACCATGCGTTCCCGCAGCGCCTGTAGCGCCTCCTCTTTCTCGCGCTCTATGGCGGCAATGCCCCGCTGCAGCGTCTCCTCCGTCTGCGCGCGCGCCTCCGCCAGGATGCGCTCGCGCTCGGCCTGCGCCTCGCGGATGGCGGCCTGGATGCGGGCGCGCGCCTCCGCCTCCACCTGAGAGATACGCGCCAGATAGTCGGCGCGCAGCGCCTCCATTTCGTGCTGCGTGTCGCTGACCGCCTTATAGGCGTTGGCAATGTCCTGGTCGCGCTGGCGCAGGCGGGCCAGGACCGGGTTCCAGAACAGGTGGCTCATCAGGATCCAGAGCACGACGAAGAGCACGACCTGCATCAGGAAGACGTTCACATTAAAGCCGAGGCTGTGAACGATGGGATCGAGCATTTGGCAACCAATCCTTTGGAGAAGTCAATGGGTCAACGGCTCTCTGAGCCGGGGCGCAAGCCCCGCACTTATTTACGCATGGACCCATTGACTTCCTTTGTGGTTTCAGCGCAAAAGTTAGCGCGTGGCAGGAGCCGTAGCCGCAGCCCCGGCGCCGGCCTGAATGGCGCTCAGCACATCCGACGTCTTCGGCAGGTTGCCCTGCATCAGGAAGAAGACGAGCAGCGTGAAGATGACCAGGGACTCGATAAAGGCCAGCGCCAGGATCATCGCCGTCTGCAGCCTACCGGTCTGTTCCGGCTGGCGGGCCATTCCTTCGAGCGCGGCCGCCGCCGCTTTGCCCTGCCCCAGCGCGGCGGAGAGCACCGCGACGGGAACACCAAAGCCGAGGGCGAGGGCCAGAGCCATAAAGTAAACCATTTGTTTTGCTTCCTTTCCGAAAGAGTTTGACTGAAGTTGGTGCTTCCTAATTTCGTGGGCGCCAGGCGCCCAGCGCGCCGGCGAGCGCCTAAGGGCTCGTCTCGTGCGCATGGGCCATCGCTTCGGTCGGCCCTTCTCCCTCCTCATGAGCATGTTCTTCCGGCCCATGATGGGACATCAGCGAAATATAGATGCAGGTCAGGATGGCAAAGACCATTGCCTGCACGAAATCGGTCAGCATCGCCAGCAGAACCACCAGCAGATGCAGCGGCAGGAACATCACTCCGATGCTGGCCAGAACGATGAGGATCACGTCCTCACCGAAGATGTTGCCGAAAAGTCGGACGGCCAGCGTAAACGGCTTGATGCACTCCGAGATAATTTCCACCGGCGCGATCAGCGGCGACAGGGCGGGCATCGGCCCCATAAAGTGCTTGACGTAGCCTACCAGCCCGTTCTGCCGGATGCCCTGATACTGGACGTAGACGAAGACTACAACACCCAGGGCCAGCGTAATCGTCAGGTTGGTAGTCGGCGAGTGAAAGCCCGGAATAATGCCGATCAGGTTGCTCAGATAGATATAAAGGAAGACCGTGCCGACCAGCGGCGTATACTTCTCGCCGCCCGGCCCGATGATGCCGACCGTGAACTTATTAAGGCTTTCGACGACCCACTCGGCAAAGTTCTGGAAGCCGCGCGGGATGCTTTCGGCCCGGCGTCGGGCCGCCAGCGCAAAGCCCAGCAGGATCAGCGCTACCAGCACCGAGTTGGCAAAGAGCAGCGTGGCGTTGGGCACCGCGCCCGGATTCTCGGCCTCCTCGTGCCCGCCGGCGGCTTCGGTCGTCGCATGCGTTGCCGTTCTGCCCTCGACGGGCGTGCCGCCGGTTTCGGCCTGCGCCAGCAGGATCCGTTGTCTTGCGTGCAGGTTGTCCGTATGCGACTGCGGCATAGCTTAACCTCTTTCGTGAACGGGCTTGGCGCTCAGGCGCCGGGCTGGCCGCGCCGTCTGCTGCGGGCTGACCTCCGCCTCGGAAGGCGCCTGCTTGGGCTGCGCGGGAAACGCCTCCGCCAACGCGCTGCCGATGGCCTTCAGGGTGATGACGACCGGCAGCAGCGCGATCCCGAACCCGGCGCCCGCCGCCTTAATGGCGGGCACATTGGCTATCAGATAGAGGCCGATCATGTAGATCGGCAGCTTCATGAACAGGGTCAGGCCGAGCAGCGCCTGCGCCGCCCGCGAAGCGCCGGGCCGCAGCAGCATCGGCACGACCACAGTGAGACTGAACAGACTGAACAGAGACAACACCGCGCCGGTCAGAAATCCCCAGGCCCAATCGTTTTTGCCCGCGCCCAGGAGCGCCAGCGTTGTCAGTAGAGTAACCCAGGCGCTCGTCTTGAGCGCGCGAACTATCAGGTTTCCTTCTTCTCGCATGAGTCGTACAGGCTCTTTCTATATTTTAGTATTGCGCCTCTAAGGGCGCCTGGAGGAAGGCCGTTTGTGCCTGATATTCTGACCTTTCCTCAATTCTACCTCAATGCCCCGTAAAGCCTATAAAAGACAGGGCACGGAGAGAGATTGTTCATAAAATCACAAGTTGCCGCAGCGTTTTTCTTCTGACGTCGGCAGCGGCTATTCCAGACGCTTGAGGACGTTGAGCAGTCCGCTTATGCCAGCTACTAGCCCCAGCAAGACGCCGATCATCGCCATCCAGTTAGTCGTATGGTGCAGCTTTTGATCCAGCCACCAGCCCAGCACCGAGAGCACGATAATGGGCATAATGAAGGAGCTGGCGGCGGTCGCCGCTATCGCCATCTTGTTATAGCTGCCCGGCTGGAAACTTCCCGGCTCCGGCTTGGCCGGATGCGGCGGCAGCTTTGATTTTATTTTCGGCGGTTCCGGCACCTCCGGCCCAGGGGGCACATCGGGAAAGCGATTGATCAGGTTCTCTCGCTCTTCCTCGCCCTCGCCGGATGCCTCCTCACGCGGCTTGTCTTCCATATTGCCTACAGGCCCCCACCCCCAGCCCCTCCCCCAATTCTAGGGGAGGGGAGACTTGGCTTCTCGGTTCCCCTCTCCTGTTCTTGAGAGAGGGGGTCAGGGGGTGAGGGCAATCACCCCCTACTGCTCGAACAGGCGCTCATGCAGCAGGCGCACAGCACGTCCGCCCTCGCTCTCCGGCACCAGGCATGAGATAGACATCTCCGAGTCGGCGGTCTGATGGACGGCGATCCCCGCGTTGGTCAGGGTCTCAAAGATGCTGGCGACCACGCCCGGCACGCGCCGGTGATTGGAAGCGATGACCGAAACCATCGTGCAGTTTTCCACCACGCTCGCGGGCACGTCCACGATGTTGACGCGCCTCTCCACCGGCTTCAGGAGCGGACGCTGCACGCTGTAGGCCAGGTCCAGCCCTTCCGAAAACTTGAAAATGTAGTAGGTGCCTAGCTTGCCGTTCTCGTCAGGCGTCTCGTGCTCCACCGGGACGACCATGCCGTCCAGCAGATCCTGGGCTTTCGAGTAGAGATTGCGCGGCACGGCGAACGAGAGCGCGGTCGGGCTGTAAGTGACCAGATAGATGTTGACGCCGGCGCGGGCCATCATCCGATAGACTTCACACTCGATCTGGGGCTTGTGCTTGGCGTTCTCGATCTCCAGGCGAATATAGACGATCTGGCCGGTGTGGGTGATGCCGGTCAGGCGGCAGCGCACCGATTCGGGCGCATCGGCCCCGGCGATGCGCGTTCCCGGCCCCTCCGAGAAGGTAGACTTGACCCAGAGCGGGATGTTGTAGTCCATGGCGATCTCGGCGGCGCGGGGATGAATCACCTTCGCGCCCTGATGGGCCATCTCGGCCACTTCCTCGTAGGTGCAGACCGGCAGCGTATAGGCGCCGGGCACCAGGTTCGGATCGGCGGTCCTTACCCCGTCTACATCTGTATAAATCTCGACGGCCACCGCCTTGAGCGCTGCCCCCAGCGCCGAGCCGGTCGTATCGCTGCCGCCGCGCCCCAGCGTGGTGATCGCCCCGTGCTCGTATTCGTTGGAGGGCTGGGTGATGCCCTGGAACCCGCAGACCACCGGAATATAGCCCTGCTCCAGCAGCCGCTGGATATAATGCGGGCGTATCTCCAGAATACGGGCGTTGCCGAATTCCCGGGTCGTGATGATCCCTGCCTGGCCCCCGGAGAGCGCAATGGCCTTGAAGCCGCGCGTCTGGAGCGTGTGGGCAAAGACGACGGTGGAGATGATCTCCCCGCAAGCCATCATCATGTCCATCTCACGCGCGGCGGGCTTGACCTGCGGGTCAATCTCCTGCAAAACTTTGATCAGCGTATCGGTGGCGTAGGGCGCGCCCGCGCGGCCAATCGCCGAGACCACGACGACGGGATGGAACCCGGCCTCCCGCGCCTTGATGACCTTGCGCGCGGCCAGCGCACGGTGTTCCGGCCTGTCTACGGAGGTGCCGCCGAATTTCTGGACCAGGATCTTCATGCCGCTGCCTCCAGGCTGGTCACCTGCACACAGTCGGCGCTCAGGCGGAACGTCCGGCATAGCGCCTGGATGGCCTGCGGGACGCAGACCGCCTCGACCAGGCATTGCACGGAGTTGTGCGAGTCGCCGGTTTCGTAGAGGCGCGCTCCCACGGAATAGAGCGTATCCGCGATCTCGACCATCACGCCGGAGAGGTCGCGCATAGAAGAGGCTCGCACAGCGACCACAGCCAGGTCGCGGCGCGTCTTCGCCTCCAATCCGGCTTCCGCCAGGGCCGCCTCCGCCCGCGCCATCTCCGCGCCGGCCATAGCAAAGGTCACGGCGCTGTGGTGCATCTTCACCATGAAGACGGGCACATTGGCCTGCGCGAGCGCGCGGAAGGTCTGCAAGATGCGGGCGGTGCGCAGGGCATCCTCCCCGACGGAGACGACGGCGTGGGCCACATCCCGTGTCACCTGGATGGCGTACACGCCGCGCTCCCGCTCGAAGGAGACGTTGGGCGCCTGGGTTTTGGGCTCTGGATCCGACATAGTTTTCCCGCGCGATCTGCGCGCTACCGTCTCAAAAAGACTTTGTGCATTATTTCGCAGATAGTATATCATATGGAGCCAGCTAAGTCAACCGCTAGCCTCCTTACCGGGTGAGATTGTAAAACTTTTCTGCCTGCCCTTCTTGACCTAACCCCCCGTCCCCCTTCCCTAATACGTTCGCTACGCTCACAAGGTGCTAGGGTTCTGAGGGTGCTAGGGTTCTAAGGTTCTAAGGGACTAAGGAACCTTTGCTCCGCTCACAGGGAAGGGGGGGGACCCGGCTTCTGCTCTCCTACAGACCTCACCCCCTTCCCCTCTCCTTTAGAAGGAGAGGGGAGAGTCAGAGTTGGCTTCTCTTCCCCCTTCTTCCTTGGAGGGAGAAGGGCCGGGGAGGAGGGGAGATAAGGCAGAACCGAAGAACCTGGAAGGGGAGCCGCTCCCCTCTCCTTGCGAAGAAGACCGGACGAGCCTTCCATTTTGGAAGTAGATTGCCCTATCTCGTTCGTATTAAGTATAGATACGTCTGCTATGTCGTTGTCCAGGTGCTGGATATGGTTTGATACGGAACGGAGCGCAGGGCTTGCCGGAGGCTATCCGGCGCGAACATGGCCTGCAGGACAATTTACGGAACATAAATTACCAATAGCGCGTATGCTTTGGGGCGCCTGGTGGCCCTGTAGTCAAGCGTGGTTGCCTCTCGAAGGCCCGATTTCGAACCACGCTTCAGGGGTGCGCTGCCGCGCGATCCCTCTAAAGAGGGTAAAAAACTGGTACTTCTCGCTGACCGGGCAAGCAGGAGAGCCTATATTCCTGGTTGAAATATGGAAACCAGAATAGACCATAAGCTAGATCCATGCGCGCTTAGCACAAAGTGGTGTTCAAGTTAGAGACCAGAAGCGAAGGGGATTCGGTTCGATGCGTGTGATACAAGCGGGTGTCGGCGGGTTTGGAGGCAGTTGGCTCTATGCCGTTCAGGAGTGCGAAGGCTTTCAGCATGTGGCCCTGGTAGACCCGAACCAGGAGGCGCTGGTTGCCGCCGGAGCCGTGACGGGTGTGCCGCCGGAGCGCCAGTTTACCCGGCTGGAGGACGCCCTGGATGCGGTGGATGCGGACGGCCTGGTCAACGTCACCCCTGCTCCGGCGCATCCGAAGACGACGATTGCCGCGATGAAGGCGGGCCTGCATGTGCTGGTCGAAAAGCCCCTCGCCGAAACGATGGCGGCGGCGCAGCAGATGGTGGAGGAAGCGCAGTGTTATAAGCGTGTTTTGATGGTGACCCAGCAGTACCGCTATCAAGATCAGCCGCGCTGCCTGCGCCGCCTGATCGCCGAAGGGATCATCGGCGAGATCGATCATATCGTCGTGGAGTTTCAGATACAGGGATTGCTGTTTGGGTGGCGGCAGAAGATGCGCCACCCCTTCCTGATGGATATGGCGATCCACCACTTCGATATGATGCGCTATCTGCTGGGCCGCAACGCCGTGCGCGTCACCGCCCAGACCTGGAACCCGTCTTTCAGCAATACCCGGGGCGACATGAGCGCCTTTGCCTGGATCGAGTTCGAAGGCGGCACGCGCGTCAATTATAGCGGCTCCTTTGCCGCGCCCGGCCAGGATACCGGCTGGAACGGGCGCTGGGTCATCACGGGCTCGCGCGGCTCGCTGGTCTGGAACCAACGCGACGACTGGGGCCCGATCCGACTTTTCCGCCAGAATGCCGACCTGACGCAGTATCAGGAGATGCACTTCTTCACGCCGCTGCCGGAGGTCTGGGGCGAGCCGATCTGGGCCGAATCCATCGGCGCAACCGGCCACCACTATAATCTGTATCACTGGCGGGCCTGCATCCAGCAGGGCGTGGAGCCGGAGACGAGCGGACGCGATAACCTCCATACCCTCGCGTTGACTCTAGCGGCCATGGAGTCGGCAGACACAGGCCGCACCGTCGAGGTAGCTACCCTCCTGGATGCCGCTAAGAGTCCCTAGAGCGTGGGATGCACTTGGGTCCTCTTGAGGAGATAGGCCAGCCGCTCATTAGAGGCTTGGTGCTCGCTTTCTAGCGAGCACCAAGCGGTCATCAGCCTCCAAGTCCTCTCTCGAAGCAGGCAAAAAAGGGCATAA
>DASRGZ010000061.1:0-23800 GCA_035650735.1 Chthonomonadaceae bacterium
AGTCACCTGATTTCCCTCGTCGTCGGAATCGTCCCAGGCGTCGTTCTGGCCCTGTAAGCACGCGATCATACGCTCGGTGCAGAACCTCCCCAGGTCGGTTGTCCCCAACTCTTTCCCGACGCGATAGAGGTTCGGCTGTGATCGCCAGGCATAGCCCGCTGTCTTGTGCAGCATCTCCACCACACAGGACTCTCCATTCGATAGACGTGCGATCATCTCTTTGACTCTCATGTGGTTGGTCGACTCGCCGGGCCAGCGGGCATTGATCGAAGCCGCCAGGGCACGATAAGAAATCTCGATCATCCCAGAAGGGGAATCGCGCAGGGCGATCAGGATGGTCTGAATCGTGTGGTCGGCGATAGTCTCGCTCCATTTCCCTTTCGGCTGGCGTTCTCGCATCATGGCGACGAACCGCGCCGCCAGTTCCTCGATCTCATCGGTAGCCTCTCCCTTAACCAGCGGAGGCAAGGTCTTCTCGCGCGGGTTATAGGCCGTAAAGTCCTTCAAGCGGAAGGTTTGCCAGAGTCGCCCGATGGTGTAGAGCCGCGCCCGCAGATCGGACGGGCTACGGGCGGGAACCTTCTGAGCCAGATCGCACAGGGCTTGCTCGGCACGGTCGGAGCCAAAAAGAATGACCGAAGCCAGAATCCCGCGCTTTCCGTTCATGCTGATCCAATCCCAAAAGCCGCCAGGCAGAAATTCCTCCGTCCAGACCTGCAACGCCCAGTCCATCGTGTAGCGTGGAGGGGACGTTGCTTCTGCGCCTCTGTGGGGCGTTTCTGGCGGCTTGGTAGCCTCATTGGGCAATATGTCGGGCGCAGGCTCCGCCTGGGTCTCTTGAAACACAGGAACCGCTTCTGCGGCGGTTGACTCCGTCCCGATTACAGGAGCGCGCCAGGACGCGACCAGATCGCGGGCCTGCTGCCAGCGTAGGACAATCGGATTGTCGGGCAGAAGCCGATGCACCTCCGCCATCTGGTCGCGGGTGAGCAGGTCGGCCTGCCCGATGCCGATGTCGGTGATAGCCCGCAGGATCGCGTTGCCTGCGGTCACGAATGCCTGCGGTTCCCACCCCAACGGGCTGTCCTCCCGCCGATACCGGAACGCAGCGTCCATAAGGCGGGCCTGCTCCTCCACACCATACAACCCGCCCGCTTCAATATCAATCCACAGAGCCAGGTTGCCCGTTTTGGCGTGCTGACCACCGGGCAGGCGCATCAGGGCGCGCAGATTGTTCTTATCGGCATGAGTACGCCCATCATCGCGCTCTTCCAAAAGCCAGAGGAACGATTCCAGCAAGTAGGACGCAAAGTGGTGAGGGCAGCCGCAAGGGAGGGCGATCACGGCCTGGAGCCCCCTACCCGCTGTCCGAAAGGCGCGGTACGGCAGTCCCAGCGCGTGCGCGACGGTGCGCTGCTCCCGAAGGTCAGTCAATATTGGCGCGGCGCGTTCGTACAGCCAGGCAAGGTTATCGTCCACATCCAGCCGCAGGCATCTGACCGCGTTGATCTCCGACTTCCACTCATAGTCAGCAAAATCGTACCAGGAAGTCACGCGCCGGATGTCGGTCGTGCCGACCGCATAGGTCTTCCCGATAAAGTGCTTCACGAGGTCTTGCAGACGGAGCGGCTGGCCTGGGCGGGTCTGCATCACTCCCGACGCCAGGCGGCGGCATGGCACAGGTTCCCCCTCGGTTTCTGTGATCCACTGCTCGAAATTTAACTGGCGACCCCAGATCGCACGCTGCGGCGTGCGCGCCAGAAGCCGTCGCGCCATCGCCACCGTCGCGGGCAGAGCCTTCCCATAGGTGTTGATATTCGGTCGCCTATAGCCCGCCAGGGCCGCGAAGCCATCGGATTCCAGATAGGCCGCGAAGGGATGCGGGTGATAGGCAAATAGATCGGTTGGAAACGCGCCGGGCGCGTCATTGTCATCAGGTTCCATCGTGACCAGGCCAACAGAAACCCCGCAGGGGAGCAAGTCCCTGCGGGGCGGTAGTCGCTGGTCAGGCGACAACTGATGATGCTGGAACCGCGCCGCTTGCTCCCAGCGCGGGATCAAAAAGTCAAGGAGCGGCCCACTGATTGACCAGATCGGCAGGCACAGGGTTCTATTCCTTTTTTGGTGTGCTGTCTAGGGCGGAACTCGCGGCGCGATACCAGCCGGGAGCGGCATCACTGCACACGCTATCCAGGAGACGGCGGAGGGCATCCCGGCCCCCGTTCGCGATCCCGGTCTGCTCGAGCAGCCGCTTGAACTGATGGTATGCTTTGGACTGCTCCTGCGCCGCGCCTACGAGCGCGTTTCTGGCGCGGTCTTTTCGGGAAGTGTTGGAAGCGGACTCGTCCTTAATCCAGTCCGCGTGCGCACGGTTATAGGTCGTCTGTGCGTCGTCCAGTTTCCGGCTGGCATTGGAGAGCGCATCCCACGCCCTTTCCAGATCGTACAGCAGGCTCATTCGGCAAACTCCTCAGCCCAGGCCGCCGCGTACCGCTCATTGATCTCCTCCCACTCCGCTGCAAACTCGTCGCGTTTGCGCACGGCCTCGGCACGGCGGCGCAAGGCTTTCGGCGTTGGTGTCTCAAACGCTTCTCGATCAGCATCTTCGAGAGCGATCTGCGCGTGTTCGAGGTCGCGCTGCACGTCCTCGCGCTCGGCAATGAGAGCAGCCAGATAAGGGCTGGGTTTATTGTCCATGATAGTAGTCTCCTTACGGGCGCAAACGAAACGCCCCTCGCGCAGCCTGACCGAAAGCGCAAGGGGCGTCTGTGTCGCCGCTGAACTGGGTTCTGCCAGCGGGAACGCATGAAATCTTGTGAGCGGTCAGGCTACAAAAATGATGACATGTGAGAAGGCTCGTCGCGCCAGCGACTACACGCTTCCCCTAATAGGGCTTTCTCAGCCCGGTGGTTCTCCACCTGCCCCGTCCGCATTCACACGCCCACATGGTCGAATTTCGCAGGGTTGGGCGAAATGGCTCTCCGCGACCAAAATCCAGAAGAATGGCGAAAAACCTGTGAACTGGGCGTGTATCACTCCGAATAAAGTCGTCAAATGGCGGCTGCCCCGGTTAGGTTAGATCGGGCGATTATAGGGCCGCACGCCGTCCCCGTAGGTCACAGGATGCGCACGCCGCCATTCTCTTCGATGGAAAGGGCGGCGGCGTGCGTATGCGCGTTCGCAAGTCCAGAAATCTTCGGGATAGACGGCTGGCAATGGCGGGGTTGCCGTCGTCATCAGGCGGCAGGTTCGGCCTTCTCCTGCTGCGCGAGCATCCGGCGATCCCCCTCCTGCGCGATGCGGGAAGCCAGTGCTACCGCATAGTGCATGACCGCGTTGAACGCCTCATCTTTGGTGAGCGTCTTGCAGGTCTCGACGATCTCTTTCCACTGGGCATCGTCGGGAGCGGCGTGCTTGCTCCACTCTACCGCCGTTCCCTGGTCGGTCGCTACGAACCATACTTTCAGGTGGCAGTCGCCGACGTACCACACTTCCACGTCCTGCGTCAACGAGCCGACCACCACTTGTGCCTTCGGCATTTCCCCGCACTCCATCGCGCGATTCACGCTCTTCATCGCCGTCATTCTCCTTCTGCTCGCTTTGTTTGCCTCGCGAGCGGGTTTCTATGTTTGTGGGCCGCACACTGGCGGCGTTGTCGGTGCAGCATTCCTCGCTCGGAACGTCTGCGCCGGAACCGGACGCGGTGAGGTCGGGGGCGACGGCGGGCATAGACACTGAGCGCAGCCGCTCCTCTCGCCGCGCGATACCGCGCAGGAGAAGCACCGTTGCACGCACCCAGGCGTTGTTGACCGACACCTCCGCCTCGCTGTCCCATTCGATGGGATCAGCGGACGGGGGCAGGGCCATCTCCGCGTGAATTGTCCGTGCCTTTCGTGCCACCCGATTCATCCAGTCTATTCCGATTTCGCGGTGGCGGTCTGAGCAGGCTACAAAACAGCAACCCCAGGCCGCGTTCGCGTCTGGGGTCATGGTATCAGAGCGGAAGAAAGTTATGGGGCTTCTGGTCAAAAGACCCGAAAAGGGCAAAAACGGTCTGATCTGACCAAATTTCAGGATCGGCTGACGATCAGGCGGATGGCATTCTGCGTGTGCGGCGGTTCCCGCTTCGGCATCTCGTCCACAAACCGCCGTTGATCGGGCAGGCCGCGAGCGATGGGCAGGTGATAGAAGATGTCGACAAGCAGTTTCCAGAACTCGATAGGCCGACGCTTGGTGGACGTTTCCGCCTGTCGGAGAATCCGCGCCAGTGGCGCAGGGGCAGGAGGATCGCGCTCGTCGCTGGCGTGTTTTTGAATGGCCCGCCACAAGGACTTCGCCACCGTCTTGTAGACGGCTTTGATGATGGGCGAGCCGGGAACGCAGCGATCCCGCAGACGGTCTTCTTCGCCCACCGTCCACTCGGCGGGGGCAGCGGCTCGCCGCAGGTTCTCCAATCCGCGTTCATACTGCGGGGCAAGCGGGGTTTTCCGTAGCAACGTGGAAAGACTCTCGACAGCCTTCTGGATGCGTGCGCCGTGCCGCTGAAAACTGACCCATTTTTCCAGATCGTGTTTCCATAGGACGAACCACAATGGCTTCGGGACATTCGCCAACAACGTCTGATAGGGCGCAGGCAGGTTCTTGTAGAAAGCGCGCACGATGGCGTCCTCGACCGTCAGCCAGGACACACCGAGAACGTGCAGCAGGTGTTCCAGATAGAGGTCGTAAGCCAACCAGTCCTGGGCGTCAATACTGGCGTGAACTCCGTCCAGTTGGTGTAGGCGTTGCGGCACGGTGCGGTGCGGAGAGCGCGGAAAGTCGCCGAATTCCATCAGATCGGAATCGTAGTTGCGGCTGCCGAGAAACGACAGGTAGTAGAGCGTGCGCACCGGGCCGATACCCTGGCGTGTCCAGCCCTCATCAGGTACGGCTTGGCGGAACGGTTCAAAGCGGTCATCGGAAACAGGTTGCTCGCGCGGAACGGCTGCCTCCTCGATCACGCGCCCGGTGACATCGCGAACGTCCTCCGCGATTTCTAATTCCATTTCCATCTCCGCCTCGAAGTCGGGCATCTCGCCGAAATCAGGGGCGGCGAGCGGGTCACGACCTTCGGTTGCCGACAGTTGAGCGATGGATCGGCATAAAGACTCCGCGATTCGGAACCGTGCGCTCGTCGGGAGGGTCACAATCAGGTCGCGGGCGCGCTCCGCGCCTTTTTGTTGGAGCGCGAGCCGCTGGTTAGGATCATCCAGGCGGTAATAGGGCAGCCGCTCACTTTGGGCGGGTCTTGTGGTCGGACGGGTGGAATCAGGCATACCATCAAATACGTGCGCCGTCCCGACCATGTTTCGGGTGCTGGATCAGCCTGGGACTCCCTGGCGGTCGTTTTTCTGTGGAGAAACCGGGGGGGGTGGGTCGAGATTTAGGGGTGTCAAGGAAGCGGTTTCAGCCGGGGGTGTGGATCGTTCCATCGAAAAGGTTCATCGGTCGGCGGCTTCGGATAGTTCCAAGACCTTTGATGGCAGAAGCAGGTAGCAGGGTGTCATCCTGCTACTTGCGTCTTTATCCCCGCGTTGCCGATAATCTCTCCCAGACAAACATGGCGACCGTGCCATGATCTTGACCTACGCGGCGGGGGCGTTGCCCCGCGCCGCCGCTCAGGGGCCAGGTTGTGTAGAGTGCCTGACGCTGTTCCGCTGTTGGTTTGAGAAGCGGCACTTCGACCACAATGCGGGCATAATAGTTAGCGATAAGCCGTGCTGCCGCTCCCATGTTCAAAGTTGATCCGAACTTTGAGAAGGGCCGCGCTGTGAAATGCAGCGCGGCTCTTGTTTTTTCTGTGATCTCTACCGCATCGATAACGGTCGCCAGCATCGCGGTTCGCTCCCGCTCGGTGCTGTCTCCCACAAATCTACCATCTCCGCGAGAATGCTTTGCACCTGCTGGGCCGTAGGGCGCACCACCGTAGCCTGCTCGATCTCCGCCGCCACCTTCTCCAGCCCGGACTACGAGTATCGCTGCAAGAGGGCGGGACTCGCGTGCAAACACATGATCGCTCTGGATAGCGGATCGTGGTGTAACTATAAGCCTCGGAGGTATTGTTGGACAACACGGTGGCTTCCCTCCATTCTATCGCCATCTACGATCTTGCGCATCCCGTTGGCGCGCTCCATCAGACAGGCAATCAGGTCGCCGGGTTCCACGCGCGCCTGCCTCCACCCGTCGGCGGGAACCTGTTTCGGCTCTGTCCATGAGAGATTCAGGGAGCGGCAAGAACATCATCCAGGATAGCGATAGGCAAGCCGGGAACGCGCCGGAAGCCGGTGTCATTGGTGACGAAGAGGGCGCAGCCGTGCAGGAGCGCGGTGGCGGCGTGGATCGCATCGGGGGTGCGAAGCGCGGGAATCGTAGCGCGCAGGCGGGCAGCTTCCCGTAAAACGTTTTGCGTAACGGGAAGCAAGCGCATATCTGATCCCAGCAGAACGGCTTCATACGTGGCGAGCAGGGCCGTGTCGTTGTTCCTGAGTGGGCCGACCAGAACTTCCATCAAAGTCAGATCGCTGCTGATAACCTCCAGGGTTCCTGACTGTGCCGCGCGCCAGAGCGGTTGCAGCGTCGGCCAATAAGCGGAGTAGGTTTCTACGGTATAGATGAGCGTCACTGTGTCCACATAAACGAAACCCGACGTGGGCAGGATCAACGCTCCCATGCGTCGCGCTCCTCTTGCAGATAGCGGTCGGCCTCTTCCGGGGTTTTGAACTGGCGCGGGCCGGGCGGCAGCGATTCGATAATATCCAGCACAGAACGTCGCTTTGGCGCGGAGGAGGCTGGCAGCGCGATGAAGATTTCGACTTCTTCGCCTTCGATTAGTTCCGGTGCAGTGACTTCGATCCGTTTTCCCGGCAAAACGCGGGTCGTGAGTTTGAGGGCGGCTTGTGTCATGGTTTCTCACCTCCTGCGGTTATTATATCACAGCACAGCCGTGCAAAGCCTCGATACGAAGCGACAGTCAGGCCATACCATCTTGTTCGCCTGCTTTCATCGTTCGTTCAAAGCGACCCAGAAGTTCGATGGTACAGCGCAACTCCTGGCCGTTACGCCGGGATGTCTTTGCAGCCTCACCCACCACTGCCGCAGCGAACAACAACGACACGCTCAGATCGAAACTGGCGTCCGTCTGGAGGGATAGTCTCACTCGGTTCTTTCCGGGCGCAGTTTTCGCTGCGCCTGATACTCCGACCATGCCCCCACGCTGCCATCCCGCAAAGCGATAGGGAAGTCGAGGCTGCTGGCGTAGAGATGCCGTTCGGCGAACGCGGCGGTGCGCTGGTTGATGAAGGCTACCGACGGGCGATCTACTTTCACCATTATCGAATGGCCGTCGAACTGCCCATACAAGGCCATGCGCCGCGACAGCGGGGCGGTTACGATCACGTCTTCACAGCCGAACCCCATAGGCATTCGCCGTCTTGCCGGGTCGGTGGACATCATCGCTACCGGGCTATCGGAACAGATGAAATCGCCCGCATCCTCCTCCGCGACCAGCAGCGACCAGGAGCGCGCCCTGAACACGGGAACCAGTTCTTCGGCAATCTCTAGCATCGTCTCCATGTGCCAGTTCTGATCCATAAGGAGCGGAGGGTTCGCCAGAAGGTCTTGCCGAAGGGCTTCCAGATCGGCTCCTTCCGGGAGCCGCACTCCCTCGCGTTCCATCTGCGCGACAAGCCATTGAAAGGAGTCGGGGCGCTGGAGCATCATCTCCGTCGCGAACCGCTCGATCCGCCGAGTATCCTCCCTTTCGCGCCTGCGGATACGTGGGACTCGGATCGCCAACATCGCGAGGAAGCGCATCAACGTTTCGTAATCCTCCGGGCCGAGCGGAAGGTTCTGGTCAGAGAGCCGCGCCATGACCTGCGCCATCGGCCCTTCCACGCGGTCGCTCAGGGTGTCTTCGATGGTGTTGGGATCGGCGTCAGGATGATCGAACGCATAGAGGTTCTTCTCGAAACCAATTGCGCTTGGACGCGACTCCCAGGTTTTGCCAGACGACAGAGCGAGGACACTGAGGCGGTCGTCAGGGCTGCCCGACGGCATGAATTTCGCCAGATAGGACACCGGAACGAAATGATGTTTGCGCTTGACTTCGCTCATGGTTCTTTTGAGGTAAGTACGCACTTCATAGCCTGTAGAGAGCGGCTACCTTCTCGTCAATCTCCGCCTCCCATGCCTCGCACCCAACGCCTTTTGCATCCAGGCATTTGTCCACGAGTGCGACGATCTCGGCCTGTTGTTCCGGCGTAGCGGAGGCGATAGGCAACCGCTTCCAGTCGTCGGGGTAGATGTGGAGTTTGCTGCGGCGTTGCTTTGCCAGCCACTCTTTTGCATACGCGGAGTTCATGATTCCCAGTAGATACTTTAAGGAGAACTGGCGGGAGCGTTCCTCCAACTCTTCGCGGAGAATCGCAGGCGATTCCTCGCCGGGCTTAACCTCATCACGGTACTTGGCTGTCTTCTGGATAGACTTGTTCCGTACACCTGATAGGAGATGCCAGGGTACGAACGACCATGCAGAGTGATTGTGGTATAAGCGACGGCTATCGTAGGCGACCCTCGGTGTACTGCCCGCCAAGTCCATCGATATCAACTTCTCAGGCACTTCATAAAGTTGTGGAAAGGTCGGTCGTCGGAAAAGTGCAGGAGCGCGCTCGGTTCCATACTCCAGATATCGGATTCGAGTTGGAAGCCATTTGTTAATATTTTTGCCCTCAATAAATGGCTTAGGGTGGTCTTCATCTTGCATATTCGAGATTAGTTCTGCCGTCCTGAACGCCATGTGCGCCTTACGTTCATCAGCGTGGATTACCATACCAACGCTAATATAACAGACCTGTTCGAGCGGTACATACCCTTCCGCCGCCTCTTCGTTTTGTTGCCCACCAACTTTTAAGAGACTTGCGCCAGACTGAAGTTGGGGGGCAGTAGAAAGAATTTCCTCGTTCCTATCAAATTCCTCGCGGCTCTCTCCCCATCGGCGGACTCGGACAGGCGCGTGTATGGCACTTGGCTTGGATTTCGCGAAATGAATGATAGTGTTGTTCACCCCAGCGTCGAACAGATCGATTTCAGAGCAGAAATCCACTCGTTCGAGACGCGCGCGTGTCAAGAAAAAGGTATGTGAGCGAGCCGCATATTTCGCGAAGTTGTAGGCGTCAGGGATGATGAAGACCATACGCCCGTTTGCTTGCAGAAGTTGAAAGGCTCGTTCCAGGAAGGGAAGGTACAAATCCCATTTCTCGTACAGCGTCTCATAATATCCCGGCTTAGTCAACGCCACTCGGTATCTCTTCCACTCTTCAATCGCCTTCTGTCTTGCCGCCTCATCAGGTTTCAGGTGCTTGAACTGCGCGTCGGCGCGGACATAGGGCGGGTTTGCCAGAATGATGTGAAAGCCGCTCTGTCCCGTGTCGTCGTCCTCTTCCACAAAGGTCTGCTGCGCGGCGACCTCATTGGCGAAGGCAAACCGACCGTCCATCGTTCGGACAGGCGACTTGGGTGCAAACACCTCGGCAAAGCATACGCGCCAGTCCACCGCGCCGTCAGGAGCCTGGGTTCCGCACAGATCGGCGATATCCTTTTGTACGGCAGCGATCTGTTTCTCCATGTCCGACTTCGACCGGCCCTGCTTATCGTGAGCCAGCAGGAAATATTGATCGTAGAGAGCCGCCAACTTCTCCGCGTCGGCGATGTAGTGGTCACGCTGCAGCGACAGCCCTTTGAGGTCGGGCGCAGGAGCCGTCAAACTGTCCCCGATACAGATTTTGAACTTGAGGTTCGGCAGGCTCACGTCGGCAGTCGGATCGTGAAGCGGGTCTCGCTCGTCATCCACCACGAGGGAGAGCCAGAGGCGCAGCATGGCGATATTGACCGCGAACGGGTCTTTATCTGCGCCGTAAAGGTTGCGTTCGATGATCTCCAGTTTGCGGGCATAGAGGGCAGCGTGATCCTTCACCTTCGCCGCGAACAGGCTGGCGCGCAGGCGCAGCAACTCCTGCATCATGCCGAGCAGATAGGCTCCGCTCCCGCAGGCCGGATCGCACACCGTCACACGCCTGAGGGCAGATAGAGCCGCCTCCGGGTTGGGCAGACCGGCGGGATCGTCGTCATCCACGAAGGCGGCGACCGCCTCTCGCACCGTCTTGCTGTCGCCGCCCAGCGCGTCCGTCAGATAACCTTTCAACGCCTCCCGGCACATGAAGGCGACAACGGGTCGCGGCGTGTAGTAGGAGCCGGTCTCATGCCGCCCGGTCACCAACTCCTCGAAGACTTTGCCGAGCATCTCCGGGTCAACCGCAACCATGACATCGAGCGGCGCGCTCTCCATGATGGTGAAGTTGTGGCGCGAGAACAGTTCCAGAATGGCGGCAAAGGCGTCGTTTTCGATCTGGACGGCTCCGCGCACATCGTCGGCGTCTACCATCTCGAACAGACCGCCGTTCAGATAGGGAACCCTGCCGCGCCGCTCCTGCAACTCTTCCAGAGCGTGCGCCTCCCGGCTGTCAGCGAGCGTTCCCAGGCCGAAAAAGAAGAGCCAGTAGAGCCGATCTCGATAGAAGTTCTCGCCCTTCGTCTCTGCCGCGGCAAAGAGCGCGGGCAGGTAGTCACGGCTGTTCTCAAACTCCAGCCAGCCCTTGCGGGCCACGAACTGGATGAACATCAGGCGGTTGAAGAGCCGTTGCGTGAACAGGCGTCGGTCGCCCTGTACACCTCGAACCATGCCCTCCACCGCTCCGAACGTTTCGCGGTACTCCTTGAAGAAGGCTTTGGTCACCGCCTCTACATCGAAAGCGCGCGTTATCCTGTCCATTACCTGCGTGATCGGCACGTCGCCATACAGTCCCAACTCGGTCGGAGCGAAGGCGAGTTCCGCAAGACGTTCCAGCGTTGTACGCCCCGGCTGTCCGACCGTGTAGGGCAGCGTTCGCAGTTCCGTTTTTCCGCCTGCGACTCGGCGCGCGGAGACGAACTGCGCCTGCTTCTGGTCGGCGGTCGTGTAGACGAGGAGGTGTTCCTGCGCGGTCGGCGTCAGAGCCTTGTGGACGGCGCGGCGGTAGATGATACCGGGCAGTTTCGATCCGGTGGGCATCTCCGCATGGAAGACGGGCAGACCTCCGAGTTCCGCAAGCGGCGTCAGCACGAGCGTCTCCCCATCTACCGCTACAGGCCGACGGGAGCCTTTGCCCGCGCCCCATCCCAGCGTATCATAGAAGAGCGGCGCGAGGTTTTCCCGCAGCGCGCCCGATTCCAGACGGGTTTGTATCTGCTCCAGTAGTCCCATCTATTATACATCTCCTCCTGCACATTCCGCCGCCGGAAAGAACCCCAGCGAACAGAGGATGCGCGGCTCCTGTGGCTCCTGCTCCTCCTCGATGATGCTCAGGCGGTCTTCTTCGCGCAGGGCGATAATCAGTTGTACGAGGTCAGAATCGTGCGCGCCGGTGCGGATCATGCGATTGATCTGCTCGGTGGCGCGGTTGGTCAGGCGGTAGGTATAGAGAGCCTGAATACAGGCGTCCAGTTCCGCCATATCCACAAACAGACTTGGCTTTTTCTTTAGTTGCTCACGATAGGCGGTCAGGCGTTCCCAGGCGCGGCGGCGCGCGCTGCGGGGCGGCCCCAGCGTTCCCGCGCCGATAGCCTCCTCTTCCAGCGCATGACGCACGGCAGCCTGAACAAGCGCATGGTGCTGCGGATGGCGCGGCAGGCCCGGCGTATCGGGTGTGCATTGCGCCGCCTGCAAAATGGCCGAGAGGGACTGAGAAACGACCTGACCACTCTTGTCCATGCGAACGAGCGCGTCCGTGCCATCGTCGGTCTTCAGGTAAACCATCACTCCTGGCAAGCCCTCTGCACGCCCCGCGCCGTGCGGCTTCGAGGCATAGATCACATTCGGCAGGTTCTCGACCTTACTGCGTATGCCGGGATCGGCTTTGACGGCATTATTCCAGATTTGCAAGGCCGCGCTGCTCAGGTCAACCTCCGTATCCTGATCGTCTTCCAGCGCAGACGATTTTTCCGTGTACAGATCGCGAATCCGGCTCTCTGCGGACTCACCGAAAAAGGCTTCATCGGAACCAACGACTTCCGAGTTGGCCTCCAGACGCTGCTGCAAGCGACGCTGCAAGCGAATGACTTTTTCGACGCCCTCCGCAGGCAAAAACGAGTAGACAACAATGGTATCGCTCTGCTGGCCGATGCGGTCAACGCGCCCGGCGCGTTGGATCATGCGGATGATGGCCCAGGGCAGATCGTACTGCACCACAATCGCCCCATCCTGAAGGTTTTGCCCTTCCGAGAGGGTGTCAGTCGCGACGAGTACCCGCAGTTCCGGCTCCCCGGCAGTCAGTTTGTGCTGATTGCTGCGCGGGCTGAAGCGACGCACCAGAAGGGTTGGATCGGCGGTCTGTGCGGTCGCCACCGCCAGATTATCCACGCCCCGTTGCCGCAACTGTTCGTGCAGGTAGAGCGCGGTATCGGCAAACTGGGTGAAGACCAGCACCTTCTCCTCGGCGTGGGTGTCGCAGATCAGTTCGGTCAGAGCCTCTAGTTTCGCATCTCGCTTCGGGTTCCAGGCTCCGGCCTCCTGGAGCAGCCCCAACAGGCTTTCCGCGTCCTGTCGCAACGCCTTCGCCAGTTCTTTGCGAAAGAAGGTCGGCGGTATCCACTTGAAGCGCGTCGGGAACTGCGTTCGGTAGAGATCGTACACCTGCGCCGCCCGTCCTTGATAGGCATCCCAGGTCTGCGCGGGCGAAACGGAGGAGGTCGTCTCCTCCGGCGCAGGGACGTCCTCTTCGGTGTCTTCCGTGTACTCCTCGTAGGTGGCGGACGCTTCCGGCGCGTCGGCATCGGTGTCCGTGCGGGACGAGTCGAGCAGTTCGCTCTCCTGCGTCCCTATCGGAATCGGCTGCCCGGTCTCGATGGCGTGCAAGGTGATGAGGTTGCGGAGAACGTGCCGCTCCAGGGAGAGCAAGAAACTGTATCCGCTCGACTCCAGCCGCTTAAAGAGGTTCGTCCGGCAGAAACCCATCAGACGCGGCCCGGCGCGGCCCAGATCGTCGAGCAGCCGCTTTTCGGCGGGTGTTCCGGCCTTTGCCTTCTTCTCGTCTACATAGTTTCCCAGCCCGTAACGGGGCAGGGAGAGCGCATTGATGATGTCCACGACACGATCTTGATAGAGTCGCGCATACTGATCGTTCGGGTCACGGTCATCCAGCCGGAAAGTCAGGTTACACGGCTGCCGTTTCGGGAAGTAGGATGGCTTGCCCTCGATGGTGACGTAGTAGCGATCTTTCCCGGCGTCATAGGCTGCGTAGTTTTGAATGATGAACTGGCGGGTGCGGCGCACCATGTAAAGACGCATCAGGTCGCGCCAGTCGTCCGGGTATTCCGACTTCTCGAAGGCGGTCAGCGACCGGGCCGGAGCCTGGAAACGCGCGGTAAAGTCGAGTTCGTTGACGCTCTGGAAGTAGCGTTCGGGACGGATACCCAGGTCACGCTTCTCGTCCACGAACAGCCGCAACTGATTGCCCAGATCGAGATACATCTTATTGAACGGCGTAGCGGTCAGCAAAACGCAACGGCTTTCGTTGCGCTCGATGTAGTCCCGCACGACCTGATACCGCTTGCCCTCCCGGTTGCGGAGGTTGTGGCTCTCATCCACCAGCACAAGTTTGTGGCGGCGCAGGCCCGGCAGTTTCCCCAGAGCCTTGCTGAGTGGCACGATCTCGGCCTTCAGGTTGTAGAGATCGATCTGCTGCTGCCACATGGAGATGAGGTTCTTAGGGCAGAGAATCAGCGTGCTGGCGTCCTGATCCTCTTCGTAAATCTTTGCCATGGCAGCGGCGATGCGCGTCTTGCCCAATCCGACGACATCCCCCACCAACACACCTCCGCGCGTATTGAGGTGCTTGACGGCCAGCGACACGGCAGCGGCCTGGAAGTCGAGCAGTTGCCCTCGGAATTCTTTCGGCAGTTTGAACTCGCGCTCACCTTCCCGCGCCTCCTGCGCCAGATGATAGGCCATCTTCAGATACACCAGGTAGGGCGGAACGATGTCCTCCCGCGCCCAACTGGTTTCAATCAGGGTCGCCAGTTCGTCGGAGATGTCGAGGCAGGCCGTATCGTTCCAGCGATCCTCAAACCAGCCCTTCAGTTTGTTGCAGGCGTCCTGTTCCAGCACGTCCACGTTCAACTCCCCGCCATGCTTCAGGCCGGAAGCGGTCAGGTTGCTGCTGCCGAGGTAGCCGAGTATCGGCGTGGCATGATCCTGCCGAAAGCCCAGGTACAGTTTTGCGTGGAGGGTATGGCGGAGAAACAGTTTGACCTGGAGTTTGCCTGCCCGAATCTGCTTTGCGACCCGGCGCAAGGTAGCCTCATCCTCATCAGTCGGCGCGCCGAGTTCCAACTGCTCCCGGAAACTCTGGGCGACCTGGCGTTGCAGCCGCGCGCGGGTCGGGCCATCCAGCACGTCGGGCTTCTTGACCAATCGCAGCGACCGGCGCATTTCCTCATCGGGAGCCTGATACATCCCGATCAGGACACGCGCCCGCCCGTTCTCCGACCCGTCAAAGTTTTCCACAAGGTCATGGATCGTGGCCCAGCCGCGCAGGTTGAAATAGCCCACGCAGATGTCGGCGCGGTAGGCTCCGGCGAGCGTCTGGCGCAACGTCGGCAGGAGCGGCGTCGCAATGTTGTCGAAGATGGTCGGCATGGATAGATGACTGCACGCAAGGTGAAAAAAGTGGGCGCGCGGGAAGGTGAAACCCGCGCGCCTGTATGTTCCCCCGACCGCGTGCATATTCCTGCCGGTTTTGACGGCAGTATGTCACGTCGCATTCGGAGCATTTTGCGTGGTGAACACATCTCCGATCTTTTGCTGGATATCAGCCAGTCCCCCAGGCATCGTTTTCGAGGCCATCGAACTGTCTATGGGGACTCGGATAGGCGTCTTCCTCTCCACCGTACTGGTCGACTGACTGGCGGCTTCTGCCTGCTTCTTGAGGTCGCGAAGAATCCTGCGGATGGTTTCTGCCTCTGAGAGCAGAGCCATTCTGAGGATGTAGCGGACACCCTGCATCGCCCAATCCCGCCTTTCTGTCGAGATGTCATGTGGCAAGTGGGCGCGCACTTCCCGAACGCACCTGTCCACATCTCTCTTCACTCGCTCCGGTTCGACGAGAACGGCTGTGGTCTGCACGGCGTCAGTAGGTTTTTCTTCGGCTTCACCTCGGCCAGTCAGCATATCACTGACTGCCTGCTTGGTATCCTTATCCTGGCGTTCCTTTCGGCCAGCAGACTGCGCGATAGCGTTCGCCCGCTGGAGTGCCTCTCGTTTTTCCTCCACGCTGGCGAGACGGTTGAGTTCTCTTACCTCGCGAGCCGTGCGTGGGAACATCTCAAACCCGGCCTTGTCCGACACGTCGGACATTTCGCGATACAGTTCCCAGGCGTTGATGATCGCATAGGCTTGCGACTTAGCGAGGTTCGGCAGTTCGCCCTCCAGGAAGTCCCGGAACGTGCGGTACTTCTCGCGATAGAGACGTTGGGCGTTGATGCGGTACAGAGCCTTGCCCATCTGCAGGAAGCCTCTCTCGTGCTGTTTGCACAAACCGAGATCCATGGCATACTGCTGCCGCTCCTCGCTCGTCAGTTGCTCTCCAGTCGAGATCACTGCCTCTTGCGCCTGCTCACTGTTCGGTTGCTTGCTCGGATTGTTTTCGGTGTCCATTGTTTTCTCCTGTGGCATGAAAAATCGCCAGTCGGTTTCGGCTGGCGATCACGTAATGGGTATGGGCCACCACTACGGGTACGAGGGTGGCGGAATGTTATAAGATAGCGGGCTTCACCTCCTTCCCAGAAGGCGCGACATAGCGAAGCCTCCAGGCAGAGAGCATCTGGAGGCTTAAAAAGTGGCCGAGTATGGACGGCAGAACGCCCATTGTCGAGAAAAAGCGGAAAAATTCACCGCTTTGAGATGAGAATGTCTCGTATCACGAAGCGCGGATAGTTCTGAACAAGAAGGATAGATGCTCTTGCTAGGTCGCCTGGTTCAATTGGATCAGGCGACCTTTTGTTTTGGTATCACTATCCAATCTTCGTGATCACATATCCTAACCGACCAAGCTGGCACTGTAAACATCCTAGTAGTGCTTCAAGGTAAAACATTGGCATGAATTTGGGTACTCTATCTCCATTCCCTTGTGAGGAGATTCCTATCATGCCAGCCAAAAAGCATCTGGTTGCTCTGACACCCAAGCAACGCGAACAAGCCGAAGTTGTCGCCCGCTCCTACAAGCACTCGGCTCTGGAGCGCAAACGCGCCCGCATCCTCCTGCTCGCCGATACCAACCGACCCGAAGGCGGAGCCAACGACCAGACGATTGCCCGCGAGGTCCAGGTCAGCGATGTCACCGTCCAGAACGTGCGCCGACGCTTTGCCCAAGGGAGCCTCCCCGCCGCTCTCTATCGGAAAGAACAAACCCACCGCAAAGACCGCCTGCTGGATGGCGCTGCGGAAGCCTGTCTGATCGCCACCGTCTGCTCGGCCCCGCCCCAGGGCAAGGGACGTTGGAGCCTGCACCTGCTCAAGGACACGCTGATCGCCCAGGGTTATACCGACACGGTCAGTCATGAGACCGTGCAGCAGACCTTGAAAAAAATGAACTCAAGCCCTGGCTAAAGACCTGTTGGTGCCTTCCCCCCAAGGAGAATGCCGCCTTCGTCTGCGCCATGGAAGACGTGCTGGATGTCTACACCCGTCCTTTCGACCCCAAGCGCCCGCTGGTGTGCCTGGACGAAGGCAGGAAGCAACTGCTTTCTCAGAGCCGCCCGCCGTTGCCGATGGAGCCAGGGCAACCCCTGCGGGAAGACTACGAGTATGGCCGCGAAGGCACGTGCAGTTGCTTCCTATGTCTCGCTCCGTTGCTATCCTGGCGTCATGTGGAGGTTGACGGGGCGGCGCACCGCCCAAGACTTCGCCCACGTCGTCAAAGACCTGGTGGACGTGCAGTTTCCCGATGCTGATAAGAGCGTGGTGGTACTCGACAACCTCAACCCCCCACACGCCCGCCAGCCTTTACGAAGCGTTCACGCCGGCGGAGGCCAAGCGCCTAGCGGACAAGCTGGAGATCCACTACACGCCCAAGCACGGCAGTCGGTTGAATATGGCCGAGATCGAGTTGCCGGTACTGGGCAGGCAATGTCTGGACCGACGCTTACCGGATGTGGAAACGCTCACCTCGGAAGCAGCGGCCTGGGAAGCGGCGCGCAACGCCGCCGAGATGACCGTCCACTGGCAGTTCACGACCGAGGAGGCCAGGATTAAATTAGCTAGACTCTATCCAAAACTTCTACCTTGAAGGACTACTAGTGACATGACAGCTCTCCTCTTCCCTTGCCGATAGGTAGTCTCCAGTCCGGATGAGCACCCCTGCGGCGCACAAGGTTTGGACATAAGAAGTCCCAGAATAGCGGCCTGGTTTCTGCGGCAAAGGGCAAAAGATTAAAGAGCGCCGAGAACTCTTATTGTTTTGAGGCGCAGCGGAATCCATTGACATCGCTTCTGACATCGGCAAGAAACCAGAAGCGGCGAGACGCGCGGAAGTTGTCTGGAACGCTGCCGCCGTACCACCCGCCACCATGTCGAGATCGCTGCAATATCTCGTCGACTCCGACGTCGGCAACGCTGGCGTACCAACCGCCACCGCGCATTATGCGTTCTGTGAATTCGCTCATGATCTGATTCTCCGGGTCCGCTACTGATTGCGGCAGGCGCAGGTGTTCCGCCCGCACTTCCCGCGATTGGTGAACATGATCTGATTCTCCGGGTCTGCTACTGATGCGGCAGGGCTGCACCAGAAGCATTGGTCAAACCAGTCCCGACACCATTGCCAGACTTTGCCGGCCATGTCCGTCAGACCGTACGGGCTAATGGCATACTTACCTACCGACGCCGTACCACCTGCATCCCCAGGCTCGTTCTTGCTGCACCAGAGTTTACGGGCATCCCATCGGTTGCCCCAGGGATACTTCCTGCCATCGGTGCCTCGGGCGGCTTTCTCCCACTGGGCTTCCGTGGGCAGACTCACCGTGACACCTGCCTGGGAAGCCCATTGACAGCAGGCCATCGTATCCGTCCAGGAAACATTGACAATGGGATGATCCTCTCGGCTCCAGTTGGGATTGAAAGCCGGGGCAGCCGGCATAGGCATTCCGATCTCCTGACAGAACCGCTTGTATATGCCCACGGTCACCAGATTCTTGTAGATCCAGTAGCCGGAGAGACGGACTGTATGGCGAGGGTTGTTGTTACCCACAAGTTCGCTGGGTATCCAGGGAGGGTGGTCTCGTTGGATAATGTACAGCCCCTCATCCTCATCGCCCATCAGGAAGTCTCCCGCCGGTATGTAGATCATCTCAGCACTGTCCTGGGGATTGATCCTGGTCTGTGCGGATTCTTGAGCCTCTGATCTCATAGAACGGTTCCCTCCTTCAGAAGAACGTTCGTTAGCTCCCTCTAATCGTCCTTCATGGTTGTCCTTAGCCCGGATTACCCAGAAAGTCGCCAGACTGGCGAGCGAGCGGTCAAGCCTCGTCACCACCTGGACTTTCATCCCGGAGTAGCGAGCGTAGCTCATGACTATTATTCACCAGATGAGTAAAAGGAGGTAGACACTCCCAGCCGTGTGGATCAATCTCAAGCAGCCTGCTGCTGAGGAGATACGTCAACACCGTTGGGAGGGATTACCTAGAAGGAGCACACTACGTCGAATCTGGAGATGACCAAACCTTCAGAGGGCGGAGGGGCTCTTGTTAGGCCGCTCGGTCGCCAGGATCGAGCGGCCTTTCTGTTTTATCTCTCGTCGCTTCGGTCATCCAACGTATATGCTGAGAGTTTTGAGACGTAGTTTTCTGGATGGGCGCGCACCCGCTCCCGCTTTTGAGTCACGGACGCAAGTGAGCGCGCATAATCGGCCGGATGGCGCCAGCACGACGAAATCTCAGTTCTTGACACCGGTGGTGGCGATCCCCTGGATGAAGGTACGCTGCGTGAAGAAGAACAGAACGATGATCGGAACCGTGAACAGCGTCGCACCGGCCATCAAGTGCGTCCATTGACCACCGCGATTAGAGACGAACTGTTGCAGGCCATAGGCCAGCGTGTACTGTGCCGGATCGTTGATGTAGAGGAGCGGGCCGAAGAAATCGTTCCAGGTGCCGAGGAACTGGAACAGCGCGCAGGTGGCGAGTGCCGGCTTGGAGAGCGGCAGAATGATGCGGCGGAAGATCGTCCATTCGCTCGCGCCATCCACACGCGCTGCCTCGGCCAACTCGCCCGGCAGCGTGCGATAGAACTGGGTGAGCAGAAAGATGAAGAAGGGAGCGCCGCAGAAGGCGGGAACCGTCAGCGGCAGATAGGTTCCGTACCAGCCCAGCGCGCGAAAGAGCGCAAACACCGGGATCATGGTCACCTGGGCCGGCAGCGCCAGCGTGGAGATCATCAGCAGAAACAGCGCGTTCTTGCCTTTGAACTCCAGGCGCGCGAACCCATAAGCGACGATGGCGCTGGACAAGACGGCCCCGAGGACCGTCACGGCGCAGAGGAACAGGGTGTTACGGAGATAGGCGAGGAAGGGCACGGCCCGCAGCGCGTCGGGATAGTTCCGCCACTGAACTGGATGCGGCACCAGGCTCGACAGCGTGAGGGGCGGCGCGCTTTGAGCGCCAACCGCGTAGACCTGGGCGTCCGTCTTCAGCGACGTGGAGATCATCCACACGAGCGGCAGCAGCACCGGCACGCTCAATGCGATTAGCGCAGCGTGGATAAGCAGGCGCTGAAACCGCGAGAGCCGGAACGGAGGGCTAATCGGCATAGCCTAGCTCCTTACGGCGCGCACGCTCCTTCGCAATGTCCGCTTCCAACCCCACCAACGCCTGCTCCGGTGGGCGCGTTCCCCGCACCGCCAGGTCTTCGGCCCGGCTGATGTGGTCTACCAGGTAGGCCTGAAACGGAACGGGCGGCGGCGCGACGAGGTTCGGGCTTGCCGCAAGCTCCAGAAAGGTGCGGAGTGCCGGATGTTTCTGGATGTAGGACTGATAGACGGGCGCGTACGCGATGGCGTCCGCGATGGGCAGCCATCCGCCCCAGAGATAGAACTCGGCCGCGCGCTCAGGGCGCTCCAGCCCGGACCAGAACTTGATGAACTCCCAGGCCCCCTGCGGCTGCCTGGAACCCCGAGGGACCAGCAGCATATCGGACGTGGCCCAGCCGGCGAGCCGCCGCCCTCCGGCCGGCGGCGGCAGCGGGGCCGTGCGATACTCCAGGTGCGGCGCGAACTTCTCCAGCTGCTCGATCCGCCACTGCCCATCCTGGGTAATCGAGTAGGCACCGCTGAGGAAAGGCCAGTCCACCCCACCTGACGTATCGCCCGCCAGCCCCGAGGTGAAGCGAATGACGTTGCCGAATCCCAGCTTGCGGCGATAGTCGGCCAGGAAGGTCAGCGCGCGCCGATTCGGCGGCGTATTCAGCGTGAGCGCGCCCGTGCGTTCGTCGTAGAAGCCGCCGCCAAACAGAGGGGCGAACTGCGTGAAGTACTGCGGGAGAAACCCGATCCGCTTGAGTTGGCCGGACCGGTCGAATTGGTGCAGCCGATCCGCCCACTGCACGAGCGTTTCGAGGTCTTCCGGGAACCGGTCTGGATCGAGGCCGGCCTTGCGGAAATGGTCAGGCCGATAGAAGCAGGCCGAGATGTTGGGGCCGAGCGGCATCGCGTAGCGCCGTCCGCGGAAGATGCCGGCCCGCCGGAACACGGGATAGGTCTCGCGCTCCGTCCAGGCGCGCTCCGCCGGAGTCATCAGCTCGTCCAGGGAGGTGAGGGCGCCATTCTCGGCCCAGGTGGGCAGGACCGGGTTCCACTGCGCCATCACGTCGGGCGGATCGCCGCCGGTGATCGCCAACAGGTACTTGGCGTCCGCGCCGCTGGCGGGCACGGAGAGCGGCACGACCTCGTAGCGCGCCTGGCTGCGGTTGAAGCGATCCGCGATCCGCTCCACGACCGCCTGCCACTCGGCCGTCCACATGTGCCAGAACCGCACCGGGATTCGGTCAGGATAGGCGCGACGCGCCCCGTCGCTCCAGCAGCCGCTTAGTCCGAGCGCGGCGGCCATCCCGAGACCGGACGCGAGAATTTCCCGCCGCGTGAGCCTATTGTCGCGTTCAGTCGCCATAATGCACCCACCGCCGTTGCGTTTGGAAGAGGAAGCCCGTAAGCGCCATGACGATCGCGAACAGAATCCACGCCATGGCACTCGCGTAGCCCATATCGAGGTAGCGCCAGGCGCGATTGAAGAGGTAGAGCGCGTAGAAGAGCGTGCTATCCTCTGGCCCGCCCTGGGTCATGATATAGACTTCGGTGAAGTATTGGAATGTGCCGATGACGCCCATCACCAGGTTGAAGAAGATCACAGGCGTCAACATAGGCAGTGTGACGTGGCGAAGGCGCTGCCATGCGTTCGCGCCGTCAATTACTGCCGCCTCATACAGATGCGCGGGAATATCCTTTAGCCCAGCCAGGTAGATGATCATGCTGCCGCCCACGCCCCAGAGCGACATTCCGACCAGGCTGCGGGGCGCCCATATCGGGTCCTGGAGCCAGGCCGGGCCCACCACGCCGAAGTGCAGCAGAAGTCGGTTGATGAGGCCGATCTGGGGATTAAGTATCCAGAGGAACAGGACCGACGTAGCGACGGCGGGAACGATGGAGGGCAGATAGAAGATGGTTCGATAGACGCTGATGCCGCCCACGTTCTGGTTGAGCAGGAGCGCTAGGCCGATGCCGGCGAGGATGCCCAGGGGAACGGCGGCGGCAGCAAACTGGAAGGTGACTCCCAGCGACTTCCAGAAGAGCGGGTCCTCGCGTAAGAGCGCCCGGTAGTTGGCGGCGCCTACCCAGACCGGCGGCGTGAGGATGGTGTAGCGCGTGAACGACAGATAGACGCTGGTGAGGAACGGAATCGCGGTAAAGATCAGGAAGCCCGCGATCCAGGGACCGATGAAAGCGTAGCCGACTATCTGCTTTTTCAGCATGCGCTTCTCCCCTTGCGGAGAGGAGAGGTCCTGCCCCTCCCTTTCCGTCCGCATCGTTTTGCTGCCCGCTCCCGCCCTCCCTGCGCGGGGGCGCACTCCCTCACATGAAAACGTCTCTTCCTGTTGACCTAACCCCCGTCTCCCACTGCCAGGGTCGGGCCTGCAATAATTCGGCCCTCCGCCTTGGCGACACCTTGCGATCCTACAAGGGAAGGGAGGAACCCGGCTTCTGCTCTCCCCTCTCCTTGTGAAGGAGAGGGGCCGGGGGTGAGGTTTCTCCCCTCTCCCGCAGCGTGGATCGCTAGGCGGAGGGGTGTCGCAAGGTGTCGCAAGGCGGAGGCAAGAGCCGTAACCTTGCCGACCTAGCAGTGGCGCGAACCGTTGTAGCCCCCACCCTTGCAGTAGGGGTTGGGGGTGAGGGCGATTCACGACCCGGCGGCGTGGCCTTCTGTCAGCGTAACAACCTGATCTGCCGGGATCGCTCGCCATATCTCCTCCAGGCCGCTCGGCCAGCGGACGGTCACGCGATCCGCCTGCCTGGCCTCGCCCAAGCCGAAGTGGAGCCGAGGATCATTCGCCGACAGATAGCTGGAGCCGCTGTGGGCATAGGCCGTCTGCCTCTCTCCCGCAGCCTCCACCATGACCCGCGCCCCGTAACCGTCGCGGTTGCTCCTCGTCCCGACGAGTTTCACCGTCAGCCAGTGATTGCGGCCGGGCGTTTCGTTATGGAGCAGGCGAGCGGGGCCGACATTGGGGATCAGCAGGATGTCTATACGACCGTCGTTGTCGTAATCCCCGCGGCACGCCCCGCGCCCAACGAGCGGCTGCGTGATCCCTGGCCCCGCCGCATGGCTGATGTCCTGAAACGCGCCGCTCCCCTGGTTGCGAAACAGCACGGACGGCTGCTCATAGGTCTGTCCGGTGTTGGCGTGGGTGATCGTGTCCTGGATGTGACCGTTCGTGATGAACAGATCGGCGCGGCCGTCATTGTCAAAATCGGCGAAGAAGAGGCCGAAAGTCACGTAGGGATAGCTCGGCTCGAACAGGCCGTTCTGTTTGACCCACTCGGCGCTGAGCGAGGCAGGATCGATCTGGTAGAAGGCGATCCCTTCAAAGCAGAAGTTGCCGATGGCGACGGCTAAGGTGCCGTCGTTCTTAACGTCTGCCGCATCAATGCCCATCCCAGCGCGCGCTTTCCCGTTCTCGTCGAAAGCCAAACCGGTCTTATAGCCGATCTCGGTGAACTTCCCATGGCCGGTGTTTCGGAACACGAAGTTCGGCTCTGTGTCATTGGCGACGATCAGGTCAGGGCGATTATCACCGTCCAGGTCGCAGACGCAGACGCCGAGCGCTTTCGCGTTCTTATTCCAGATGCCCGCGCTCCGGGTGACATCGCGGAAACGCCCTCGGCCCTCATTATGGAACAGGTGGCATGTCTCCCCAGGATACGATTGTGGGCGGCAATAGGCTTTCTCCACGGTCCCGCAATAGATGTCTGTCTTGGGGGTCCAGCGAATATAGTGGCAGACAAACAGGTCGAGCTTGCCGTCGTTGTCGTAGTCCAGCCAGGCCGCGCTCGTGCTCCAGCCCCCGTCTCCCACCCCCGCCTGCCCCGTCACCTCCACAAACCGCTTGCCTCCCTCATTGTGGAACAGCCGG
>DASRGZ010000062.1:0-15992 GCA_035650735.1 Chthonomonadaceae bacterium
GCCAGGGTCGGGCCTGCAATAATTCGGCCCTCCGCCTTGCGACACCGACGCGGGCAGAATACCCGTTGACAACGCCAGGGGCGTCACCATCGTTCTCTAGGGGCAGCCCTGCTGCCTACGCAGGCAGAGAGTTTCGCCCACGTAGGTGGGCGACGGGCGCAAAGCGCCCCACAGCGGCAGGGTTCAGCCTGCCGCGCCAGATTTCCCGTCTTCTTACTGTCCTGGAGCACGGCCTTTTAACGGCATGATGAGATCGGACAAAAAAGCCAGGAGGGCAGCCTTTAATCAGGATGCTTCTCCTGGCTTTTTTGTTGCCGAAAAGGCAAGTCTGGCGAAAGCCAGATACGCAAAGTCACGGGCCTACCCCTCGCCGCGTAATGGCGAGGCATGGTGGCCGGACTGCCGAATAAGGAGCGCTTCATGAAACGAAGTTGCCATTACATATTGCTCACTCTGACCGCGCTGACATGCCTGGCCTCTACGGGCACGGAAAGCCGGGCGCAATCCATCGCGGCCACTATCGCTGTAGGTAACGGTCCCTATGGGCTGGCCGCCAATAGCGCCACCAATTGCGTCTACGTCGCCAACAATAACGGAAACTCGCTGTCCGTCATTGATGCGGGCCAGAACGCCGTGATCGCTACGATCCGCCTGGACAGCGCGCCCGGCGGCGTGACCGTCAATCCCAACACCAATCGCGTCTACGTCACCAAGTACAGCACCAACAGCGTCAATATTATTGACGGCAGCACCAACGCCGTCATCGGCGAAACCCTGGTGGGCACGGGCCCCTACGGCATCGCGGTCAATCCCCAGACCAATCGTATCTACGTCGCCAACAACGGCAACGGCAAAGTCTCCGTCCTGGATGGGACCACGAACAAAGTCATCGCCACCATTCCTACGGGCACCTCGCCCTACGGCGTCGCGGTCAATCCAGTCACAAATCGCATCTACGTTACCAACGCCAACAGCAACAACCTCTCCATCCTGGATGGCGATACCAATACAGTGCTGGCAACGGTTCCCGTGATCAGCCCGCTGGAGATCGCTGTCAATCCCACGACCAACCGCGTCTACGTCGGCAGCAACAACACGAGCAGCGTTGTCGTTCTCGACGGGGATGGCAACACGATTACGAGCGTGCCGGTCGGGCGCGCGCCCTACGGCGTGGCGGCCAATACCCTCACCAACCGCATCTATGTCGCCAGCAACCTGAGCAATACCGTCTACGTGATTGATGGCGACACCAACACGGTTATTAATATGCTAACGACCGGCGGCGGCCCCTATGGGGTCAACGTCAACCAGACGACGAGCCAGATTTATGTGTCCAATAACCGGGCTAACACCGTCACGGTGATCGGCGATACTCCGGCAGACCGGACGCCGCCCACGACCACGGCCGCCCTCGTTCCTGTGCCGAATTCCTCCGGCTGGAACAACGGCCCGGTTACCGTCAACCTCAGCGCCACGGACAATAGCTCCGGCGTGAAGGAAATCACCTACAGCGCCACCGGCGCCCAGTCCATCGCCCAGACCACCGAGAGCGGCGACGCTTCCTCCCTCTCTTTCACGGCAGAGGGCGTGACAACCCTGAGCTTCTTCGCCACAGACAACGCCGGCAACACCGAGGCTCCTAAGAAGCTGGCGGTCGGCATTGACAAGACCGCCCCGACGACGACCGCCTCCGTCTCCGGCGCAGCAGGAGCCAACGGCTGGTACGCCGGCAAGGTGACGATCACGCTGACGGCAGCCGACTCTCTGTCCGGCGTCGCCACAACCTCCTACACGCTGGATGGCGGCACGGAACAGACCTATTCCGCTCCGGTGATCGTCGCCGACGACGGCGCCCATACCCTGGCTTTCTGGAGCGTGGACAAGGCGGGCAACAAAGAGGCCGCGCAGTCCCTCCAGGTGAAGATCGACGCCACGGCGCCCACGCTTACCTGGGGCGATCCCACGCCGGCTGCCAACGCCAACGGCTGGAACAATACGGCGGTGGATGTTCCCTATACCGCCAGCGATACGCTTTCCGGCGTCGCCGCTGCCGCTCCGGGGAGTCCGGTGCACATAGAGAGCGAGGGCAAGGCGCAGACCGTGACGGTCACCGTAAAAGACAACGCGGGCAATACCGCCACTTTCACCTCGCCGGCAGTCAACATTGACCTGACCGCGCCGACGACCAACGCTGCGCTCTCTGGCACGCAGGGCAACAACGGCTTCTATACGGGCAGCGTCTCTGTGACGCTGGCGGCCACGGATGCGCTCTCCGGCGTCGCCACGACCTACTACACCCTGGACGGCGGGGCGACTCAGACCTATCAGGGCGCATTTACGGTTTCCGGGGATGCTGTCCATGCGGTGAAGTTCTGGAGCGTGGATAAAGCGGGCAATGCAGAAGCCCATCATAGCCTGACCGTCAAGATAGACGGCACGGCGCCGACGCTGATCTGGGGAGCCTGTTCCCCGGCTGCCAACGCCAACAGCTGGAACAATACGCCCGTGGAGATGGCCTATACCACCGGCGATAACCTCTCCGGCGTCGCCAACGCCCCGGCCAGCGGCACGATCCGCTTCGCACAGGAAGGGGCCAATCAGACGCAGACCCTGACCATCCGGGACGCGGCAGGCAACGCCGCCACGTTCCAATCCCCGGCGGTCAACATTGACATGACGCCGCCTACGACCAACGCCTCCGTCTCCGGCCCGGCCTCGGCCAATGGCTGGTACGGCGGGACGGTCTCCCTCCAACTGACGGCTGCCGATGCCCTCTCCGGCGTCACGGGCACCTATTGCAGCGTGGATGGCGGAGCCGTGCAACCCTATGCCGGACTCCTCTCCCTCTCGGGCGACGGCGCGCATCAGGTGACGTACTGGAGCGTGGATCGGGCGGGCAACCAGGAGCAGGCGAAGTCGCTGACGATTCGTATTGACAAGACGGCGCCGACGATTACCGCCGCCGCAAACCCATCCCAGCTCTGGCCGCCCAACGGCAAGATGGTGGCGGTTACGATCTCAGGCCAGATGACCGACGCCGGTTCCGGCATAGACCCAACTTCGGCTGCCTTCACGGTCGCAGATAGCTCCGGGCAGATTCAGCCTTCCGGCTCTGTCAGCGTCCGGCCCGATGGAAGCTACGCCTTCACGATCCAGCTTGAGGCGCGGCGCAGCGGGAAGGATAAGCAGGGCCGCACCTATACGGTCACCGTTCAGGCGCGCGATGCCTGCGGCAACCTCGGCTCGGCCTCTGCCGTGATCACCGTTCCCCACGATCAGCGGTAGTGCATCCGAGGGACAAGAGAAAGGAGGTGCCGCGCATTGTGAGCCGGGTACGTTCTGTGCCCGGCTCTTTTTGCGTCTGGAAAGTGGTCACAAACGGAGGAGCTCCGGCAGGTCGTCGTAGGGAACGCCAAGCTCCAGATAGGCTTGCCGCAGGCGCTCCTTGACCAGGGGAATATCGTCGGCGGGGATGCCGATGGCCTGCGCGCCGCTCTGCAAATCGGCGACCGCCAGCATCAGCATCTCGGCGTTGGGGGTGCCGTCCGGATTGCGGTAACGCAGCCGCCAGGAGGCCGGGGCGTTGGGATTGGGGACGTAGGCAAAGCAGTACGGCTTGCGCAGCGCCGTCGGGTCTTCGCGGCGTCGACTCGCCGCCAGGGCATCATCGCGCAGCACCTCGCGGGTCAGCAGCTCATAGAGCGTCTGGCGATCAACACGGTAGTTGGCATGACGGGAGATTTCACGCCGCAGGAGGTTGAGCACCTCGTCGGAGAGCAGCAGGGTGACAAGCCGGCCAGGGTGGAGTACGTGCGTTTGTTCCCAGTACTGCCGAAGCGCCTCCTGCTCTACTCCCTCCTTGCTGAGAAGGAAGAACTGCGCGATCTTCTCCTCGACCGGGATGGGATCGCTTAAGGTCACCCGCAACACCAGCTCGGCATGACGGTCCGGCCCGACGCCCAACCGATAGCAGCTCCAGATGTCCGCGTTGGTCAGCAGCGCCCATTCGGCATAGGCCGGGGTGGCGGTTCCGGTCAGGCGCAGCAGGTGGGCGGCGTCAGGGGTGACGCCAATCGCCTTGACCGTCACCAGGAAGCGCAGGCGCTCGTCGGCGAGCACGGCATAGTCCGCCCCGGAACCGCACAGGCTGACCTCGGCGGTCACATCAAAGAAGGGATCGTAGCCGAGCATATCGCCCAGCATCGCCTTGACGATGTCGCCGGTATCGCGCTCATTCAGGCCGCGCTGGCGGGCCTGGGCGACGATGCGGCTGTATTTCTTTAAGCCGTCATAGATGCGGGCGCGAGTCTGGTCGCTAAACTTCAACATCCTGCGAACCTCCCGATCCCTGGTGAGGAGGAAGGATGAAAAGGCGGTATCCCGTGGTGCGGATTCCCAGCAGACGAAGCGGAAGAAAGAGCAGCCCCTTCTGGCGCCTCCTTCATCCTTGCCGGTTACTCTCTCCTATTACGCGGACGCTACCTCACCCTGGCCTGCGGCCACCCCTCTCCTTCTCAAGGAGAGGGGCCTGACTATCCTTGCTCCCCCCTCCCCTGTTCTTGGGGATCGCCAGGCGGAGGGGCGAACCATTGCAGCCCCGACCCTGGCAGTGGGGAAGGGGGTTGGGGCCGCTCCCCTCTCCTTGCGCAGGAGAGGGGCCGGGGGTGAGGTCTCTCCGACAAAAGCCCGGTTGCGTAAGGGAGTTTCAGTCAAATTTCCATGTGGAGACGACCAGGGTATCGCCTTCCACTTCAACGGTATAGACGGGCAGACCATAGCCTCCCAGCGTGGTACAGTCGCCAGTTTTGAGATCGAAGCGATAGCCGTGTCGGCGGCAGAGGATCTGGCCGCGCTCGACCGGGGCGCCCTCCAGCGGCGCGTTCTGGTGCGGGCACAGACTGCCGACCGCGTAGTAGCGGCCCTCGTGATAGAACAGGGTACACTCAACGCCGCTGTCTCCGAGCGCCACGGTCTTGCCGACATCGGGGCGCAGGTCGGCGACTGTAGCGACAGGATAGCGGACTTTACGCATGGTTTTCAGCCGCCTAGCTGGCTCATATTGCGCCCGACCGGGGCCAGGCCATCTTCCAGACGGTGCTCCTTCGGCTTGTGCAGGACAGTAAGGCGGAACAGGTCGGCAATCTCCTCATTGCTGGCGCCGGAGCGCAGTGGCGTCCGCAGATCCACCTCGCCGTCGGCCATCAGGCAGGGGCGCAATTGGCCGTCGGCGGTCAGGCGCAGGCGATTGCAGTGGACGCACATATCGTTGGTGATCTGGCTGATGAACCCGACGGTGCCGCGTGCGCCGGCCAGGCGGAAGGAGCGGGCCGGGCCGTTAGTGAGGACATCGGCGGGCTCCAGCGGACCGAGCGCCGCTTCGATGCGGGCGCGGATTTCGGCGGTGGAGACGAAGGCGCGGCGCATCTGGCCGGCGTCCAGTTGTCCCTGCGGCCCCTCTTCCTCCCCGGCCAGATGAAAGGTCGAGCGGAACGAGTCGAGGTCGGACCGAGCGTAGAGTCGGATGTTGGTATCACCGCGATAGCCCGGCGTGGCGGCCAGGGCAAAGAAGGCTTTCATGCCGGCCTGCTCACTCGGGCTGTCGTCACCGCGCGACCAGTTGATAGGCATAAGCTCGATGAACCGAACGTTAAACGGCTGTTCCAGGGTCAGGCGGGCGAAATCCACCACCTCGTCCTCGTTCCAGCCGCGCATGACCACGCAGTTCAGCTTGATCGGGGAGAGGCCGACGGACAGGGCCGCGTCCATTCCGGCCAGCACGTCCTCCAGGCTGCCGCGCCGGGCTATGCGGGCAAAGCGCTCGGGGCGCAGCGTGTCCAGACTGATATTGATACGGCGCAGGCCGTAACGGGCGAAGTCGGCAGCATAACGCGCCAGCAGGAAGCCGTTGGTGGTCATGGAGAGGTCGCGCAGGCCGGGAAGGGCGCCGACTTTTTCCACCAGCACGCCGATGTCTTTGCGGACCAGCGGCTCGCCGCCCGTCAGCCGGATCTTGGTCATGCCCAGAGAGACGGCGATCCGCAGCAGGCGCTCGATCTCCTCGTAGGTGAGTATCTGCTCTTTGGGAGCCACCGGCGCTCCCGCCTCCGGCATGCAGTAGACGCAGCGGAAGTTGCAGCGGTCGGTGACGCTGACGCGCAGATAATCAATCGTACGGTTGAAGGAGTCGATGAGCGGCATGGCCTGGACCTTAGAAGCGGCGTCTCCCCTCGGGCCGGAAAGTACCTTACAGTATACGCTGTCCGAAGCCTTCTGTCAATTTAAACACGCAGGAGCGGAGCAAAGGGTTCCCGATGGCGATTATCCTGCACGGCATCGTCCTTCCTCTCCTTTTGTCAGCGTATCTGCGCAGGAGGCAGCGCGATGGATAGCCCGGCACGAACTAGACTGGCATCCAACCTTCATAGATCCTACATCTCGGGAAATACGAACTCCGGACGCATGGCTGATTAGATTTTGGTAATCCCTCCCAACGGTGTTGACGTATCTCCTCAGCAGCAGGCTGCGTGAGATTGATCCACACGGCTGGGAGTGTCTACCTAGATTTTATCGGCGGAGGGTAATAGCCGGCGCACTGCCTGCCCAGAGCGTTAGGAAGCGATGCCCGGTATCGACATCCCAGACGATCTCGGCGCGGGCCTGCCCGTTGTTGTCCGTAACGAGCGGCGAAAGCGCCTGTCCGCCGACAATCTTGACGGCCACCTGCTGCCCGGCCACCGGGTTGCCATAGCGATCCAGCACCGTGACCGTGAGCAGGTTCCGGTCCGGCGGGTTGTTGGCGACGCTGCCGAGCGTAGCCTTCAGACGAGCCGGACTGCCGCCCACGACGCGAACAGCCACGGAAACCTGCTGCCCGCCGATGCGCGCAAGGATCGTGCCCGTGCCCGTATGCGATGCGGTAAAGACGCCGCGCTGGGAGATGAAGCCGAACCCGTCGCCGGTGCCCCAGAGAACGGGCGTGTCTGCGGGGAGCGGATTGCCGGCGTCATCCATGACACGAAAGGCGAGCGGTTCCCCGACGCGCACAACAACTCCGTCTGGCGCGTTGGGCTGAATGCGCAGGCCGTTCATGGGAGCGGCCTCCGGGGGGCTGCCGTAGACGAGCAGGGCATCCGCGATGGCGCGCTCGCGCCCGTCGGAAGGAGCATTCACCACACCGCCGCCGACTACCATAGTCGAGGAGCCTCCGCCGTCCAGGTTGATGGCGTTGATCGCGCCGAGGCGCTGCATCAGGCTCGCCAACTCAAAGAGGGAGACGCCCCGGCTCCAGGATTGGCGTCCGTCCACGGTGACCAGCAGCAGATTGCCGTCGGCGGTGACCCCGGCGGCGGTGCGAGGATGGCGCCTCTCTACAAAGTCGTCTTTGGGGAAATTCTGCGCCACATAGTCCACGCTGATCTGGCCGTCGTGCACCAGCCAGGGACCGCCGCCAACCGCCTGCTCCACATCCATCCAGCAGGGCTTGTAAGCGCGTCCGCCGCGCAGGAAGCCGGCGCGTGAGGCGAACTGGCCGCGTGGGGGCGTGGGCGTGTTCTCGGCAAGGTCGAAATGGAACGTAACCGTATCGCCTGCGCGGCAGTGGGCGGCGAGGCTCGAAGCCGCGCTTCCGGCAGCGACCAGCAGCGCGCTCTCCGATGGGCACGGAGGCAGCGGCGTGCCTGCCGGAACGCTGACGACCGTCTCCACTCTGCCGCGCATCTCCTGGGAGACGCGCACGGGCAGGTTTACTCCGGCCAATACGACGACCGTGGCGGGCTTCTCCAGGCGGGGCGTTGCGGCGTAGCTGGGTGTGAGCGCCACGGTCTCATCGTGGGGAACGCGGTTGATGCCATTGAGCATCAGGGCGCTGCCATCGCTGGCGGTGATCACGCCGACGGGAGCCAGCACATCCATGCGCACGCCCTGCGGAAAGATTCCGAGACAGGCGCGATAGTCCAACGGCTCGCTGAGCAGTTCGCCGTCCCGGATGGCAAGGCCGAGCGGATCGCCGGTGAAGGGAAAGAAGTCGGCGTTGACGGCGGCAAGGGCGCCGTTGCGGACGGCCAGGCTGTGAACTGGCTCCCGACCTTTGGTGGGGCCGTTGAGCGTCACGGCGTCGAGCGCCTGGCCGCAGCGCACCCGCACGCCGGGAGCGTGCAGGTCCACGCGCAGAATATTAATGACCTGGGGCGACGCGCCGGCCACGATCTCCTGGGTATAGGTGATCCCTGGCGCAAGCGCACGGGTGATCGTCTCTGCGCGGGCGGGGACGGCGCAGGCAAGCGGCAGAAGCGAGAGCGCGGCGGCAAGGAGCAGGCGATGCGAGCGCCGCCGCGCGGAAATGGGCAGCGAGAACACGGCAGGCTTCCTTTCCGGCGGTGATGGCAGCGATAGGGGAACCGATGCGTTGCCGCCATTATAGCAGGCATCGGCTGTGGGGGTCAAGGGAGGCGTCCAGAGCATCGGACCAGTTCTTTTATTTTAGCCTGGCCCTCACCCCCTTCCCCTCTCCCGCAGCGTGGGAGAGGGGAGAAGCATTTTCATGGCCGGTGGTGCACCCCGTGCAGGGAGGGCTGACGTGCAAAACCGGGGAACCTGGGCCAGGTCGTGCCGTCTTTCCTTCATGCATCTAGGGCCAGACGGAGCCCAGTTTCTGTATAGAAGGAGGGCGCTATGCCGGATACCAGCGTGATTAAGGTCAATTCTCACTATTCGCCGCGTGGCAAGCGGGGCCAGAAGTACCTGGCGATGGGCGTGCATCTCTCCATGCGACTCTGGGAAGACGAGCCGCCCGGCGAGCCGAAACCGGAGACACAGCGCGACTATGAGACCGTTGGCTACGTCATTAAGGGCCGTGCCGAGCTGCGTCTGGAAGGGCAGATGGTTTTGCTGGAGCCGGGCGATTCCTGGGTTGTGCCCAGAGGCGCACGGCACACCTACCGGATTCTCGAACAATTTACGGCGGTAGAAGCAACCTGTCCGCCTGCCGAGGTCCACGGACGCGAGGACGAAGGCATTAGGCACAGTCGGGGGACAAGCCCGTAAAGGCATTCGTGGTTCTCAGCCGCCAGGCAACTTGAACTCTGGGAACCTGCGGGCGATCTCTGCGTCAATCAGGGAGCGAGGGCGAGAAGCGAGGCATAGGAGATGCCGGGGCGTCGGCGACATTGCCTGCACTGAGGGAATTTTGCCCGGCGCAGGGAGCGCCAGGAGGCAGCCGACAGGAAAGGTGGCGCTGGCGACGGGGCCGAGTTCGGTGTTAGTGGCTGGCCGAGGCTTCTGTGGAGGCAAGGGAATGGCAGACGCAGCGAACGGAACAGCGGCAAACCTGGACGCCATTGCGCCTGCGCTGAGAGGCGAGGCGCCTCGGACGAACGTCGGGGACATGGAGCGCTGGGCTTCCACCCTCGCCGGCTGCGCGCTGGCACTCTTTGGGCTGACGCGCCGCTCCTGGGCAGGACTGGGCTTGGCCGCGCTCGGCGGCGGCCTGATCTATCGGGGCATGACGGGCTATTGCTCGTTCTACGGCGCGCTGGGCATCAGCACTGCCGACCAGGAACGGCATGGCCTCACCATCAGGCGGGCGGTGACGATCGATAAACCGCCGGAGGAACTCTATCGCTTCTGGCGTCAGTTTGAGAATCTGCCCCGCTTCATGCGCCACCTGGAGGCGGTTCAGCCTCTGGGCGAGGGACGTTCCCACTGGATCGCCAGAGCGCCCGCCGGTAAAACCGTCGAATGGGATGCTGCCCTCGTCGCCGACAAAGAGAACGAGCTTATCTCGTGGCGCTCGCTGGAGGGATCGGAAGTTCCCAATGCGGGCACCGTGCGCTTTACTCCGGCGCCGGGCGGGCGCGGCACGGTGGTAGATGTCACTCTAGAGTACAGTCCGCCGGGCGGCGTAATCGGGGCGACGATTGCCAAGCTATTCGGCGAGGAGCCCTCTATTCAGGTGGAGGATGATCTGCGCCGCTTCAAGCAATTGATGGAAACCGGCGAAGTCGCGACAACACAAGGCCAGCCGCGCGGCCAGTAAGGAAGTAAGGGATTGTTCTCTTCCTTCTTTGCCTTTAAGAAAGAGGTGAATAGCCATGTCGCATCATAATGAGCACAAGAAGAAAGATGGCCAGCGCAAGGAAAAGATAACCAAGCGCAGCAAGGAGGCGCAGAAAGAGCGTGCGCGCAGCCAGCATGAGATAGATCGTGGCAACGACCAGGGCGATTTTATCTCCCAGTATAAGCCGGGCACGGCCAGCGACCGGACGCGCACCGGGGCGACCTAGTTGGCAAAGACCTCACCCCCTAGCCCCCTCTCCTTCGCAAGGAGAGGGGGAACGATCAAGCCGGGAGTGGAGTCGCCCCTCTCCTTTAGAAGGAGAGGGGCCGGGGGTGAGGTTTGTTTCTCTCTCCCGCAGCGTGGGTGAGGGAGAGAGGGCCGGAGGGTTAAGTTTGGTCAGGCTCTCTGGGGCACCGGAGGCATCTCCCCCTGGCTTCCGGCAAAGAGCGGCTGGAACTCCGCCGGCAGGGAATCGCGGATTTTATCCATCAGGCCGGTCGTCGCTTCCCCGAGAACCTCCAGCACAACGCGCGCATGGAAAGCCGCCTCAGGACGATCCACGCCCTCCCGCACAGCGACGAGATCGATGAAGTCGTCAAAGGAGAGGCGCTTGTAAAACTCCGGCACCCGCATGTGGAGTCCTATCTCCGGGGGCAGTTGCGCCGCGACATTATCGGCCAGGCCCGCTTCCAATCTCTCTGCAAGAGTCTCTAACACAGCACGCGTGGCTCGCTCCGCTTCGCCGCGCGAGGCGAGCCGAGCTCGGTGCTGCACCTGCCCAATAAAGGCATCGTGGTTCATAGCATCCTCCTACTCGGTACTTCCTGAGCTTCTCCCTCTTTAGGAGAGGAATGCTACAGAGCTTTCGTTTTCGGTAGACACTCCCAGCCATGTGGATCAATCTCACGCAGCCTGCTGCTGAGGAGATACGTCCACACCGTTGGGAGCGATTACCTCGTTTTCTTTGCAGGATATGTTTCCGCCGAACTGTGCAACATGACGTGCGCCCACAGAGGCCAGTTCCGTAAATTGGCGCGGCAGCGGGCGATCCAGAACAGCGCACTGCCGCATGAAAATTTGGCTGATAAGAATGCGGAACAATCTAGTTCCGAGCCACGTATTATAAGTAGCGCATGTCCTCCTTTTCATTAGAAGTCCATCAGACTTAGATGGTGCCTGTATCAGTCGGATGACCGATACAGGTTCTTTTTTTGCGGTTTTTGCCTGCCTGTTTTGCGCCTGTCGTCTGTTGGCGCCTATCTGCCGGAGTTCATCAGGAAAACGGCGCGTAGCCGGTCGCCCTCTCCCTCACTTTTTTAACATAACAGTTAACAGAATTTTAATCCAGCCTTAATCGCGCCTTAAGACAGACCTTGTATACTTTACTTCTGCCCGGCAAAATTCCTTGACAGGTTATCGGACCGGTGTTATATCCAATCCGGTGAATTTCTTCCCATATGCGCTGCACCTTGAGGTAGCCATACGATAAGTATTCCCTCGGACTTGATATAAGCCCCACAGCGGCAGGGTTTAGCCTGCCGGGAGAGGAGTCGGGGAGTTAGGTCAGCGCCGCGACAAACGAATTGAACAGCCGCCGCGACTTCTCATCCTGCGGGGCCGTCTCCTCCGGGTGGAACTGCACGGCGACCACGTAGCGGTGCGTCGGACTCTCCACCGCTTCGATGACCCCGTCCGGGGCGTGCGCCGTCACCCGCAGACCCTCCGCCACGTTTTTGAGCGCCTGATGGTGGAAGGAGTTCGTCTCCATTTCCTGTGCGCCGACAATGCCGCAGAGACGGCTATCGGGATGGATGCGAATGGAGTGGCTGAACTGGTCGCGAGGGATGTTGCGCGCGCTCTGCTGATGGACGATCTCGGAGGGATATTCAGAAGGCAAGTCCTGGTAGAGCGTGCCGCCCATCGCCACGTTGAGAGTTTGAATACCCCGGCAAATGGCAAAAATCGGCACGTCCTGCGCCAGCGCCAGGCGGGTCAGCGGCAGCTCGGTGGCATCGCGGTCGGCATCCACCTCGCCCAGCTTCGGGTGCGGCTCCTGGCCGTAGTGGGCGGGGGCGATGTCCACACCTCCGGAGAGCAGCAGGCCGTCTATGATCCCCAGGTAGCGCGCGATCACCTCCGGCTCGGCGGTCACCGGCAGGAGGATGGGCACGCCGCCCGCCCGCTCGATGGCCCAGACGTAGGGGCGGTTGAGCGCCTGACGCGGCCCGGCGCTCTCCGTCGGCTTGAAGGTGGCGCAGGTGATCCCGACGACCTTGCGCGCCATCTCAGCGGGCCTCTTTCGCCTGGGGAACCGCCGCGAGGGTTGCGCCCGGAAGCGCGTCGGCGTCCTGGACGGCGGGGTGGTAGCGGCGCAGCCAGGCCACCCCGATCACGCCCGCAAGCACCATCAGTGCGCTGACGATGTGCGTATCCGTCAGGTGCAGGCTGGGAATTAGATAGGTGGAGGTCGCGCCGGCCCGGAACATCTCCACGATGAAACGATACACGCCGTACATGGCGATATAGCCGAAGAACAGCTCTCCATCGCGCCGGGGCCGCTTCTCCCAGCGGGTCAGCAAGAAGAAGAAGACCAGGTTAAACAGCGTCCCGTAGAGCTGGGTCGGGTGGCTGGGCGGCGTCAGCACGAGCGGATGGCCGGGCAGGCTCTCGTAGCGCTCATCCGGGAAGCGCATGGCCCAGGGCAGGTGGCACGCCGCACCGTAGCAGCAGCCGTTGAGCAGGCAGCCGATTCGCCCGATGGCATAGGCGATGGCCCAGGAGGGAGCGCAGAGGTCGGCAAAGGCTAGGAAGCTCACTCGCTTCCAATAACAGTAGCCGAGCAGAAACAGGATGCCAAACAGCAGCCCGCCGTGCAGCGACAGCCCGCCTTCCCACAGCTTGAATGCCTCCCACGGGTGGCCCGCATAGCTGCCCCAGTCCAGCAGCACGAACATCAGCCGGGCCCCGATCAAGCCCGCAAGCAGCCCAAAAATCCCGACGTCAAAGACGGTGTCCGGGCTGATGCGCCGCGGCGAGCCTTCCGGTTCGGTGACCATGCGGCGGGCGCACAGGCGCATGGCCCGCCAGAGCCCCAGCAGAAAGCCCAGCACGATCAGCGTGCCGTAGGCGTGGATAGGGATGCTGCCGATATGAAACAGAGTCCGATACATAAGCGCGCGCTAACTTTCCTCGATTGTTAAGTGGTGCCTCCGGCAAGTTCGCTGCCCTTTCGTGGAGGTGCTTTTCCCGCCCACAAGGGCGTCGCCAGGCGGAGGGCTGTGACAAGGCGGAGGCAGGGGCCCTAACCCTGCCGACCCTGGCAGTCGGCGGGCCTCGCTAGGCGGAGATCGCCAGGCAGAGCCGCGAACCGTTGAGCGGCGTCCCTGGCAGTCGAGCGAGCGCAGCGCCGACCCTTGCAGCGCCCCACAGCGGCAGGCTAACCCCTGCCGCATAAAGGACAGCAAATTTAGCGGATGCACCATTATGCTTCCGACTGATGGCTTCCGGCCTCCTCCGCCGCCAGGGAGCGGTGCGAGTCGACAGGGTGGTGGGCCGGATCGGATTCGGCGTGGGCCGTGCGCAGGAAATGGAGCAACAGCAGTCCAATGCCGAGCGTGATGGCCGAGTCGGCGATATTGAAGATAGGCCACTGGAACTGGCCCACCTGGAAGTGAAAGAAATCCACGACGTACTGGTAGCGCAGCCGATCCAGTAGGTTGCCGAGCGCGCCGCCCAGCGCCAGCGCCAGCGCCGTGCCCACCAGCAGCGGCACGTGCGGCATCCGGTGATAGGCATAGAGCAGGGCGACAATGGCAATCGAGGCGAAGATGATAAACAGCAGATTGCCCTGCGGCAGCAGTCCCCACGCCCCACCCGTGTTGTGGGTGAGCGTAAGCTGGAAGACGTGACCGAATATCGGCCTGGACTGCTCCCATGCTAGGGCGTGCTGCACCCACGCTTTGCTTAGCTGGTCGCCGATAAAGACGAGCACGGCGATAAGGTAAAACAGCGCCGGGCGAATGGCCCGCGCGCGCGCCGCGACGGGGGCGCCAGAGGATACAGGCTGCTCGTGCTTCAAACCCATGATGCTTAGCGATCGGTCCTTTCCGCAGCTTCGACGGTCATCGTGGCCCAGGGCAGGGCGCGCAGCCGCTCCACCGGGATCGGCTTGCCGGTGACCTCGCAGATTCCATACGTTCCCTCTTCTATACGCGCCAGAGCGATGTCAATACGCCGCAACATCTCGCGCGTATTTTCATCCAGCGCCTCAAAGCGGCCCCGGTCATAGAGCTGGACGGCGGAATCGCCGGGCTCGTTGATATCGTAGGTAGAGAGCTCATTGAGGATGAGGTCTTCGCTCTCCGCATCCATATCGGTATTTTCCTGGTGATGCTCCTGCACCAGGCGCGCGCGCTCCTTAAGCAAGCGCTTGCGGAACTCGTCAAAATTAATATCGGTGCGTTTGGGCGTCGCTGCCATAGGATCACCTCGCTTATTTGCGGTCGGGCGTCAGGGTAACGGGCACACGCTGACCGGGCACGGGATGGCCGGCGTCGTAGGCCGGCGGACCGATGCTTTCCAACTGGTAGTCTCGCGTGCCGCGCTTATAGAGAAACTCCTGGCCGCTGAAAGGATCAACGGCCATGTCGCCGAGTTTGAGCTCGGCCAGCGTTGCGGGCAGGCGATTGTGCTCCCAACGGTAACGGCGGATCGCGGCATGACAGCCAAGCAACCGCGCCATCGCCTGCTGACTGGTATGTCTATCCACTACTCCCTCAAAGGCTGGCCTGAGCGTAAGAGCAAGTTGGGTCCCCAGATTGTTCCCTGGCTTTGCGCCATCCGGGTTCAGTGCTAGAGGGCGTTTTTGTTCCCAATACGGAGTTCGCAGGGCAAGCTGTACCTGTCGGTAGGCGGCGTTTATGCTGGCTTCTGTGGTTGCGATCAACTCCTGCACGCCTTGCGGGGTCAGACCCTGCACCTGGGCAAGCATCTTCTGGCTGTCCTCATCCAGCGCGCCCCCGGCGCCCTCTTCCATCTCCTGAAACAGTTGCTCCAACCCACCGGTGCCCTCATGCTCCGTCGCCTTTCGCAGCAAGAGGATTGCGCTCTGGCGTTCGCGTTCTAGCGCGTCGGGCAGGAGGTCGGGCGCGCTGAGCCAGTCCTGCACCAGGCCATACAGGCGCTCACAATCGCGTACCGAAAGCTGGTCCAGGTGCTCTACGAATGGCCTGATGACTATCTGGTGGATCGCCTGGGCGACAAGCCAGCCGATCAGACTATGATTCTCAATGGCGTAACCTAGCCTCAAGCCGTCCCGCATTACCTCAATCGCTTCGCCGACGTGCCCATCCGCCAGCAGCACATACTGCCGCACCGCCAGCGCCCGGGCCAGCGCACGCACCCCGCCCATGGCGGAGATGAAACTATCCGATTGCAGGTCCAACTCGGCTTCCGGATTGACAGGTCGACTCAGCCAGGCATCCATCAGATCAAGCGCCTGGGCAACGGGCTTGTCTTCCAGGGCCAGCCGCTTCTGCATCAGCGTCGCGCTGGGATCGGTCGCCGCCTCCAGCACCTTACTGGTTTTGATTAACCGCGCGGCCTCCACCAGCGCCTCGTAGCCCGGCTCAGCTTTCTGCGGCAAAGCCTCCTGTGCCCTCGCCTGGGGCAGGGTTGCTATCGCGCTCAGTGACGCCAAAAACCACAGGGAAATCCACTTTCGGCATATGACTGCGGTCATCTTGCCCTGCCCTTTCTTGACCTAACCCCCGACCCTAATGGCCTCCACCCCCATCCCACTGCCAGGGTCGGGCCTGCAACGGACTGCCAGGGTCGGCAGGGTTACGGCCTCTGCCTCCGCCTTGCGACATCAACATCAAGGTGGAAGGGTTGCGAATACTGGCCGTCGGCAGGGTTAGGGCCCCTGCCTCCGCCTTGC
>DASRGZ010000063.1:0-18268 GCA_035650735.1 Chthonomonadaceae bacterium
GACGGCGCGCGGATTGATGGCGGCGTTGGCGGCAGCGCTGGCCTCGCTCGTCTTTAAAGATTCGGGGGTCGTCACGGTGATCTTCCTGGTGAGCGCCGTCTTTCTCTTTCTGCTCTACGCTCTCCTCACGGACCCGCTGCCTGGGTAAGATCGAATCCACCGATTACACAGATTAACACCGATTAAGAAAGGACCTAGACACGGATGGGACGGATGCCACGGATCAAACGGATAAGGGCCTGGAATCCGTGTTATCCGTTTAATCCGTCCGATCCGTGTTTCTCTTTGTTTTTTAATTTGCGCTAATCTATGTAATCGGTGGATTCTTTTGGGACCGGTATGGCGCTCGTGCCTAATCTAGCGGAACGACCACGAAGCGGATGTCCTTATCGTGCTGATAAAGGATCTTGACCTGGTCCCCGGATTTCAGGTTGGCCGTGGCAGACTGGAACGCCTGCACCGTCGGCGTCTCCACGTCGTTGATCTTGAGGATAACCTGCCCTTCGCTCAGCTCGTCTATGTCGGCTGCCGCGGAGTTGGGGTCAATGGATTTGATCACGACGCCGGGCGTTTTGGGAGTCACGCCCGCGGCCTCGGCCAGCTTCTGCGTCAGCGGCTGCACTTCGATGCCCAGGCGGGATTTGCTCGGCGCGCGCGGCTTCTCGTTTGTCGGCGGCAGGTCGTTATCCCCGGCCTCGGCCAGCGTCGCCTTGAGAGCCATTTCCTTGCCGTTCCGCACGACGGTTAGATCCACGGTCGTATCCGGGGGCGTCTGGGCGACAATGGTGCGCAGGTCGAGTTCATTCCGTACCGGCTTTTTGTTGATGGCGATCACCACATCGCCCGCGTGCAGCCCGGCTTTGGCTGCCGGGGTCGCCGGGTAGGGTTCCATATCAATCAGCGCGCCCTGGTCCACGTTGAGCGCCGACGCCAGGCGCGGCGTGATGCTGGTGGGACTGATGCCGAGGTAGCCATAGCTGACGTGGCCCTTGGTCATCAACTGCGTGATGACGAACTTGGCCGCGTTGATCGGAATGGCGAACCCGATGCCGATGCTGCCGCCGCCCTCGCTCTCAATGGCGGTGTTGATGCCGATGACCTCCCCGTAGATGTTGCAGAGCGGCCCGCCGGAGTTGCCAGGGTTGATGGCCGCGTCCGTCTGGATCATCTGCGGATAGAAGCGCGGGCGCCCAAGGGCGCTGAAGTCGCTGATGCGCTGCTGGCGGTAGAGGCTGCTGATGACGCCGACCGAGAGCGAGCCCTCGTAGCGATAGGGGCTGCCGATGGCGATGGCCCAGTGTCCCACCTTCACCTTGTCGGAGTCGCCCAGGCGCGCGGCGGGGAAGTAGGAAGGCCCATCGAGCTTGATCAGGGCCAGGTCGCTGCGGTAATCGCGCAGCACTTTGCCGGTTAATTCGCGTCCATCGTGCAGGCGCACGGTCACTTTATCCGCGCCGCCAACCACGTGGTCGTTGGTGAGCACCCAGCCGTCCTTGGAGATAATGACTCCGGAGCCGGTGCCGGTGGCGCGGCGCGTGCCGTTGCGTCCGAAAGGCGCCAGGCCATGGAACTCATTTCCATTGGGCTCGCCGCCGGCGGTGCGAATGGCCTTGCTAGTATAGATGGTGACCACCGCCGGTTCCACCTCATCCGCGACGGCGCTGAACGCATCCTGCAGATCGGCAAGCCGGGCGACGCTTGCCCGTGCGTTCTCAAGCCTCGCTTTCTCTTGGGCATGCGCTGACGGCGCTCCTCCTGTCGAGAGGGCCGCTGCCAGGCTCATCACGCCGACCCACCCCCACATCGCCCGGCGCTTGCTCGGGATAGCCCTGCCTCTTACGGGCGATGCTGTCGGCATCCGGTTCCCATCGCGCCCTCTCTGTCGGTAGTGCATCTCTTTGCGACCTCCTTGCCGGTTTGTCCTGGAGACAAACCGCGCAGCAAAACGGTAATCCAGTGTACCAGAAAAGGGAGGGAATGGAAAGGTCCCACCCCTACAGCCTCATGCAAAATCCAGCCGGAAAAACGGCGCTCGGCTTTTGGGCGGGTAGCGCCGCCTATTTGACGAATGATGGCCACGAAGGTTTACGTAGATTTTTGCTTCCAGCCAGCCCGTTCTGTTTTGGGTTGTGGCCCTCACCCTCTTCCCACTGCAAGGGTTGGGCCTGCAATGGACTGCCAGGGTCGGGCCTGCAACGGTTCGGCCACTGCTCTAGGGCCGCCGGAGTTACGGCCTCCGGCTCCGCCTAGCGACACCTTGCGACCCCCCTCCGCCTTGCGACATCTAGCGATCCCCAACAACAGGGGAGGAGAGAAGCTGGGTCACTCCCTTCCCTTGTAGGGAAGGGGGGCGGGGGGTTAGGTGAGTCACCGAAGGGCGACTTCGTGCTTTTGTTGCTACTGCCAGTGTCGGCAGGGTTACGGCCCCTGCCTCCGCCTGGCGAGGCTTTCGCCGCCCGAAAAGGAAAAAAGACCCGGCGAGAACGCCGGGTGGAAGGCAATCAACTCTCTTGGAAGAAGTACGGATTAGCGCGGGTAAAGCACACTGAGCACAGGATTGGAGCTGCGCAGGTACCGGCGCGGCAACACCCGCTCGCTGGAAAAAACGACGGGCAGCGGATTGAGCGGCGTATTTCGAGTCCAGATCGGATTAACAACAGGCAGAGGCTGCTCCGATAGCAGATCGGGACTAGCGCCGTTAGGATAAAGCCCGAAACGCGGGATTTCCGATCCCGATGCCAGGGGCAGCATCGAAATCTGGCTCGTCGGCTGCTGCCAATGGATCTCGTTGGGGGTATCCACCATGCGGACCGTCCACAGAATGCCCATGGCGGCCAGCCCGGTCCCAAAAGCGATAACGGGCGGCGGCGGAGCGATCTGCTTCCACCGGGCGCAGAACTGGCGCAGCCAGGAGGCCGGCCCGCCGCTAGTCGCCTGCGCCTCGGCAGAGACCAATCGCTGCAAAATGAGTCCAGGCAACTCCGGGCGCGGCTCCTGGATGCGCATCCCGGCCAGAAGCCGCTTGACCTGCAGCAGGCCCTCATATTCGGCCTGACATTCGGGACAGGCATTCAGATGCAGGTGAATTTGCCGGTGCTCTACTCCCGGCAACTCCCCGTCCATATACGCGGACAGAAGATGGCTCACTTTACGACAGTTCACGCTCGATCTCCTGTTTTGTACCCGGCAGCGGATACAGAATGATTTCAGAAAGAAGGCAAGAGAATAAGGGCTGTATCATTAGCACGCTTCTTTAGCGCGCTGCATCAGTTGCGCTACTTTCTGACGCAGCAGCTTGCGCCCGCGATGCAGGCGCGAGCGCACCGTTCCCAGAGAGCAGCTCATCGTTTCGGCGATCTCCTCATAAGACAATCCTTCGATGTCCGCCAGGATAACCGCTACCCGGAACTCTTCGGGCAAGGCTTCCAGCGCTCGCTGCAAGTGCTCGTCTAGCGCCTCGCTGAGCAACATCTGCGCCGGGTTGGACTCCAGATCCGGGATCTCCAGCAGCACATCGGCGTCGCCGCTCTCGCTGGCGTTGAGCGGTTGATCCAGCGACTGCATCTTATATTTTGGTTTCTTGCGGATTTCGTCAATGAACACGCGGGACATGATCCGGTAGAGCCAGTTTTCAAAGGGCATGTCCCGGTTATACCTATCGAAGAAACGATAGGCACGCAGGAACGATTCCTGGGTTAAGTCCTCGGCGTCGGCATGGTTGCCCGTCATGCGGTAGGCGATATTATACGCCTGCCGATGACAGCGATTCACCAGCGTATCGAACTCTCTGCGATCATTACGCAGGACACCGGGGAAGATCCGCACAAGGTCCATTCGGCTAGCCTCCTACGTTGGCTTACGGGCAGGATTTGCGATAAAGTTCCCGGCGCCAGCCTACTTTCTTGATAAGAATTCTGATGGTGGCTAACTCGCGCATGGGTTAACGGGCGGCCCGCGATACCTGCCGGAGGGCCGGTGCGGGCTGCGGGGCCGCTGCCGACGCGATGTTTGCCGCGTGAGCCTGGAGGAATAGATTGGCCGCCAGGCGCTGCCGTTCTGGCAGGTGCTCGATCATCTCATGGATGGTGACAAAGCGATAGCCTTCGGCGCGGAGGGCTTCGATAATCCGAGGCAGTGCGACCGCGGTGTTGGGATAGTCGTGCAGCAGGATAATGCTGCCGTTTTCCGTGCGGTTGACCGTGCGATTGACGATGAAATCAATCGTTTCGTTAAAGTTAAAATCGGCCGAGAGGGTATTGCAGCCGACCAGGATGTAGCCCAGGCGCTGCGTCGTGGCGAGCACGTTTTGATTGTAGCGCATTCCGGGCGGGCGCAGCAGGGAAAGATGCTGGCCGGTGATGCGATAGAAGGTAATATCTACGTCGTTGATCTCGCGGTGGCGCTTCTGCGGCGATAGGGAGGTCAGGCGCAGGTGGTGGTAGGAGTGGTTCCCGACTTCATGGCCCTCGGCCAGCGTGCGCCGCAGCAGGTCCGGGTTTTCCGCCATGCGCCTGCCCACGTCGAAGAAGGTCGCGTGGACGCCGTAGCGCTTGAGCGTGTCGAGTATCTGGCCCCGACTCTGGATATGCGGCCCGTCGTCGAAGGTGAGGGCGACTTCCGGCAGGGAGCGGTTGCCATGAAGCAGGATCGCGCCATTTGGGTCGTAGAGGTCTTCGCCATGCAGGCGGCGCCACCAGTACATCGGGTTCAGCGTCTGGCCCCAGGTCAGCGTGCGGTGCTCGTTATACCAGAAGAGCCCACTGCCGACGAGCAGGAGGGCCAGCAGGCCGAGCGCGCGTCCAACGCGCGACCGAAGGAGCCGACGGGGCAGCGAATCCCGCGGCGTTGCGGAATCGGTGTTACTCTTGCGCAGAGGCATCTTTTTACCCAGGAGAAATATCTGTTTATAATACGCACGCCGCCGCAGGAAAGCTTCCTGTCAGGCCGCGCGCTTCCCGGCAATTTTAGGAAGGGTCTAATGAATTGTAGGCAGACGCTCCAATCAGGGTAAAGTGGCAAAGTTGACAGAATCGCCCTGCCTGGCGTATAATACGGCGTGCCGCGCCGGAGTGGCGGAATGGCAGACGCGGCGGTCTCAAAAACCGTTAGGGGCGACCCTGTGTGGGTTCGACTCCCACCTCCGGCACGTTTTAAAGAGAAAGACGGAAGGATAAAGAAAAGCCCTGGCTCTGTTCATCCTTCCGCCTTATTTATTTTAAGCTCGCTCTTCGGCGTGGGCGGCCCACAGCAGCCCGCGCGTCATGATGTTGAATGCCTCCGGCTGACGGACGATATCGGCGTGATGCCCCAGCGAGCTATAGAAGACGCGGCCCTGCCCGTACATCTTCGTCCAGACCACCGGCATATCCACCGGGCCGTTGGTCACATGTGGACCGTCGGCGGTGGGGAAGCGAGTGACGGCAAGCACCTTGTTGGCCGGGTCCACGTGCATGTAGTACTGCTCTGACTTCACCTGGAAGTCGGACATGCCCCGTGTGATGAAGTGATCTCGGTCGGTGATGTGAACGGTGTACTCCACGCCGTCGTTGCCGGGGTGGGCTACCCACTGTCCGCCGGTCATGAACTGCCACTCGGTCGCGTCTCGGAAGGAGTCGCACATCCCGCCGTGGCACCCGCCGAGACCCACGCCGCCCTTCACCGCTTCCAGCACCGGGTTAAGTTGCTCATTGGTGATCGTGCCCATCGTCCAGATCGGCACAATCAGGTTGAGCGATTTGAGCTTCTCGGCATCCTTGAACGCATCCAGCGTATCGCGTACCTCTACCTCGAAGCCCTTCTGCCGCAGCGCCTGATCCAGAATCTCGGCTACCTGCTGCGGCTCGTGGCCGTTCCAACCACCCCAAACGATCAACGCCTTGTATGCCATCTTATCTCCTCATTTGTTTGGATTCTGCATATGCTTTGTGTCCCTGCGCTTTTGTCCCATGCCAGAGGGCATCCATATAGAATCATGTCTCTGTTGGGTATCGCTTTTGCAGGATTGCCATACACTCCTGTCTCGGCGCTTTTGCGTTTTTCGCGTCCGCAGCAGCCGGGCAATAAATTACCCGTCTGTAGGGCGGCTTTGCCGCCAACCGTCCTAGCGGACGAAACACCCATCTTGGCGGCAGGTGGCTGCCTACGAAGAGCGGAAAGAACCTGCCGCAACAGAGCGTCCGTCAGGACGCTTGGCCACAGGCCACCGAGACGGGTACTTTCCGTGCCCGGCGGCGAGTGCCGGAAAACGGAAGGACCCTGCTTTCCCATAGCATCAGGATTATACCGTATCGGAACGGCAGGGGGAGGCACGGTTAGCCCTAATGTCCCTGCGCTTTGGCCTCGTCCCAGAGGGCATCCATCTCCGCCAGCGTCATGCCCTGGAGGGTGCGGCCCTGCGCCTGGGCGCGCTGCTCCATGTAGCGGAACCGCTGGGAGAAGCGCGCCAGCATCGTCCGCAGCGCCTCTTCCGGGTCTACCTGCTGCCATCGGGCGATCTGAACGATGGTGAACAGCAGGTCGCCCAACTCGGCGAAGATGGCCTCGCGGTCGGGCGTCTCGGAGGAGAGCTCGGCCTTCAACTCAGCGGCCTCCTCGTCGAACTTCGCCAGGACATCGGCGAACGTGTCCCACTCGAAGCCAACCTTGACGGCCCGCTTGCTGATCTCCATCGCCTGCATCAGCGCCGGAAGGCCGCGCGGCACGCCGTCCAGCGCCGACTGGCGCCAGGTTTCGTCCTTCTCGGCGCGCTTGATCTTTTCCCAGTTGCGCAGCACCTCCTCGCTGCCTGAGACCTCCACCGTGCCGAAGACGTGCGGGTGGCGGCGTACCAGCTTATCCACGATGCGCCCTGTCACGTCATCTATGTTGAAGATGCCTTCCTCGGAAGCCAGCTGCGCATGGAAGACGACTTGCAGCAGCGCGTCGCCCAACTCCTCGCACAGCATATCGGGGTCATCCTCATCAATGGCCTCCAGGACCTCATACGTCTCCTCGATGAAGTACTTCTTGAGGGTCGCGTGCGTCTGCTCCCGGTCCCAGGGACAGCCGTTGGGGCTGCGCAGGCGGGCCATCACGCCCACGAGCGTGGCGAAGGAGGGACGGCGCAGGGTCGGGGGCAGCGGCGGAACGTAGACGGTCGTGAGGTGGTCTACCGGCTCACGGTCAAGCTGGAAGAGCGGAACGCGGCGGACCGCCTCGCGTCCGGGCACGCCCGCCCACTGAATCAGCGCGATCTCCCAGTCGTCGGGGTAGTCGCGCATCAGGGAGAGCTTGGCATGGGAGGCCGAGGCCGTATCGAACACCTGATAGAGCAGGAGGCCGCGCGACACATCCAGGCGTCCGCCGTCGGGGTGACCGTGTTCGTCAATCCGGTCGGTGGGCGCGAGGGTCAGCGCATCGCGCACGTCCACGCCGTCTCCGAGGCTGGCGCCCGCCGCCGTCAGGGCCGCCTCGACGAAGCTGCCGGAAGAGACGATCTGGGTGGGGATGCCGGCGGAGGCTGCGCCCTCGCGGATGAGCCGCACCGACTCTTCGCCGAAGAGGGGATGGCCCGGCACGGCATAGGCGACGGCAAAGGGCTTGCCGCCGCCTGTTATGCGCGCTGCCTCCGCAAGCACCCGCGCCGCAATGCCGGAGTAGACCGCCGCAAAGTCGGGTGCCGTATCGTAGAGCGCGTCCAGCGTCTCGAAATGCAGGCCCCAGGCGCGCAGCGCCTCCACGACCGGATGGCGTGCCGTGCGCAGCAGCAGCACGCCTGTGCCCTGCTCCATAGCCGCCGAAGCCTCGCGCAGCGCCCGCTCCGCGCCGCGCGAGAGCGTCTCCGCATCCCCGGGGCCCAGTCCGATCAGGGTAATCATCGCCGCCTCTCCGGCTACGGACCTGCCGGCACGGGGGCGGTTCCGGCGCCGCCTGCGGGCGCCGGGGCGATTCCTCCGGCGCCTGGAGCGGGAGCAGCCGCGCCAGCCGGGGAAGCGCCCTCCGGCGCCACCGCCACCGGGCCGCCGGGAGCGGGCACCGCGTGCGACTGAGCCTGGGCCAGGACGTAGTTTTCCACCAGCGATTTATACCGATCTATATAGATTTGAATGTGCGAGTCGCGGGTATAGGCGGCCAGCTCCTGGTTGGCGTGCCGGACCCACTCGGGGCGCGTCTCGCTGATGACGATCTGCTGCAGAAGGGGCCGCACCTGCGGCAGCGTCGGGACCGTCTCCGGCTCCTTTCTGACCATCTGGGCAATCAGATAGAAGGTCCGGGGCAGTCGCGTCTGTGGGTCGGGCACCTGGATAGAGATCGGTTCGGTGACGGTCTGGCCGCTATTGAGCGGGGCCAGCGCCCTGTAGAGCGGCGGCGCCTGCGTCTGCAACTGCGCGGCCAGTACAGCGGTGTCCCGGCCCGCCCCTTGAGCGGCGAGCGGCTGCGACTGCGTGATGGCCTGGGCCACTGCCTGGAACGGCCGCCCGCCCTGGATGGTCGTCAGCGCCTGTTGGGCCTGCGCTTTATCCTGGAACGGCAGCACCCGGATCGTCCAGACTTCCGGGAAGACCAGCCGGGGCTTCTGGCCGGGCGCGGCCTTGGTGAGCTGATCGTACTTGGCTTTGATCGCGTTCTCATCGGGCTTGGCGCCCTCCGAACCGATCTCCAGCTGTTGGATGCTGTAACGGATCTGGCGCTCCAGATCCTCTTCGGTGATCTGGCCGTTGTTGATCTGATTGAGGATGTCGGGACTGACCCGCTTTTGATATTCCGCCAGCGTCCGCACGTCCTCGTCGGGGACCTCTTCGTGGGCTTTCTGGACGGCGAGCTGGTGCGTTAGCTCTTCCCGGATCATATCTACCAGCACCATACCGCCGATTTCCATGCTGGTATTGGTGTTGACCGGGTTGGGATGGACGCGCAGGGCGCGATTAACATAGTCGTCTTCGACAATGGAGTTCTTGTTGACGCGGGCCACAATTTTCTGTCCCTGGCAGCCTGCCAGGGAAACAAGGGCCAATGCGGCAGCACAGTACAGGGGGAGACGCCGTGTGCAGCGGCGTAAAATCGGACTCAAGGTGTTTGCTTCTCCTTTTGGACAATACAAAAAAATAGGGCATCACAAAACCGCCGGCAGGCGCCCGCAGTCGTGTGGATGTTTCTCCTCCTGATTGAATTCATGAGAGGTACTCGCACAGTGAGGAGGGATTACCTAACCCAAGTTGCTACCTAGGAACACGTTTGAGAGAGAATCGCTCTGGAAACCGGCTTTTGCATCACCGTTTGCCTTCTCGAAGAGGCAAGGTAGCAACTTGAGTTACCTAATCGCCGGCTTCGTGCCGCTTGTATTTACCGGCGCTGTAGGCGCAGGCCAAGCAGCGTTTCTACTTCACCTTCGGAGAGCCCAGTAGCGCGGGCGATGGCAGCCGGCGCCTCGCCGGCATCGGCCAGCGCATAGACGGTCTGGCGACGCGAATCCGGCCTGGCGGGTGCGCTCGCAGGGCTCTTCTCGTCGGTAGTATTGGGGGCAACAGCGGCGAGCCCCCGCGTGATTGCCGGGTCCATCTCCGGCCTTTGCCTATCTGGCGAAGGAACAACGCGGGACGGAGCGGCCTGCCGCTCGCCCTCTTCCCATGCCGCCAGGCGGCGATCCAGGGATGCCAGCAGCTCCTTTGCCTCCAGACAGCGACTCTCCAGGCGGGCCGATGTCTGGTCCGCCGTCTCTTCGAGCTCCTTCAGCAACTGCTTGATGCTGCGCTGCAGCGCTTTCACCTCACTCAGAACCGGCGCCTCCGCCGCACGGGCGGAGAGTTCGGCGCGGGCCTGCTGAAAAAGAAAATACCCCACAGCCAGCAGCATAATCTGCAAGACGAAGACGACGATCTGCCAATCCATGCAAGCCTTCCGTTTCTGGAAACCCTGGCACGCCACCCCACGCTCCCAAGAGGCCCCCACCCCCTTCCCCTCCCCAAGAACAGGGGAGGGGAGAAGGGAAGCCGGGTCACCCCTTCCCTTGTAGGGAAGGGGGATGGGGGGTTAGGTGGGGCTGTAATCCTGGGCAGCGCGGAGGACGCTGCTTCTTATACGTAGAATTCCGACCAAATAGCACACGTTGCCGGGCTAGACCTGGATATCAATGTGGCGTTCCGGGGGGAGCGCGCGGGTGGACGGCCTGCCGCCTTTAGAAGCGCGGCCCGCCGAGTCAGGAAGCGCCTGCGCCTCCTCACCGCTCTGCTTAAGGTAGTCGCCGCTGACATCCACCACGTCCTGGGGCGTTTCCGAGTCGGGCGACCGATGCTTGCCGTCCTGTCGCTTTCCCCGATTGCCCTGCCCGAACTCCTGCGCGTTGGCGTCACGTCCGACAGGCTGAATGGCGTCCGGACCGGCCGGGCGCGTGATGGGCGCCGGGAAATTACCGGATTGGATAGACATAAGCCTTCCTCCTGCGCTCGCCGCGCTTTTGGCCCTGGTTGGAAGGGATCGGCGAGAACGCAAGGATGTCGCCGGGGCCCGAGCGCCCTCTAAGCCGGGCGTGCTGGGAGCGCGGACGCTGTCGAGCCACGGTTCAGCGGAAGAGCTCGGTATCCCGCTGGAGATAGCCGCGCAGGCGCAGCACCGCCTGCGTGTGGAGTTGATAGACCCGCGACTCCGAGATGCCCAGGATTTTACCGATCTCTTTGAAGGTCATCCCTTCGTAATAGTAGAGCGACACGACCAGGCGCTCGCGCTCCGGCAGCCGGTCAATGGCCGCTCCGAGCATCCGGCACCGCTCGTGCATCTCCGCTTCCAGGGCGGGAACGGCGTTCTCGTCCTGGATAACGTCGGAAAGATGCAGCTTCTCGCTGCCCTCGCTGCCAACCAGAATATCTTCCAGGGAGAGCAGGGTCGTGCGGCCCGTATCCAGCAGCAGCTTCTGGAAGTCTTCGGGCTCCATCTGCATCGCCTCCGCCACTTCGCTTTCGGTGGCGGGACGGCCCAGCGAGACCTCCAGCTGCGTATAGGTGCGCTCCAGGTTCTTGACGCGCTCGCGCACGGAGCGCGGCACCCAGTCGTCCTCGCGCAGCATCTCCAGGATCGCCCCGCGAATGAGGGCGATGGCGTAGGTCTCAAACTTGACCTGGCGCGAGGTGTCAAACTGATCGACGGCTTTGATCAGGCCCATGACGCCCGCGCTCACCAGGTCGTCGCGTTCCAGACTGGGAGGCAGGTTGGTGATGACCCGACCGGCGGTGATCTTGACCAGATAGGCGAAATGTCTGATCAGTTCATCGCGGGCCAGGCGGTCATCATAAACCTTATATCGCCGCCAGGTATCCTTTAGATCCGAAGTGGTCATCAACTTCACTCTCCCTTACCTGAGTGGGGTCGGCCTTGCGTTAGGGATGCAGGGCGCTTTCGGTTTCCGGGTCGCTGGATGGGCGGGCGTTTTCCATCGGGTATGGATAAGTCGGTAATCGCTCCCAACGGTGTGGACGTATCTCCTCAGCAGCAGGCTGCGTGAGATTGATCCACACGGCTGGGAGTGTCTACCGATAAGTCATTGTTCCATAAAAAGGGGACATAGCCAGGACTTTTCGGCGGCGCTGCCGGATTCTGTTCACCCACCCAGAGACCAACGAATGAAAAATGGAAAAAGTCTGTCGAGTACGATGGGACGACGCCCGTCAGGCGGCTGCCGACTCGTCGCTCTCCTCCGCCTCGGAAGCGGCGTCGGCTGCCGTCCCCTCGGCCTGCTGCGCCGCCAGCAGCTCGGCTACCGAGGTGCCGGGAACGATAACGTCCAGGTTCTGCGCTCCATTCTCCAGCCGCAGACCGCCGCGCCGGGTCTCCCCCAAGCCCTCCTGCGACTCTTCCTGGAGCGCCTCGGCGAGGGCGTAGCGCAGGATCAGGCCAAAGCCGGCAAAGACCAGGAAGGCGGCCAGGGCTTTCATCAGGCAGGTGCTGGGCGACGTGCCGTTGACGAGCGCGAGAAAGGCGACTAGCATCGCCGCCAGTGAGCCGAGGATGATATGCAGCTGAGAGGCAATATTCTTCACTGCGCGAAATCCTTACGATCGGCTGCCCTGCGCGCGGAAGCCAAAGAAGCGCTGCATCTGATCCAGAAAGCCGCTGACGCCGCCATGGGGCCGGGCGCTGGCAGGCTGGTAGCCGAGTTGCGCTGCGATCTGGCCGACGCTGCGCGTGGCTGCCGACTGCGGCTGGGAGAGCGCGAAGGGCTGCTGGGCGCGCACGGCGCGGGCCACCGCCGGGTCTTGCGGAATGGAGCCTAGAATGTCGAGGTCTCGACCCAGGAACTGGAGGGAGATGAGCCTGATCTTGTTGGCGACGGCTTCGGCCTCCGCTTCTGACTGCGCCATGTTGACCACCAGCATCACGCGGGCCCGACGGTTCTCCTGGGAGACGACCTTAATGGTCGCGTAGGCGTCGGTGATGGCGGTCGGCTCCGGCGTGGTCAGGACGACGATCTCCTCGACGGCGCATAGAAAGGCCAGGACGTTGCGCGAAAGGCCCGCCCCGGTATCGATCAGGATGATGTCGGCCAGGCTGTCGAGCTCGTGCAAGCCGGTCACGAACCGCCGCCGGGTCTGCTCGTCCAGGTTGGCTAGCTCCGTGATGCCGGAACCTCCGCCGATGACCTGGATGCCGCCGGGGCCGGGGTAGAGGATCTCGCGCAGCGATTTTTCGCCGCGCATGACGTGCTCCAGGTGATAGCTGGGAGCAATGCCCAGCACGACATGCAGGTTCGCCAGGCCGAGGTCGGCGTCAATGACGATCACGCGCTGCCCGGCGCGTGCCAGGGTCAGGGCCAGGTTGGTCGAAAAGTTAGTCTTGCCGACGCCGCCCTTGCCGCTGGTGACGGCGATGACACGCGCCCGCGGGCGAGCCGCCTTCTGTCGCGCCGTCTCGTCCGCGCCGGGCCAGTGCAGCCGCGCATCGGCCAGTGCCATGCCCGATTCCACGACAGGGGTTGTTGGCGACGAGGCGAACGGATGGATGTCGGCGGAATGGGCGCTATGGTTTGTGGAGGTGTCTTCAGGGACACACGCCGGATATGGGGAGGGACCGCTCTGATCGCGTCGGGCCTGATCCGCAAGCGCGCGGAGACCCTGAGCCTGGTCGGACATGGCAACACGTCTCCCAGCCACACAGGAATGGATTCGAAACCTTGCAGCGCACAGGTGGATGGGCGGCCAGGTGGAGCACACGGGCACGGGCCGCCGCGGGTTGGGTCTGAAGCGCGCATCCCCTATTATCGGCACGTCAGTATAGCATAATTACCTGTTTTTGCAAAGAATTTTGGCACCATTGGCAAGAATCGCAGGGTGCCGTCGTGGAGTCTGGTCGGGAAGCGGAAAAGAGGGCTAAAGGCACAGGAAGAATCGGCCTAAAGCGCAAAGTCACCAGTAACGGATTCGATCCTCTTGGGACGCACAAATGGGGTGGCGTACCGGAGGGGCGCATGGTATAATAGAGCGTATAGCCATAGCAATCTAGGAATCGGCAGCGCCCGGCGAAAGCGTAGCTGGAGGGGCAAGCCCTCGATGGGCAGCCACGCTTTCAGGCAAGGCTATCCTAACTCAAGTTGCTACCTTGCCTCTTCGAGAAGGCAAACGGTGATGCAAAAGCCGGTTTCCAGAGCGATTCTCTCTCAAACGTGTTCCTAGGTAGCAACTTGGGTTATCCTAATTTCTATATATTGAAAAATCCCCATTCAGCAGGGGCGTTTGTTCTACCTGTGAGGAGTGGCTGAATGCAGCTTCCCCAAACTCGTTCCTCCCGCGCTCTCTGGCGCGTTCTGGTACTGGGTATCCTGTTTAGCGTTCTTCCCCTATCTGCGGCGACGACCTTACTGGCGCGACCTCTATGGCTGCGCGCGCCCGCCGCATCTCAGAAGGCGCAGACCACAGAGACGTGGATGGGATTGTATATGGGATCGCGTAAGGTCGGGTATGCCCATCTACAGACGCTTCCGGCCACCTATCAGGGCAAGCCGGCCCTCCGGTCGATCAGCAAAAGCGTTACCAAACTGACCGTCCTGGGCAGTGCCGTCGAACAGGAAGAGTCGCAGGAGACCCTTAGCGACCTCCGCTACCAGCCGCTGGAGCAAACCTTTAACATTAAATCCAACGGCAGCGCCATCCAGTTGACGGCCACCTACGACTACGCGGCGCATAAAGTCACGTGCCGCCTGAACACGGGCGGCGCGCAGACAACCAAAACTCTGACCATTCCCAAAGACGCGGTCCTGGCGGGAGATACCAACTTCCTGACGGCGGGCCAGCCGCTTTCCGTCGGCCAGAAGCTCTCCTTTTACTTTCTCAATCCGCTCAACGTTGAGCTAGAGGAAGCCAAAGTCGAGGTGGCGGGACGCGAGACGCTCAAGGATGCCGTCAGCGGCAAAATGGCGCCCACCTTTGTCATCAAGGCGCATCTCTCCCTGGGCGATATGACCTCCTGGGAGACAGAGGACGGCGATACGTTGAAAAACGAAATGAGCCTGGCCGGCATCACGCTGACCATGCTCAAGGAGCCGCAGGCGGTCGCCCTGAATCCGGAAGCACAACCCTTGCCGGCGCCAGGTGCTAGCAATAGCGGCGGCACAGCCTATACGCCGCCGGCGGATTTCGCCGTCGCCACCGCCATCGGCACCGACAGGCCCATCCAGGATGCGCGGAATGTGCGTGCCCTTACGGTGACGATTGCGGGCGTGCCCGAGAAGCGGTTTGTCCTCTCCGATGACCGCCAGAGGGCCGAGATTCTGCCGGTGGCGAACGCGCTGGCAGGATATACCGTACGGTATGACATCCGTGCGACGCCCTTTGAGGCGGCAAACGCCGCCCGGCTGCCCATCACCGACCCCGCGCTCAAGCCCTATCTGTGGAAGGCGGCTTATCTGGATACCAGCGACGTCAACATTCGCAGCACGGCGGCGCGGCTGCGGGGCAAGGAGAAGAACCTCTACCGGATTGCCGTGCGCATCCGGGATTGGGTGCATAAGAATATGCGGCCCGACGCCAGCATTGGCGTGCCGCGCTCGGCCAGCGACATCTTCCTGCGGCGGCGCGGGGTCTGCCGGGACTATGCCACGTTCTATACGGCCCTGGCCCGCGCGGCGGGTGTCCCGACCAGGCTCTGCGGAGGCATCGTCTACGCGGAGGACAAGTTCTTCTACCATGCCTGGGCCGAAAGCTATGTCGGCCAGTGGGTCGCCTTCGACCCGACGCTGCCGGCGCCGTCGGGAGCCGAGCCGTTCGTGGACGCCACGCATATCAAATTCACGCAGGGCGACCCGATGGGCATGTTCCGCGTCGTCGGCATCGTCGGAAAATTGCATATCACCGTGCAGGATTTCGCGCTTTGAACGCGAAGCATTAGGAGCAATAAAGTAAGGCTCAACCCGGCCCTTGCGGGCCGGGCGTCAGGAACTCCCCGCAAATGGGGGTGAAGGCGCCTCCGTCTCGTCCTGGGTGACGGCATCGGAGGCATCGGCGTTCGGAACTCCCCGAAAATGAGGGGAGACAGCTTAGCCTGGCCTGTGCGGGCCGGGCGCGTATCTTAGAGGAGGAAGGAGGTGAGAACAATGAGGCGTCTCTTCCATTTCCGGCAGTTGTTCACATTACTGCTCAGCCTGACGCTCTGCGGCTTCGGCATCTATACCGGCCTGCAGTTGAATAAATTTCCGGGCATTCCGTGGCTCTTTATCCCCACCGGGGAAGATCTGCTGCGAACCAATCAAGCCTATCAACTGGAGGTGACGTTCGCATTAGCGGTTCTGGGGCTCCTGTTTGGCATCTGGGTCGGCCCCAAAATTGGGGATCGGATCGTCGTAGCCGGTAGGTCTCTGGAGAAAGCCTCGGCGACCGACAAGATCGCCGTCGCTCTGGGCGTAATGCTTGGCGTCCTGGTGACGCTGCCTTTTTACCAGCTCTTATCTCGACTGCCCATCCATCTACTGTTCCAGGTGGGGCTGTCCCTTATCCTCTGCGTCGTCCTTATTTACCTGGGAGTGGTAGCGACGATGAGCATGAAGACCGAGCTGGTCGCCATGCTGGCGCGCGGCGGGCCGGTGGCCCCGCCGCAGCCGGAAGAGATGAACCCGATGGCCAACTGCAAGATCCTGGATACCAACGTCATCATTGACGGACGGATCGCGGACGTCTGCCGGACGGGCTTCATCGAGGGGCCGCTCTATGTGCCCGGCTTCGTGCTGGAGGAGCTACAGCACATCGCCGATTCAGGCGATAATCTCAAACGGGCGCGCGGGCGGCGCGGGCTGGACATTCTCAACAACATGCAGAAGGAGTTGCCGCTCGTCGTGCGCAGTTGGGATAAAGCCCTGGAGAAATCCGCCCTGGAGGATGAGGTGGATACCCGCCTGGTCAAGCTGGCCAAGGCGCTCAAAGGGGTCATCGTCACCAACGACTTCAACCTCAACAAGGTCGCCGCGCTGCAGGGCGTGCAGGTGCTCAACGTCAACGAGCTTGCCAACGCACTCAAGCCGGTGGTGCTGCCCGGCGAGGTGATGACGGTGGGCATCGTCAAGGAAGGCAAAGAGGCCAACCAGGGCGTAGCCTATCTCGACGACGGCACCATGATCGTCGTGGAGGACGGGCGCCGCTACATCGGCGAGACGCTGGATGTGGTGGTGACCAGCGTGCTGCAAACGGTGGCCGGCAAGATGATCTTTGCCCGCGTCCGCACCGATAACGACGGGGAATCCCTGGAGTACAGCGTCGGACGCGAATCCGGGGACCGGGGGGACATCGGTGGCTTCAACGGAAGCAGCCATTCCGCCGCGAGTGGCGGCAGTTATACCCGCCGCGGGCAGGGCAAGAAGGTTCGGTAGCGGCGAGAATAAAATCTGGGCGCCTGTGGCCGGGCGTGCCGTGCTGGAGTGGACGCTGTCCGCTTTCGAGGCGCACCCGGCCATTGCGTCCCTGGTGGTTGTCGCCGGGGCCGAGGAGGTCGCGCGTGTCCGGGCTGCCGCGCGGGCATTCTCTAAGGTGAGGGCGGTCGTGGCCGGAGGCGAAACGCGGGCCGCTTCGGTCTATAACGGCCTGGAGGCGCTGCCGCCAGACACCGATCTGGTGCTGGTGCATGACGCCGCCCGTCCCCTGTTGACCGCCGCCGTGATGGACCGGGTGATCGAGGCGACGGCGCGGGTGGGCGCGGCGGTTCCGGGCCTGCCGCTTTCGGATACGGTCAAGCGGGTGGATGGCGAGGGCATCATCCGGGCCACCGTGCCGCGCTTGGAAATAATAGACGGCCAAACGCTTTTCGGCCTGACCGCCGTGCAGACGCCGCAGGGCGCGCGGGTCGCGCTTTTGCGCGCGGCCTACGCCCGCTTTGATTTCGCCCACGCCGAGCCGACCGACGAAGCTTCGCTCATTGAGGCGATGGGCGCTCCGGTAGCCGTCGTCGCTGGCGATCCGGGCAATCTTAAGATCACCCGGCAGGAGGATATCGCCCTGGCGGAACGGCTGATGCCGGAGCGCGGGCAGGCGGCGGAAGCTACAGAGCCAAAACCGGCGCTCCTTCCGGAAGTGCGCACCGGCTTCGGCTATGATGTGCATGCGTTCGCGGCGCCGGAGGCCGGACGGCGGCTCTTCCTCGGTGGCGTGGAGATTCCGCACGACCGAGGGCTGGAAGGCCATTCCGACGCCGACGTGCTGCTGCACGCCGTCGGTGATGCGCTGCTGGGGGCGGCCTCGCTGGGCGATATCGGCATTCTGTTTCCCAACACAGACCCGGTGTACAAGGATATTTCCAGTCTCCACCTGCTGGCCCACGTCGGCGAGCGGTTGACGGAGGCGGGCTGGGAAGTGGTGAACCTGGATGCTACGGTGCTGGCGGAAGTGCCTCGGCTGATGCCGTACCGTGAGGCCATGCAGCGGGCCATGGCGGCCTGTCTGGGGCTGGACCCTTCCCGCATCAGCGTCAAGGCGACGACCTCCGAGAAGCTGGGCTTTGTCGGACGGCGCGAAGGGATCGCCTGCTGGGCCGTGGCAACTATACGAACCAGGCCGGTGCGTTGAAAGGCTTTTTGCCCGGCCTGAAAGCGGCAGGCTGAACCCTGCCGCTGTGGGGCCTACGGCCAGTTGACTGCTAGGGTCGGCGCTCAACGGTTCGCGCCTCCGCCTAGCGAGGCCCGTTGACTGCCAGGGTCGGGCCTGCAACGGACTGCCAGGGTCGGCAGGGTTACGGCCTCTGCCTCCGCCTTGCGACATCAACATCAAGGTGGAAGGGTTGCGAATACTGGCCGTCGGCAGGGTTAGGGCCCCTGCCTCCGCCTTGC